>JAEZLP010000055.1 GCA_023415235.1 Bacillota bacterium
CTTCCACTACATCTAACCATGTAGATATTTCTCGATTGGTAATAAAAATGATACTTCTTGTTTCATTAAGAAAAGTAACTGCTCGATAAAAAGCCTGCAACTCTGACCTGGTTGGTTCTAGATAAAAAACATCATCAATAATAATCAAGTCGCACTCCCGCATATATGAGAAGGTTGCTCCTGCTTTTGGGTTTATATCTTTGTTCTCTACAATAGATACAAAAGTATCAATGGATGCATAGTAAGTTTTATGTCCATTACCGATCGCTGTTTCTCCAAGATGAACTGCAAGACTAGTTTTGCCTGTCCCGCATTTATCAAGCAGAATAACGTTTTGTTCTTCATTAAGCCATGTCAGATGGGATAATTGTTTAATTTGCCATTCCAAACCTTTGTTTAAATTCGATAATTCAAATACCTTGTTGGGAAGTTTGCTTGCCCTTCTTAGCTTGATCTGTTTTTGTCTGGCTCGTTTTAAATACTTCTCATTTATTGTAGTTCTTAATATATTTTCTAAAGACTTTAATAGTGGAAGCGGTACAAAACAAACCGGTGTTTTCCAATCTGCTGACGCATCTCCAAACAATGGATTTTTTCCCTCGGTTATTCCAATGAACCCTGCGGAATACTTCATGGCACTTGCCGCAGAACACCATTTGGGATAAGGGATGATTATTGCTGTAGTTTCTCTTCTTTCCGTTCTTACTTATATGCACACATCTTCTGCGGACAAGCTCTTCCTGAACCTGCATATAAATTTCACGCGGGATTATGGGCTCATGGCTGTTTTCTACATAGTATTGAGGAACTATGCCGTTATTGGCCACCCTTTTCTTCGATAAAAAATCTACTGTATAGGTTTTCTGCAACAGCGCATCACCGATATATTTTTCATTCCTCAAAATCTTATTGATGGTGCTGGTATGCCATCTGTGATTGCCTGCACCTGTCAGAATTCCGTCAGCTTCCAGACCTCTTGCTATCTGCAGCATGCTGGATCCTTCAAGATATTCTCTGTAAATGCGCTTAACAATTTCAGCTTCTTCAGGAACGATAACTAAATTGCCATCCTTAATTTTAGGAATTCCACACTCCTTTCTTAACTGATTGACATAATTTCTGACTGTTCCTTCGCTGACACCTCCATCTATTTTTCGTTCCTGCAGCCAGTCCAGTACCTGTGCACTAGTCATATCCGGATATTGTGTTAACCATGATCTGATTAAATCCCGATGTTTATCAAGTTTCTTAGTCCGTTTCTTTTGACTTTCTAAAACCAGTTCCATTTCATCGGGACTTAGATTTAGATATTTGTACACCGTTGTCCGGGATAGATCAAGACGCTTGGAGATCTGGCTTACATTAAAATGCATGTCCTTTAAACTCTGGATCTCTGAATACATATTCCACCCTTCTGCTACGTTCATTTCTTCCTCCTTAGCTATGAGCAAAGCTGTTTTATTTCCAGCTCAATCATAGCCTTTTTGGAGGATTGTGGTAAATACTGTTCATTCTTATTTGTTGTTTTCTGTTCAATTTAGTTTAACAGTTACAACAGCTTATATTTGCTATTTTTGGGGGATGGCTTGGCTGGTTTTTAGGTGGCTATGACGGATTTTTATATGCTCTAGTTGCCTTTGTTGTGGCAGATTATATCACAGGAGTGATGTGTGCCATTGTTGATAGGACGCTATCCAGTGAGATTGGTTTTAAGGGCATCTTTAAGAAGGTGCTTATTTTTGTTATGGTCGGCATTGGCCATATCATTGATACCAATCTTATAGGTAATGGAAGCACAGTAAGAACCGCTGTCATCTTTTTCTACTGCTCAAACGAAGGTATTTCAATGATTGAAAATGCTGGGCACCTTGGATTGCCGATACCGCAGAAACTTAAGGAAATCCTGGCACAGCTGCATGATAAAGGTGATGATAGAAAATGAATCTTAAAAAACTAATCTTAACAAACAATGCCTGCTATAAGGTGGGCAAAACGATAATGCCCAAAGGCATCATGGTACACTCCACCGGGGCAAACAACCCATGGCTGAAGCGCTATGTTGGGCCTGACGATGGTTTGCTTGGAAAAAACCCATATAACAACCACTGGAATCAGGACAAGCCTGACGGACGACAGGTCTGCGTCCACGGATTTATCGGCAAACTAGCTAATGGAAGCATCGCCACTTACCAAACTCTACCCTGGAATCATCGCGGTTGGCATGCCGGAGGAGCAGCGAACGATACGCACATAGGCTTTGAAATCTGCGAGGACGGATTAACCGATGTCTCATATTTAAATGCCATATACAAAGAAGCCGTGGAGTTATGCGTGTATCTTTGCAAGCAGTTTAACCTCACCGAAAAGGATATCATCTGCCACTCAGAGGGATATAAACTTGGCATTGCCAGCAATCACGGCGACGTCATGCACTGGTTTCCAAGACACGGAAAATCGATGGATACTTTTCGAGCTGAGGTTAAAAAACTGCTTACCGCAGCTGAACTGCCGAAACCTCCTGCTCCCACTCCGACAGAATCTAAAAAGCTGTACCGCGTTCAAGTCGGTTCCTATTCACTTAAGGCGAATGCCGACGCTATGCTCAAGAAGGTCAAAGCGGCGGGTTTTGCCGATGCTTTTATCAAAACCGAATGAGCCGCCTTTGGCGGTACGCAAACGCCCCTCTCCTGTCTGTAGACGGTAGAGGGGCACCTTTTATTTCCCCTCCGAAACGGAGGTATTTAAATGACTGTTATGCAAACCCAGAGAGTTGATTACCCACATGGCAACATTTCGGATGATAAAAAACCTATTTCACAGGAGCAGTTGCAACGTGAAGTGGATTATGTGAAAGCGCAGCAAATATTAAAATCCATGCTTAATTGTGGACTTATTTCCTTGTCTGAATTCAACAAGATAACCGATTTAAACCGCAAAACTTTCTCACCATTATTAGCTGAGATTATGCTCTGAAATCGTTGATATTACTTCGCTTCAGAGGTAATATGTGACACTGACCAAGGAGGTGAGAATTTGAAAAAGGTAACGAAAATCGATGAAAATAAAGCTGATATCACGGAGCGTTCAAAGCTGCGGGTTGTGGCTTACTGCCGTGTATCTACCGACAGCGATGAACAACTCGTTAGTCTGGATGCGCAGATAAAGCATTACGAGTCTTACATCAATGCAAACCCTGAATGGGAGTTCGCTGGGCTTTATTATGACGAAGGTGTCACAGGTACGAAAAAGGAAAAACGGTCAGAGCTGCTTCGGATGATTACCGACTGTGAAAATAAGAAAATAGACTTCATTGTAACAAAGTCTATCAGCAGATTCGCCCGTAACACTACCGACTGCCTTGAACTGGTTAGAAAACTGCTTGACCTCGGGATTTTTATTTATTTCGAGAAAGAGAACATCAACACAGGGTCAATGGAAAGCGAACTCATGCTGTCAATCCTAAGTGGACTGGCCGAAAGTGAATCGGTTTCCATCGCTGAAAACAATAAGTGGTCGATACAGCGCCGCTTTCAAAATGGCACGTATAAGATATCCTATCCGCCCTATGGCTACGATAACGTAGATGGGGATATGGTCGTTAACGAGCAACAAGCAGAAATTGTGCGCTATATTTTTACTTCAATTCTATCCGGCAAAAGCACTCATAAAATCGCCGACGAGTTGAACAACCGAAAAGTACCCACTAAGAAAGGTGGCCGCTGGACAGCAACAACAATCCGTGGAATGATTGGGAACGAAAAATATACAGGTGATGCCATTTTTCAAAAAACCTATACCGATGTCCATTTCAATCGGCATAACAACAAGGGTGAGAAGGATCAGTATCTGATCAAAAACCATCATGAGGCGATTATCAGTCATGAAGATTATGAAGCTGCTCAGGATATTATCGAACAGCGTGGCAAGGAAAAAGGCTTAGAAAGGCAACATAAAAAATATCAAAACCGCTATCCATTTTCGGGTAGTATCATCTGCGGTCAGTGCGGAGGTACATTTAAGCGCAGAATCCATTCAAGCGGCAGGCATAGAATTGCTTGGTGCTGCTCCATTCATATCGAAGACATCAAAAAATGCTCCATGAAATATGTGCCAGAGTCAGATTTTGAATATGCGTTTGTTACCATGATGAACAAACTTATTTTCGGTCATGAATTCGTCCTCAAGCCGTTACTCATCAGTCTGCGTGGGATGAATTCAGATGAGACCCTGGAAAGAATTCATGCGATTGACAAGAAACTCGAAGAAAATGTGGAACAGCGAAATGTACTGGTTGGGCTGATGACCAAAAAATATCTTGAGCCTGCCGTTTACAATAAGAGCAACAATGATCTGTTGCAAGAGGCAGAACGCCTACGCAGTCAAAAAGAATCCATAACTCGATTTTTGAATAATGACTTTCAGAACCTAAGTGAGGTTAGCGCCCTATTGCAATATGCTACCAAAGCATCGATGCTGAAGGGCTTTGGCGGGGATATTTTCAAACGCTTTGTAGAGCGGGTTGTTGTGTATTCCAGGTCGGAGATTGGATTCGAGTTTAAATGCGGCATTACATTCAAAGAAAGGCTGGTGAGATAAGTGAGTCACACACCATTTGGCTATCGTATTGAAAACGGAAAAGCCGTAATTGATATAGAAGCTGCCAAGCAGATAAAAACCTTATTTGATTCCTATTTGTCCGGCAATTCACTGGCAACTGCTGCAAAGAAGGCGGGTATCACAGCCTTCCACGCGGGCATAGGCAGAATGCTTCGTAATGTGCGTTATCTTGGCGACGACTATTACCCCGCCATAATCGACCCGAACACATTTACATCCGCCGAAGCGGAGCGTATCAGGCGGGCAGAGAAACTCGGTCGTATTTATGAACCAAATGAAGAAACAACGGTCGTCTATCCTACTGCTTTTCATGTAATAGAAGGAAGAGGAGAATTCGACGACCCCTTTGCGCAGGCGGAATACGCCTACAGTTTAATAGAAACGGAAGTGAACAAGAATGGCAGTAAGTAAAAGTGTCACCGTGATTCCTGCAAGGAAGCAATCCCGAAAAGGTGCAGACGAAGAAAAGTCCAAACTCCGGGTTGCGGCATACTGCCGTGTTTCCACAGACAGCGATGAGCAGGCTACCAGTTATGACACGCAGATTGAACACTATACCACCTACATACAAGGTCATCCCGACTGGGTATTGGCTGGGATTTTTGCGGACGACGGTATTTCCGGTACCAATACTAAGAAACGTGAAGAATTTAACCGCATGATTGACGAGTGTATGGCTGGTAATATCGATATGATCATTACAAAGTCCATTAGCCGATTTGCCCGAAACACACTGGACTGTTTGAAATATATCCGTCAGCTCAAGGAGAAAAACATTCCCGTTTATTTTGAAAAAGAAAATATAAACACCATGGATTCCAAGGGCGAAGTCCTGCTCACAATTATGGCATCCCTTGCCCAACAGGAAAGCCAGTCATTGAGCCAAAACGTAAAGCTGGGTCTGCAGTATCGTTATCAGCAAGGTGAAATCCAAGTCAACTGTGCTCGGTTTCTCGGTTATACCAAGGATGAGAATAAGCGCCTGGTGGTTGTACCCGAGGAAGCTGAAATCATCAAGCGCATTTACCGAGAATACCTTGAGGGTGCCAGTATGCTGAAAATCGCTCGCGGTTTGGAAGCGGATGGTATCCTTAACGGTGCGGGCAGGGAACGCTGGCATACAAGTAACATAAATCAGATCCTGCGTAACGAGAAGTACATCGGCGACGCCCTTTTACAGAAAACATATACCGTAGATTTTCTCACAAAAAAGCGGGTTAAGAACAACGGCATCGTTCCACAATATTATGTAGAGAATAGCCATGAAGCTATCATCCCGCGTGAAGTTTTCATGCAGGTGCAGGAAGAGCTTATCCGCCGCCGTATTGTACACACAAGCCCAAACGGAAAGACCAGAACTTTCAGCAGCAACCACGTCTTTGCTCAGATAATCATCTGCGGTAAATGCGGTGAGGTTTTTCGCAGGGTGCATTGGAACAACAGAGGCAAAAAGTCCATCGTCTGGCGCTGTGTCAGTCGACTGGAAAACACTGGCCTTTTCTGCGATGCTCGCACGATACTGGAGAGCACCATTGAGCAAGTGCTGGTCACCGCCATTAATCAGACGCTCTGCGACAAGGACTCTTTCCTCACAACTCTACGGGACAACATCTCCACCATCATAAATCGTGAAAGCGACAAGGCCTTAGCGGATATCGATAAGCGGCTTGAGGAACTGCAAATGGAACTGTTGAAGCTTGCCACATCCAATGCCAATTATGATAAAGTTGGCGATGAGATTCACCGACTGCGTGATCAAAAGCAAAAGCTGCAGGTTGATAACATCAACGGAGCTGAACTCAAAAAGCGCATGGTTTATATGAGCACATTCCTAAAGAAGCAATCTACCGCCCTCGCCGAATACGACGAGCAGCTTATCCGACGGCTGATTGAGAAGGTCGCCATATATGAGGGCAAGTTTACCGTCGAGTTTAAGTCCGGCGTGACGGTGGATGTAAATGAATAAGTAAAAAAAGTACAAGGCGCTCTACGGAATTGAACGTAGGGTGCCTTTGCGCATTTTCAATATGTTTATTTTAAGTCAAACAGTGACATTTGAGTGTTATTGTTACCTCCCTTTGAGTAAATCTTTTTTAACTCCTCTTTATTATTTAAGACTTCCTCTAATTTTCCCAATTTACTTAGACTTACAAATATTGCTGCTGACCTTGCCTGACAGTTAATCGATTTTTCTTGATTGAATTCAATATCTGTAAATGCATTAAATTCGAGTATCTTTTTAGACAAACTTTCATTTCTATATAAAGAACTAATATAAATCCAATCATAAAACATTGTTTTAGGCTCTCTTTCCCAGATTGTGTCTTTGTAATTAAAATGAATTAGATTACCTGAGGATTTAAGCCTTTCATCTCTTTTGGCATCTTTAGGATGAACATTGAGTAAATCTCTGTAAGGCCCTCCTCTTTCAAAAACTTTTGAAGATTGAAATATATTTTCAAGTGGGTACTCCATATCTGTGTTTATTTCATAGAATTTTAAATTAAAGGCGCTTAATGCAACACCAGTAGGGTTAGTTGATTTTGTAGAAACTTCAAGTATCTGCAAGGACTTATCCATTTTATTAACACTCTCATGCATTGATCTGATTGATTTTTGTTTCTGTGAAACAGCAAAACCATTAAAGTATTCAAACTCAACTTCAATCTCTTTGTATATTGGATATTCAGATGGTGTTGAAATGAAGCAAATTCTTTTTGCCATAGTTAGCTCTCCTTTTTCCAAAACATATAGTCTTTCCTGGCATCAAAGAAGCCTGGAACAATTTGATAATCATATTTTTCCAATAAATCTGTTCCATACTTTGTAATATACTCATCAATGTCAGGCTGCTTTTGAAAACAAATACAACCTATATACTTCTTATCAATAGCGTCACTTATTAATACTTCAGCTTGTGGATCGGTTGTTATGTAATCACTTATTTGCAGGGATGCCCTTTGTATCACCTTATTCTCTTTTGTTGTAAGAGAATCACAAAACATATTTTCAAAAGCCGTTGCCGTACATAACTCTTTTGCACTTGAAATCCGTGGAAACACACCCGCTGCATTAGTTTGACAGTAATATGTTATATTTGACGGTGAAAACAAAACATCTTTATCAAGTACTATTACTACCCAGCTTGATCCAGGAAACTTATACTCTCTAAATGTGTAGAACAGCTTATAATTTGGAAAAACTATAGAACAACTTGTACAATCAAGTTTTGAATCAATACGCTGCTCATCATTGCGGATTGCGTATTTCGGCGACATCCGGACACTGATTTCGGAAACATCCGGACAGCCTATCGGAATTATCCGGACAGCGTATCGGATACATCCGGACACCTTGCCTGGCTGACATCTTAACTGGTATCCT
>JAEZLP010000059.1 GCA_023415235.1 Bacillota bacterium
TGCATAGTCCACCTGGGAGCCCCTCTGCTCCAGCTTGTCCGCCAGCTGCCGAACCTGCTGCTGCGCCTGGGCAAGGGCCATTCCGTATCCGGGAATTATGATCACCTTTTTTGCATTCTGCAGAACACTCTCGAGAACAGACTCTGACGTCGCAGTTTCTTTCTCCGAAGCAGTTTGCGCTCCCCCTGCGCTTTTAACAGGTGGCGCAACAGAGGTTTTCCCAAGCAAAATGTCGGAAAGGTGGCGATTCATCGCTTTGCACATGATTTGCGTGAGCAGTAGTCCGGATGCTCCCACGGTGCCGCCAAGAGCGACCAGGAGCAGATTGTTGATAGCCATACCGGCAATCGCATCTGCCACACCCGAGCAAGAGACCAGCAGGGAAATCGTGATCGGCATGTCCGCACCGCCTACACGAATGGCAAATGCAATTCCGAAAAAACCGCTAATGAACAGGCAAAGAATAACGCTGACAATCAGCGGGAAAGACGGAATACAGATCAGTATCATGGCAATGATGGACAAAGCCAGCGCAGCCGTTGTGATCGCTTGATGCCCCGGCCAAATTACGGGCTTTTGGGGAAGAACCTTGTGCAGCTTTCCTGCAGCAACCAAACTCCCCGTAAAGGTAATCATCCCGATAAATAGTGCCACTGCTCCGGTTGCCAAGCTAAAAAAGCTCAGCACTGTGACGTCAAGCAAAGCAACGACAGCGATCAGGGCTGCAGCGATACCGCCAAAGCCATTGAGCAGGGCAACAACCTGAGGCATCTGGATCATCTTAATGCGATAGGACCAAATGAGCCCGCTCACAAGACCCAGAATCATGCAGATCCAAAGCCCAGCTGCAGACAGAAGTTCATATTTGTACATGGTGACCACGACTGCGCCTGCCGTGCAGAGAATACTGATCATGTTCCCGCGTACCGCTGTTTTTACTCGACTCATATAGGAGAGGCCGAGAAGAACGCCAAGGGTCAGAAGCACGCTCAGGATATAATAGATGATATCGCTCATTCCGCACTCTCCCCCTTATTCTTAAACATTTTCAGCATGCGGTCACTAAGTCCAAATCCGCCTGCTACATTCACCATTGCCAGAAAAACCGCAACATATCCAAGTATCTGGTTGCCTGTGTAAACGGCCGCCGCCGTGCTTGTCAGCGCACCGATCAACGCGATACCGGCCAGTGCGTTCATGGCCGTCATCAACGGCGTATGGAGAAGACTGGGTACACTGCTGATTATCTTGTATCCTACCAACGCACTGACTATAAATATTGCTATAAGCAACAAAGGATGCATTTTATTCCTCCTACAATTTTACTCATGTATGTTTTTTTGCTATGTCAGCCGGAGACTAAATCCCCATTGCCTCTCTTGCGCCCGCATGAACAATTTCTCCATTGAGGGTAGTGAGTATCGAAGCTACGATTTCATCCTTGAGATCCAGTTCGATCTTTCCGTCATGCGTTAAGTAGCTGACCAGATTATAAATATTATGTGCAAACATCCATGTGGAGCTTGTGGGCAGCATCCCGGGGATGTTCTTGATTCCAATCACGGTGACTCCGTGTTTTACGCTTACTTCTCCGGGGACAGTCGCTTCACAGTTTCCACCCTGATCAATGGAGATATCCACAATAACCGAACCCGGTTTCATAGCAGCCACCATTTCATCGGTGATCAGGACCGGTGCTGTTTTACTTGGCACTAAAGCGCTGCAGAAAACGATATCCATCTGTGAGATTGTCTCTCTCAAAGCCTCTCTCTCCTTGACCAGCCAATCCTCCGGGAGAGCCTGCGCGTAGCCGCCTTGTCCAATTGCGATATCGGCGGGAACCGTGTTTTCGACTATTTTTGCTCCGAGACTTTTGGCCTGCTCAGCTGCATCTGGGCGAATGTCTGTAGCATGAACTATTGCGCCTAGACGTTTTGCCGTTGCAACCGCCTGAAGACCACCTACACCGGTTCCGATGACCAGTACATTGACCGGTTTGATCATCCCGATTGCGCAGAAGATCTGGGGTACGAATTTAGGGAGATAATCTGCGGCTAAAAGCATTCCCTTGTAGCCGGCGCAGGTGCTCATAGAGGTAAGGGCATCCATGTTCTGAGCCCTGGAAATACGAGGCACCCCATCCAGAGTTAAACCGATCACGCCTTTTTCCGCCATCTTCTTTACCATTTCATGGTTGACCGGAGCAGCTGGATGAATAAAGGTAATCAGGTACTGCCCCTTGTGCATCAAGTCGATTTCACTCAGATTCTTCTGTGTATTGAATTGCGGCTCCTTTACCTTGAGAATCACCTCCGCCTTTTCATACAGGTCTGCAACGTCGTCGATCAGCTGCGCGCCTGCGGCTTTATACTGCTCATCGCTGAAAAAAGAGCCTTCTCCGGCAGATTTCTCGACTAGTACAGTTGCACCGTCCTTAACCAGCTTTTCAACGGTTTCAGGCGTTGCTGAAACTCTGTTCTCACCGTGCATAATTTCCTTAGGAATACCAATAATCATGTTGACACCTCCAATGATTCGTCTTTTTTCTACATACTACCATAACCGCAAAATATGTCAAGGTTTTGCCAAATATCGCTAATTTATTCTGTATTTTAAAATTTATCCCGTAATTATTTCTTAATTTTGGGCTTTTTCCCATTCCATCATTTATTTTTTAGCCCAAAAAAATCAGCTGTATTTAACTCTATAAGACTTTTATAATAAAGCTACTTAATCGAATGGTTGGCAGGTATGCTAATCAACACTTTGTGTACCGGTATAATATCTCAAATTTTTTAATCGTAGACCAATCAAATCAATCATAAAAAAATGAAGCATAGATGTCCATTGCTAATGCAATTAAATCTATGCTTACATTGTACGATACTATGAAATGATTTCACTACGCTTTAAAAAAGTCTAACTTCTGGAGGTCATCCACCTGCGCACGAGAAGCTTTATTCTTTGGATTCAAACCGTTATCCGAGCCTGTCACAATGCCTTTCTCGACTGCCCAGGCCATGGCGTCTTTACTCTGAAATCATTTCCTTTATGCTTTTCTCTTGTGATTCGTCGAATTTGATGATTCTTTTCGCCATTGTTTTCACCTTTCCCTTTCTTTACAGACCTTTATCCGCAAAGGTAAAAACAAATAAAAATACCAACATCTATATCTCTATAAACGTTGGTATTTCAGTTCTGGAGGCGACACCCAGATTTGAACTGGGGAATAAAGGTTTTGCAGACCTCTGCCTTACCACTTGGCTATGTCGCCATATGTTTGGGAATGAAATGCGCGTGCCGCGAAACACGCGCATTTTCCCTGTTGGCTAGGGTAGAAGGATTCGAACCTTCGAATGATGGAGTCAGAGTCCATTGCCTTACCGCTTGGCGATACCCCAATGTTGTGTGGCTTTAGTGTTTTATATGATTTTTTTATATATGGGGTGGGTGATGGGATTCGAACCCACGAGTGCAGGAGCCACAATCCTGTGTCTTAACCACTTGACTACACCCACCACGGTTTTTTTTAATGGCGATCCGGATCGGGCTCGAACCGACGACCTCCAGCGTGACAGGCTGGCATTCTAACCAACTGAACTACCGGACCGCAACATGGTGGGCGCAATAGGGCTCGAACCTATGACCCCCTGCTTGTAAGGCAGGTGCTCTCCCAGCTGAGCTATGCGCCCATATTGCAAAAACCATTCTTTGATAAAATGTGGTAGCGGCGAGTGGAGTCGAACCACCGACCTTCCGGGTATGAACCGGACGCTCTAGCCAACTAAGCTACACCGCCACATTTCAAGCGGACATAAACATGTCGCAAGTAAGATAGTACCATTTCAGACCACCTATGTCAAGCAGTTTTTCAGGTTAAAATCGTCGGAATTTGTTATTTCCAGTAATTGGTCGGAGTGATACGACAATGGCGATACAGTTCTTTCCAGACCGTCCAATCATTCCTTGTGATTGATCGGATAATGGATATCAAAGTGGTTTCTGCCCGACAGCCTCGCCTTGTGCATTGCCGCTTTGCTGTATCTGATCATCTTCTTTTTGTCAGCCTTTTCATCCTTCGTATATACGATCCCGACACTGACGTTGATATCCACATGAACTTCATCAATGAAGCGAATGCCCTCAATCTCCTTAATAATCTTTTCAGCGATCATTTCGGGGTACCTGGGTGCAGTCCAGTTCGTCACGAACACGAGAAATTCCGCTCCTCCAAGCCGTGATGGATAGCATACATGCTGAGGCAGCTTTCTCAGGATGTCACCGACCTCGATCAGGATTCTATCACCAATATCATATCCAAGATTGTCATTGATCTCCTTAAAGCCTTCCACATCAAAGAGAATCAATGCCTGGTTCGGATGCTTGTAAAGAAGGATGTCCAAAAGCTCATAGATCGCGGTCCAGTTGGGAAGACGAGTCAGGCTGTCCACACGGGACGCCAGGCGCAGCTCCTTTTCATTTTTCTGATGTCTTTCCGCTAGATTGTTTACATTTTCGCATATCTTCTCAAATTCACGAAGGCCTTTATAATGGCACCGGGCGGTTAGATCCCCGCTCGATATTCTGTTAAGAGCGTCGTTTATTACTTTAAAAGGCTTCATATGAATTCGGTAGATATTATAACAAAAGACCGCAGCAAGAGAAAACAGCAACATGATCGCTGCCGTTAGCAGCGTTTTCAGCATCTTCACATTCTCGAACAGACTGCTTTTTTCAATGGCGACAACAGCGATACAGCCGAGAGGCTCCACCGACTCATAGGCTCCGATATATTCAATTCCCTTATTGCTGAACTCAACGAAGCCGCTCTGCTTTTCAAGACGGTTTGCTTCATAATCGGCAACCAGCTTCTCCAACGAATTGCTGCTTTGGTATTCATGATATAACAGTGCAGGGCTGTCTTCGTTCCCTTCATAAAACATGGTTCCGTCCCTTCGGATAAGAAAGGAAATTCGTCCCTTATCATCGTTGACCTTGTCCATGTATTCTCTCACAATATCAATATCCACATTCTGACGCAGAATTCCGGTTATATTGCCATCATCATAGATCGGAACGGCTATCTCAATACTTACCGTATTATGGATGTCTGTTAGCCATCCAACATAGGAAGCCTCCCCGTTTATTATTCGTTGAAACAGTTCCGTCTTGTCCAGTTTCAGGCCCGTTTCCTCCGCTCGTGTCGAAAGCATCACCTCGCCCTCGGAATCGATCAGTGCCCCTCCCACCATTGGAAAGCCTACCGATTCCAACACCAGATCCCTGATCTGCTCCTGCCGGCCCGGAGCTTCTGATAAAACGGCGCTCCCGGCGGTCATAGCATTTCGAATCACCGGCATTTCCGCTTTCTTCTGAATATCCGAAACCAGGTGATTGTAGAATCTTTCCAGATGTAAATCCATAAAATGCACGGTAGAGGCCAGGGCCCCCTGTTTCTCGCTTTTAATTGTCGTCTGCGCGCTGTAGATTAAAATCCCACCGATCACAATGGATGGAAGCAGTGCTAGAAGCGCGACAAATAAAAAAATACCACGTCTCATAGGAACGTTTCCCTTTCTTCAAGCGAATAACGTCTTCCTCATTTCGTGGCTACATTATATCACATTTCTGACGCATTGTTCATATAATTACCAGTGAGAAGTTTAATAATTTTCCTTCCAGCATCGGAGCAGAAAATATGCCAACAGTAATAAAAAGATACCCTGCCCCTTGAAATAGGCTGCGGTCACGGAACTTACCGCCATCGGTACTGAGAGGCAAGAATGCGCCGGCATTTTGAAACGGATGTTTCCAACACAGCGCATATACGCCTCAGAAGAGATCAGACAGCCTGTTTCATCATGCAAGGGGCTATTTTATTCCCCGAGGAACTCCAGAATATCATAAGCATTGGTATCCGGCTTGGCTTTTTCGAAAACCTTGATAATGACTCCATCTTCATCAATTACATAGGTGGCGCGGACTACACCCATAGAGGTCTTTCCGTAAAGCTTCTTTTCCTTCCAGACGTCATAAGCCTGAATCGCAGTCAAATCTGGGTCTGACAGTAATATGAACGGCAGTTCATACTTTTCGGCAAATTTCCTGTGAGACTCGCTGCTGTCCTTGCTGATGCCGATCACGACGATATCATCGTCGCGAAAACCGTCGTAAGCCTCCTTGAAGGTGCAGGCTTGTTTTGTACAACCGGGGGTGTTGTCTTTGGGATAAAAATAGACGACCACCTTCTTGCCTCTGTAATCCGACAGACTGACGGGTTTTCCGGCCACGTCATTTAACGTAAAGTCCGGTGCTTTCATTCCTTCTTTCAGCATGTATGTTCCCTCCGAAATATTGAATAATACTGACTTGTTATAGAAGATAATACCAGATTAGAAAGACCAGGGAAAGATTAAAAAGAAGCGCAACGGGCAATAGTATCCGGAATTTCCATTTACGCGTCTTATGACGGAATATCAGCGAACCCAATACCGCACCGATGCCGCCCATGGCGAAAGCGCATGTCAGCAAAGCGGACTCGCTGATTCTCCATTTGCCCCGGACTGCTTTCCATTTATCAATTGCCATCAGGAGAAAGGTGATGATATTCCATATGACAAGTATGTAGATCCATTGTTCCATGCCAATTCCCTATATTATACCGGCCCCATGCCGGTTCCTTTCCTTTTAAATTATGTGCAGACGCCGTTTTCACAGAGAAAGCCTTCCCGGTAGATTTCCATCATGAGCGCCATCATGGTGAAACAATGGCCCGCCGGGTGGTGCGCCGCCTGGTCTGAAAGAAATGCCAGCTGCTTTAATCCCAGCTCATGATACTCCTCCATTCCTGTCAGTTTATAAAGCTTGATCAAAACATAAGCAGCCGCCGAGTTCCCGGAAGGCATTGCTCCGTCATAGGTCTCCTTCGGTCTGAAAATCAAGGCTTCCGAATCCTTATCGGTTAAAAAGAAGCCGTTGCCTCCTTGATCCAAAAAGCCGTTCTTCATCAATACGCAAAGCTGCTCCGCCCTTTGGAGATATTCCTGATCAAGGGTTGCTTCATACAGCTCCAGGAATGCCCAGATCGTAAAGGCGTAATCGTCGAGGGTTCCGATTCCCGCAACGGTTCCTTCCCGGAAGCTCACCGAAAGCTTTCCGTCTTCTCTAGTCATATACTCGGATAGAAAAGCCGCCCCCCGTTCCGCGGCAAGCAAATATTTATTCTCGCCCAGAGCCTTATACGCTTTTGCATAGGCTGCGATCATCAATGAATTCCAAGAGGTCAGGATCTTGTCGTCCTTATGAAGGCTCGTTCTGTCAAGCCGGTATTCATAGAGCTCGGGGATCCTTTTCCGCAAAGCGTCAGGGATCGGATCATAGTCCTTGGTCTTTATCAGATTGGGTATATTTCTCCCTTCAAAATTGCCCTGTTCGGTAATGTCGAAAAACTGATTAAAGGCTTCCCCGTCCTCGTTCCCAAGCAGATTTAAAATTTCATCGGGAGTAAAGACGTAGTACTTCCCTTCCTCCCCATCACTGTCCGCATCCTGAGCCGAATAAAACCCTCCCTCGAGCCCTGTCATTTCTCTGGCAATATAGCTGAGGGTTTTCATTGCAACTGATTTGTAAAGCGCATTGTTAGTAATCTGATATCCTTCCAGATAGGCCATGACAAGCAGCGCGTTATCATAGAGCATCTTTTCAAAATGCGGCACAAGCCATTTGTCATCAGTGGAGTATCTGGAAAAGCCATAGCCGATATGATCAAAAATCCCGCCCCGATACATCTGCTGCAGGGTTTTTTCCACAATTTCCAGCGCATGCTCCTCTTTTTGCAGCTTGAAGCAGCGCAACAAAAACATGAGATTGTGCGCAGACGGGAATTTGGGGCTGCTCCCGAAACCTCCGTACCAATTGTCAAAGCTTTGATAAAGCGCTTCTCTGGCTTCGTCAATGAGATCCTTTTTCAGCCTCGGCGTTTTTCCGTCGGCCTGGGATCTGTTCCATTCCTGTTTTCGCTGCTGTATTCTGGAATCCAGAACGGAGACAATCTTATCCCCGGTTTTCAGCAGAGATTCTTTGTTGTTCTTCCATTCCTTCGTTACAGCGTCGAGAATATCCAGAATTCCCGGAACGTGATACCGGCTTGTTCTGGGATAATAGGTCCCGGCGAAGAAAGGCTTCTGATCAGGAGACATGATGATCGTCAACGGCCATCCACCGCTGCCCGTAAGTCCCTGACAAACAGCCATGTAAACCGAGTCGATATCCGGCCTCTCCTCTTTGTCTACTTTGATGGACACATAATCCCGGTTCAGAACCTGGGCTACCTCTTCATCCTCAAAGGATTCGTGGGCCATGACATGACACCAATGGCAGGTCGGCTTGCCAGTCACGAATAGCCAATAGATAAAAAGATCGGCTTGTCTTCCGCTTTTGCCTTCGCAAACGCCTCTTCACCCCATGGAAACCAATCCACGGGATTATGGGCATGCTGCAGCAGATATGGACTTTTCTCCCTGATCAACCTATTGGCTTTTTCGTTATTCATGGCATCGCCTCCTTTCCTCTTGGCTTTCTTTCATTAGTATTACACGGAATGCTGTTTTGATACATCCGTTCTTTTGTCTCCTCTGAGCCAGAGCCGGTCATACTCCCTCTATCTGCCCTGGAACCGGTAGATTGTGGTATGGCGGTACACCTGCCCGGAAAGCAGAATCGGAGAGGGGAAGCCGGGGTGATGAATCGCATCCGGCCAATTCTGTGTCTCGAGACAAAAGCCGCAGCGCCATCCGTAGACAGCCCCTTCTTTGCCTGTGTTCTTTTCATTCAGCGAGTTGCCGGAATAAAACTGGATTCCCGGCTTGGTGGTATAAACCTGCATCCGTATGTTGGTATTCGTATCCAGAGCCTCCGCCGCCAGCTTCAGCCCTTCTGATTTCTCCTGATCCAGGTTCCAGTTGTGGTCGTATCCCCCGCCATATTGCAATTGAACGTCTTCCGAACCTATCCGCTCCCCAATCCGGTGAAACTCTCTGAAATCAAAGGGCGTACCGGCAACCGGAACGATTCTTCCCGTTGGGACATTCTCCGCGTCTGTTTCCAGGAAATGATCCGAGCAAATCCTGATCTGCTGGTTTTCGATGGAACCTGCGCCATGCCCCGATAAATTAAAATAGGTATGATTGGCAAGGTTAATGACGGTAGCCTGGTCGGTTGTGGCTTCATAGTCGATTTTCAAGCCGCAGTCCTCCTTCAGGGTATATGTCACCCTTGCGGTAAGATTTCCGGGATAGCCTTCCTCACCGTCCTTGCTGAAGTAGGAAAAGCATACACTGTTTTCGTCGCGGTTTTCCTCCTCCACATCCCATACCACCTTGTCAAACCCTGTAAAGCCTCCGTGAAGATGATTATTGCCAAGATTCTTTCCGACCTGATATTGTTTTCCGTCGAGCTCGAACAGCCCTCCTCTGATCCGGTTGGCGCACCGTCCTACGACCACGCCGAGATAACAGGTCTGACCGATATATCCGTCCGGATTGTCAAAACCCAGAGCCACATCGATCCCGTCATACACGATGGAGGTCACGGCGCATCCGAAATTCGTCAGGCCAACTTTCATACCTTTTGAATTCTCCAGAGTATAATGGAAAATGTCCTTTCCCAGATACTCTCCCCATTTTTTCACGCTGATCATAATTTTCTCCCATCATTTCATCATAGAATTCGTATTTCCCTGTTGTCCTGATCCAATATCCAAGTTGTCACTCTGCCGCCCAGGTGTTCCGCCGCAAGCCCAGCCAGGTCTGCCAGCGCAGCGTCCAGAATATTCCGCCTCCCCTCGTCGATCGACTCAATACACAGAAATGCATTTTTTGTTTTCTCCGTCAGGATCGTTCTCGAAGACTCCCGCCAGTTCCAGCACCTGCACACCGCGCCGGCGTCATCCTTATATACGATTTCTCCTTCATACGGCGGTAAATTTTCCTCTTCTCCCAGAGGTACAAACGGTTCCGATCCGTCCGCTGTCGTCAGGCGCAGGTCTCCGGAAAAAGTGTCCATATCCTCTCCGCCGCAGGGCAGCCCGTATTTCAGCGATATGGAATTGTAAATATCAACAAGAGGATTGATGTTTCCGATCCGTCCTCCATTCTGGACCCTCTTCAAAAGTGCTTCAATAGAAGCTCTTGCCCCTTTCTTGGTTTTGAATTTTCGGAAAGCCTCTCTCCATACTGCTATCACAGGATTGCTGCTGAACTCCTCTTGTTCGAAATATTTATGTGCCTCCTCCTCAGCCTGTCGAAGCATTCTTTCATATTTTTCCGTGTCTCCGCCCGTATTGTCCATATCATGGCATAACACCACTCCGATCCGAGCCTGTGGAAAAAGTGCCCAGAATTCATCTTCAATGAGAAATCGTGTCATTTGTTTTCCTCCTGTCCCATCTTCTGAAATTACGATTATCATATCACTTTTCTTCTCTCTCCGAAAGAAAAAAAGGAAAGAATATCCTCCGATATTCTTTCCTTTCGTATTTTTATTCGTGCCAGCTTTCCCCTCATGGCTTTTACCATGCCGGCATTTCTCTTACGGCAAGCTCATTTTACTGCAACTCAAACTCCGTGTCGTTCAACGTCACGCTTTTGATTTGGTCTACGTCCAGCAGCTTTTGCATCTGCATGTTGAGGATCATTTCCTTGCCTCTGATTGAGCAGCCCCACGAGGCGGCATCCTGCTCGGTCAGTACGGTTCCGTCCTTCAGGTTGATTGCGGTAATCTGGATCAAATCGCCTTCCCCGGGTTCCCTCGGAGCAGCGTCGGATTCCTCGATGTAGTCACCTCGGATCTCAATGTTTAATGCGATGGGCGAGATGGATATGGAATCCACCTCCACGGATTCTCCTTCAATCAACAGCTCTTTTCCGATTGGAAAAGCAATCGCTTTGTCCTCATAATTCAATTTCCATTCCAGCTTCCATGATCCCTCTTGATCAATCACCATCTCCCCGATGTCCGGAACGTAGTGCCGTAGATTTACAAACTCTATGCTGATGGACTTATCATTGATTTTCTTGTTGGCTTCCATGGCAAAAAGAAAGGTCGCCCTATTATCATCAGGATTGTCATCCTCGATGATATTACAACTGTATCCCATGCTGGTGGCTCCGTCCACCCGGAGATAAATCATTTCAAAACTTGACTGCGGATCGAGCTTCTGCCCCTCGGGAGCAGTCACATCAAGCAGAATATACATGTTGTTGCCGTCCCCTATGGTCTGCACCGCTTCAATGGTCACTCCTCCGTTTTCCGCGCCGACACCAACATTCATACCGCTGCCGGAAAGTGCCGCGCCGTCTTCTTCTTCAATTCCAAAATAGTTTGACAGGCGGGCATCCCATTGAAAAACCTCGGCCGCAAATGCAGTTCCTGCAAAAGCGCACACGGCGACCAGGGCCGCGATAAGGATCCTTCGGTTCTTCCTCCTGACCGGACCCGCCGGCGCTATGACAGGCGGAGCGATTTGAACCGGAGCCTCCTGATCCATCTTTCTCAGTGCAATGCTGAGAATCCTAGCCTTCTCTTCCTCCGTCAGTCCTTCCTGCAAAAGCTCCGATCCGTCCGCCATACTAATGGTTTCCGTCTCGTAAATCTCGCGGAACATTTCATCTATTCTATAATCCCCTTTATTTTGACTCGTGTCATTTCTGTTATTCATACCGGATCCCCCTCTCCGTCAATTCCAGCTTCAGCCGGCTTTTTCCCCTGTATAAATGATTCTCGACTGCCTTGCGGGTTAATCCCAGTCGGCCGGCAATGTCGGCAACCTTCGCAAAATAGAAATACCTCAGAATAAAAATGGACCGTATAGGTTCCTCCATGCTGCTCAGGGAATGGTGGAGGATGCTTTCGTTGAGCTTTCGGGCGTAATCCGACTCCAGATCGATATCTGCTTCTATGATCAATTCTTCCACCGGGAGCGTTCCTGCTTCCTTTTTCAGTTTTCTTCGCTTATCGAGAGCAGTATGACGGGCAATCCCGTATAAATAACTTTTTAGAGAATACTCTCCATCATCCCTGAAACGCCCAATGGATTTCCACAGTTCTACAAAGCTGTCCGCAACCGCTTCCTCGACGTCCTCCTGGCTGCAATCGAACAGAATATTCCTGCAGATCGTCTTGACCGGGCCCCCGAAAGTATCCAGAGCCATTGCAATGCCTTCTCCCGGAGTATCCTTCAACGCCTTCAGGATTTGTTTTTCGTTGATTTGCTTCATTCTGAACTTCCTCGTCCCCTTCTGTAATATTTGAAAAACGTCTTTCATATATCTATTCGTATCTCTACAGTGTTTTCACTCACCGATAGAGCAAAATTCTTCCGGATTCCGGAAATTTATTCTATCAATTCACAAAGATAGCGTCAACGTCTTCTGAAATAAAGATACTGTCAACACATTCCGCTTTCCGAAACGTGTAAGCTTAGTGTAAAATTAAGACGGGAAAAATAAAGAAAATAAAAAAATAAGAGTGACCTCATATGTTATGATGTTAATAACGACAAAAACATAGATAACGGAGGCACTCTTATGAAAAATAGTATAACT
>JAEZLP010000063.1 GCA_023415235.1 Bacillota bacterium
ATACAGCTAATACTATTGCAATAGCTATTATTACGCCGAGCTCGATTTTGGCGGGAATAAAATTTCCGGTTTTTCCATAATACCCGACGCCCGGTATCTCGATACGGAACTGCTTAAGGGCTACAAAGGCTTCATGCGTCGCTGTACGCGGATCAACGCTGACTATGGTTGTCATTCCTTTTGCAAAGAACATGCCCGCCAAAGTAACAATAAAGGGCTGTATGTCCAAATATGATATTAGTGTTCCCTGAATCAGGCCGAACGCTATCCCTATACCCAAAGCCAAGCCCATCGAGCCTATTAAGCTGCCGCCCTGGTCTTCCAGATAAACAACGCAAGCCATTGTTACCAGCGCGGTTATGCCTCCCACCGAAATATCTATGCCGCCCGCTACCATTACTATAGTCAGTCCGCAGGAAAGCACAATCAAAAACGCATTATTATTGAAAATATCAAGGAACTGCTGAGGATTCAAGAAACCGCCGCCCCAGATAAGCATGGCCAGCGCGTACATGCCAATAAAGATGCAAATCGTTATTGTAAGTAGCAGATTGGTGTTGGAAATTGGCTCTCTGCGTTTTCTACCCGGTATGCCGGCAACTAACCTTTTATTACTTGTCATATTACATATTCTCCGTCATTTCCGTCGGTTTTTTAACAGCTTATTGTTTAAGCTTTAAGGGGGTAATTTTTCAAATGGGCGAACCGATTACAACAATGGCTATATTAACAATTACCTTATAAGCTTTTACCGCCGCTTGTGTAATTTTCCTGTTGAATCTCCGCTATTTGCGTCGGTTTTTTAAACAGCTTATCGCGCATCTTAAGGGCATATTCTTTTACAATCGGCGAACTAAGTACAACGATAGCTATTATTACAATTGCCTTGTAGGCTTTTATCGCTGTCGAAGGAACCTTCATGGCATAAAGCGTGATCGTGAGCGCCTGAATGATGTATGCGCCTATCACTGAACCGGCCAGGCTGAATTTTCCGCCGCCCAGGGAATTACCTCCTATGGCGACAGCCAGAATAGCGTCCATTTCAATATCCATAAGGAGCTTTTCATGGTTTATTAGCCCTATTCTGCTGACATTGATAGCGCCCGAAATAGCTGCGCAAACGCCCAGTATCATAAATGACAACAGCTTTATCCAGACTGCGTTGATTCCGTTTAAGCGGGCGGATTTTTCGTTGATTCCGACCGCTTGCGTGTATAACCTTAAATTAGTGAACCTTAAGATAAGCCATACCAATAACCCGAATACTATTACGATAATTATGGGTGTGGGTATGGGTATGCCCGGAATAAAGCTTCCGATATAACCCAGCAGCGGGCTCTCAACCGTAGGCGTTGCCCCGCCGTTTATCCAATACGCTATAGAGCGTCCGGTAGTAAACAGTATTAATGTCGCAATCATCGGCTGAATCTTGAATATGGCGACCAATGTGCCGTTGAATGCGCCGAACATAACCGCAACTATGCAGCTTGCCAGAAAGGCTACAAGAATAATCGGCAGCGTAATTTCATTCGCGCGAAGCACGCTGACAAAGACGCTGCCCGCTATTGCCGCCGCCGCGCCAACGCTGATATCCTGTCCTTTCGACGATGCTGTTACGAGCGTCATACCGATTGCCAGGATTGCGAGCTCAGACGCGCCGTTTAGTATACTGATAATATTGCCTGATAGAACGGTGTTCCCATCGTTGTTGGCTGTAACTGTTAAAGAAAAAAAGCTGATATCCCTGATTAAATTAAAAACAATAAGCAGAAAAAGCGCAAACAACGGGACGGCCAATTGAGATCTCGCAAATTTCTTTAAAACCTTAGCCATTTTGAGCCGCCTCCCCCGCTATAGTGTGCATAATTTTGGCTTGCGTCATATCCTCGCCCTTGAGTTCACCCACTATTTTACGATCCCGCATAACAATGAGCCGCGAACAAGTGCGAAGCATCTCCTCTATTTCGGAAGAAATAAACGTAACGCTGACACCTTCTTCGGCGAGCTTTAGCACAAGCTTTTGTATTTCGACTTTTGTACCGACGTCAATACCGCGCGTCGGTTCGTCCAATATAAGATACTTTGGATTTGTGAGCAGCCAGCGTGCAAGTATTGCCTTTTGCTGATTACCGCCCGAAAGTGATTTTATGGGCGTATCCGTAGACGGAGTTTTTATCCCTAATAATTTGATGTACTCATCTGCGAATGCTTCCGCCGTTAGTTTGGAAAACGGCTTAAAAAAGCCCTTCATAACCTGCAATGCAAGTATAATATTTTCACGCACGGACAAGTCCTCAATGATACCGTCCTGCTTTCTGTCCTCGGGCAGATATCCGATGCCATGCTTCATGGCGTCCTTTGGTTTTGATATTTTAACGTTTTTACCTTTTATCTTCACCCTGCCGCCGGTAATTTTATCAGCGCCGAATATTGCGCGTACGCTTTCGCTGCGGCCGGAGCCCAGAAGCCCGGTAAAACCGTTTACTTCTCCCTTGTGAATTTTAAAGTCAAACGCTTTTGCATCCGTGCTTGACAACCCAAACGCCTCGAAAACAGGCGTGTTACCCGCATTGTCATGTAATGGTCGATTTTGCAGCGCTGAAATGTCGTCAAGCTCTTTACCCATCATCTTTGAAATGAGCTGTACGCGCGTCAGATCCTTTATTTCATACTCTCCTATGAGCTCGCCGTTACGCAAAACGGTTATCCTGTCGCATACCTCGTATACCTGTTCAAGGAAATGCGTTATAAAGATGATGCTTACACCGCGGGACTTCAGTTCGCGCATAAGCGAGAAAAGCTTTGCAACCTCGTGTTCGTCCAGCGAAGATGTCGGCTCGTCTAATATAAGTACTTTGCAGTCCATATCCACAGAACGGGCGATGGCTACCATTTGCTGTACGGCCAGCGAGCAGGTGTCAAGCTGCTGAGTGGCTCTTGCCGGGATATTAAGTCTGGCAAGTATCTCTGTCGTCTTCTTCTCCATAGAGCGCCAGTTTACAAAACAGTAATTGCCCCGCCCGATAAACATATTCTCGGCGACTGTAAGATTAGGGCAAAGGGTTATCTCCTGATAAACCGTGCTGATACCTAAATTCTGAGCCTCTT
>JAEZLP010000009.1 GCA_023415235.1 Bacillota bacterium
GATCGCGTCAAGTTAGGACGGGAAAAATAAAGCTAGAGTTTCCCCATAGTCAAAAGTCTGTGTATTAAATCCCTCGAAACGCTCGTAATGCTAGTGCCAATTGAGTACGCTTTCCAGAATTAAGAGCAGGCAGGTTGCCAATTGTTTCTCCGCTAACTTTTCGCATCTTTTTCCTGCATACTTTTAAATCCAGTTCAATTATTCTTGCTTCTCTGATTCGTTCCTGTTTCTTTCTTAATGCCAGCTGAAACAGATTGCCCCTGTTTGCAGCAAATACTCTTAGTCTTGCCATCTGATCGACTCCCTCGCGGCTCCATCCAAGCGGCCTGGAGCTGAGACGGTCGGAATAGATATGACTGATGTGTCCTTCGGCACTGCAGCCGGAATAATCCTTGGAATAGTGATGCTTGATGTTTTCCCAATGATTCATGATGTAGGTCTTTGATTCTTTCACTGCTTGTGCTTTTGTCTCTGCCTCTGTCGCATCCTTGATGGTTTCAAATACGATTTTTAAGTATTCTTTATCTTCTCTTTTGATGGCTCTCCAGATCTCTCTTTCTGCATTTTCAATATGTGATCCTGCTGTCTTTATTGCTTTGTTCAGATGATACCGGTCGAGCACAAAGATGCTCTTGTTGATGATGGCTGCTCCTGCTTTAATCCAGCTTGCACCATCACCGGACAAGTATATTTTTTCGATTTGATCATACTCATACGCCTGATCAATGTAGCTTGCCACCTCGTTCCAGAGTTCTTCCGGTTCCTTGTACATTCCCCCGAAATATCTTGGATTCTGTAGTTTCCACCTGTTTCCCCCGATCTGTACCCGCCCTTCATGTACATACACCAGCTTTGGTTCTGCACAGCCTCCGCTCTGAAGGGCTACATGGTCCTCATCTGCTTCGATGTAGAGGACTTTCGGGGTTTCTTTTGATCTTGTAATTCTCACATCGTCATTGCTGACAGGGCCTAGTTCCCGTATGGCATTCATCACACTCTGACTTGAGATTTCAAGCGTCTCGGTAGCTTTCCTGCCGCTTCTTGCGTATGGAGTTTCAATCGCCTCCTCAATCAACTTTGCTTTCAAGGAGACATCCATCTTGTCGTATGCATCGATTCCCATCAGTTCATCCGATAAATACCGATATTCGGTTTCTCTCTTATGCTTGTAGTAGGTTCTTTGATAATTTACTTCTCCGAATATGGTTGCAAGGGTATTCGGTTTCTTGCTCTCATGAACATACCAGTTCTGCTTCCTGCGGGAATCACTTTTCACAAGAGAATCCATCATTTCCAATGCTTCCTTCGTCAAGATCGCTCCGGCCTGATCAAGTGCTTTCTTGATCTCGATCACAAATTCGGAGATGTCTTTCTTTTCAATCAATAATTTTTCAAAGTTTTCCTCAAAACTCCTAGTGATTAATCCGACAATTTCAGTTATACTATTTTTCATAAGAGTGCCTCCGTTATCTATGTTTTTGTCGTTATTAACATCATAACATATGAGGTCACTCTTATTTTTTTATTTTCTTTATTTTTCCCGTCTTAATTTCACACTAAGGATTCAACTGCGACAAAAATCGCAAAAATATTTGCGGAATTATTCTACTGGATGGCGGGAATACCGGTAGGTGAGCAGCGAAGCGAGTACGACCAGCGCCCCCCCGAGCAGCGAGGTATAGGGAACGGTTTCCCCCAGGATCACATAACCCAGAAGCATGGAGAACAAAATGCCGGAGTAGTTGTAAATGCTGACCTCGGATACCGGTGCCATGCGATAGGCATAGGTAAGGGCGATTTGACCGAAGCCTCCGAAGGTGCCCATGAGCAGAAGTAAGAGAAAATCTTTTGGGCTTGGCAGGGTCATGTCCAGCGCAAAGAAGGGGAGGGACACCACGGAACAGAAGGTGGAAAAGTGCATGATGACGGTGACCGCATCCACCTTATCCTTGAAATAAGCCAACAGGGTGTAGGACACGCTGGAAAAAATCGCGCACATAAACGCCAGAAAGAGAGGGAGCACATTGGAGTGGAAGGATGGATTCGCCACCAAAAATGCCCCGCTGAACGCGATCAGCAGCGCGGGTATCTGAATCCTTGCGATTTTTTCCTTCAGGAAAAGAAATGCAAAGAGGGTGATCAAAAACGGGGAGAGCTTGCTCAGGATTGTCACATCGGCCTGGGCGGCACGGGAAGCGGCATAGAACAGGGAAACAAGCCCCAGAAGGCCGAAAATTGAACGCATAAAAAGCAATGGCTGATATTTTCTCGGTCCGAACATGGAAAGGCCGTGCCTTCTGATGATCACAAAGCAGAGGACAAGACTGACAATGTTGCGGAAGAATACCTGCTCCATGAGGGGGATCCGGGCTCCCGTAATATTGATAATGACCTGCATAGTGGAAAACAGAAGAGCGGAAAGCAGCATCAGCAGGATGCCCTTCTGTTTGGTTGTTGTTTTCATTTTCTGCAGCCTCCCTTCCCCAATGGACTGAGTTTCTGATATTATAGCCGGATTCTTTTTTCGAGATTCTTCCGGAAGAACTGAATGGTCGGACCGGTGATCAATCCCACAATGATGGTGCCGATTCCGAAGGCGCCTCCCAACAATATTCCGATCAATATCACCGCAATATCAAAGGCAACCTTGCACCAGCGAAATTGTTTCTTTGTTCGTTCGGAGACGATGATGGGGATCATGTCGGCCGCCGATATGCCAAACTGTACGGAAAGGTACAGCGCAATGGCAAAAGCAAGGGTGAGATAAGCGATGATGAAAAACACGATTCTGACGATCAGCACGGATTCCGGGGTTACCACAAAGGTGAAAACCTTCACGAACATGTCGATGGAGGGCCCCACAATGATCAGTGAGAGCACCGTTGCAACGCTGATATATCGGCGGTCCACAAAAAAAGTAACAATGATTACGGCAAAATAAAAGCCGAGACTGGCCATACCCACCGTGGTGTGAAACACATTTGCCAGACCCGCCGAGAACACGCTGATGGAGTCAAGACCGAAACCAGCCAGAATAAAGAGACTGATCGCCATACCGTTGATCAGAAAAGCGGCAACGACCAGTAAGGTTTTTTTCAATATAAGCATGGGACCTCCTGTAAAATATTGTGCCCTATTATCATACCACAATCGCTCCAAGGATACATACGGTTTTCTTTTATTTATCAAGGAAGTGTTGAATCTTGTCATATCTTGGGGTAAACTGTAGAAAACGGCGCCATACCGGATACAGGAGAATTTGATGACGAAAGTAAGAAGCGTTATAAAAACGATAATTGGAGAATCAAAGAGGGAGAAACAATTCTTTTTTGTCTCTTTTCTTTTCGTACTTATAATTTGTGCCTTAATGATCCGGGGCATTTGGCTTCAAGCTTTAGCCGAGACAAGCGAGGAAGCTCTGACACTGGCCTCCGTAGCGGAAGCGGGCCTGGAAAACGCCAGTATCGAAAGCCTTTCCGCCAGCGCGGACGACGTGTTCAAGAGGGAGTTTATCGAAACAAAAAGGAGCCTGGAAAAGATTGTATCCGCCCATCAGGAGGTTCAATTCGCCTATATTTTCATGCAAAAGGGAGACAAAATATACTTTGCGGCAGATTCCGCGACGGTAGGTTCCAAGGATTATTCGCCTCCGGGCATGGAATACACCGAGGTGGACGAGGGAACCCTGCGGGCTTTCAGGGAAGGGGAAACGGTTGTGGCTGCCAGCACAGACCGCTGGGGCACATGGGTCAGCGTGATGGTCCCCATGAAAGATTCTTCTGGCAAGGTCATTGCTGTCATGGGAATCGATTATGCTCCGGAGCACTGGTACAAAAAGCCTGTCAGTATCACCACGCAGGCAACTCTGATCGCCGTCTGCATTGTCCTGTTATACCTGTCCCTGATGGCGGTTTTACATATCAATATATCCTTGAAGGAGGAAAAACGTAAGCTGTCGGAGGCCAATGAAAGGATCTTGGAGGAGGAGGAGCTTTTTCGCACCGTTTTCGAACAGTCGCCCGTTGGGATATCGATCAACAGCAGCAGTTCTCTCGATCACAACGCCATGTATGAAAAGATTGTAGGGCGGGGTGCGGAGGAAATCATAGCCATAGGCTGGGAAAGCTTTACCCACCCGGAGGATCTCCAGACAGAGCTTCCGCTGTATGAAAAATTCAAGAATGAAGAAATAAGCGGCTACAACCTTGAAAAGCGGTACATCAAGCCCGACGGCAGCATCGTATGGTGCAATGTCACGGTGGCGGCGCTGAACATGAACAGAGAATCCGATGACTATTTGTGCATCGTGGAGGACATTACCGAACGGGTCAGGGCGGAAAAGGATCTGCGGGAAAGGGAAAGAAGCTATTTAGTACTGCTTTCCAATTTGCCGGGCATGGCCTATCGCTGCCGATATGATGAGGAATGGACCATGCTTTTCGTATCGGAGGGCTGCCTGGAATTGACCGGATACCACTCCGCAAGCCTCCTTCACAACAGGGATATTTCCTTCAACGAGCTGATTGTTCCAAAATACCGCCAGTTTTTATGGGAGAAATGGGTCAGTATCGTAAAAAATAGAACGAAGCTGTCGGAAGAATACGAGATCATAACCGCTTCCGGTGAAATAAAATGGGTTCTGGAGCAGGGACAGGCGGTCTACGATGAAAACGGAAACGTGGAAGCCCTGGAGGGTCTGATTATCGATATTACGGACCGCAAGAAAAAGGAAGAGGAAATCCTGTACCTCAACAACCATGACCACCTCACCGGTATCTATAACCGCCGGTTCCTGGAATCGGAAATGAATCGGCTTGATCGGGAAGAGTTCCTTCCCCTCTCCGTCATGATCGGGGATATCAACGGGGTCAAGCTTGTCAACGATGCATTCGGTCATGCGCAAGGCGATATCCTGATCAAGGAAACTGCGCGGATCATCCTAAACTGCTGCCGGAAAGAAGATGTCGTAGCCAGAACGGGCGGGGACGAATTTGTGATTCTGATGCCGAATACGGACCGGGTGACGGCCAACGGAATTCTGGAGAAAATTAAAAGAAAGTGCGAAGAATACAACCGGGATGTTTCCAATGAAGCCTATTCCATCAACATCTCCCTGGGCCATGCGACCAAGGAGAAAGCAGAGGAGAGCTTTGAGGAAATTACAAAGCTGGCGGAGGATTTTATGTACAAGCGCAAGCTGCTTGAGCACAAGAGCTCTCACAGCGTCATACTGTCCTCCATCAAGGCAACCATGTATGAGAGAAGCCATGAAACCCAGGAGCATGCGGAACGGCTTACCTACCTTTCCAGGGAACTGGGCAAAAGGCTGAGGCTGACTCAGCAGGGGCTTGACGAGCTGGAGCTGGTTGCCACCCTTCATGATATCGGCAAGGTCGGAATTGATGACCGGATCTTAAATAAACCGGACAAGCTTACCGATGAAGAATGGATCGAAATGAAAAAGCACTCGGAGATCGGATATCGGATCGCCATGTCTTCTCCGGATCTTGTCCCAATTGCGGAGTATATCCTCTCCCACCACGAACGCTGGGACGGACAGGGGTATCCCCAGGGGATCAGGGGGGAAGAAATCCCTTTGATTTCCAGAATTGTATCGATTGTGGACGCCTTTGACGCCATGACCGAAGATCGATCCTACCGGCAGGCCATGACCCCGGCGGAGGCCGCCGATGAGATCCGACGCAATGCGGGGACACAGTTTGATCCCAGGCTGGTCAAGCTGTTTCTGGAAAAGGTCCTTCCCAATTACAGAAGGGATGGTACCCCCGAGGCCAAGGGCGAGAAGGGATTTCAAATGAATCAAATAGCATTCATTCTAGAGAGCAACGAGAACAAGGAGCAGTGATCAGACTGCTCCTTGTTCTTTTTTGTTCTGTCCCTGATGGCTATCTGCCGTTTCTCAGGTCGTTGTTTTGGTTGTTTCGTACGTTTTTATCGTTGGAATTGTTCTGCGCGTTTCTGACATTCTGATCATTTTGGGTGTTTCTGAGATTTCTCTCATTATTGTCCTGCGCATTCCGTACATTTTGATCCTTATTCTTATCCACCAGATCACCTCCTGCCCGTAGTATTGCCAGAAAAAAGGGAAATATTCGCCGGACGCATATTTTATACAGACCGAGGAAAGCCTAGTTGAAAAAGGAGGAATCATCTCACCCATGAAGCATATCTCTTTTCTGGCAGTAAAATGTCTTGTTATATCGGCAGTATCGCTTATCGTTCTCGGCATATACACGGATCTGGACATGCAGCAGATCCTGGCGCTTTCCCTTGCGGTAGTTGTCACATCCTATCTGATCGGTGACCTGCTTATTCTATCCGTGTTCAATAATACCGTGGCGGCTGTGGCGGATGCGGGGCTCGCCTGGCTCCTCCTTTATCTGGGCAATTATATCTGGACAGACAGCCATATTTCTCTGATCAGCTCCCTGACTGCCGCGGCAATCATCGGAATCGGGGAGATCCTTCTCCATCCGCTTATGGAAAACAACCTTCCGGCAAGAAGACAAAATGGATTGAATTAAGTTCCCAATTGAAATAGAATACAGGTAGGACAATTGCTCTGTAAGGAGGCGAGATGCTGCGCCATGAACAAGGATTTTATCATTACGTTTTCAAAGCGGAAATTCTCTCCGCTTCATGCGAAGCCGGAGGAAATCGATATTATCGACATCGCCCATGCCTTATCTCTCATGTGCAGGGCAAACGGCCATATCCGGCATTTTTACAGTGTCGCGCAGCACTGCCTGAACTGTTCCCTGGAAGCGGCGGCGAGAGGGCTTCCGGAGAAAATCCAGCTGGCCTGCCTGCTTCATGACGCGAGCGAAGCATATATCTCCGACATCACAAGGCCGATTAAGCGCAGCCTGCCGCAATACCTTGCCTTTGAAGAGGTGCTGCAGAATCAGATCTATGACAGGCTCAACCTGTCCCGACTGAAATCGGAAGAGCAAGCAATTGTAAAGGAAATCGACGACGCTCTGCTTTATTATGAGCTTCTGGATCTGATGGGAGAAGAGATCTTCGAGAACCGACCAGAAATCACCGGAATACCGGATCTTTCCCAAAGAGATTTCAACTCGGTCAAGGAAGCTTTCCTTGCGGAATACGACAAGCTGATTTCAGCGCTGTCCGCCTAAAGCTGCGTCCCGGTTCTCTTTTTCGTTTCCATGGCGTCGCCCACCATCATCAGCTCCGTATCGATCAGCTTCTTGGAACGGTCCACAACCTCGTACAGCATTTTAAATTGGTTCTGGGCCGTATCATATAAATACTGTTCCCGGGCGGACAATCCGGAATCGGGAACCGTTGAATAAAATTCGTCCAGCTTTTGATTAATCACTTCGGTATACTGTTCAAACCAGGCTTTTTTCTGAAATAAATCCTCTTTCCACATCCTAAAAAGACTCCTTTTTCTCTGATTATTCTATGGCTTTATTATGGTCAAATCGCGGAAGTTCATACCTGCGGCCGTCAATTTTCAAGAAGGCCAAGGCTTGCTTTCCATGCAAGGATTCTCATCACGGATTCATCGATTCTCTTTTCCGAAATTGTTCCGTCCTTGACCGCGGCAATGACGGCGGGAATCTGGATGTCAAAATCGGATGCGATCAGAAGATCGTTTCCGGCCTTGATTGCCATCACGACCGACGCCTCGTCGCCTGTGAAATCTTTAATGGCGTCCATCCGCAAATCATCGGTCATGATAACGCCGGTAAAGGAAAGCTCGTTTCTCAGAATCTCATGGACCCGCGGGGATAAGGATGCCGGGAGGGTTTCGTCCATGGATACAACGGTATTATGGCTGACCATGACACTGCCCGCTCCTGCTTCGATGCCAGCCTGAAACGGGATAAAATCGGAGCGCAGAAAGGACTCGTAGCTTCTCTCGTCCACAGCGCTTCCTTTATGGGTGTCATCATTGCCGCCGTAGCCGGGAAAATGCTTCAGCGTACATCCGAGACCGCTGCCCTGCGCGGCTTCCACGACGGTCTTTACGTATTCGGCCGTCTCCACCGCGCTTTTTCCAAAGGTCCTTTCGTGGATAAAATCGCTGGGATTCGTGGAAATATCACAGACAGGAGCCAGGTTCAGATTGATGCCCAGGCTCTTGAGGAGGGCGGCCTTTTCTTTAGCATCCTCGGCGATCAGGGGATATCCTCCTTCCGCAAACAGGGATTGAGGCGAACGGAACGGTTCGGAACGGAATTCCGGGTATTTGCTGATTCGGACCACATTTCCTCCTTCTTCATCGACACCGATGAGCAGCTTGACCTCTGACGCCTTCTGATAGCTGTCAAGTCTGGATTTTAAAGTGGTTATCGTATGATCCCGGATGTCAGGGGCAAATAAAATATATCCTCCGGGCGCATAGGTCTCTATGTCCGACACAGCGGTATATTTCCTGCAGCGGACTAAAAACATCTGGCCCACCTTTTCTTCCAGCGTCATGCTGTCCAGAATCCTCTGCGCCGTCTGTCCTTCGGCGGGAGATGCAAACTCGTGATCCTTGGCTGCCGGTCCTTCCTTGGGCCCGGTAAGAAGAAGGACGCCGAAAAGAGCAAGCGCCGGCAGCAGTATGGCCACAAGCAGGATCCGGGGACGTCTGAAGCGGATTTGTTTCATTTCCGTTCCTCCTAAAAAGCTGTAAATATTTGGTTATAGTCTATCATGCCAGACAGAGCTGGTCAAGGGAGCGACTCAGCATCGGGACCATAACGATACGTATTGACTCCGATATGGAAAAATGATACATTTAAGGTATGTATACGTAATGTATGCAAATATTTTAAAAAGGTGGTAATGATTAGATGAAAGGATTTGCGATGCTGGGTATCGGCAAAACCGGCTGGATTGAAAAGGAAAATCCAAAATGCGGCCCCTTGGATGCGATTGTAAAACCGCTGGCAGTTTCCCCCTGCACCTCGGACGTACATACCGTATGGGAAGGTGCGATCGGTGAACGCACCGACATGATCCTGGGCCATGAAGCCGTAGGCGAAATCGTTGAGACCGGCCCTCTGGTCAGAGATTTCAAACCGGGCGACAAAGTTATCGTACCTGCAATAACACCCGATTGGGGTGCATTGGAATCACAAGCTGGTTTTTCCATGCATTCCGGCGGGATGCTGGCAGGCTGGAAGTTTTCCAATTTCAAAGACGGCGTATTCAGCGAACTCTTCCACGTCAACGAAGCGGATGCCAATCTTGCCCTTTTACCGGAAGGGATTGACATCGCTGCTGCAACCATGCTAAGCGACATGGTTCCCACCGGATTTCACGGCGTAGAGCTTGCCGACGTGCAGTTCGGCGACAATGTGTGCGTAATCGGAATCGGGCCTGTGGGCCTGATGGCAGTCGCCGGCGCAGCAATCCGCGGCGCGGCCAACCTTTATGCGGTCGGTTCCCGCGTAAAGTGCGCGGCGGTAGCAAAGGAGTACGGCGCAACGGATATCATCAATTATAAGGACGGCGATATCGTAAAACAAATCATGGAAAAGACTCACGGAAAAGGCGTTGATAAGGTGATCATCGCAGGCGGAGACGTCAATACCATGATTGAGGCGATCACTATGGTGAAGCCGGGAGGCAGAATCGGCAACGTGAATTATCTTGGATCCGGCGATTACGTAAAGGTTCCGAGACTGGAATGGGGCTGCGGAATGGGCCACAAGATTATAGCCGGGGGGCTAATGCCCGGCGGAAGGCTGAGAATGGAGAAGCTCGCAGGATTGATCAGCACGGGAAGGCTGGATCCTTCCAAGATGCTTACTCATAAATTCAAAGGATTTGAGCATATGGAAGAAGCGCTCATGCTGATGAAAGACAAGCCCAGAGATTTGATCAAGCCGGTGGTGGTTCTGTAGCCAGAAAACCGGTATTCCAAAAAAAATCAGGGATCTTTACATAATGACGTTCATTGAAAGAGGGAGACAGCCGTTCCATCGGCTGTCTCCCTCTTTTCTATGCCCCTGCAGACACATCTCCTCTGATCAGTTTGTCGATTTCCGTTTCGTCCAGAGTCTCCTTCTCCATCAGGCCCGCTGCAAGGCGATCCAGCTTGCTTCTGTTGGAAATCAGAAAATCCAGTGTCTCATGATAAAGGGTATTGGCCATGCTGGAAGCCTCCTCGATCATGTTGAACTGGTTGGTCAGCTGGGTCAGGTCGATCATTCCCTGGCTTCCCATGCCGTAGATGGCGATATATTGTTTGATGATCTCCGTTGCCTGCTTGATATCTTCGGATGCGCCGGTTGTGATATCCTCCGCGCTTTCCAGAAGGATTTCCTCCGCAGCGCGGCCGGCGTACATGACCTTGACGAGATTCCTCAGATACTTTTTGCTTTTCAGAGGCAAGTCCTCGGGCGCCCGAAAGGTCACTCCTCCTGCCCCGGAGGTGCTTTGAATGATGGTAACGGTGGGAACCCCGTCGTTGGTCAGCAGCTTTGTGGCCAGCGTGTGGCCGGCCTCATGATAGGCGACCAGTCTGGCATAGCTGTCGTCGGCAATTCGTTCCTTTTTATGGCCGTTCATAATGATTTTGAAGAAGGCGTCCTCGATATCCTCATTGGTGATCCAATCCTTATCCTTTGTCGCCGCGATCAGAGCCGCTTCGTTGAGGAGATTTTCCAGCTCTGCGCCGGAAAATCCGTTGGTCTTCTTTGCCAGCGCATCGATCTTCACCTCTTCCGCAAGCATTTTGCCAGTGCTATGCAGCTTGAGAATCTGATAGCGGGCTTGCTTGTCCGGAAGGTTCACTGCGATCTTCAAGTCGAATCTTCCCGGCCGGGTTAAGGCAGGATCCAGAATGTCGAGCCTGTTTGTGGCGCATATGGTCAGGATGCCTTCTGATGCGGTAAAGCCGTCAAGCTCCGTAAGCAGAGCGTTGATCGTCTGGTCCCGTTCGCTGTTGTTGCTCTCACCTCTGTTGCCTCCGATGGCGTCCAGCTCGTCGATAAATACGATACAGGGCGCGGATTTTCTGGCTTTTGAGAACAGATCACGGATTCTTGAGGCGCCCACGCCCACATATTTTTCGACGAAATCGCTTCCTGACGCGGAGAAAAACGGAACCTCTGCTTCTCCGGATATGGCCTTGGCGATCAGCGTCTTGCCCGTCCCGGGAGGCCCATACAGGATCAGGCCCTTGGTCGGCCTGGCTCCCAGCTTCTTATATTTGGCGGGGTGCTTCAGCGAATCCACCAGTCGGAAGAGGTCCGGCTTCAATTCGTCAATTCCCTGAACCTCGTCAAAGGTTATTTTTTTCTCCGGGGCAACCGGCTCGTTTTTATTTTTATCCTTTGCGCTGACTGCGATTTTATCAGGCTCATATTTCCTTCTGCTCATGGAGAGAAACCAGCCCACAAAAAACAGGGAGGAGAATATCATGGTAATCAGAAGAAAGGTCGAAAAGGATTTTCCTTCGGACGGATTCACCTGCATCGTCATTTTTTCACTGATCCCCTTCTCCACAACGCCGGTCAGCTCCATTGCCTTGATATATTCATTGGATAGATCGATGAGACAGTATTTGCCGTCGATTGTCCGAAGCAACAGACGATTATCCGTCGTCATGGACACAGACGCAATCTTCATGTCAAAGTTCAGCTTGTAGAACTGATCCTCGGTAATTGTCTCGATTTCAATATATCGGGAAAGGATTTCCGTGTCGATTCTGCTGAAGCCCGGTCCATTGCCGGATGCGTCGGCTTTTTCGCTGTTATCTGCAGCCTGGTTCGCAGCCTCCTTGGATTGATATAAATAAGGATTCATATAGACTGCGTCGCCTACGGCAACCAATTCGACGCTGCGACTGGCGGGTAACGCATCCGTGCCGGACTGCAAGAACGGAGCATCCGCACCGGATTGCAAAGACAGAGCATCTGCAAATACGGGAGCCGTTTGCGCCATAACCGCGAAAAAAAGCACAGAAACCCAAGTAACGGCCTTTTTACCTGCAAGGAGTATGATAAACACGCGCGGAACCTCCTTTCCTTGCATGAATATGGTATGACAGGGACTATGCAACATGTGCGGAGCACATCATTATTTTTCACAGTTTTAACTTTAGTATTATGAAAATGAGAAAGAAAAATAAAAAATTCGGAAAGCGGGCCAAGCTGTTAAAAAATATAAGGTAACCACTGGAAATTAGAGCCGCCGGAGTGTATACTAGAATTGCATTTATTATGACTATTTTTGAAAAGGAGAATATACTTATGAGTGGATTTAGTGGTTTCTTTCAATCGGTAGCGACCAGGGAAGGCATTATTGCCATCGTGGTGGCTGTTGTGCTTTGTATTGCGGTCGCCCTGATCAACAAGAGCAAGGGCAGGCACATGAGCACAAAGACCGTGGTGGCCATCGGAATCGGAGCCGCTCTCTATGCGGCGCTTTCCGCAATTTCCGTCCCCATCGGACCCAATACCTCCTTCCGTATCGCAATCGCACTTCTGCCTATCTTCGGAGCATTCTTCGGACCTGCGGCAGGTTTCCTGATCGGATTTATCGGCCATGCCCTCAATGACGCTTTCATGTACGGCGGAGTATGGTGGAGCTGGGTCTTCCTTTCCGCGATGATGGGTCTGTTCGGCGGTTTTGTCTGCTTTGACAAGAAGTTCGACCCCATGAACGGAATCTGCACGAAGGCGCATGTCGCAATGATGTACATATGGTCCCTGGTAGGAATGTTCGTCGGAAGCGTCATCGCATATCTGGGCGATGTGTATCTGTATGGAGAACCGGCAGAGAAGCTGTTTGTTCAGATCACTCTGGCCAATATCTCCAACCTGATCGTGATCGCTGTCATCGGTATTCCGGCAGTGATTCTGATTGCAAAATCGAAATCCAAAAACAAAGGACTGAAAAAGGACGCATAAATGAAAGCAATAGTCTTTGAGGATGTCACATTCAAGTATGGCAATCTGGACGAACCCACCCTCCGCAATATCAATCTGAGCATTGAAGAGGGTGAAAAAGTATTGATTACCGGAAAAAGCGGCAGCGGAAAATCAACATTAGCCCATTGTATCAATGGGCTAATTCCCTTTACCTATAAAGGCGAGATTCAAGGCCGTATCCTCGTAAACGGGAAGGAGCCGAAAACCCTTTCTCTTTTTGCCATGGGTACTCAGGTTGGCAGCATTCTGCAGGACCAGGACTGCCAGTTCGTAGGACTCTCGTCCGGGGAGGACGTGGCTTTCGCTCTGGAAAATGACTGCGTACCTCCTGAAGAAATGGGCCCTGTCGTTGACCGGGCGCTCGCTCAAGTCGACATGCTGGAGCATAAAACCCAGCCTCCTCAGAACCTATCCGGAGGACAGAAGCAGAAGGTGGCTATTGCGGGAATCCTTGCAATGGATGTGCCCATTCTGCTCTTTGACGAACCTCTTGCAAATCTGGACCCTGCCAGTGGGAAAAAGGCCATGGAAACCATGGTGGATATCCATGACAGGACGGGTAAAACCATAATTGTCATTGAGCACAGGATTGAAGACGTGCTGGAGCACGGATTCGACAGAGTTATCGTGATCGAAGAGGGAGCCATCGTCTTCGACGGAACTCCGGACAAACTTCTGGCGGAGGACATCCTGCCGAAATGCGGACTGAGACAGCCGCTGTACGTGGAGATGCTCAAGCTCTGCGGAGCGGAAATCAAGCCGGAAGACAGGATCTCCGTCCTTGGAAACACGATAAAATTCAAGGATCAGGTGGTGGGAAGATACCTGAAAGACCGTTTCGAGGACAAGCGACCGGACAACAAAACCATTTTAAAGCTGGAGAACGTGAGCTACCGCTATTACAAGGACGATCCTAATACCATCGAGAATATCAGCTTTGATGTAAAAGAAGGTGAAATGCTGGCTATCGTGGGAAACAACGGAGCCGGGAAATCAACCTTGCTGAAGGCGATTTCCGGCATTGCCAAATACCAGCAGGGCTCTATGTTCCTTGCGGATGCAGACCGGATTTCCGGGCAGCACGGACACGACGCAGCCGGGAGCGCGGAGGAAGAAGCCATGGCCTGCATTGACGGATGGACTGCTAAGCAGCGTGCATTGGCAATAGGCTTTGTGATGCAGAATCCCAACCATATGATTACAAAAAATATGATTTATGATGAGGTGGCCTTCGGCCTGAGAAACTTCAAAACACCGGAAGAAGAGGTGGATAGAAGGGTCAAAGAGGCGCTGAAAATCTGCGGTCTTTACGAATATAGAAACTGGCCGGTTTCTTCTCTGAGCTACGGCCAGAAAAAGCGTGTAACCATTGCATCGATTCTATCCATGGGACCCAAGGTCATCATACTGGATGAGCCTACGGCGGGACAGGACTACACCAGCTACAGAGAGTTTATGACCTATCTTGATGAAATCAAGAAGACAGGAGTGGCTATTATCCTGATTACCCACGACATGCACTTGGCGCTGGAATATGCGGACAGCAGCGTAGTGCTGTCAGGAGGACGGATCATCGCTCGGGATTATATCGACAGGATTTTGGCGGATTCCGCAATTATCAGCAAGGCGAACCTGAAGCATACCTCCATCGAGCAGATGGGAAGGCTGTACGGGGTAGAGGATCTCAGCTCCTTTATCGCTTACTTTACCAGAAGGATTACCGGAGGTGCGTTATGAGTAAGAGCGGTTCCCTATATATTGAACGGCAGTCTGTTTTTCACAGCCTGGATGGCAGCATCAAGCTTCTTATGCTCATCGCGTGGACTTTTTTCGCCTTTGCATTCATGGATGCCAGAATCTTTCTTGGCATGATCGTGCTGGGGCTTGCCATGCTGAAAATCTCCAGACTTCCCAATAAGGCCATCTGGCCTCTGCTGCTGTTTATTTTTATTTTCACCCTGTTCAATTCGGCTTTTTTGCTGATGATCACGCCGGAGTACGGCTCCGGACTTACAGGCACCTATACCGAGGCCATCCGCATCGGTTTTTATGCCATTACCTATGAGACGGTATTCTACTGCGTGACACTGTCCCTGAAGTATATCGCCATCATGCCGATTACCATTTTGTTCATTTTTACCACACATCCGAGCAATTTTGCCAGCAGCCTGAACCGGATCGGCGTGCCCTACCGGGTAGCTTATGCGGTGAGCATTGCGCTGCGATACATCCCCGACGTAAAAGCAGAGGTGGAGAACATCATCAACGCTCAGGAGGCCAGAGGGGTGGCTTTCCGAAAGGGGGACGCCGGCATCGGAACCCGGCTGAGAAATTACGCCACGGTAATGGTACCGCTGCTGCTCAGCTCCTTCAACCGGATCGAGACCGTTTCCAATGCAATGGATCTTCGGGGCTTCGGAAAAAATAAAAAGAGAACCTGGTACCACAGAAAAAAACTGACCGGTCCGGATATCACCTTTGCGGCAATATCCGCAGCAGTTCTGGTACTGGCTGTTGTGATCAAGGCAGCGGTGGGCGCTGTATACTGGTATCCCTTCTAATGAGACCGGGGAGTTTTTCAGCTTTCAAATTCAGGGATCAGTTCCACATATAAATCGGGAAATACCTTTTTAAGCTCAGATTCCAGTTCCTTCTGAGCTTCTTTTATTTCGGAAACGGAGATCAGGTCTTCCTGACTTGTGAAATAGATGCTGATCCATAACTTCCGGCCTGTCTTGATAATATCGTACAGATTCTGCTCCGAATGGTATTTGATCAGCACGGCCTGACCGATTTCCTTGATCGTGCTGACCGTTTCCTCGTCGGGAGCCAGCAGGAAGATGTCCCGCAGCCCCAAAAGGACTGTTTTGACCGGAACCGGTAAAATGACAGCCGCAAGAATAATGGCGATGACCTGATCGAGATAGGGCTCAAAGCTCTCCATCCAAGGCGTATGAATCACCATCGGGAGCAGAAAGGCGACGGAAAGGCCGAGACTGGCAACGCTGTCGATGACCCAGGCGGTGATTTCCGCTTTGACCAGGGGAGAATTCAGCTTCTTGTTCAATTGGATCATGGAGAACAATATGCTAAGGCAGATGAAGGCGGCGGCAAGCTCAAAGATCGCCACGCTGGTAAAGTTCAGACGGTTTCCTCCCCGGAGTATGGTCTGGATGTTATTCAGCACCAGCCCCACAGTGACGGCGGTCAGCATGGAACCCTTGATAACGATAAAAATGGATTCCACCTGAGAAAATCCGAAGGGATGTTTTTCCGAGGTGGGGCGGTAGAGCAGGGGAATAATCCAGATAGAGACCGCTACCATCAGCAGGTCCGTGGCGCCGTAGATCGCATCCAACAGGATGGACTGTGATGAGGATACAATCGCCATGACGCTCTCCGCCAGCACAAAGAACAAGGAGCCGTACATGGAGATCAGCAGTGTTTGCTTTTCTGTTTTAATTCGTTTCAACTCTCTTTTGTTCATGGGATAACCTCAACTTGAAATAGTACTATTTAGATTGTATTCATGTACGAAAATCAATGCAAGAAAATTTTCCCGCAAACGGCATTCCGATGAAAGCCTCTCTTGGGACATGGAAAAGGCAGGAACATAGATCCTGCCTTTTCCATGATATTGGGGAGTATATCCATCAACACATCTTAGGTTTATGATTTACTGCTTTGCCGTAGTCTCCACAAACCGCTGGAGAATGGCCGCTACCTGGCACCGCTCCGCGGCACCGCGGGGATCCAGAAGATTATCCCCGGTTCCGGTGATCAGTCCTTCCGTATTTGCCCAGCTTAAGGCATCCATTGCCCAGCTGTGGATCTTGCCGGAGTCACTGAACGCGGCAAGATTTGCGGGAAGGTCTCCGGATGGAGTTCCGGAAGCGACCATGTTATAGCCCTTGCTCTTAGCGTAGTTATGAAGGATCACCGCCAGCTGCTCCCTTGTGATGTTGTCCTCCGGGCCGAACTGTTCGGCGGAGTAGCCGCCTACGATTTCTTTTTCGGAAGCCCAAGCTACCGCGTCATGATAATACTTGCCGGCTTTTACATCGGTAAAGGTGATTTCCTTCGCCGTCTTGGGTTCATTTTCCATACGCCAGAGGATGGTTACGATCATGCCCCGGGTGGTTTTTGCGCGGGGATTGAAGATAGTGTCTTCCGTACCCTGCATCAGTTTGTTAGCCGAAACATAGCGGACTGCGTCATAGTACCAGCTGCTTTCCTTCACATCTCGGAAGGGGTTTACCCATTTGCCGGTGTCTGCCGTTCCGACAACGTACAGGGAGAAGTGATTGACCTTGAAGGTCACCAGTTTTGCTGTCGGATCATAGGTGCATGGGACTTCGCTCATCGAACCGTCATCCGCCAGATACCAGACAGTAACATCCTCCGCTCTTTCTCCCGGCTTCAGCTCATAGGGCAGGGATACGGTTGCGGTTCCATCTCCAAAGCTGGAAATTCGCTTGTCCCCTGCGGTGATCGTCAGGGAGACCACCAGCCGATCCGGATGCTCGTCCTTGTATTCAGCGGAAACATCCTTGACTTCCACCTTTATGCTGTCCGTTGCCTGTTCTGCGATGGTTTTGAGTGCTTCTGGATCAAATACCAGCTTTTCCCCTGTTTTCCCCTCAACGGTCAGGCTCTTCTTTTCTGCAACCAGCTTTTCCACGGTAGTACCTGGCAGGCTTCCACCGCTTTCAATCATTGTTTCGGGGGCAGGAGTGCTGCCTTTTGAGCCGCCGCCGCCACCACCGGAAGAAGGAGCGCTATATGCCGTAATTGTAATTGTCTGAATCAAGCTCGCGGGAGCGGTTCCCGTCGCTTTCACACGAATGAGCACTGTTCCCGGGGCAATTCCGGAAATATCGTAGCCGGTTCCGTCAGTCCAGGAGCTTCCGTTGTCGGTGGAATACTGCATTGCCGTTGTGATTCCGGTAATTGTCCCTGTGGCAGAACTGGCTGAAGGCTGGATCGCAGTGCAGGTTGGCGTCGCGGGCCTTGCTGCCAAAGTGATGCTCTGGGCAGTGCTGTTTAGTATGGGTCCGACACCTTTTTTCACAAGAGAAAGAGTGGTGCCGAACCAGCTGTTTTCAATCGTGATCGCGCCGGTGTTACTTGCGGTCTTATCTGCCTCGTTTACGGTGTAGACTGCGCTTGGGGTCAATCCTGTTAGTTTTTCGTTTGTATAGTCTACCGTTGCAGCCGGTTTTGCTTCGACAAATTCAACCTTAAGATATTTATAATTGACAAAGTTATTTGAGTTATATACCTCAGGATTGATGCCATCTGGAGATACGCTTGCGGTAATGGTCGGACTGGGTCCGCCACTTATGGCAGGGACTGTGCTTATGGCGGACGAATAACCAGTGGCTGTCACAGTACTGCCTGAAATGTTTATATCTTCATCCGAGGAGTAGATGCCGCAGCTCCGCATATTCGCTTGACCGCTGATTGCGGTAACCGTACTGTTGGAAATGTTTATTGTGTAGTATGCCGTAATGGCTTCGCTATTAAAACTTCTTGCCTGGCCACTAGTGGCATTGAACGTTATTCCAGAAATAGTAACATTGCTTAAAGTAAAGATGGCGCAGCTATTACTCCCATTACCGCTAGTAATGTTGAGAATGCCGCTTCCTGAAATGGTAAGGTTGCCACTAGAGCCCCGAATACCATAACTGTTCCCTGGAGAATACCCAGCGTTGTCAATAACGTTGACACCAACGTTAATTATTGTAATCTCTCCATTGGAGTAAATTCCGCATCTGTCATTAGCACCATAACCATAATGATACGGTTTAGTGATAGACGCCCCGCTGAGGGTAAGAATTCCGGTCGGGTCATATTTGACGTTATAATTGTTTTCGTTTGCTTCGTCATTACTTTTAAGGCCGCCGGTCTTCGGATCGTTGATCCAGTAGGTAATGCCAGATCCGATCACATTTGTGTCGCCGACATAAACTTCAGTCGGCACCGCGGCGCTTGCGGTGATGCTCATCATCGGCATCATGGCAAACACCATGCATATGGTTAAAATAAAGCTAATTGGTTTTTTTATGAAATCGTTCCTCCTATGTTCGATTCGTCGTTGTGACAATGGTATTCCGCGGATTTCTCGCCATTATTGATACGATTTCACTTTCCTGCTTCAACCAGGAAGGTGATCTTTGCGTGTGCGGGGGCTGCTCCTGTGGATGTCCAGCCGATGATCAGTGTGCCGTTGGCTTTCGACTCGCCCTTGGCATTGACGATCAGCTTTTGATTGCTGTAGTCTCTGATCGTCCCGAAATCAGAATACAGGTTGATTCTCCACGGATGATGCTTGCTGCTTGTTGTGGACTGCAGCTGTGCTCCTTCGGCAGAGCCGGGCAGCATAATATAGGTTCCGTCATAACCGATGGAATATTCCGGCCCACGTTCTTTACTATTGTTTATCAGTTTAATATTGAATGGCTTTTCCGGTCTTTTATCGCTGAGCTCCAGCCAATATCGGCCTCCCTCAACAGGATAGACATACTTTCCGTTGATCTGCATATAATAATCGCCGTCCGGTAAAATCTCCCCATTTCCTTTGACTTTTTCCAAAGCCGTAACCGGGACCTCGTATTTTGTTCCGGTGTATGGCGCTCCCGGCTGAATGATCGCCTGACCCAAAGCGCTGTCCCAGTAAACATTAAACTGGGATGCTGTGCCGGAGAGTTTTTGAGCAAACTCCCTAAGCTGGATATAGTTGGTGTCGCCGTTGATCAGCCGGGCGTCGGCGAAGGAGAAGACCTCGCTGCCAAGCTTAAACTTTGTGCCACTGCTTCTCACGTTCTTTGTGGTCTGCATCTTGCTTCCGGTCACCGTACCGGTAAATTCCTTCCCGGGCTCGATGACAGCATACTTCCCGTCCCATCCAACGTTGAATTGGGCGTCGGTTCTGTTCAGCAAGGTTGCAATGGCGCGAAGCTGCAGATAGTTTGTATTGTTGATGCTGTAGGCCTGTTTCACACCCTGGGGCGCGTCCAGCACGTTATCCACCTTCTTGCCCTTTACCACAAACTCCGTCTTGCTTGGAGATGCAGTGACAGTACCGGAATATTCGGCTTTTTTTGAAGGCTTTGAGCCGCCGAACTGAACCAGGGTTTCAGGATCCACGGCAAAAATTCTCAAATTGAACATTCTTGCATTTCGATAGCTTGAAAAGGAGTATTCATTGTTGACGGCCGTAGTAATGATATTACCTTGGTCATAGGGTACATAAACGGCGTCATCGTAGAGGCAGGCGTAATCCACCAGGGGATACATGGGACCGCCCGAAAATTTGATCTCGTTGAAGGGCCATAAAAGATAGTCACGATAGGTATCCGCTATTTTTTTGGTGACTTTGATCGTGGAACCGGCAGGTACCACAACGCAGTAGGTGGTTACATATCCCTCTGTTTTACTTTGACTTTTGCTGTCCATGGCGTATACGTCTGAGACCTCTACTGCAAAGGTGTCGCAGTCGATGGTCCTGGTCTTGCCTGCGGCAAATGTCGTTATTGCTGTTGCGGGCAGCATGGCAAGTACCATGCACAGAATCAAAATAAAGCTCACTGTTTTTTTCATGTGATTGTCTCTCCTATAAGTTTCTTTCGTTATATTGATGGTGTGTTCGGAAGTGTTTTCTGCTCCTCCAAGAAAGGCCGCAGTTGTCTGTCTTCCTCCTCGGTCGCAGTGCGTATCCGCTGCTTCCCGCAATATGGACAGTCTTTTATTTCACCTGTCCGGCAAAAAATAAAACCGCAATCTTGACAGATGTAAATCATTTTATTCTCCCAATTGATTTCTGAAATGCCTTCCTTCTTCCGAAATCCCATTAACAATCCGGGAAGGAAGCTCAGGGGACTTTTCAGAGTATCATGATAACTTTTCGCAATTTGCAGATAAATTTCTCTGCTTGTTTCAAGCATCCGCATGGCCGTCTGCTCATCAGGGCTTCCGCGCCTCTGCCGACATCCCTCCTGATGGAGCCGGACCTGTTCTTCCGCATGCAGCAGGTCATCCCTTTTTCGGGTAAGAATTTTATGGGCATTGAGAAACCAAAGTGCCAGAAACGCAGCGATGCTAATGGCTGCAACTAAGTAAGATATAAGTGTTGTCACCGGGCGCCTCCTTTCTTTACGCTGTTTTTATTAATTCGGATTCTAAACTTGCGGATAAGCTGTGCAGCAAATCAGAAGCTGTTTCTCCGTCTGTCGGATAGGTTGCAAACGAGTAGGTGATGGTATAGTTTCCTATATCTGGTTCCCTTGATTTATAATCCTCAAACTGGGACTCTATTTTATCGATAATGATCCTCCTGTTCTTTTCATCGCAGAAAGGGAAAAAACCAAGGTGGCATTGATATCCATGCTGGACATATAAATCGGATTCCCAGAACAGAGATTTCATTTCGTTGTATATCGATTCGCTATATTGATAAAAACAAGGATTTGAAGCGACGCCCTCCTTTTCCGTGCTGAGATGAAACTGCACCTTCAAGAGGGAAAAATAATACTTTCCTTTGTTTGCCTTATGGATCTCACTCTCCAGAAAATTCATCAGATTAAAGTTTAAAACCGTCGCTTCCGTCAATTTTTCAATATCAAGATATTTTATGAGCTTTTCCTTCAGATAATTGTCCTTGAACGGCTTTAAAATATAGTCAGCAGCTCCCTCGTACAGACATCTGGTTATCACTTCTTTTTTCCCTACCGATGTAAGTACCACCACGGGTATGTCGCTTCTTTCCGCCTTGAGCTGCTGGATCAGATTTATCCCGTTAAAGCTGTTTTTCGTGTCTATTTCAATTTCAGTGAGAATCAAATCTACTTTATCGTTCTGGTATAATATCCGGAACAGCTCTCGGCGATTGTACGCCTCATATATTCTAATATTCTGGTTTACAAAAATATTTTTCATTCTGCTGTTGACGAGCGTATTATGTCCGACGAGAATAACGACCGGTAAATTATCCATATGAACTACTCCGTTCCCCATTTTTTACTGTATGATTTCATCATAACCGGATGGCGGCGTAAAAACTGTTTTTTCCCCGAAATGTCATTTTTTTGCCCTGAAATGTAAATAAATCTTGTTTGTCCCGCATTATGAAACGCCTTTTTATATCACGGGACCGGCTCCGTTGACATTCCGGACGTGCGGACATATGATTGAGCCAATTACAGATCTTGTTAATATTGCAGCTTTGTTCATTCGCGCCATGATCAAACAGGAAATAACGGAGGTATGAAAATGTTAACTGCGAAAACCGGAAACAGCATTCAGGCAAATCCTGAAATTGCAGCAAAAGAGGCAGCTGCCCCTCTGAAGGAAATAGCAGCGAATCTTAAATTTGCGTTCGTCTACAGCGGTGTTCCGTATGATCAGAAAAAACTGCTGAAGGCCCTCGCCGATGAACTACCCGGCGTACCTTTCGTCGGAAACACTTCCTTTACCGGGGTTATTACCAATGACGGCTTTATTTCAGGCGATAACGGGTTTATCGGGATCCTCGGCCTTTCCGATCCGGATCTGACGGTAGGCACCGCCTGCCTTGCCAAGGAGAAATCAGCGAGAGAAACAGGACGGAAGGCTGCGGAAGCTGCGCTGGCAGCTGCGGGGAGGACCGACGCGCCGGACTATTTTTATATGGTTGCTCCTCCGGGCGAAGAAGAATTTTATCTAAAGGGAATTTCAGAAGTGATCGGAAGAGTTCCGTTTTTCGGAGGCAGCGCTGCGGATAACGCGATTGCGGGAGAATGGCTGTTGTACAGCGACAAGCTAATCACCGCCGACGGCGTCGCCGTAGCATTCTTCTACAGCGGCAAGCCATTTGCAAACCAGTATACCGGCGCCTATGACGAAACAAAAAAAGCCGGCATCATCACAAAGGTAGATCAAAACCGGACTCTGGTCGAGATCGACGGTGTTCCTGCGATCAAGAAATATCAGGAGTGGACCGGGGCAAGTGACGAGGAGGTTTCGGGAGGGAACCTGCTGGTCTATGCAATTACAAAACCCCTCGGCGTGAAAGACCGCCTGGGTGATCTCATTGCGATCCGGCACCCGATGAACGGCAATCCAGACGGTTCCATGGCCATTGGAAACAATCTCGCGGAAAACACGGCCGTGATCCTCATGGATGGTTCTGTGGACGGTTTGATCCGATCCACCGGAGATACCTTGAAGGCATTGAAAGAAAAAATTGCGGCGCCGGCCGGTGCTTATCATCTCGTTCACTGCGGCGGAAGACGCGCAGGGATCGGGGATCGAATCGGTGAAGTTGCCGACCTGCTGAAAAAGGAAGCAGGAGACGTACCGTTCATCACGGAATTCACCTTCGGGGAATACGGATATGAAGACGACGGCAACAATACCTGCGGCGGTTTGATGCTTTCCTTTACAGCCTTCGGCAAGTAACGGCGCATAAGACCGATCCACAAATAAAATTGATACATAACAAGGAGTTGTTTGATATGAAAATGATAATCAACGGAAAAAAAGTCGACAGCGTAAGCGGAAATACCTTTGACATCATCGCGCCGGCTACCGGGAAGGTCATTGATTCGGTCCCGAAGGCGACGGAGGAAGACATCAAGCTGGCTGTTGAAGCGGCAGTGGCCGGACAAAAGCAATGGGAGAAATACCCGATTTATAAAAGGGCCGAGATCGTATACAAATTTCTTGATTTGGTGGATGCCAACAAGGAAGCGCTTGCACAGACCCTTTCCGCGGAGAACGGAAAGCCCATCCGGGAAGCAAGGGCGGAGATCGGCAATATTCGCATCGGCTTCAGCGCCTTTGCGGAATATGCGAAGCATTATTACGGGAAAACCATTCCTCAGGGAACGGAGCCAGGGCAGCAAAACAATTTTCAGATCGTGACCCGCGAACCCATCGGCGTTGTCGCTGCCATTATTCCCTTCAACTTCCCGTGCGATCTTTACGATCAAAAGGTTGCGCCGGCCATCATGATGGGAAATTCCGTCATCGTTCTGCCGTCCTCCGACAATCCGCTGACGCTGCTGATGCTGACGGAAATGCTCGTGGAGGCGGGAATTCCAAACGGAGGTGTTCAGTGTCTGACTGCGCCCGGATCCGTCAAGGCCGCCGCAGTGTCGGATTCCCGCGTTCATCTTGTCACCCTGACCGGATCAACGGAGGTGGGCATAGAAACCGCTAAAATCGCTGCGGGAAACCTCACCCATGCTGCTCTGGAGCTGGGAGGAAACGACGCTTTCATCGTCCTGGAAGACGGTGATGTGGATCTGGCGGTGGAGGAAATGATCTGGGGAAGAATGTACAACACCGGACAGGTTTGCTGCGCCAGCAAGCGTTTCCTGATCCATAATTCGAAGAAAGACGAGTTTGCAGCAAAAGCGGTAGAGCGGATCAAAAAACTCAATTACGGCGATCCCTCAAACGAGGATACCCAGATTGGCTGCCTGATCAGCGAGGCCGCCGCGGTCAAAGTGGAGAAGCAGGTGAATCTCACGGTCGAGCAGGGAGGAAGGATCCTTCTTGGAGGAAAGAGAAACGGCGCCTTCTATGATCCGACTGTCATAACAGACGTACCGAAAACTGCCGATGTCGCTATCGATATGGAAATCTTCGGTCCGGTAGTACCCATTATCGGCTTTGATACGGATGAGGAGGCGATAGAAATCGCAAACAAATCGATCTTTGGTCTTTCCAGCTGCGTATTCTCAAGAGACTGCAAGCGGGCTGTCAAGGTTGCAAAAGCCATGGAAGCAGGAGGAGCGGTCATCAACGGCGCCAGCTTCTTCCGGGCATTCGAAATGCCATTCGGCGGCTGGAAGCACAGCGGAATCGGTACGGAGGGTGTAATGACCACCTTTGATGAGATGACCCGGATCAAAAATATCGTGCTGAAAAATATCATCGATTAGTCAGAAACAATAAAAAAGCAGGGACCCGACCGGCCTCAAAGCGGTTGTGTCCCTGCTGTTTTTTTTTCATTCCGGAATATATCCCATGGATCTGGAAAGCTCTGTGGCCACCTTCATAACATATTTTGCAACGGTGTCGATCCTGTCATCACTCAGCAGATTCTTCGGACCCGAAGCGCTGATGGCGGCGATGATATCCCCTTTGTAATCATAAATGGGGGCGCCGACGCAGCGATGGCCGATCTCATATTCTTCATCATCCATGGCCCAGCCCAGTCTCCGGACCTTTGCCATCTCCCGGTGCAGCTCTTCCATGGAGCCAATGGTATTGTTCGTAAAACGGATAAAGCTGCAGTCCTTCATGATTCCGTCAAGCTCCTCCTTTGAATAATTGGAAAGAAGACACTTTCCAAGAGAGGAGCAGTATGCGTGCATTCTGAGACCGATTTGAGAGTACATTCTGACGGAGGATACCACATCCATTTTCTCGATATAAACCACCATGTCCTTGTCGAGAACACCCAGATGGGAAGTCAGTCCCAGCTCCCCCGTGATCTGGACGAGATAGGGTCGGGCTTCCGTCTGAAGCTCCAGGCTGTTGATGTAGCAGCTTACCGCCTCGATCAGCTTCAATCCTATTTTATAATTTCCTTCATCGGTATGTGTCAGATATCCGCGGTTTGTCAATGTCGTAAGAAGTCTATGTACCGTGCTCTTATGCAGCCCAACACGATTGGCAATGGCAGTGACTCCGATTCCGTCATGTTCTGTTGACAGAACCTCGATGATATCCAGCACGCGATCAACCGATTGCACACTGCGGTCTTGCTTGTCCGCCATTGTTACCTCCTTTTTTCACAGGTAAACCCCGAATAATGGATGAAACGATTGATTTATTCTAACAAATATTGAATTTAAAATCAACTGAGGGGAGCATGCTTGATTGTCCATTGAAAAAAAGTTGGATGCATGTTAGAATATGGATTATCTTGCAAGGAAGGAGAGATCGAAATGCTCAGAATTGCAATTTGTGACGATGACATGCAGGAACTCGCTCGAATTTCCAATTTACTGAATCAATATCGGACGGAGAGAGAACCTGCTTTTAAATACGACGCATTTTCCAATGCAATAGAACTTTTGGAAGCGATGAAAAGAAATGCCTATCATATCCTGCTTCTGGATGTGCTGATGCCGGGACTCAACGGAATAGAAGCCGCTCACGAAATCCGCAGCTTTGATGAAGAGATAAAAATTATTTTTCTTACTTCTTCGAAGGAGTTCGCTGTGGAGAGCTATGCGGTTGACGCCCACTACTACATGCTTAAGCCCGGAACTGCGCAGAAGCTTTTCCCTATTCTGGACAAAATCTTTTTGGAGGAGCGGCGGGGGGAGGCTGCGCTGCAGATTAAAACGGCGTCCGGCTTTACGCGCATTCCTTATGGGAAAATTGAGTTTCTTGAGGTGTTCAGCAAAAAACTGCGGTTTCATCTTGCTGACGGCGATGTAAAAGAAATCTACGGCACTCTGTCAGATTTTGAAGATGATCTTCTTAACCGGGAAGAATTTATCAAGGTACACCGATCTTTCATTGTCAACATGGCTTACATTTTCTCATTAAATCCAAAGACACTGATTACCTGCGCCAAGCAGGAGGTTCCAATCTCCAGACTTTTATACGGACAGGTGAGAGAGGCCTATATGCAGCATCTGTTTGTGGAAAAAGGAGTGAAATGATGGCGCAGATAATTGAAATCGCGAACTATGCGCTGCTTTTGGTTTATGGCTCGGTCATCGCTTTCAACTTCGCTGGTTATGAGAAAACAGCAAAAAACAGAAAAGCGATCGCTCTTTTAGTGCTTTTAATCCTGAGCCTGCAGCTAGCTTTCTATTTTTCTGTGGGATTGTTGACAACAGCAAGACTGTATCCACTGATTACCCATTTGCCGAGTGTTTTGTTTATTGAATGGTATCTAAAAAAACCCCGGTCTATCGCTATCGTCAGCGTCCTGACCGCCTATCTCTGCTGCCAGCCGCCCAACTGGCTCGGTCTGGCGATGAACTATTTCTGGGACAGCCCCTTCGCTTTTCCCATCAGCGACAGCATCGGGATTGTGATCATGTTTTTCCTCCTCAGGAGATTTGTTGCTTCTCCTGTCAATCAGGTGATGTCGTATTCCAAGCGGTCCCTGTATCTTTTTGGCTCGTTTCCGCTATGCTATTATTTATTTGATTATTCGACGACAATCTATACCGGATACCTCTATACCGGCGCGAAGATCGTTGTTGAGTTTTTTCCCTCTGTCCTCTCCATGTTCTATATTGTCTTTATCATAGTCTACAGCGTCGAAATGCAGCGACGAAACAAGCTGGAGCTGGATAATGCAATGCTGGCCGCACAATCGGAGCGTGCAAAAAATGAGATTTTTTCATTGCAGCAGGTACAAAAGCAAACCGCGATTTACCGGCATGACATGCGTCACCACCTGTCTTTGCTCTACGGATTCCTTGAAAGCGGAGAAACCGATGCGGCAATGGAATACATCCGCCAGACACAGGCCGATATCGACGGTATCGTGCCAGTCCGGTATTGTGAAAACAATACCGTCAACCTGATTCTATCGGCATTTGCCGCAAAAGCAGAACAGAAAGGCGTGGACCTGTCCATCGATGCAGCGCTGCCCGATACGCTGCCGTTTCCTGATACCGAGCTTTGCACGCTTCTCTCCAATGGATTGGAAAACGCCATTGCTGCCGCGGAAAAGGAACCGGAATCCATGCCTCGATCCGTGCGGCTGAATTGCAGATCCCATAAGGGCAACCTGCTGATCCTGATCGAGAACTCCTTCAGCGGAAACGTGGAAATGAAAAACGGCATACCGCAAGCCCGCGAAGAAGGTCATGGATATGGGACAAAGAGCATTACGATGCTTGCGGAAAAATATAATGGCTATTATTCCTTCACCACGAAGGACGGGCTTTTCATATTGAAGGTTGTGCTGCCCATGGGAGTCTGACCAATTTCTGTTTCAGTTGGCCGCTTGGCCAACTTTTTCAAAGACAACAATCCCCGCGATCATTAAAGCCACACCAATCATTTTGCTCCATCCGAAGCAGATTTTCTCGGTGCCGAACAATCCGAAAAATTCAATTGCGCAGGAGATCACAAGCTGCGCGATTAAAATCAGCATCGTCGCATAGGCAGGCCCCAGGCTTGAGATGCTTTTTATCACTGTAAATGTAATAAATGCGCCGATGATGCCGCCGAATAAATACAATTTATTGCTTACGCTGAATACAGAAAGCAAATTCTCCTTTCCTGCAAAGAGCCATATACTGATGCTCGCAGCAAAAGCCGATAAATGCACCCAGCTGTTTGTCGCCCACATGTTCGACGAATCCATTACACGGGTGTTAAAAACACCCTGAACACTCATCAACAATCCAGCCAGCAATGCTAAAAGAATACCAACCATACTTACCCTCCTAAAATGTAATCAAGGTTAGTATTCCTTAAAAGCTCAAACAAAAACAACTCATTTGCCACTTCTTCATAGAGTATTTTCTTGTCTACAGCCAAAAAACAAGAGCGCCTCACATTGAGACACTCCTGCTATTTATGCTATTTATTTCACCATATCACATTTCATACACTGCAAAGTGCAGCATTCTCCAGTTGTCAATGATACCGTCACATACAAACAGCTTGTTTTCCAGCCATTTATAATTGGAATCTCCAACATCGAATCGTACAGTACCCTTGTAATAGTACTTGCTGGGATCGACGGTTTCTCCGGCTGCTATCCTGTCCTCCAGCTCCTGAGGCAGGTTCAGATATGCATCAAGCTCCATAAAAATGGTTGCGCCGTCATCTGTAACAAGAACCTGTGGCGCATGGATGTAATTCACTCCATTTTCAGGCGTGTAGGTTATGCAAAGGCCCAGAGGCAGCACCTTGCCCTTTATTCTATCCCCCTCAAATAAACCTTCACCCGGCAAGGATAATAACAAATTCCCGCGGGACGTACCGGATATTAATATATCATCAACCTGTTTCAGCTGCAGGTCAAAAACCTTTATCATAGACTTCCTCTAATCACTTTTCCATCAAATATTACGATTTCTGTCTTAATATCTTTAATTTTGTTTACAGGAACATCGAACAAATCCTTGTTTACAATTATCATGTTAGCAAGCTTTCCCTCTTCCAGAGATCCCATAATACTTTCCCAATGAATCTGCCTTGCGCTCTCCATAGTATAGCCATTGAGAAGAGTAGACAAGCTGAGTCTGGCAGATTCATCAGGTCTCATAGAATCCGGGTACTTTTCTGGGTTAAGGGGAAATTCCGGATCGATTCTCGTAGCTGAAACCTGCATGCCGAAGAACGGATAGGCTCTGTGGAGTTCATATCCTGTTACAACATCAGATGAAAAAGCAACATGGGCTCCGCTTTTCATTATCTCGTTAAAGCGGTACATCCTTCGCCATTTCTCCTCTGTGTAATAGTTCATAGCTTCTTCGCCGAAGTAACCGCCTGCCCAGTGGCATGACCAGTTAATAAATATTCCAAGCTTTGCAGGTCGCAGTGCGTCCGATGGATCAACTATTTCACAATGTGCAAAGACTGGCTGGCAGACCCATGGCTCTCCGTTAGCCTTTGCCCGTGCCTGAGCCGCTTCAACCACATCGCAGGCAACTCTGAAAGCCCTATCGCCTACAATATGGATATGCAGGTCAAGACCTTCCCTGTTGCAAAGCAAAAAACATTTGGTCAGCTCCTCGGTCTCCATCATAATTTTGCCGAAATTGCCAGGATCATTGATATGCTCATGAAGTGAGGCCGAATTGCCGCTTTCATTGGTTCCGTCCAGAAACAACTTCATGGTGTTAATTTTGATATGCTCGGATGTGTAACGCTTTTGGTACTCTCTAAGCGTCGCAATCTTTTCCGGCAGATCCTCATAGCTCCAGAACCGGACCATGCCGTCATAATAGCAAGGAAGCTTTCCGGCCTGATCCATCTCATAAATAGATCTGATTTGAGCGTCATTTTCAATGAAGCCGTCAGCGATCGCTGTGATACCGCTATCCCCGAGAAAGTCAAAAAATCCCTTGAGAGATTCCGGTGTAAGATCTTCAGGAGGGCGCCAATTAAGGGCATTCCACATATTGTCGGCAAACTTCTCCCAAGCAAATTCTCTGACCCAGCCCGTCGGATTCCCTTCCGCATCCCTGACAAAGGTTTCAAGGGGGCCCGGGTCCGGTGTGCTTTTATCTACGCCCAGAAGCTCCAGCATTTTCGTATTGATCCAGCAAAGATGCTCGCCAAAGTCCTGCATCAGCACCGGACGATCGGATATAGCCGCATCTAACAACTCACTGTTGGGGCCGTTCTTGTCAAACATGCTCGTCGGATAATATTCAAAGTACAAAAATGGATACTTTTCTCTCGGATGATCTTCACCGTACTTTTTTACAAATGCTAAAACTTCATCAACGTCATTTGTCCATGGAAGCCGTATATGCCACATACTTTTTGTTACCCAACCGGGATGAATGTGGCTGTCGATAAAACCGGGGAGCAGTGTCCTGCCCCCGATATCATACGCCTTCTCAATGTTGAATTTTGATAAATTCACATCTCTTTCGTTTCCCACAAAGAGAATGTGTTTCTTTTCGTAGATAATACAGTCGGCCTTTGGCATGGCCTTGTTGGATGTGTATATATTTGCGTTCTTAATAAGTGTTGACATTGCTTTCTCCAGACTACAATTCAAGTTCAGGCGGCATCTCCTTGAAGCCCTTTGTCTTGATTGCGAGGAATACGATACCAAGCGCAAGCCATGAGAAGCCAACAATCTTTGCTGTTGTAGACAGGCTCAGCCAGAGAAATACGCATACTGCAATTGCAACAACGGGAAGGATGACATACTTGAATACGGCTGCGCCGCCTCTCTCCTTGTCTCTCACCCAGTATCTGAAGATGACACAGGCATTTGTAAAGATAAACCCTGTGATAGCGCCGAAACTTACCAGTGCGTAAGCGCTTGCAAGACTGCCTTGGAATAGCAGCGCACTAAAGCTGATTATTGCTGAAAGCAGTACGTTTCTTGACGGTGTTTGGAATCTCGGATGAACATATCCAAAGAATTGTTTTGGAATAAAACCATCACGGCCCATTCCGAGCAGTATTCTGGAAGTTGCACCCTGACCTGCTATGCAGCATCCGAGACAAGCAAGCGTATTGATGCCTACGAATATGGCATTAATCCAGCCTATTCCAATATGAACGGTATACTCGGCAAATGCGGTATCAACTGACTGAAGCTGACCTGCTGCCTCTGCCCAAGGCCAGCCAATTTGCATCAGATATCCTGTAATGAAGAACTCGATTGCAGCCCCGATACAGATAATCAGAACTGCCTTAGGCATTGTTTTCTCAGGTTCAATCGTTTCTTCCGAATAAGTTGTTACCGAGTCAAAACCAACGAAGCATACAGCCATAATTGCTGCGCCTGTCAAGAGGCTGTTGGCATTGAAGGTTTCAGGATTATACATGGCATTCATGGTAAGCAGAGTGCCTTCCCCGCCGCCGCCGGTAACAAAACTAATAATAAAGCCTAATGTGATTACCAGAAATATGATGGGAGCTACAACGTTAATGTTGTTTACAAATGACGATACGCCGATTCCTACATAGTTGCATACCCCGCAAAACACAATAGAAATTATAATCCAGATCCAGACAGGAACCGCGGGAATCATTATATTCAGATATAAACCGCAAGAAACATAGCAGGCCATTGGCAACAGAAAATAGTCCAGCATCATGGTCCAGCCTGACACAAATCCAACCTTTGAGCCGATCGATTTGCTTACATAGCTGTAAACTGACCCTGCTACAGGGTATCTTCTGCACATTTTTGCGTAGCTGAGCGCAGTGAGTACCATAGACAGTCCGGCTACTACCAACGCAAGGGGAAAGTGTCCATTTGTGATGTCATTGATGATACCGTAGTAAATCAATACACATGCTGGGCACAGGTAAGCCAGCCCCTGGCATACCAGCGTAGGCAGTTTCAGAACTCGTTTCAATTCAGGACTTTCAGTGGGTGTTACATTGACATTTTCGGACATACCATACTCCTCCTTAAAAGAAATAATAACTGCGTGGCTGATTAATCGGCCTTTTCATAAACCACTTTTCCTTTAAAAATTGTTTTCATGACGTTAACTTTATATATTTCCTCAACTGGAATTGCTTCCAGATTTGAGTCAAGTATTACGAGCTCCGCCGACTTACCTTCCTCTATGCTGCCTGTATAGCTATCCATATTCATCTGGTACGCGCCGTTTATTGTAATGCTCTGTATTGCCTCTTCCAGACTTGCCGGTTTCTCGTCGCCAAGGATTTTCCCTCTGTACTGTTCATAGTCCAGCGCCTCAGGGAAAACGCTTCTAGTCATAGCGCACTGTATTTCATGGAATGGGTTTGGCGGCGGTGTAACGGGAAAATCAGTTCCGAAGGCTACTCTTACCCCGCTTTGCAATAATATGCGGTACGGGTAACATCTTCGGGCTCTCTCTTCTCCAATCAGGGAAACCATGGCATTGATATCGGAATCATAAACCATCCAGCGCGGCTGACAGTTTGCTATGATTCCGGCCTCGCCCATGGTGCGGGCGTCTTCTTCATCCATGAGCATCAGATGGGCGATAACATTTCTCTTTTCTATGCCGGTATTTTTTTGCCCCTGGGCCAGGCAATTGACAGCCTGCTTGACAGAAGCATCGCCCATGGCATGGATATGCAAATCGAAGTCCGCTTGAAGGGCCTTCTCAATGGTCGCTGTCAGAATATCATCCTTCCAGTAGCCCGAGCCCCTGTACCCCGGTTCAAGTCCGCATGCCTCAATAAAGCGATCCGCATAAGGTTCCGTAAAGGCAAAATCGGAACCCTCTGTAAAAATTTTTATTGTATCGATTCTGAAGTCTTCTTCGATATTGTCGCTGCCTTTTCTGGCTGCGTATTTGACCATCTCATTATCGTGATTTGAGGGGGAAACCATGTAAACGCCTCTGACTCTGACGGTAAGCTCTCCATTGCGGGCAAGACTCTTATAGGCCTCTCTGGCATTGTCGGAATACATACAGTCCTGAACCATGGTGACGCCGTACCTGTTGGCATCCACCCGCTGATAAATCCTAAAGGATTCCATATATTTTTCCGGGGTAAAATCATAGCCGGGCACGCGCGACTTGATTAATTCCATAGCCTCCGGCTCCGAAAAAACGCCGGCAGGATAACCGTCCGCCTCTCTGTATATGGTGCCAGCCACGGGATCAGGACAGCTCGCATCCAATCCCGCAAGCTCCAGAGCTTTTGTATTCACCCAGAGATTATGCTGGCAAAATGACTCAAGAACGACCGGCCTGTCGTTGCATACTCTGTCGATATCATGTCTGGTCGGCATTGTGGAATCGGTATAATTTGATTTTACCCAACCAATTCCTTTAATGATTTCATCGTCGTTATGTTTATGTACATATTCGGCAAGCTTTTGGGTGTACCGGTCGGTTATTTCCTGCGGCTTCTGTCCTTCCTGAAGATATATTCCGAAGAGGTTACATCCAACGTATAGCGATGATGCGATTGCCGGATGACAGTGCGCATCGCACATACCGGGCATAATTGTGCTGCCGCCGCAATCAATTACCTTTGTGTTGTCTGAAATGTATTCAGCCATATCTTCATCAGACCCAACCTTTATGATCCGTCCGTTTCGTATTGCAATGGCTGTTCCGTTTATGCGTTTTCCGTCTAAAGCTACAGATAGGATGCTCCCGTTTTTCAGAACCAGGTCTGCTCTGCCCATAATGAATCACCTCTAAATTTTCAGAAAAGTCAAATTGCACCTTTAGTTTAATCTAAAGGTGCAATTCAAAGCAATGTTATATTATTGTTCTTTTTTATGACAGCAACACGAAATCAACAACATTTTATTTAAAAAACAAGTTAATATAGTGCTCAACCAGTAAGTTATCCACGATTGTTCTGGCTATTGACGGATCGTAATATACCATGTTGCTCGCGGAATGCTTTATATATTTTTCCCGGAACTGCTTCGGTGTACACCGATACCACTTCTTGAAAGCCTTGTAATAATACTGCGGATCCGAAAAACCGCACTTCTCTGAAATTTCAATAATGGTATCGTTCGTATTTATTAGATACCATTCAGAGCGGTTTGCTCTGTAATATGACAACATCTGCCTGAAGCCTATGGAGTTTTTGCGCATATATTCCGACAGATACCCGACAGAAACTCCGATGTGCCTGGCAACGTTCTCTAAAGTCAGCTTTTCTGAAAGATGCTGATTCATATAAGCGGCGATCTGTTCGTTTCTGCTCAATACTGCCTCATCGGCTTCAAGCTTTCTTGTATGGAAAAAATAGATATTGAAATGTTTAACGAAAAGGTCCACTAAAGATTCCACAACGCTTTCAATTCCAGCGGTTTTTGAGGCAATATCATCGTCAAGTATCATCTTAAGCAGGGCGATAAGCTTACCTCGAAGATTGTCATGGTATATGGTGGGATATTTCATGGTGGATTCTGCGCAGCCTTCACATACGAAAAGGGTATATTGGATATTAGGGTATTTATCTTTAAATCGCATCAAATCAATATAAAAAGAAGCACACACATTATATTCGTTACTATATAAATAGTACGCATCCTTATCCACGGAAACATACTCACCCTCATTTAACGTGAATTCCTCATAAGCATAAGCAAACTTCACAGACCCGCTCAGACAGAAGATTATCTCAAGCATACCGGCCTCGTGCATATTAAGAGGCTTATCCTTGACAGAGTAAACACTGATACTCAGAGGAGTATTCCCGATTTGCCTGATATGCTTTTGATTTTTATCCAGCACCTTGCTCATTTTCCTGCTCCGTATATTTTCTATTATAATGGCTCTTAAATATTACCACAAAAGAGATTCCCGTGAAAGACCGGGTGAAAAGTCTGGAGATAGCAGAATCAAAATAAATAACGGGGATGTTCAACGCGTGATGAACATCCCCGTTCCACTTGATTACTTGGCTTGATTATTTAGCTTCGTTCAGCGGCGGGAATTTGTCGTCAAAGGCGACTTCATCGGCCGCCAAAGTTCTGACGGCTCTTGTTTTACCCATGGTCTTTAAAACCTTATAAATAACCATAGGACCGACTGTCCATGCCACTGAGAAGATGAAAGCGGAGAATAAATCGGGCTGGAACGCCATGAATAACAGTGCTACAACGATTACAAACAGTCCTAGACCCGGCAGGAAAGGATGAAGCTGAGTCTTTGCTCTTAATACCTCATTCGGATCGTAGCCTCTCTTCTTGAGCTTTCTTCTCATGATCAGCTGAGCGGCAATGATTCCGCCCCAGCATACGGTTCCCGTAAAGCCCGCCATGCCGAGGATCATTGTATAGAATGCGCCCTCTCCGAAATAATAAGCAAATGGGATAAATAACCAGGTCGGGACAATTGTAAAAATGGTAGCGACCTGCGGCACATTGTACCGGTTCAATCTGAGAAATACCTTGGGAGCAAGCCCTTCGGAAGCAAGGCCGTATAAGGCGCGAACTGTTCCGTAAACACCGGAATTCGCACAGCTGAAAGCAGCAATCATAACGATGACAGAAAAGAATCCCGCAGCCCATTTCAGCCCGTACGTTGCAAGCGCCAGACTAAATACGGAATCGTCCAGATTTGCGTCTTGATACGGAAGGATCGTGACCAGCAATGCAAGAGGAATGATATAGATCAAAATGATGCGGTATGCGACTCTCTTGCAGGCAAGAGGGATGTTTCTATCCGGATCCTGCGTTTCCGCAGCAGATAGTCCTACGATTTCCGATCCTTGGAAGTTAACGAGTATCATGACCATTGTAGTAATTACAATCCAGGAGCCATGTGGGAATAAGGATCTGTACCAACCGACCTCAGGATTATAGAGAATCGACAATCCGATCGGCTCTCCGCCGATTACACCGAAAATAATGAGTACTGCGCAAATTGAGAAAATGGCGATGGCCGCAATCTTCATAATGGATAAAATGGACTCAATGTGCCCGAACCAGGTGACATGGTAGAGGTTTACGATAGTAATCAGCAATAGAGCGGCAGCGGAGTAAATGACAACGTTCCCCGGCACAAAGGTGTTCATAATAATCCCGCAGGCCACGGCTTCAGCAGGGATGTAGCCGACCCAGTTGATCCAGTAAGCCCATCCGGCACCGCAGGCAAAGCTCTCTCCGATGAATTCCTTTGCATATGAGACGAAGGAACCTCTTCTTGGGACGTTGACCAGAAGCTCTCCAAAGGACTGCATAACAGCATAGATAACCAGACCACCAATCAAATACGCAACGACAATAGATGGACCAATCTCATTGATCGTATAGCCTGAACCAAGAAAATAACAGGATCCAATAATTCCGCCGATAGCAATCAGGGATACATGCCATGGATGAATTCCACGCTGGAGTGTCCGTTCTTCGGGCGGGCAAACACAGGTCTTCTTGTCTGACATAGTTTTTTCCTCCTAAATTTAAATAGTCTGGGATTAAAAAAATAGTAAATAAACGGGATAAAATCAACAAAGGCAAAAATTATGCCATCTCAGTCGAATTCTAAAAAATAACGAAAAACAGGCCAATTTAAAGGGGTGAATCATTCCTTCGGAATACTGAAAAAGAAATTACGCTGCCGTTATTGTCAAATATGACGTAAATTTGTCAAATTTGACAATAGAAAGCCCAGGGAGACGGTATGAAATGATAGCAACAAAGTCATCGTTTTTGTTTTTTTAGTAAAATTCGGACAAAATGTTGACTTAGAAAAGATAACATGATATTCTGACATTGCCATACTAACATACTAGTATGACCAGAACATTATAATCCACTCGAAGTCAAGATAAAAAATGGAGAAATATTGAGATGAAAATGATTATACGATGGTTTCCCTTTGGAGACGACAGCGTATCGTTATGGCAGATCAAACAGGTGCCCGGCGTTTCCGGCGTGGCGACATGCCTTCCAAACGTACCGGTTGGAGAAGTCTGGCCGTTAGATACCTTACAATTCTTGAAAAAAGAAATCAATGACGCCGGACTTGAAATGGAAGTGATCGAAAGCGTCAATGTACATGAGGACATTAAAAAGGGGCTGCCGACACGCGACAGGTATATCGAGGCATATATCAAGACGATGCATAACCTTGCTCAAGTGGGAGTAAAATGCCTTTGTTATAATTTTATGCCCGTAATGGACTGGCTCCGCAGCGATGTGGCGCGAAAAACGGAAGACGGCAGCTATGTGATGTCCTATCGACACGAGGATATCCTAAAAATGAATCCCTTGTCTATTGCTAGCGAAATGGCAGGCAAATCACACAATTTCAGCATGCCGGGATGGGAACCGGAGCGGATAGGCGCTATGGCTGCGGATATCGAGTTTTATCAGAAAATGTCCATCGAGCAGTACTGGGAGAACATGGCTTACTTTTTGGATGCGGTAGTTCCCCACGCCAAGGAGTGCGATATCAGAATGGGCATACACCCTGACGACCCGCCGTGGCAGCTGTTCGGACTGCCGAAGCTCATGGCGGATGCATCGGGCATGCGGAAGTTTTTGTCGCTGAACGACAACGAATACAGCGGCTTAACCCTGTGCAGCGGCAGTCTCGGGGCCAACACGGAAAACGATATTCCTGCAATGATGAGAGAGTTCGTGAGCATGGGGCGTGTTCCCTTTGTGCACCTGCGGAATGTGAAGCACCTGACTCCCAAAGATTTTGACGAAAGCGCACATCTATCGCAGTGCGGTGACCTTGATATGTTTGAGATCGTGAAGGCACTGCAGGACAGTGGTTTTGACGGATATATCAGATCCGACCACGGGCGGATGATATGGGGTGAAAAAGCTCGTCCTGGATACGGCCTATATGACAGAGCGTTGGGGACCACATACCTCCTTGGCCTTTGGGAAGCTATTGATAAGATGAAAATGAGTGAATAAGGAGAAAAAAAATGGACACCGTACTGAAACGTATTGAGTCTTACGGCATCGTACCGGTCATTAGCATCGATGATGCCAGCCGTGCTGTACCTCTGGCCAAAGCGCTCAAGGAAGGCGGACTGCCTGTTGCTGAAATCACCTTCCGTACCAGCGCAGGTGAAGAAGCGATTTCCATTATCTCAAGGGAAATGCCGGAGATTCTGGTGGGCGCGGGTACCGTATTGACCACCGAACAGGTCGACAGGGCTGCGGCCGCCGGAGCAAAATTTATTGTTAGCCCCGGTTTCAATCCTGAAGTTGTGAAGCATTGTCTGAAGATCGGCTTGCCTGTGGTTCCAGGTGTTTGCACCCCGGGCGAAATGGAGCAGGCCATCGCGCTGGGTTTGAAGGCCGTAAAGTTTTTCCCCGCGGAACAAAGCGGCGGAATCTCATTTATCAGGGCGGTCAGCGCCCCTTATTCGATGCTGCGATTTATCCCCACAGGGGGTATTTCTGCCGGAAATCTCAACGACTACCTGAGCTTTCAGAAAGTGCTTGCCTGCGGCGGAAGCTGGATGGTAAAGTCTGAATTGATCGCACAGGGCAATTTCGCAGAAATCACCCGGCTGACTGCTGAAGCGGTGCAAACTATGCTCGGGTTCGAGCTTGGGCATATCGGCATCAACTGCAATGACAGCGATGAAGCACTGACGACCGCCAATATGCTCTGCACTATGTTCGGATTCCCTGTCCGGGAAGGCAATTCATCAGTATTTGCAGGTGAAGCCTTCGAATGTACAAAAGAACCTTTTTACGGAACCCATGGCCATATCTGTATCAAGACCAATTCCATATTGCGTGCGATCGATTACTTTGAAAGGCGTGGTTTTGGTTTCAGACAGGACAGTCGTAAAACAGATGCCAAAGGCGCCACAAAAGCGATTTATTTTTCCGATGAGATATGCGGCTTTGCCTTCCATCTGGTACAAAAGTGAAGGAGGTTTCTTATATGAATAAAAAAGTTGTTACTTTTGGCGAAATCATGCTGCGCCTGGCCCCTGAGGGATATTACCGTTTTGTTCAGGCGGAAAACTTCGGTGCCACCTTTGGCGGCGGCGAGGCCAACGTAGCCATTTCCCTTGCAAACTACGGCATGGATGCGGTTTTTGTAAGCAAACTTCCCAGCCATGAAATCGGTCAGGCAGCTGTCAATTCTCTGAGACGTTACGGCGTGGACACCAATTTTATTGCGCGCGGAGGCGATCGCGTGGGTATATATTATCTTGAAAAAGGTGCATCCCAGCGTCCTTCCAAAGTCATTTATGACCGGGCCGGCTCCTCCATCGCCGCTTCATCAAAAGCGGATTTCAATTGGGACGCCATTCTCGAGGGCGCGTCGTGGTTTCATTTTACTGGAATTACACCCGCCCTGGGCGATCCCGTCGCTGATATCTGCGAAGAGGCATGCATAACAGCCCGGCGGAAAGGTATTGCCGTTTCCTGCGATCTCAACTACCGGAAAAAGCTGTGGACCAGGGAAAAGGCCGGCCAGGTCATGAGCCGGCTCTGTAAGTATGTGGACGTCTGCATTGCAAACGAAGAGGATGCCAAAGATGTGTTCGGCATTGAAGCCGGCGATTCGGATATTACCGGAGGTAAGCTCAGCTTTGACGGCTATAAGGATGTGGCGAAAAAACTCTCTGATCAGATTGGTTTCAGTAAAGTTGCCATCACCCTGCGCACGTCTATATCCGCAAGTGAAAACAACTGGATGGGTCTGCTGTATGATGACGGCCGCTATTACCTGTCCAAGGAATATAATATGAAGATCGTGGATCGCGTAGGCGGAGGTGACAGCTTTGGAGCAGGGCTGATATACGGCCTGCTCAGCGGAAAATCATCGGAAGAAGCCCTTGAATTTGCCGTGGCCGCCAGCTGCCTCAAGCATTCCATTGAAGGAGATTTCAATCATGTAACCGTCGCTGAGGTAGAGAGCCTCGCAGGAGGAGATGCTTCCGGACGCGTACAAAGATAAATATCTTATTTAACTAGGTTCCGAAATTTTTTTAAATATAAAAAAGGAGAAAAAAAATGAGAAAGACACTTTCAATTCTTCTTGCAATCGTTATGATTGCTGCATCGCTGACTGCTTGCGGAAACTCAGGCGGCAATTCAACAGATAACGGAAATACCGAAGAGAAGACCTTCAATCTTAAAATTGCCGACCTCTGGAGTTCAAGCCACCCGGTTGCTGCTGCAGTTGACAACGTGTTCAAGAAGCAAGTCGAGGAAAAGTCCGGCGGAACTATCACTGTAGATGTGTATCATGATGGCTTACTTGGTGACGAAGCAGCTCTTTGGCAGAGCGTAAGAGATGGCTCTGTTGATATGGTTGTCGTAGGCAGCTACATGAATCAGGAATTTCCTATGATGCTGATTTCCGACTGGCCATTCCTGTATCGTGACCTGGAACATGCGAAAAAAGTATGGACAGGTTCGATCGCGGATGAAGTGAGTGCCAAATTCAATGAAAGATTCCCGGAAGTGGAACTGCTTGGATGGGCGCCTAACTCTGCACGTACCTTTACCTCAAACAAAAAATTAACCTCTGTGGAGGACTTCGTTGGACAAAAATTCCGTATGCCCAACAATCCTATCCACGTAGGAATTGCTGAGAACCTTGGTGCATCTTCACAAGTTATTCCGCTGGGTGAACTGTTCTCTGCTCTGGAAACCGGAGTTGTTGACGGACAGGACAATGGAATGGTAACAGTAATTGCTCAGAACCTTCAGGAAGTACAAAAGTATCTCTACGAAACCAACCACATTATCGCAACTCTTGAAATCATTGTGAATAGCGACAAATTAGATGAAATGTCTGAAAATCAGCGTCAAATCATCCGGGATGCAGCTAAAGCCGCAGCAGAGCAGTCTTGGAATGATTACATCGCTTCCGTTGATTCGGATCGTCAGACCTTGATTGACGCAGGCGTAACTGTAACTCAATTGACTCCTGAGGATCAGGCAAAGATTATTGAAAAAATCCAGCCTACAATTGATAAGCTGCTTGCAGAAAACGATTGGGCAGCCGAGCTAACTGAAAAGATTAAAGCAGTTCAATAATCTGCCCTAAAATACTTTTGCCATGCCCCTTCAGCGGTTGCTGTTGGGGCATGATTCCCTATTTATTCTTTTAAAGAGAAAGGAGGTTTGACATGCCTTCAAAAAGTCAAAAAATGGGAAAACCAAATAATTTAATCGATAAGCTGTTCCGTATCATAGAAATTGTAATTGCAATTTTCCTCGGCGTAATGATTGTGTTTACTTTCCTTAATGTAATTCTACGCCAGTTCAGCCTAGGCTTTGCATGGACTGAAGAAGTGACACGTATCACTTTTATCTATCTCGTTTATTTGGGCGCAATCATTGCAGCGCGGGAGAACCGCCACTTGATGATTGATACGTTGATTAATAAAGTATCACCTGCTGCTCAAAAGGTACTGTATATTATCATTCAGGGAACCATTATATGGCTTATGGGTATGCTTGCAATTGGAGCATTCCAAAACGCCTGGAACAACCGAAACGACTTCTGGGTGGTAACGCACTTCCCTGTTTTTCTTGTGCATTTTGCCGGTGCGCTTCTAGGTGCTTCGGTTATCATAATATCCCTTGTCAACCTGTATAAAATGCTGATTTTGCGTGTACCTGTTCTTGAGCTGTTTACTGACCATGGGACTGATGATGCTGCGAAAGGAGTTGAATAAAGATGTTGGTCGCTGTTTTTATTGGATCAATGCTCGCCGGCATCGTCATTGGACTACCGATAGCCATGGCGCTGCTGCTATGTGCTGTATGCACAGCGTTATACATGGGTGGAGGTGACGCGAACGCTACGATTTTTGCGCGTACGATCATGCAGGGAACTGACTCGGTAACCATGATGGCCCTGCCCTTCTTTATGCTTGCAGGGGAAGTCATGAACCGAGGAGGGCTTACAAAGCGTATCATTGACTTCTGTAATATTTTTGTCGGACGTCTGCGGGGCGGACTCGGATATGTAACCATTCTTGCGTGTCTGATGTTTGCATCCTTAGTCGGATCTGCCGTGGCTGCTTGCGCAGCGCTGGGAGCGATTCTGATTCCATTAATGGCTGATTCCGGCTATGATCGCGTGAAAGCCGCCGCATTGACTGCAAGTGCCAACCTGGTCGCTCCTATTATGCCGCCGTCTGTACCGATGATCATATATGGTATTGCAGCGGGGGTATCGATTAAATCCCTTTTCATGGGCGGAATTGCTCCGGCAGTTTACTTAACGATCGTTGCTAGTGTTGTTTGGTTTTTTGTTTCGCGTAAGAAGGGCGCCGTGCCCGATGTAACAAACGTGCCGCGTCCCACTCTGAAAGAAGTGGTTAAGGTACTATCTACAGGTATGTGGGCGTTGTTTCTGCCGATTATTATTCTTGTAGGACTGCGTTCCGGATATTTCACTGCTACAGAAGCAGGAGTAATTGCTTGTGTCTACGGTATCGTTGTCGGTATGCTGGTCTATCGTGAATTAAATTTCAAGGATTTAGCTAAATCATTTGTGAGTGCTGCAAAAATGTCAGCTGTTGTAATGTTCCTGGCGGCTACGGCAAATGCTGCAGCATACTTTATGACTATTTCCCGTATTCCGCAGATGCTGACCTCGGGACTTGAAGGTCTTGTAGAAAATCCAACACTCCTTATGGTTGTACTCATGCTTATCGTTGCTGTGGTCGGACTTGCGATGGACGTAGTGCCGAGCATTCTGATCCTTACGCCGATTATGCTGCCGCTTGTAAAAGCTGCCGGCATAGATCCGGTATACTTCGGTATTGTATTCGTATTAATGAATGTTCTCGGACTCACTTCACCGCCTGTTGGCCCTATTCTGAACGTAGCTTGTGCGACAGGAAAGGTAAAAATGGACGAGATTATTCTGCCTACGATGCCTTATTTCATTGCGCAGGTCACCCTCTGCTTCCTGCTTGCAATCTTCCCAGCGCTGATTGAGGTTCCGTTGGGGTGGCTGCTATGAGAATAGGTTTAATCGAAAAGCCTGGCGTTCTGACGCTGGCCGAACGTGAAGAGCCGAAAATAACCAGTCCTGATGATGTAAAAATCAAAGTGAAACGTGCCGGCATTTGCGGCAGTGATCTGCATATTCTTCACGGCACAAACGCTTTTGCCAAATATCCACTTGTCTGGGGGCATGAAATCGTTGGAGAAGTGGTAGAAATCGGCACTGGAGTAACAAGCATAAAGCTCGGCGACCATGTTGCTGCTGAGCCGATCCGATACTGTGGCGGATGCTATGCCTGCCGAACGGGCCGGCGTAACGCCTGTCATTCCCTCCAGGTCATGGGTGCGCATGTTGACGGAGGGGCACAGGATTACTACGTGTTGCCTGAGCGCCACGCGTTTGTTGTGCCTTCCGATTTACCATGGGGTCATGCCGTGCTCGCAGAGCCATTCACAATCGGCGCACAGGCGTGTTTCCGCGGTCAAGTGCAGGCGGGAGATGTGGTATTTGTCATGGGAGCTGGTACCATCGGACTCACTGTCATGGTCAATGCTAAGATTCTCGGCGCAACGGTGATCATTTCTGATGTTTTCGATGAGAAGCTGGATTATGCCAGACTCCTTGGGGCAGATTATACGCTGAACGCAAAGGAGGTCGATGTTGTCGAAAAGGTGAAAGAACTGACTGACGGATATGGTGCAAATGTGGTTGTAGACGCAGTATGCTCCGTTTCAAGCTTTGAGCAGGCAATTGACTGTGCGGGAGCGGCAGGGCGCATTGTCGAAATGAGCTTTAACAAGAATCCAAGCGCAATACCCGCTGTCAAGCTTGCTGCAAAAGAACTGACGATACTCGGCTCAAGACATCAGACCAATCGTTTTGCACCGGTTATCGATTATCTGAAAGCGGGGAAGCTTCCGGTGGAAGGGTTTGTCACCGCGGAGTATTCTTTTGACCGAATGGTGGAGGCGTTTGATTTCGCGGATAAGAATGCAGCGTCTGTAAGAAAAATAGTAATCAATTTTGATGAGTAGAAATGTGACCGGATATTTCGGACGGAAGGATATCGGAAAATGAAACTGACAAGGACATCACTAAAGGATAGAAAATCATGGGAAGCAGCGGCCGTGACCCTGCCGGAATTTGATATCGATGCGATGATTCTGAGAACCCTCCAATCTCCATGCTGGGTCCACTTCGGACCGGGCAACATATTCCGCGGGTTTATTGCGGGGCTGCAGCAGACGCTGCTGAACAAGGGCAGTGCAGATTGCGGCGTGATTGCGGTCGGCGGCGAGATTATCGATAAAATATACAGACCGCATGACAACCTGTCGCTGTTGGTGACGCTGAATGCGGATGGGACCAGCGGCCGGGAGGTGATCGCCAGCATTGCGGACAGCTTGAAAACTGATTTCCACGATTCTGATATTGAAAAGCTCAAGCGGGTTTTCCGCCAGCCCTCTTTACAGATGGTTAGCCTTACCATCACAGAAAAGGGATACGAACTGTACGATATGCAGGGAGATTTACTTCCTGCCGTAGAAAATGATATGAGGCAGGGCCCCGGAGCGCCGGTCCAAACCATGAGCATTCTGACGGCCCTGATGCTGGAGCGATGGCAAAACGGAGCGGCGCCGGTCGCGCTGGTCAGCATGGACAACTGCAGCAAAAATGGCGAGAAGCTTCGGTCATCGGTTTTGACCATTGCAAAAGCATGGAAGGAAAAAGATTTTGTGCCGGAGGAATTCGTCAACTGGATGGCAGATGAGACAACCGTATCGTTTCCATGGACCATGATCGATAAGATCATCCCGCGGCCCTCTGAAACCATTGAAACCCAGCTCCGGGAAGCCGGCATTGAGGATATGGCAGTGGTGGTCACCGCCAGAAAATCATATATTGCACCCTTTGTAAATGCTGAGATGCCGCAGTACCTTGTTGTAGAAGATGTGTTTCCTAACGGAAGACCTGCCCTTGAGGAGGCGGGAGTGTATTTTACGGACAGAAAAACGGTGAATGCCACAGAGCGTATGAAGGTTTCAACGTGCCTGAATCCGCTTCACACTGCGCTGGCGGTCTTCGGATGCCTGTTGGGTTATACCCGTATTTCCGATGAGATGAAGGACAAAGATCTGAAAAAGCTTGTGGAGCTTATAGGGTACGGTGAAGGCATGCCGGTAGTGTCCGATCCAAAGATCATCGACCCTTTGGCATTCATCAAGGAGGTCATCGAGGTCCGCTTTCCCAATCCTTTTATCCCGGATACACCTCAGCGGATTGCCACGGACACAAGCCAAAAGATCCCCATCCGTCTAGGCGAGACGATCAAGGCGTATATTGCCCGCGACGATCTGGACGTGAAAGGCTTGGTGGGAATACCGCTTGTTATTGCAGCATGGTTTCGCTATCTGCTGGGTATTGATGATGAGGGCAAACCCTTTGAGGTGAGCAGTGACCCGTTGCTGCCCCAACTGAGACAGCAGCTTACCGGCGTCGTCTTTGGAGATCCGCAGAGCTACCGGGGACAGCTTGCGCCGATATTGAAAAATCCTGTGCTTTTTTCCGCGGACCTTACTGCCTGCGGTCTTTCTGACAAGATTGAAACTTTGTTTGTCGCGATGCTGGAAGGGCCGGGAGCTGTGCGGTCCGTACTGAGGACCAATCTACTGGTATAGACCAGTACATTAGTATGTTAATTGATAGGTTGACGATATCCGCCCACTATTATAAACTGATAACGTGATTAAACTAACTATGTAGGGAGAAAAATATGATCATCACTGAGAGACTGCCGAAAGAGTCCGCGAGGGATTATGCCCTGAGAATCTTGAAACATAACATCATCCATCTTGAACTGGCTCCGGGCATCGTGGTCAGCGAAAATGAGCTGTCCTCCCAGCTTGAATTATCACGTACTCCGGTAAGAGAGGCGCTGATCGAGCTTTCAAAGTCGGGCATCGTTGAGATCTTGCCGCAGCGGGGCAGCCGTATCGCTCTCATCGATTATACCTTGATCGACGAATTTCAATTTCTTCGTAAGGTTCTGGAAACGGCTGTGGTAGAATTGGACTGCGAGGTTGCGACGCAGGATGATATTCTGGTTTTGGAGCATAATCTGAACCAGCAGGAATTCTATCTGAAAAACTCGTCTCCCGCACGGCTGCTGGAAACGGACGATAGTTTTCACCGTGAGCTTTTCCGAATATGTAATAAGATGCAGATTCACAATATGATCAGCAGTATGAGCACCCATTTTGACAGAGTGCGCGAGATGAGCCTCTCTACCGTGAAGGATATCAAAATCGTACAGGATCACAGAACCGTTCTGGATGCGATTAAGGCCGGGGATAAGGACCTGGCCAAAGCCACCATGGAAAAGCATCTCTCACGTTACAAACTGGACGAAGAGGTGATCCGCGGCAAATATCCGCATTTTTTTAAATAGATTTATCTTAATAAAGTGCTCGCCACAAAACAATGCGTTGTCCAAATGGACGGCGTTTTTTGTTTGTATGACGAATGTAAGAGGCGCGAATATAATTGCATACTTGGAAATTACCTGTCGGACATATACTTTTACCGCTGCCCCATCAGCAAACTGAAAAATTTGTTAAATGTAGCCCCCGAAAAATACAGTGCTCTGGTCGAAAACTATCGGAAAATGATCTTTAAAAATCCAGGCTACGCGCCTCTCGTAATCGGGGAATATCTGTATGAAAATAACCGTTTGGAGGAAGCCATGCCCTATCTGCTGAAAGCTCAGGAAGAAGCGCAGGAAGCAAATTGTACGGGAGCGCTTGCAAACTCAATATATATGCGGAAATTAGCAGAATTAAAGTATTTGAGCTGATTATATACGCGCGATGTTTAATAATACTGAATCGTAGAAATGACGCACGGATTCTTTTACATAAACTTCTTTCATTCACAGTTGAAAGCGGAAGGCGCCACAGTCAGGTGGAGGTGCTGAATCTTCTTGCCCTGCTTTCTTTTCAAGAAAATCACGCAATCCTAGCTTATCGGCATATGGACGAGTCGCTCGACATCGGCATACAGGAAGGCTACATCCGCAGCTATCTGGATGAGCTGCTGCCCATGGCCCAATTGCTCCGGGCTTATATAAAATCAAGGCGAAGGCAGGATGATGAGCAGTCGGTGAAAGAACGGAAGCTATTTGCGGGCAGGCTGCTGAAACAAATGCCGGGTGATCTCCTGCAAACCTCCGGGGCCCGCGACGAGGCAGCCGCCGGGATGTCCGAAAATGCGCTTAAGCACCTCACGCCACAGGAGCAAAGAGTTCTGGAGCTGATAGTAAACGCGGCGACGAATAAAGAGATCGGCAATGCCCTTGGCATCAGTCTCCGTACCGTTAAGACACATACGGGAAACATATACAGTAAGCTGGGCTTAACAAACCGTGCCCAGTGCGTCAAGCTGGTGAGAGAATTGAGACTGTTATAATGGAAAACATTGAATAATCATCGGGCAGAACAATTACAAAAATACAAGAAAGGTATACGCGATCATCCGTCGCGTATATATCCATTCAGCAAGGAACCTTCTTCCGCGCCAGAAGCAATAAGAGAATTATCGGCAATCGCCATGGCTCTTTCTTTTGTTCAGAAAGTCATTGTTCGAAGCATCTCTACTTGATACAAGCAAAAAAGTGATGGAAATAATCCATCACTTTTTTACAGGCACTCCCGAGATGGCTTCACAAGCGTGCCGGACAGACCTGGATTTCACGCTTGCCGCCCTGCGGCTGCCCGTTCATCAGCCTTGGGCCGCTCGGGGCAAAACAGTCCGCCGGTCTGTTCCGCTGATCTCTCGCGCATTTGCAATCGATGTTGTGCCTGATTAAGGATTATAATAACAAATGTAAAAATTAGTATCGCCGAATTGAGGACATTTTCAATTCGGCAAATATTATGTCAAATTAGATGTTGAATTATAGGATAATTAGACGTAAACTGCTTTCAGAGAGGTTAATTCAAGTTGGGTGAAAGAAGGAAATCTCAGGCGTGGAAGCAGAAGAATTTTTATCAAAGAGTATACTATATGGCGAGGGACCTTTAGATTAGTTTCAAAAAAGTTTAAATATTACGCTGGATTTGACGATATATGATATGTGAGTAAATAAATAACTTTAATTGATTTAATACAAAAAAAGATGATGTATTTAAAAAGACAGGGGAATTGTATATCGGTAATGGATAAGAAGAAACTTACTTTTGAAGCAATAGCAATCAAAGATGATGTTGGATATGCCTCAGACTATAATAGAAACAGCTTGTTTAAGGTTGATATGAAAACGGGTGAGTGTACCTTTATAAGACTATTTGATGATGAACCGGTTAACCTTAGACGATTACATTGTACAGCAGTATGGATAGATAAGAAAATATATTTCATACCAGGTTCTGGAAATAAAATAGCCGTTTTTTATCCAGAAGATAACTCCATAGAATCAATTCAAATTCCACTTCCTAAGTCAAAACAGTTTTCATTCTATAAATCTCAATTTAAATTTATCAGAGCAGTAAAATATAAAGAGAATTTGTGGCTAATACCATGTTCATATCCAGGAATTTTGAAACTTAATATGCAAACCAAAAAGATCCAGGTTCTTGATAAATGGCTAGAAAATGATACGTATTTTTTTAGGGCGGGGTTATATGTAAATGATAATAAAATTGTCATTGCAAATGGGAAAAGTAATGCAGTCTTGAATTTTGATATGGAAAAAGAATCAGGGAATATCATACATATAGGGTCTGAGAATAATGGAGTTATGAGCATATGCAAAGAAGGAGATGTATATTGGTTTGCACCGCGTCTACCTGGCTCAATTGTAGCATGGAATCCCTTGACAGATACAGTGACTGAATTTGATGAGTATCCACAGGAATTTGAAAGTGGAAAGATAGTTTTTTCATATGTTTATAGTTTGAAAAATAAAATTTTCTTTTTACCGGCAAAGGCTAATAAAGCCATAGTTTTTAACAATGGCAATTTAGAAATTGAAAAAAATATTTTATGGAAAGAAAACAATCAGAGTACGTTGGAGTATCTGTTTGAAACTGAGGAAGAAAGATATTTCAGAGAAACAGGAATTGATGAAAATGACAGATACATTAAAATAGGCAAAAGAGACAATGTGCTGTCAGAATATGATTTTTACTTTTTGGATGATGGTAAAAGAGACAGCCTTATGATTGAATCAATGGCCTCAAATAATGAAATAGTTATAGAAAATAAACATATTGGGTTAAATGAATTTATTAGGGGATTGATGTAGCGAGGTGAAAGTATGAATTATGCAGTGGTTTTAGCTGGTGGAAAAGGTCAAAGGTTTGGAAATAAGAAAATATCAAAGCAGTTTGTAGAGCTGACTGGAGTTCCGATGATTGTTTATTCACTACGGACTGCAGACAAAAATAAAAATATTGAAGAAGTATGTGTTGTAGTAGCCGAAAACGAAGAAAAAAATGTCAAGGCATGGATAAAAAAATATGGAATTACTAAGGTTAAATATTTTGCCAGACCAGGAAAGGAAAGGCAGCAGTCTGTTTACAACGGATTGAAGGTGTTGCCTGCTAAGGCAAGGGATACTGTCATGATCATGACATCGGTTTGCCCATTTGTATCGCAAAAAACTATAGATAAACATTATGAGATGATAAAGGAATATGATGCAACGATAACAGTAGTCAAGGCTACAGATGCAATAACCTTCAGTAATGATGGAAAAAGGGTTAACCGAACTTTACAAAAAAAGAAATTATATCTACAACAGGGACCGCAGCTATTCAGATATGGAACGCTTTTGCTGGGGCACAAAATGTATATAGAGGATGAGGAATACAGCAAAACAGATGTAACAGAAGATAGCGAACTTGTGCTCAATATAGGAACTGAGTGCTATATGGTTATGGGTGATCGATTTTGTATCAAAGTAACATACCCAGAAGATCTGGCAATCGCTGAGAGTTTACATCCATTATTTTTAGAAAAGGAAAAAAGGTATGAAAATGAACAGAATAATATATGAGGACGCTGAGAATATAGCTGCTGAAGGATTGCCGTATGAAAGTTTTTATGGAAAGACTGTTTTAATCTCTGGAGCTAATGGTTATGTGCCTTCGTATTTTGTTCATGCGTTTATTGCCTTAAATGATCATAAAAATGCAGGCATACATATAATGGCTTTGTGCAGAAATAAGGAAAGGGCAAAGGAAAGATTTTCTGATTATATTGACAGAGATGATTTTGAAATAGTTATTCAGGATGTATGTGATCCAATTAATATTGATAGAGACGTACATATATTTATTCATGCCGCAAGTCCGGCAGGAATAAAAAAACGTCATGATGATCCTGTAAACACATTTCTTGCTAATGTTAAGGGAGCTGAAAATATGCTGGATCTTGCAACGAAAAATCCTTGCGAATATTTTCTGTTTTTAAGCAGTGTGGATGTTTATGGCAAGATGAGCAATAACAATCGTCTGAAAGAAGATATGGCAGGATATTTAGATCCTTTGAATGTACGGAATGCATATTCTTGCGGAAAGAGGGCTGCGGAATCCCTGTGTAAAGCCTATCAGGTCAAGTATAATCTTCCGATTTTTATAGTTAGACCTTTTCAGATAATAGGCCCGGGTCCTGAACTTGATGATGGAAGATTACATATTGATTTTATTTCACAGATCATAGAAAAAGAGAAGATTGTATTAAAAAGTAATGGTACGGCTGTAAGAACCTTTATGTATATAACGGATGCAATAAAGGCGATGTTCTATGTACTGCTTTATGGAGCTCCCGGAGAGGCAGTAAATATTGTCACAGAGGATGGAGAAGCATCGGTAAAAGAACTTGCAAATATAATGGCAGAAAGTGTGGCAGACAAAAAAATTGAGGTAGTTTTTGATTATAAGCAAAGAAAGACTATTGAGGTAACAGATGCTTTATCAGTTGTAATCGGAGATTCATCAAAGCTTAAGAGGCTTGGATGGAAAAATCAATACTCTGTAGCCGAGGGGACGAGTAGAATGATGGAATACTACGGAATAAAAACGAGGTGATCAAATGGTATATCGTAATCTAATTGGAAAACGAATTGGATTAACTGGTACGGATAAGATTTGCGCAGATATCCAGGAGTTTTTTTATGAATTAACTTATGAGAAGGTTAGAGTAGTTGAAGATGATATTTCTATAGATTTAAGGGACTTTGATGGCTGCGACGTATTACTGGTTGGCACTGAAAAAAGTGCTAGTACTATGGCTATATCTGAAGGCATTGGTATCCCAATAATTACACTTGTTGATCTGTTTGAGATGGTAGATGAGCTGGAGACCTTTTATATAGACAAGATGTTTGGCGATAAAACAATCTGTGTATATGGAAAGGATGAAAATATATCAAGGCTTATCTTGGCTAATCCGAATTTGAAGATTGATTATATAGTAACTGAGAATGATGGGCAGGAATTTACGACAGAAATACCCACCATATCAGTAGATAAGATAGGCAATTTATCATCAGCTTTTATTATCATAGCTGATGAAGTTGGCTCAAGCGAAAAAAAACTTTTTACTGACATGGGAATGGAATTTGGTAAGGAATTCCATTTCTATAATTCAAGAGTGCCTAAGAATCCAACATCTTTTTATTTGAGAAAAACATTAATGGATGCGCCAAAGTATACAATCCCTTGCGATTATACTAAGAAAGCACTGAGTATAAAGGCACATGGCAATGTAATGGCATGCTGTTCTTCGGTCGGATTATCATTAGGGAATTACTTGTATACCAGTATTGAAGAGGTTCTAAGAGGAATTCAGGCTCAGCTTATTTGTCTGTCTATAAACAACAGAACATATAGCTTTTGCGGAGATATGTGCTTTATGTTCAGAGAGAAAAAATATTGCCTGGACAACGAAAATGATATTAAGGGCAACCCACGAAAAAATATCAGTCTTAGAGAAATTAAGGATTTTAACGTGCAGCTTGGCTATGACAGAAGTTGTAATCTGGCCTGTCCGTCCTGCCGTGATCATAGGATAACAAAACCGGAGGACAGCACGAGACTGATGGAGATGATGCATGATGAAGTAAAAAGAATGTGCCTCAAAAAACCACGAAATATGAGAATCGGAAATGGGGAACTGTTTTTTAGTCCATATTATAAAGACATTATTTTTAATCATTATGAAAATGATGAGATCGCACTGATATCAAATGGAATGTTGTTTACACCTGAAAATTGGAGCCATTTAGAGAATAGATACAAGAAAATTTCTCTTGAAGTATCAATCGATGCTATTAATCAGGATACATATAAGAAGCTCCGAGGCGGTGATCTCTTAAGATTAAGAAGGAATATGGAATTCGCTAGCGCTCTTAGAAAAGAAGGGAAATTAAATAAGTTTTCTATATCCTTTGTAATCCAAGTCGAGAATTTTAGGGAAATGATTGGGTTTGTTGAGTATGGGAGAAGCATAAATGCAGATTTAATTCATTTCATGAAGCTAAATAACTGGGGTCATATTCCGGCAGATAAATTTATAGAAATGGATGTGTACGATGAGAAAAATGTAAACCACAGAGAATTCATGGAGATATTGAATAATCCGATATTCCAGGATCCATCAGTACATGTTGATAATATAGGAAATTTTTTAGATAAGGAGTTGTAATATGAGCTATGTAATTCCCACTATGGAAAACTTTAAAAAATTAATAAAAGATAAAAAAACGGTGATATTTGGTGCCGGAGAGTATTGTATGAGATTTCTTAACCGCCTTGATGATACTGATTTGGAAAGTATCGAATTTATTGTTGACAATGATGCGGATAAACATGGAAATACTTTATTTGGAATCGGCGTATTTAGTCCTGCAATATTACGTGACATGGAAGCCCACAATACTGTTGTTGTCATTGCTATAGAGAATGGTATTGCGGAGGTTTATAAGCAACTGAGTGATATAGGAGAATTTTTAATAATTTCTGCAAGAATATTAATGAGTGATATTTTATCTCAGGTGGCAAAAGAACTATATGAAGGAAAAGCGAAAATAGCAGAGGTTATCGATTTATTATATGACGTTAAATCAAGGTGGATATATAAAGAAGCAATACGAAGAAGAATGCTTTATGGGGAATGTGATTTTACAGATTTAATAATAAGAGGTGACGCAGAATATAGGGTTCCGATTCTTTATAGTAGAGGTCGGCCTAAGGATGAAATTATCGTTGATTGTGGAGCATATAACGGTGATACACTAAAAAAATTTGTTGAAACTTATGGATACGGTTTAAAGAAAATATATGCATTTGAGTGCATGGATGAAAGTATTAAGTTGCTTAAAAAAGCGATGGATCATGTTGGTAATAAAAAATACTCGCCTCAAATGGTTCTAATGCCATATGCGCTATCCGATCATGATTGCAAAATGAAATTTGCTAAAACAAATAAATCGAATGGGAGCTATTTATTAGATAACAGACCTTATGCTCAGTATGCTTTATGGGAGACAGAATATGATGAAGTTGAAGTGACTACGCTCGATAAAGTTATCCCCGAAGACGAGAAGATAACGTTTATAAAAATGGACATTGAAGGTAGTGAATATGCTGCATTACATGGTGCGAAAAGAATAATCACGACTTTCAAGCCTAGGCTTGCTATTGCTATATATCACAGTGGTGAGGACTATTACAGAATACCTTTATACTTAAAATCATTAGTGCCTGAATATAAGTTTGCTGTGAGGCATCATAATAAAAATCATTGTGATACAGATCTGTATTGTTGGATAGAGGAATAGAGCAATGACAGACGCACAGATAGAGGCACTAGAACTCTTAAAAATAATAGATGAAATATGCGTTGAAAAGAGGCTCTTATATACACTTGGTAATAGGGCCATGATGAACTATGAGTATAAGCATGGCGAGGAATATTTTAATCCAAACAGTATAACAGTATGTTTATTATATGATGATTACCAGAACCTTCTGAAACATCTTCATGAGCATAGAGAAGAACATAATATCGAAATCATGAATTATCTCAATGCGGAAAACTTTGATAGTTTATCTACATGGATCATGCATTCGGGAAAATCACTGCTCCCCAAAGGTAGGGAAAAGGATGAATGCTATTATAGAACCAGGCTGATACTTACGCCAATATTTTATGCAGGCAAAGATAAAAATGAATGTAAAAGAACCTGTAAATATGTGGAGCATGTTTTTAATTATATGGATTGCAGATGGCCTTTGCCGCATAAGCGCCTACTTAGCCCAATAAAGAATAAAATAGCGCGGACTAAGCAACGTTACTACTGCTTACAAAAGAATAATTACAAATACTCAGTGGCAGATTTAATAGATACTCTTCATAAGAATAAATCAGGAACAGAGTATCTTATGTATAAAAATGATGGAAGATCCACAGCGTGGATGCGTTCGGATGAATTTGATACAGAGAGGGTGCAGTTCTATGGTGTGGAAACAAGTGTAATTAAGAATCGAAGAGAGTTTATTGAGCGAAACTATCAGTTTGCTTTGGAAAAAGGGATGGACAAGGTCTCTGAATTACTGCTTAGGGGTGGCAGGGATTTAAGACGTGTGCAGCTGATACAGCTCGACATGATGAAGGAAATCGATCGTATCTGCAGAAAATACAATCTCAAATATAACATTGCCTTCGGAACACTTTTAGGAGCCGTGAGGCATGGAGGCTTTGTGCCCTGGGATGATGATGCGGATATAAATATGCCCTACGAAGACTATTTAAAGCTGATAGAGGTCATAGATAACGAAATTGATAGCGAGAAATATTATTTCAGATATCAGGATAAGGAAGAGGACTGCAATATTACTTATGCACATTTAAAAAGAAATGGAACCATATATACCAAAAGGGGCAGGGATGGATTTAATTATCATCCAGGCGTGTATATAGACATTGTGCCTTTATTTAATGGTGCGCCCAACCGTTTGCTGCATGTCCTGCAGACAAAGGTCTGCTGGATGCTAAGAACCGCATGCTGGGCATATATGGGCGCCGATTCTGAGAAGAATGCAAGAAAGAGATTCTATTATAAGCAGTTAGCCAAAATTGGTAACAAGAAGGCATACAGGCTTTTTATCAAGGCAGCAACCTTTTTTAAACACAAAAGAAATAAGATGCTTTTCTTAAACGGCCTGGATAGAAGTCCTTATAATATAGGCTTTGTAAAGAGAGAATGCTTTGACGATCCGATTGAGATTGAGTTTGAAGGATATAGTTTTCTGGCTCCAAGAGATTTAAAGGGTGTTTTGGACTACTGCTACGGAAAAGATCATATGAAGTATTTGCCTTTAATTAAAAGGGTACCTAAGAATGATGTCCTTTTAGAACTTGGAGATTTATATTCTGATATTTGAGGAGAAAATGATAATGAAATATGGGTATATGAATTATAGAAAACACCTGCTGGTTAGCAAAAATGACAGACCAATGAATCTCGGAGACCCAATCCAGTCCTTTGCTGTGCTGGAATTATATAAGAAACTAGGTATTTCTGAGGAGGATATAGTGCCCCTCGATAGGTATGATCTGGTTGATTATGATGGAGAAGAGGTAGTAGCAATAATAAATGGCGCAGAAAATTATGAAAATTTTGCCTATTGCACAAGATTTTTGCCTCTGTCTAAGAGAATCCATCCTGTGTTCTGCAGCGTTCATCTTCACAGGGAATTATCAGAGGCAGAACTGGAATCGTTAAGAAACAGCCAGCCTATAGGATGCCGCGATGAGTACACCGTCAATTATTTAAAAAGCAAAGGCATAGATGCATTTTTGACAGGCTGCCTGACTATGCTCTTTCCGGGAAGAGATAATACTAAAGACTATGACAAGGTTTTCATAGTAGACTGCCCTGAAAAGATTTTAGCGTGCATCCCTGATGAGATAAAAGAAAACGCCGAATATCTGTCACAGGTCATCAGGATGAAGAGCAACTCAGTAGATTACAGGCTTACCATAGAGGAAACGAAGGAATATAACAGGATAGCTAAAGCGCAATTATATCGGTACAGGGATGAGGCGAAGCTTATAATTACCAGCAGACTTCATGTGGCATCTCCGTGTGCGGCTATGGGTATTCCGGTGGTACTTGTGAGAGATACCTTTGATGAGAGGTATCAGTTTATTGATAGATTTTTACCATTGTATCATCCGGAGGACTTAAAGGGCCTCGATTGGGATAATATTAATACTTTTATCCCGGAAATTATTAAGGAGAAACTGACGACACTTTGTAAAAATATGTTGGATATGGTAACGCTCAAAAAAGAAATTGCAGATATTTACTCAAAGAAAATTCAGACTATAGATTTTGCAGGTGAGGAGGAAATCGCAGCAGATAAGCTGCCTATGAATACAGATGACAGGTTTGACTATTGCATCTGGGGTGTATGTATGCCTAATTCCTATCTTTTGTATGAACAAATGAAAAAACAATATCCTAATTCCAGAATGCTATACGCAATAGATACATATGCCACAGGAATTTTTAAGGATAATATTAAGATTATACATCCGGATAAAATAGAAATACTGGTGGATAAGCATGCAAGGATCCTTGTAGTGGCCCCGGCTGCTCATGATGCGGCACATAAAAAGCTGATAAACAAATATAGCTTTGCATTGATAAAGGGAACGGATTGCAAGACATACGAGAGGCTGTGATATGCAGTGTTGAGAAGAATAAATTTGAGGTATAGAAAATAGTATTTAACTAATATAAATCAAAATGAGGTGTCATTATGAAGAAGCAAATCAAAAAAAAATTATTGGAGCTCACTGAGCTTCTGTCTGAGGCACATGATGACATTCAAAAAAAATTAGAAAAGAATGATGTCAATACCGCAGCTACGGTACTCGAAGAGTGTCAGAATTTAGCAATCACAATAGGAACCAAGATTGAAGAAATTGAAGGGAATGGAACAACAGTGGTAAAGGCACTTGAGGACTATTGTGAACTTGTATACCAAATACATGAAAAAATACTACAGCCACCAGGAACTGCAAATCCAAGAAAGATATATAAATCTCTGAATAAAAGCTACATAGAGATATCAAATAGAATTAAGTATGATATTCCTGAAATAAAAGAAGTTGTTTTTTTGCCATATATGGCCTCTCTGTGGGACTCTTTAGAAAGTGTTTGGAAAAGGGCAATGGCTGATCCTGAAATTGAAGCAAAAGTTATTCCGATTCCTTATTTTGATAAGAATTCAGATGGATCCTTTGGCGAGATGCATTATGAAGGAACATTGTTTCCTGATTATGTACCTGTTCTGCATTATGATGATTATAATTTTGAAAAAAATCATCCTGATGAAATTTATATACATAATCCATATGATGACATGAATATTGTAACTAGTGTTCATCCATTTTTCTACTCGAAAAACATAAAGCAGTTCACAGATAAGCTTATTTATATCCCTTATTTTGTGCTTGAAGAAATTGATTTAAGTAATAAGAAGGCGGTAGAAAATAAAGCTCATTTTGCACAGGTGCCAGCGGTAATTCATGCGGATGAGGTAATAGTTCAATCAGAAAATATGCGGCAGTTCTATATTGAGTGCATAGTTCAGCTTACGGGGGAGAATACAAGAAAAGTATTTGAAAAGAAGATAAAAGGGACGGGGTCGCCAAAGATAGAAAAGTTACAGTCTATGACCATAGATGACATTAGTATTCCAGAGGAATGGAACAAGTACATCTATAAGGAGGATGGAAGTCGTAAAAAAATTGTTCTGTATAATAACAGCATTTCTGCCTTGTTAAGAGAATCGGAGCAAATACTTGCCAAGATGGATAAGGTCTTTGACGAGTTTAGCAAATACAGGGATTCAGTGACGCTTTTATGGCGGCCGCATCCGCTCATAAAGGCAACTATTAATTCAATGAGACCACAGCTCCAGGATGCATATAATGCTTTAATAATGAAATTCAAGAACGGTGATATTGGAATATATGATGATTCTGCAGATGTGGATAGGGCTATTATCGTGGCAGATGCCTATTATGGTGATGGAAGCAGCCTTGTTACCTTGTGCAAATCAGTTAAGATGCCTATTATGGTGCAGAAAACATCCGTTTAAAGTAATGCGGATAAAATATTCTTGATAAGGTGTGGAGCAATCCTCACCTTTTTCTGGCTATTTATCTTGTTGGCACTCCCGAGATGATTTCACAAGCGTGCCGAACGGACCTGGATTTCACGCTTGCCGTCCATCGCCGCCCTGTTCAGGCGGCTCGGACCGCTCGCTGCTCGAAAGTTCACCGGACTTTCTCTCGACGCTCGCGCATTTGCATGTTCGAATCATCTCTACTTGATAGAATTAAAAAAGCGATAGACATCAAGCCTATCGCTTTTTTAATGGCACTCCCGAGATGATT
>JAEZLP010000023.1 GCA_023415235.1 Bacillota bacterium
ACGAGGCGATCGCCTTCGCCACATCGGGCAAGGTCCGCAGCCAGGTCACGAAGGCGAGGCTGGAAGACATCAACGACATCTTTGACCGGCTCGAACACGGCAAGATCGAAGGCCGGATGGTCCTGGACTTTGCCTAGAGCGGATCGCGCACGGTCGGAATCGATTTGAAGCGTGAATCCGCTCGCTGAACCAAGACATGGAGTCGCGTGCGTTTCGGAACAAACGCACGCGACACGTCCCATCGACAATCCGCAATCCCGGCGGAGCCCAGCCAGAATCAGCATAAGACCTTCAATCACGGAGATCGTCATGACCGACGCGAACCGACTGGCGCAGGATCTCATAGACCCCTTGTTCGGCAGCGAAGCGTTGAAAGAGATTGCGGCAAAAAGTGTGTTTCCCGCCCACGAAGCGGTGGCGAATTCGGTCTACCAGATCATCTACGACGAGCTGTTTCTTGACGGCAACGCCCGTCAGAATCTCGCGACCTTCTGCCAGACGTGGGATGACGAACTGGTTCATAAGTTGATGGATCTCTCGATCAACAAGAACTGGATCGACAAGGAGGAGTATCCGCAATCGGCGGCCATCGACCTGCGCTGCGTCAACATGATCGCCGATCTGTGGAATGCGCCGAAGCCCGCCACGGGCAACGCCACCGGCACCAACACGATCGGGTCGAGCGAGGCTTGCATGCTCGGCGGCATGGCCATGAAATGGCGCTGGCGCAAGAAGATGCAGGCGATGGGCAAGCCAACCGACAGGCCCAATTTCGTGTGCGGCCCCGTGCAAGTGTGCTGGCACAAGTTCGCCCGCTACTGGGACGTCGAGATCCGCGAAATCCCGATGGAGCCCGGCCGCCTGCTGATGACCCCCAAGGAAATGCTCGAAGCGGTGGACGAGAACACCATCGGCGTCGTGCCGACCTTCGGCGTCACCTACACGGGCAGTTACGAATTTCCCGAGCCCTTCCAGGAGGCGCTGGACAAGTTGCAGAAAAGCAAGGGGCTGGACATCGACATTCACGTCGATGCCGCCAGCGGAGGCTTCCTCGCGCCGTTCTGCGCCCAGGACATCGTGTGGGATTTTCGCCTGCCGCGCGTCAAGTCGATCAGTTCCTCCGGCCATAAGTACGGCCTCGCGCCGCTCGGCTGCGGCTGGGTGATATGGCGCGATGCCGACGCGCTGCCCGACGATCTGGTGTTCAAGGTCGACTATCTCGGCGGTCAGGTCGGCACCTTCGCGATCAACTTCTCCCGCCCCGCCGGCCAGGTCATTTCGCAATACTACGAGTTTCTGCGGCTTGGGCGCGAGGGCTACACCAAGGTCCAGTCGGCCGCCTACGGCGTCGCCCGGTATCTCGCCAAGGAAATCGCCCCGCTCGGCCCGTTCGAGTTCATTCACGACGGCTCGCCCGAGACGGGCCTGCCGGCCGTCTGCTTCCGTCTCAAGGATGGCGCCAAGCCCGGCTACACGCTCTACGACCTGTCGGACCGGCTGCGTCGGGACGGTTGGCAGGTGCCGGCCTTTGCGCTCAGCGGCAACGCCTCCGACATCGACGTCATGCGCATCATGTGCCGCCGCGGCTTTGAGATCGACATGGCCAGCCTGCTGATGCGCGACTTCAAGAGCGCGCTCCGGTTCTTTGAAGACCATCCTCCGCCCGACATCAAGCCGTCGGAAGGAAGCGGGTATCACCACACCTGATCGACCCGGAACCTGCCGGTCCGCTGCGCCGCTGGGGCGGCGGGCTTCTGCCTTCGGATTTCTGGAGGATGCCATGCCAACCGCGGACACGCCGGCTTCCCACGGTCCCCCTCGCAGCGCGCGAACGGCACAAAAGGCCACGCTCGGTGTCTTGACGCTCGCGGTGATGAACATCACCGCGGTTGTCAGCCTGCGCGGTCTCCCGGCGGAAGCGACCTATGGGCTGACGTCGGCTTTCTACTACATCTTCGCCGCCATCTTCTTTCTCATTCCGGTTTCGATCGTCGCGGCCGAACTTGCCACGGGGTGGCCGCAAAAGGGCGGCGTGTTCCGCTGGGTCGGCGAGTCCTTCGGGGCGCGCATGGGATTCCTCGCGATCTTTCTCGTGTGGGTGGAATCGACGATCTGGTTCCCGACCGTCCTGACCTTCGGCGCGGTCGCCCTTGCGTTCATGGGGCCGGATCACAAATGGGATTCGGCGCTCGCCGCCAACAAGTTCTATACGATCATCATCGTCCTGGTCGTCTACTGGGTGGCCACCTTCGTGGCGTTGCGGGGACTGAAATCGGCGTCGACCATCGCGAAATGGGGCGGCATGATCGGCACGATCATTCCCGCCGCGATCCTGATCGTCCTCGGCTTCGTGTATTACTTCTCCGGCAGGCCGTTGCAAGTCACGATGGCCTGGCGCGATCTGATCCCGGACTTCAGCAACTTCAACAATCTGGTTCTGGCCGCCGGCATCTTCCTCTTCTACGCCGGCATGGAGATGAATTCGATCCACGTCAAAGAGATCGACAACCCATCGCGGAACTACCCGCTGGCGATCCTGATTTCGTCGGTGGCGACCGTGGCGATTTTCGTCCTGGGCACACTGGCCATCGCCTTCATCATCCCGAGCAGCCAGATCAATCTGGTGCAGAGCCTGCTGATCTCCTACAATGATTTCTTCGCGTTTCTCGGCATGAACTGGCTGTCGCCGATCATTGCCATAGCCCTGGCCTTCGGTGTGCTGGGCAGCGTCACGGTGTGGGTCGCCGGCCCGTCGAGCGGTCTTGTGGTCGTCGGCCGGGCCGGCTATCTGCCCCCCTTCTTCCAGAAGCTCAACGAGCATGGCGCGCCGCGCCCCATCCTGATCGTCCAGGGGCTCATCGTCACCTTCCTGTCGATCATGTTCGTCGTTCTGCCGTCGGTCCAGGCCGCCTATCAGATCCTGAGCCAGCTGACGGTGACCCTCTACCTCATCATGTATCT
>JAEZLP010000032.1 GCA_023415235.1 Bacillota bacterium
TTATATCATAATCATATGGTCCTGAGCTATCTTTAACACATATGGATACCTGTTCTTCTGTGCATGCTAAATCAAGTCCAATACATCCCATATCTATACCTACTAATTCATTTACATTATCAGGCAACCATGAACACCCATGACCTACCTCTTCATAAGTAGAAACTAATATTTTAACCATATTTTTAGGTTTAGTCTTCATTCTATTAAAAATTTCCATCAAGCTAAGCGCACAAGCAGTTCCAGCTTTATCATCTAAATATCTTGATTTAACAAAACCACTTTGAGTTATTTCAAACTTAGGCTCTACTGATATAAAATCACCTGTTGCGATTTCTAATTTTTCTACATCTGCTTTACTATATACTACTTCATCTAGTCTAATCATCATGTTTTCTTCTTTTCTTTCCTTTGAATTAGCATCAGGAAAAACATGAACTGCTGGTGATGTACAAAGTATAGTGCCGGAATACATTTTACCACTTCTTGTATGAATCTTACAGTATTCTCCATCAAGTGTTGAATACATATTACCACCTAATGTAGTAATTTTTAATGTTCCATCTCCATTTATTGATCTTACCATACAGCCTAATGTATCAACATGTACGGGTATACCTATGCAATAGGAATTATCTTCACCTTCTATTGTTATTATGCCATTTCCTTTTTGATTTTTCTCAAATTTGTATCCGCACTCATCTGCAATTTTTCCAATTTCATCTATAACTTTTTTACAATAACCTGTAGGACTTGGTATATTTATGATTCTTTGTAATATTGTTGTTGTAAAATCTTTATTAAACATTTTTTTCCACCTCCAATAAATAATAGGTATAATATAACACACAGGACGAAAAAACACAATATCTATAAAAAACCTTATTATTTAATCTAATGTTACTTTTTGAATTTTTTATAAAAGTTTTTTAAAATATTATTTTATAAAAAACATCATTTATGTTGGTAATTTTTGTAAAATATATTGTTGAAGTACGTCTAATGTTATATTTTACGTATTTATGATTACCTATGTTATAAACTTAAAAATACTGACAAAAATATTAGTTTGTAATATAAATTTTTTTATTATATAATAATTTTACTGATAATTTAACGAATTTTTATGGAGGTAAAAATGGAAAAATTACAACTAAGAGATTTTCTAGATTATAAATTTATATCAAATCTTGAACTATCACCAGATAAAAAGAATGTTGGCTTTGTAGTAAGCGTGTCCGACTATGATAACAACAACTATAAATCTAACATATGGTTAATGAATGAACAAACTAAGAAGTATACAAAACTAACTTCTCTAAATAAAGAAAAAAGTTTCTTATGGTTTGATAATGAAACTTTACTATTTGCATCTCTAAGAGATGATAAACTAAAGGATAGAATTGAAGCTGGAGAGGCTTGGACAGTGTACTACACTATTGGTATTAATGGTGGCGAAGCCGAAGAGTTTATGCGTATTCCTATGAACGTTACAGATATTAAACCAATTGACAAAGAAAACTTTGTTATTACTGCACAGTTTGATAACAACCTTATTGATTTACAAGGTTTAACAGGTGAGGAAAGAGAAAAGGCAGTAGCTAAAATTAAAGAAAATAAAGATTATGAAGTTCTAGATGAAATACCATTCTGGAGTAATGGCGGTGGATTTACTAATAAAAAAAGAAATAGACTTTACATATTTAATAAATCAACAGGCAAGTTAACTCCTATAACTGATGAGTTAACAGATGTTGCAATGTTTAAATATAAAAATGACAAAATATTATATATAGCAAATAGGTTTTCTGATAAATTAAATTTATATGATAGTCTAAATGTATATAGCATAAGTGATAGCAAGAATACGGTTTTAATACCGCAAGAGAAGTATTCAATTGGATATGCTGATTTTATAGGTGAAAAAATAGTATTAACATTAACAGATATGCAAGAGTTGGGATTAAATCAAAATAAAGATATCTATCTATTTGATAATGGTGAACTTAGCCTTATAACTAAACATGATACTGGATTTGGAAACTCAGTTGGATCAGATTGCAGATATGGTGGTGGCAAGGGTGTAAGAATAGTAGATGAGCATATGTACTTTATATCAACTCTAGGTAAAAGTTCTTTTATAAACAAATTGTCTCTTGACGGAAACTTATTAATACTTTCTGACGACATTGGATCTATAGACTGCTTTGATGTAAGTCATGATGAAATACTATTTGTTGGTTTAAGAGGTTCTAGACTTCAAGAAATATATAGTCTAAAAAATGAAAATGAAACACAACTAACTACATTTAATGAGGATATCTACACTAATAAGTCTATATCAATCCCTGAATACATGCCATTTTTTAATAATGACGGAATGGAATTAGATGGATTTGTTATTAAACCAGTAGACTATGATGAAAATAAAAAATACCCAGCTATTTTAGATATCCATGGTGGACCTAAAACTGTTTATGGTGAAGTGTTCTATCATGAAATGCAAGTGTGGGCTAACATGGGATATTTCGTATTCTACTGTAACCCTCGTGGAAGCGATGGAAGAGGAGATGAGTTTTCTGACATAAGAGGTAAATACGGTACTATAGATTATGATGATTTGATGAAATTTACTGATTTAGTATTAAAACACTACCCTCAAATAGATGATAAGCGTGTAGGAGTTACTGGAGGCTCTTATGGTGGATTTATGACAAATTGGATAATAGGCCACACAAACAGATTTAAATGTGCAGCTTCTCAGAGAAGTATATCTAACTGGATA
>JAEZLP010000049.1 GCA_023415235.1 Bacillota bacterium
TTTACCTTTATTCATTCAAATTTCAATGATTATTTAACTTTTCATCTCAACTGTTTTGGGATATTATTTGCTTCTTTGTCTTAAATTGAGAGAGGCCATCTCTCATTTTTCATTTTGAGACAGCCCCAAATAATCCTGAAATCAGGGAGCAAGTTTAAATAATAAGAGATCCGATCTGATAAAAAACCATTGCGACGATCCAGGCGGTTACGGTCTGAAAGGCCATAACGCCGATTGCGCTTTTCCATCCTCCCATTTCTCGCTTCACCGCTGCCATTGCTGCTACGCAAGGCATGTAGAGCAAAGTGAAGGTAAGGAACGAGAAGGCCGAAAGGGGAGTGAACACTTGTGACAGCAGCGGTACCACAGAACCTGCGTCGCTGGCCCCAAGCAGTACGGCAAAGGTACTCACCACAGCTTCTTTCGCTGTCAAACCGGTAACCAGGGCTGTGGCCGCTCTCCAATCCGGGAATCCCAGAGGAATAAATACAGGAGCAACGAACTTGCCGGCAGTAGCCAGCATGCTGTCGCCGGCATCGGCAACGTTGTTCAAGCCGAAGTCAAAGCTCTGCAGCACCCAGATTACGATAGTGGCGATAAAGATGACAGTAAAGGCTCTTTTGATAAAATCCATTGCCCTTTCCCACATTTTCAGCAGGACGCTCTTAACCGCCGGCATACGGTAAGATGGCAGCTCCATGACAAAGGGAACCGGGCTGCCTTCAAAAATAGTCTTCCTTAGAATCAGTCCCGCTATGATGGCAACGAGCATTCCCATGATGTACAAGGAGATCATTACCAGCGCCTGCTTCTCCGCAAAGAAGGCGGCGGTGAAAACCGCGTAAACCGGCAGCTTTGCGCTGCAGGACATGAAGGGCGTCAGCATGATGGTCATCTTCCTGTCCCGTTCGCTTGGCAGGGTCCGAGTGGCCATAATCGCCGGTACGGAACAGCCGAAACCAATAAGCATCGGCACAAAGGACCGTCCGGAGAGTCCTATTTTTCTAAGAAGCTTGTCCATGACAAAAGCGACCCTGGCCATATATCCCGTATCCTCCAGGATTGACAGGAAGAAAAACAGGGTTACTATGATGGGCAGGAAGGATAGCACGCTTCCTACCCCTGCAAATACTCCGTTGATAATCAGGGAGTGAAGCGCTGGGCTTACGTTTACGGTGGAAAGGGCGCTGTCCGCAGCTGCGGTGACTCCGTCGATCCCCAGGGCCATCAGGTCGCTGAGACTGGATCCGATCACATTAAAGGTGAGCCAGAAAATCACCAGCATGATTCCCAGAAAGATGGGAATGGCCCCGTACTTGTGAGTCAGCACGTTGTCTATTTTTATGGAGCGCAGGTGCTCCTTGCTTTGGCCTGTCTTTTTCACACACTCGCTGCATATATTTTCAATAAACGCATAACGCATATCTGCCATGGCAGCTTCCCGATCCGTATTCAGATGGGACTCCATGTCGTCCACGATATGCTGGATGATATCCAGCTCCGGCTCCATCAGCTTCAGCCGCCTCATCACCGGCTGGTCTCCCTCAACAATTTTGGTTGCCGCAAAGCGGAGGGGCAGTCCCGCAGCCTTGGCCTCTTCCGTAATCAGATGGGCGATGGAATGGATGGCTGTATGAACGTGTCCGCAGCAGAAATCCAGATTTTTAGGCAGCACCTTTGTTTCCGCGCATTTGATCGCCCGGTGGGTCAGCTCGTCTACCCCGTCATTTTTACTGGCTGAGATGGGAACCACCGGAATTCCGAGCAACTCCTCCAGCTTCTGAATATCAATGGAAATCCCGTTGCCGCGGATTTCATCCATCATATTCAATGCAAGGATCATGGGCACATTCAGCTCCATCAGCTGAAGGGTCAGATAGAGATTTCGTTCGATATTGGTGGCATCGATGATGTTTATGATTGCGTCCGGTTTGTCAAAAATAAGAAAATCCCTGGTAACGACCTCCTCGGCGGTATAGGGGGAGAGAGAGTAGATTCCGGGCAGGTCTACAACCGTTACGCCCTTGTGACCCCTGACCGGACCGTCTTTTTTTTCCACGGTTACTCCGGGAAAGTTTCCCACGCGTTGGTTGCTTCCGGTCATCTGATTGAATAATGTTGTTTTCCCGCTGTTGGGATTGCCGATCAAAGCAAAGGTGATACTCATTCCGCCACCTCCAGCACTTCAATTTTCTTCGCATCCTCCTGGCGGATGGTCAGCTCATAGCTTCTCAAATGAAGCTCGATCGGATCTCCCATAGGGGCTACTTTTCTTACCATTACCGGCGTGTTTGGCGTCAGTCCCATGTCAAGAAGCCGCCTTCTTAAAGCGCCTTCGCCGCCGACAGATTTTATGATTCCTTTACTGCCTGTTCTGAGTTTATCCAGTGTCATTTTCATCACCTATCTCCCTAGTTAGCCATAGCTAATCTGATGTTAAAAAAATGATGGCCTACGGTTAGCCATTGCTTACTAATACTATAGTATTCTATCCTTAAAATTCTGTCAAGGAAAATTTACGGATCGCTTACTTCAAATGGGCCAGAAGCCTTCTTCCGATCATGGCAAGAAGCTTTATGACTGAAGCAACGACAAGAAGGGCAACGGCTATGGAACCGGCCATAAGCATTGTTTCCGTTCCGGCCGAAGCAGTTTCCGCCACATCGCCCTCGAGAATGGCAAGCATGGTATAGTACATCCCCGCGCCGGGAACCAGCGGGAGGATGCCGGGTATGATAAAAATCGTAGCCGCGTCCTTAAAAATCCGTGAAAAAAGATCGCTGACCACGGCAACTGTGCAGGAACCGGCGAAGCAGGCCAGAATGCTTCCGCTTCCGGAAATGAGGAAATAGGTATAGGTCAGCCAACCCAGCGCGCCCACCAATCCCGCAGCCGCAATGTGATTTTTGGGCACATGGAACAGAATGCTGAAGCCGATTGTGGAGCAGAACGCAAATAAAAATGCCCAAAGCATCAGAATGCACCTCCCAACAGAGTCCAGAGCTTGATCGCGAAACCTACTCCGGATGCTATGGAAACTGCAATGACCACGGCTTCTATTCCCTTGGTAGCTCCGGATAGCATATCTCCGGCCAGGGTGTCCCTTACGGCATTGGTAATCGCCACTCCGGGAAGAAAGATCATGATGGAGCCTATAATAATGGCGTTCAGATTGGAGCCAAGTCCGGCGGAATTAAGTCCCAGGGCGACAAAGGTCGCGGCTGCGCAGCAGCAGAAACCCCTGATAAAAAGGTTGGTCTCCAGCTTATCCAGAAAGACCGAGAGCAAATAGCTGGATGCTCCGGCCAGGGCTGCGGTTGCAAAGTCCAGGTACGATCCCTGAAAAATCAAGGCAAAGAATGATGAGACCAAGGCTGCTCCGAATACCCGTAAAAGAAGGGGATAGGGCCTGCTATTGGAGATTTCCTTCAGGATAGCAAGACCGGCATCTATGGAAAGATCAGTGCTGGCAAATTCCCGTGAAAAGTGATTGATGCGGGAGATTTTCTCCAGATCGATGCTGCTGCCCTTGATCCTCTTGATAAAGGTATGCATGTCCGCATCCTCGGAGCCTTCGTCCAGCGATAAAAAGATCCCAGTAGGGGTTGCGAAAACTTCCACATAGGGAATTCTGCACGCCTTGCAAATTCGCGTAATCGTGTCTTCCACACGATAGCTTTCAGCGCCGCTTTTCATCATCAGCTCTCCGGCGCGCAGTGCCAGGATCAGAACTTTTTTCTGCATCTGGTTGATCATGAGAAACCTGCCCCCTTCCGTTTTTCCTCCTATATTATATCACCCGGCGTCCGCCTCGTCAGCTATTATTCTATGTCTTGAAGCTTGCTTCCATTCCCTTTATGATAGAATGGAATCCATTTTGGGTATCGTTATCTGTAAGGAGATAAGAATATCCTGAAAAAACACGCGTAAATTTAATTGATATTAGTTGAGGATAGGAGAGAACATGACGGAAGAAAAACAGACAACCTACCGAATTGGACCCATACGCCCGCCCAGCGAGGCTGACAGCCTGCTTCTCCAGATTACGGAAGGCTGCACATGGAACCGGTGCAAATTTTGCGGACTGTATCGACACGGGAGCTTCAGAGCCTTTTCCGTGGAAAGCATAAAAAAAGACATCGATGTCATGGCGGAGTATGCCAAGATCGCAAAGGACTATCAAGAGGAAGACGGCTCCTGGAACCGGAGGGCTGCCCTGGAAAAACTGGAACGGATGAACCGAGAGGAGCAGTACTGCTACTATCTCGTCTACCGCTGGCTTTCCCATGGCGGTGAAAATGTATTCCTGCAGGACGGAAACTCTCTTGCGGTAAAAACCGAGCGGGTGACGGAAGTGCTTCAATATCTCAGGGAAAAGCTACCCACCATTAAGCGGATCACCACATACGGCAGGGCGGAAACACTTTCAAAGATCAGTGTAGAGCAGTATAGAGAATTGAAATTGGCCGGGCTTGACCGGATCCATTCCGGTTTTGAATCGGGATCGGATCAGGTTCTTGCGATGATCAACAAAGGAGTTACATCCGAGCAGGAAATTACGGCCGGCAGAAATATCAAGGAGGCGGGAATAGAGCTTTCGGTCTATTTCATGCCCGGCATCGGAGGCAAAGCTCTCTCTAGGGAGAACGGGCTGGAAACTGCCAGGGTTGTCCGCGAGATCAACCCGGATTTCGTGAGGATCAGGACCGCGGTGATCAAAGAGGACTCGGAACTCTGGCAGGATTATCTGAACGGGAGCTTTCAGCTGTGCAGCGAGAATGAAAAGCTATCGGAGATCCGCCTGTTAATAGAGAATACCCATGGCTGCACCGGATACCTGGCCAGCGACCATATCATCAACCTCCTTCAGGATGTCCAGGGCAGACTTGATGTCGACCGCCAGAAAATGCTGTCTGCAATTGATGGCTATTTCAGGCTGCCGGTATCGGAACAGAAGCTATTCCAGCTGGCCCGCCGATCCGGCATGGCAACACGGCCGGAGGATCTTGCACTGCTGCCTTCTGCGCAGCTTGAAAGGCTTGCCCGTCTTGCGGAGTCCATCTCCGATGAGGAAGCCTGGGACAGAAAAATGAATCATATGATGACGAATTTCATATAGCCGGTCGAGGCTCCCGATCGGCTATGCCAATTCGATCATCTCAAATATGAGATTAATATGGGAAATGTTTATAAAAAGTGAGAAAAGTTTTCTGAAAATAAAAAGGGAAAACAATTCTTTGTAAAGCAGCAAACCCATTGAAATTGGACATAAATTCAGAAAATTATAATATTATTCTATAAAAATATAAAGTTGGCATGAAATTTGAAATATATAAGGATAATCGTTAGCTGCTCTGGATAAGAGTTATTAGTTAAAATTGAGGAGGTTTAATACCATGACCGCATGTAACAAAGAATTGGCATTAAAAGAAGCTCGTAGAGTTGTAGGCTATATTGAAAGGCCAGAACTGACGAAAGAGGAGAAAGACACAATCGTTAAGGATTCCATCAAGAACTTTAACGAAAATGTTAACCCAGGTTGGCTGGAATACAGAAAGTCCGTATCAACAGACGCTGCTTTTGTAGAATGGACAGACTCGGTTGACCACTTTGAAGATCTTTACGGAACACAATTCATCGATTGTCTGGGTGGTTTCGGAATCTATACCTGTGGACACAGAAATCCTGAAATCTTAAAAACTGTGAAAGCTCAGCTGGACAAATACGCATTACATAGCCAGGAACTGGTTGACCCGTTAAGAGGCTACCTTGCAAACATTCTTGCAATGATTACCCCCGGTGATCTCCAGTATGCATTCTTTACAAACGGTGGAGCAGAGGCGGTAGAAATGGCGCTGAAGCTTGCTCGTCTTGCTACGGGCGGAAGATGGTACATCTCCACAGTAGGAGCATTCCACGGAAAATCCATGGGAGCGATCTCCATGGGCGGTAAAGGCGCATACAGAGAAGACTACACTCCAATGATTCAGCAGGTACAGCACGTTGAATACGGCAATGCTGACGCAATGGAAGCTGCAATCAAGAACCTGCAGACAGTAGGCGAAAAGGTTGCCGGCGTTATCATCGAGCCGATTCAGGGAGAAGCCGGAGTTATCATCCCACCGGATGGATACCTGAAGGCTGTCAGAGCAATCTGCGACAAATACGGCGTAGCAATGATCGTAGACGAAATCCAGACTGGTATGGGTAGAACCGGAACCATGTGGAGATGCGAAGTGGAAGACGTTACTCCGGACATCATGACATACGGAAAAGCGTTCGGCGGCGGAATCATGCCGATCACAGGTATCATCGCAAGACCTTGGTGCTGGGGACAGAAGCTCATCGAGAATCCTTGGATCCTCGGATCTCCGACCTTCGGCGGCAATCCGCTGGCTTGCTCGGCTGCAATTGCTACAATTAAATACATGCTTGAAAATGACATCCCCGGACAGTGTAAGCAGAAGGGCGAATACCTGATGAGCAAACTGGCCGAACTGCAGAAAAAATATCCGACCGTGCTGAAGACATTCAGAGGCGCTGGTCTGCTGATCTGCATGGAATTCCCGGAAGCAGAAGTCGGATATGCAGTTGTTAAGGGACTGTTCGACAGACACGTTATGACAGCAGGAACTCTCGTAAATGCCAAGACAGTAAGAATTGAGCCACCTGCAACCTTATCCAAGGAACATATGGATGAAGTTATGGAGAAGCTGGACGAAGCTCTTGCAGATGCAAAGAAGGAATTCAAGCTGTAATTCACTGCTGATAAAAGCAGAAACTCATCCCATTTTGAAGAGTAAAAATTTATGATATTATGACCCGGCACACCGGAGCGGATTCCCCGCTCCGGTGTGTTTGTTTTTTTGAACGGCGGCAAACCGGTACTTTTCGTGAAGCTTTACTCCTAGGGTAATCTTTGTTACTGATTTGTGCCAAAATATTATGATAATTCTGGAAACGGGGTAACTAATTTGCTCTCGGACCAGCAAAAACAAATGTTGAAATTTCAACGTTTGTTTCCGTGCAACGACCCAAAAAAACAAAAAAAGGTATACTTTTTGGCTAATTGTGGTATAATAGGATAGTCTTTAACCAGACAAAAGAAAGAGAGGGAAAATAGATATGGCAAAGAAGCTTTTATCTGTGTGGCTTTCGTTGACAATCTTACTTTTCTCATCAATTTCTATTTATGCTGACGAAAACGTACAAGGAGATTTTTTTATTAAAAATATTGTTATCAATGGGGAAACGATTGATAATAATTACCTACAGTTTCCATTTTTTCTTTATCAAGATACCACTTATTTCCCATTAACACCCGAAATGGGAGAAATCTTGGGATTAAAGACCGAGATGGATTTTGAAAGCCGCACATTAAAACTATTGAAATGCGAGCCGTCACTGATCAACATTAGCGACAAACGCAAGAAAAACGAAAGGGAGGACGTCACAACACAAGTCTTCAGCGAAGCGAAGGTTCTGGCTTACGAGCTGGGCACTCAAAGCCTGGAAGACATTCTGCGAGGCGACTCAACTGATGCCGATACCGACATCAACCAGCAAACAAAAGAAACCAAGAGCGACGGAGTAATAGAGATACCCCAACTGACTGTCAAAGAAATCGATTTGGCCGGACTGCCGGTTCTGACAAAGGGGAAAGTAATATATCTTCCGATGAAAGCAATGGTCGGGGAAAAAGGTTTTGGCTGGGACGTGCATTATGATTCCTATACGGGAATTTATGTAAGCACAAAGGAAGGAATTCCTGCAAAGTCATACTGGAATGAGGCAGAGTCAAAATATAATAGAGGACTGGTAAGCTACATCCGGAAATACAACGACAGCTATACGACCAGCCAAGCGCAGGAACTGGTATTCATGTTCAAGAATGCAGCAAAGACATATAAGATCGATGAGAAAATTCTCATGGCTGTAGCGCACAAGGAAAGCACGTTCAACGCAAAAGCCCATGGTGGCAGCGGATCACTTGGCATGATGCAGGTGATGCCTTCCACCGGAGAAAGATACGGATTGGGAGAGGAACAGCTACTGGACGCAGAAACCAGCATCAATTTCGGAGCAATGTATCTCAGTGAAAGAATTGCAGCCTATGGGGGCGACCTGACAAAAGGGTTTTCCGCATATAACCAGGGCTCGGTGAAAGTAAACAGAGGTACGTATTCGACCAGGTATGCCAATCGAATCATTGGCACCATCAACGGCATCAATTCCTATCTGACATCAAACGGATACGGATTGGGCTACTAAAAGAATAAAAATCATGACATAAAAGCATAAAATATAGAAATTAACAAAAAGCCGAAGGAAACTTCGGTTTTTTTGTTGCTGTGTTACTTGATACAGAGATCCTGCACTACGCACTTGTCGCTCACGAAGGTGTTAAGGGAGGAAGCGGGGTATTTCTGCAGGATTGTCTCCGCGATATACAGGCCGATACCGTTGCCGCCCTCCTTGGTGGTATACCCTTTTACTGACATGAGCGGGATGTTCGGCTTACTGTCCGCCGAATTCTCAATACGGAAGATCGCCATGTCGTCCTTGGCTTCGATATCGGCGCGGACGTATCTTCCTGAACTTGCCATGGCGGCCTCCACAGCGTTATCCAACAGGATGCCGAGTATTTCGCAAAGCTCCATGACCTGCATATTAACCGACATCAACTGCCCTTTTACAGACAGATTGAAAGTGACCTCCGCTTTTTCGGTCATGAGCATCTTCGCGGCGAAAAGCCCTGCAACGGCGCCGATCTTGATCTCAGAAAGCGTTTCCCGGTTCGTCAGCAGCGCCATGTTTTGTTTATGGCAGAGCTCGTTAATGTATTCCTTCAACTGCTCAAAATTGCCGGATTCGGCATGACCGTATAGCGCGGCCAGCATATTGCTGTAATTGTGGCGGAATCGGGAGAGATCGAAAAGCACGGCCTCCATTCCGCTGTTGTAAAGCTTCTGGTATTCAAGTTCCTGCTTCTGTGCGTCCATCTCCCACTGTCTCCGCTCAATCTCATTTGATATATCCATACTGCTCTTGATTAACATCAGGGAAACTACAAGGCACACGACGATGCCCGCAATATCCCACGGGCCGACGGAGCCGTCCTGGAAACGTCTGCCGATCTGCTGGATCAGTCCGATCCAGAAGGCGGAAAGGACAATGAGATAGCCTATGGTCGGCAGCCACGTTTTTCTGGTTGTCTGCTCGGAATACCCGGATAGGATACGATGCTTTTTTAAGAACAGGACGACTGAAAACTCCGCCGTGTACAGAATCCCCTGGAACAGCAGAACCTTCCAGAGCGTATAGCGGACGCCCGCAACATCAAGCCCCAGCCGTTCCACGGCAAACCATAATAGAATTTCAATGAATATGGATACAAAGGTAAAGATCGCCGCGGCTGGCAGACAGCGGGACAGAAAGCGGCCCTTGAAAACCGTCCGGAGCATCAGCGCGTATAAAAGGAAAATCAAGATGCTTCTGATTATGCCGAATGGCGCGAAAAACGCTATGTTATCGGTCATATAAGTAATGGGATATTGGATCGCGATAAAGATTAGGCCGTAGATAAGCCGCTGCCGCACCGAAGCGCAGACCTTGTACAAGGCGATGTACATCTCCTGCAGAATAATTGTCTCACAGACAACAGGCACAGCCGAAACCAGCAGGCTCTCCCAAAGGCTCATCCGAACACCCGCTTTCTGTAATTACGGCTGACATAGCAGGACAGTCCGTTCTCAAGAATGACCTTCATTTGTGCAGGATCCTCTTCTACGATGTAGTTTTTGTTCACGATAAAGCTCTTGTGGCAGCGCGCAAAGGTTCTGGAGTCCGCGAGCATTTCCTCAAAGTCGTCGAGGCTTATGTTGCAGGTAAGCTTGGAGCGGGAGGTATAGACGAAAGCTTTTTCCTTCAGCTTTTCGATCATAATGATGTCGTCCTTGTTTACGCGATAATTTTTTGCCGCAGAGCGAATGATGATATACCGTCCCTCGCCATTCCGTCCCTGTTCCCCTTCCTGCTGCAGACCAGCCATATGCCGGGAGATATCGTCCAGAAGGTTCGCAAGCACGTTCTCTGAAACCGGCTTAGGCAGAAAGTCAAAGGGATGGGCCTTGAAGGACTGAAACACCATGCTGAGGTTTTCGCTGATAAAGACGATATACGCCCGCGGCTGCCTTTCTCTGATGCGCAGCGCCAGCTCATAGCCCTCCAAGCCTGATTTCAGATTGATGTCCAGCAGATAAACGTCGGCTGCATCCGTCAGCAAGAAACACTCAAGTTCCTCCTGCTTGGTACAGGCCAGCGCCACCGAAACACCCAAGCGGTTTTCGTCGGATATTTTCTTCAGCATTCGCGTCAGGTAGTCAAGATAGGCCCTTTCATCCTCGCATATCGCTATTTTCATATGCGGTTCTCCTTATTATTTTATCACTGGCACAAATTCCCAAATTTTTAATATATTATTTTACAATATTCGTTATATTATTTCAATACAAAATCGACAACATGCAGTTTTTAGTCGACAAAAGGTATTGTTTACCGCTTGTCGGCGAAAAACCGCATCTTGTTGAATTCGCCTTGATGGCGGGCGACAGGATACTATAATTGAAATATTCATGGACATATTCTGTCCGCCTAATAGGAGGTAGATATTATGAAAAAGCGAATGCTGCGGATATGGAACCTGCTGCTGTGCCTGTGCTTGACGGCTGCGATGGCGTTTATAACGATGTTTACGCTGCCGCCCATTACGGCGTATGCGGTGAACGATCCACCTTCGATGTATGCTTTTGTCAACACATACGAAGAGTTTGTAGGCGCTGTCACGAATACGAATGTTACTAACATCAGCGTTCGAAACGACTTTTCTCTGGAGGGTAATGTAACCATCGACCGGCCGTTGACGATCATCTCTGATTCGGCCTATACCATCAACGCGGATACCCATTCCCTCATAATCGCAAACGGTGGTGATGTGACATTGATCGGCAATTTTTCACTGACGGGTGCTTCGACCACGGTTGAAGTGTCATCCGGCGGCGCCCTTAGTATTCTTGTATCCTATACCGGCACAATTTCGACCACCGGAGCAAATGGAAAAGCCCTCTATGCCTGGGGAAACGCATCGGTCGACATCCGCGGCGGCACGATCACGGCGCCCGACGGTGCGTACAGTGTTTATCTAGATGACGCCAAAATCAGCGTCACCGCTTCCTCGGCACTCCATCTCGGCAAGGTTTATTTTCACTTCGTCTGGACTGGAGATGATCCCGCGGATTTGGACGTCCTGATCATGAATGGGCTCCCCGAGCCCGTTGCCAGGCCCATTACTGTGAATGTGGGAGAAGAATGGACGGTATCCCCCAGTGTTTTTGAACAAGATAGTGTGTGGCTTAGTTCATACATTGACAGCGACGCGGAGCTTAATGTGGGATATGACGGTGGTTATCTGAAGATGTCGCCCGCAACGCCCGGTAATTTCAAACTAATCCTCAATATAGCCACAGCGGATCAAAGCAATGTTGACATTATTGTCCCTGTTTCGGTCGTTTCAGGCTTTGCTGGAGGAAGCGGCACATCCGCAAATCCATGGCAAATAGAAACCGCGGCAGAGCTTGACAATGTGCGCAAATATTTAGGAGATCAAAACAGTAATAAATTTTTTGAACTGATCAATGATATTGATCTTACCGACTACCTGTCGTCCGGCGGAGACGGTTACAATAACGGAGAAGGGTGGGTGCCGATCGGCGGTGAGAGCCAGTTCGACGGGAGCCCATTCACCGGACATTTTAACGGTGGCGGACATACCATATCAGGCTTGTACAGCGACTCCGGGGGGAATTATACCGGGCTGTTCGGTGTAACGTCCGGCGCTGCGATCCAAAACTTGCAGCTTGCCAATATTGATCTTACCGGCAATACGGTCGGAGGTCTGGCGGGGTATTCCTTTAACAGCTCTCTAACAGGATGCTGCGTTACGGGGACAGTAAACGGTGAGAGCCCATCCGGCGGTCTGGTTGGGATCCTATATGGCGGCTCCGTCTCCGATTGCTATGCAATCGTCGATGTGAGCGCCGTCAACAGCCCGGGCGGCCTGGCGGGGGGCCTGTCAAACGGCGGGACAATCAATAACTGCTACGCCGCAGGTACCGTGCCGATAACGGCTTCCTGTCCGGATATCGGCGGCTTGGTAGGAGTGACCTACGGCGGAATCGCCGTTATCGTTAACTCTTCTTACTATAACTGTCAGACCAGCGGACAGTCAGATAACGACGGCAGAGGAGAACCGAAAAGTTCCTCCGAGATGGTGCGGCAGGCCACATACAGCGGATGGGATTTCACTTCCGTCTGGGCGATCAATGAAGGAGTGTCGTATCCCTATCTGCAGGCTTTAGTTCCCGCCTCTCTGCCTGCGCCGCCGGCGGCAGTCTCGGCGAGAATTGTTGGCGATCCCGGGGATTCCCAGTATAATGCCTCCACGAAAACGCTGACAATGACCTATGGCGACGTCGGAGCGTCTTTTTCGGCTGGGGATGTAACCCCGGCGGACGGATTGGTCATATTGAGCAGCAGCAATGAAGCCGTCGCAGATACCGATTGGGATATTAACGGAAATATTACAATTGAAGCTGAGGGCGCCGGCACGGCGACAATCAGCCTGAAATCTGTAAACGGAGATACGCTGGACAGCATTACGGTCGTTGTAGAACCTATTCCTCTCCTGATCACCGGCGACTTAGAAGTCGAAGATAAGGAGTATGACGGAAGCGCAAACGCGGATATTGCTGCTACTTCCACGCTGTCGCTTGACACGGCAGGCTGTATAAACGGCGACGCAGCAAACCTGACCGCAAACTTCGCGGCCACATTCTCCGATCCGGACGCGGGTCAGGACAAGGCCGTCAGCCTCAACACCTCGACTCTGACGGGTCCCGCCGCAGGGAACTACGTCCTTGACTTCGACTCGGCGCCTGCAACCACGGCGACCATCAGTCGGAAAGAGTTGACGATCGGCGGGAGCTTCACCGCACAGAACAAGGCATATGACGGAACGACGAATGCGGCCATTGCTTCGAATAACCTGACTCTCGTTGGCAAGATTGGAAGCGACGACGTGACGCTCGTTGCCGTTCTCGCCTTCGACACGCCCGACATCGCCACCGGCAAGGCGGTATCCCTGACAACAGACAGCTCCCTCACGGGCGCGAAAGCCGGAAACTATACTCTTTCCTTTACCGGCGCGCCCACTTATACTTCGGGTGTGATCACGGACAAACAAGCGACTCTTGGCGGCAGCTTTACCGTAAACAATAAAGTATACTCCGGCGACAAAGCTGCGACCATCGCCGTGAACAATCTGACGCTTGCCGGCGTACTTTCCGGCGACGACGTTTCCATCGCGTCCGTTACAGCCGAATTTGACAGCGCCGGTGTGGGCGACGGCCAGACGGTAAGAATTACAGGCGTCACCTTAGCGGGCGCAAATGCCGGGAACTATGCTGTTTCGCTCACCGGTGCGCCGACGGCGACGGCTGATATTACGGCAAAGCCTCTGACCATTACCGGCAGCTTTACCGTCCAGAACAGGCAGTATAACGGGACGGTAAACGCCGTAATTGATACAAATAACCTTACGATGAACGGTATTATCGGGAGCGATACGGTATCTCTGAATGCTAGCGCGGCCTTTGATAACGCGAACGCGGGTACAGCCAAGCCGGTCACCCTGACCGGCTCGACTCTGGCGGGCGCCGATGCTGCAAACTATATCCTCGACTTTACCGGAGCACCCGTAACAGCGGCGGATATTTCGAAAGCAACGGAACTGCAAGCTCCCGCATCTCCGACGCTTCAAAGCAAGACGAGCACCAGCGTGACCCTGACGCCCAACGCAGAGCAGGAGTTCTCGAAGGACAACGGAACCACCTGGCAGACGAGCAATGTCTTTACAGGACTGACGCCTTCCACGGAATACAGCTTTATCACCCGAATTAAGGACGACGCAAACCACGAAGCGTCACCCGCAAGCGCGGCGCTGACGGTGAGGACGGACGCCCCGTCATCCCCCGGCGGCAGCTCGTCGGGCGGCGGCAGCACATCCTCAAACGGCAGCACATCCTCCGCCGGCAATCTTGAAATTCCGACCTCCTTGCTTTCAGACCCGAATTCCGGCAAAACGCTGGCGCTCGGAAACGACTTCGCCAACGTCACAATTCCATCGGATATGCTCGATAGCATCCCGGGCGTCGCCGGTAAAAAGGCGGAAATCTCTATCGGCCAAGGCGATAAGTCCAAGCTGTCCGACGATGTGAAGGTTGCCATCGGTGACAGGCCGCTGATCTCACTCAGCCTGTTGATAGACGGCAAGCAGACCGATTGGAGCAATCCCGACGCTCCGGCAACGGTGAGCATCCCATATAAACCGACAGCGGATGAGCTGAGGAACCCTGATGGCATCGTCGTTTGGTACATCGACGGCTCCGGCAATCCGCAATGCGTTACAAATGGGCATTACGATCCGGCGACTGGAAATGTTACATTCGATGTCACCCACTTCAGCGACTACGCGGTGGTCTACAATCCGGCGAGCTTCAATGATGTGAAATCCGGCGCATGGTATTTCAAACCGGTAAGCTTTATCGCAGCAAGAGAGATTACGACCGGTACGGGTGACGGTAATTTCAGCCCTGGCGCAAAGCTGACCAGAGGCCAGTTCCTTGTGATGCTGATGAAAGCTTACGGCATCGCGCCAAATTCAAATTTGAAGGATAACTTCACCGACGCAGGCAATAACTATTACACAGGTTACCTGGCGGAGGCGAAGAGACAGGGAATTTCCGCCGGTGTCGGCGGCAACCTTTTTGCCCCTGCAAGAGAAATCACCAGACAGGAAATGTTCACCCTGCTGTATAACGCGCTGAAGGTCATCGGACAACTTCCACAGGGTGATTCGGGCAAGACGCTCTCCGACTTCAGCGACGCAGATCAAATCTCTCTTTGGGCAAAAGACGCCATGGCTCTTCTGACGAAAACAGGCACGATTGCAGGCAGCGGTGAAAAGATTAATCCGACGGGCACGGCCACCAGGGCGGAAATGGCTCAAGTGATTTACCATCTGCTGACAGAGTAAGGCTTTAATATGAGATGATTTCAAATTCTTATGAACTAAGCTCAGGCCGCAGGTTTTTAGACTTGCGGCCTGATTTTTTTGTGGAGAAAGAGGCTTTGATTGGTAAATCCGTATGTTCGTTCTGACATGATATTCTTATGTTCGGGAATCGAGGTTTTTTGGTATGCAGAATGCTAAATAATTATAAAATATTCGTATTTTTTATTGTAATAGGGCAAAGCAACTGCTAATATTAAGGAAAGAAATCAACAAAATACGCAAAAAGGCGAACATTAAATAAAATAAATGATACGAACATTCGTTATGAAGGAGGGCATCATGGTACGTCGAATTTATGTTGAAAAACAAAAAGGATTTGACATTGAAGCGCAGGAGCTCTATGCGGATTTGAAGGAGAACCTTCATCTGAAGGGTCTGACCGCAGTGCGCGTCATCAACCGTTACGATATCGAAGGAATCGACGACGCCACCTATGAAGCCGCCAGGTATACGGTATTTGCCGAGCCGGCGATCGACAGGGCATACGATGAAAACATCCCGATTGACGCGGATTGCGACTTCTTTGCCATCGAGTACCTGCCGGGGCAGTATGATCAGAGAGCGGATTCGGCAGCCCAATGCATCAGGCTGATGAATGCGGAGGCGGCGGCAACGGTCCGGTTTGCACGGCTTATCGTACTGGTCGGATCGGTCTCCGGAACAGAGCTCGACGCAATCAAGAATTACTGCATCAACCCGGTGGATTCCCACGAAGCCAACCTTGAAAAACCTGAGCGTATCGAGATTGGCGCCGTCATTCCGGAAAAGGTAAAAACCGTCGATGGTTTTATCTGGATGTCCGACGAAGAAATTGCAGCATATCGGGAAAAGCGGGGCTTTGCTATGAGCAGCGAGGATCTGATTTTTGTCAGGGACTATTTCGCGGTGGAGGAAAAGCGGGATCCGAGCATGACGGAGCTAGCGGTTATCGATACGTACTGGTCGGATCACTGCAGGCATACCACCTTTTTAACCAGGATCAACTCCGTCTCGTTCGAGCAGGGAGATTATCCGAAGCTGATCCATGACGCTTTTCAGGAATATAGAAAGATACGGAAAGAGGTTTACGGAGACCGTGAAAAAGACATGTGCCTGATGGACATGGCGGTCATCGGAGCGAAATACCTCAAGAAAAAAGGACTTCTAGACGATCTGGACGAGTCGGAGGAAATCAACGCCTGCAGCATCAAAGTCAGGGCTAAGGTGGACGGCAAAGAGGAAGACTGGCTTGTCATGTTTAAGAATGAAACCCATAATCATCCGACCGAGATTGAACCGTTCGGCGGCGCGGCAACCTGCCTGGGCGGCGCCATCCGGGATCCTCTGTCCGGGCGCTCATACGTTTACCAGGCAATGAGAGTCACAGGCAGCGGCGACCCGAGAAAAAGCATTGAGGAAACCCTTCCCGGCAAGCTGCCCCAGAGGATCATCACCAAAGGTGCGGCGAAGGGATACAGCTCCTATGGAAACCAGATCGGGTTATCGACCGGGCAGGTTGCGGAGATTTACGACGAGGGATATGTGGCAAAGCGCATGGAAATTGGCGCCGTCATCGGCGCGGCACCTGCGTCCCACGTATACCGGGAAAGGCCGGCTAAGGGCGACTGTATTGTGTTGATCGGAGGAAGAACCGGACGGGACGGTTGCGGCGGAGCGACGGGGTCCTCCAAAGGGCACACCATGGAATCGATACTGACCTGCGGCGCGGAAGTGCAAAAGGGTAATCCTCCCGTGGAAAGAAATATACAGAGATTGTTCCGAAGAGAAGAAGCCGCGAGACTGATCAAACGCTGCAATGATTTCGGCGCAGGCGGCGTATCCGTTGCCGTCGGCGAGCTGGCGGACGGAATCGACGTCAATTTGGATCTTGTTCCGAAGAAATACGAAGGGCTGGACGGGACGGAGCTTGCCATTTCCGAATCTCAGGAAAGAATGGCGGCTGTGATTGCCGAAAAGGACCTGGAAGAGTTCCTGCGTTATGCGTCGGAAGAGAATCTGGAAGCCACCGTGATCGCCAGGGTGACGGATACCAACCGGTTCCGTATGTATTGGAGAGGCGACTGCATCCTTGATCTCTCCAGGGATTTTCTGAACACAAACGGAGTCAGACAGGAAATTGAGATCTGCGTTCCTGAAAAAAACTTCGCAAACGAACATATAAAAGAAGGCGGCCTGTATGCGAAAGACGGCAGTCTGCCTGATACGCTGGGCGATCTGAACCACTGCAGCCAGAAGGGGCTGGTGGAAATGTTTGACAGCACCATCGGCGCAGGAACGGTATTGATGCCGCTTGGGGGCAAATATCAGCTTTCTCCCGCCGCAGGGATGGCGGCAAAGCTGCCGGTCATTGAAGGCGATACGGACACGACGACTCTGATGGCCTACGGATTCGACCCGAAGCTATCCGCCTTCAGCCCGTTCCACGGTGCGCTTTATGCTGTCGTTGACTCGATTACAAAGATCGCGGCGATGGGAGGAGACTATTCCAAAGTCCGGCTGACATTCCAGGAGTATTTTGAACGGCTGGGACGGGATCCGAAACGCTGGGCGAAGCCCTTTGCCGCGCTGCTGGGCGCGCTGAAAGCGCAGCTGGAGCTGAAGATCCCGTCCATCGGAGGTAAGGACAGCATGTCGGGCTCCTTTATGGAATTTGACGTTCCGCCAACGCTGGTTTCCTTCGCCGTCTGCGTTTCGGACGCAAACCATGTGATTTCAACGGAACTGAAGCGGGAAAACAGTATTTTGATCTATATGACCGCCGACAGGGATGAAAACCGGATCATTGATTTCAGGCAGTACCGGGCGAACATGAAACGAGTCCGCGAGCTTGCCCTGGAAGGAAAAATCCTGTCCGCGAATACGGTCGGAAGAGGCGGCGTCTTTGTTTCTCTGGTTAAAATGGCCGCCGGGAATCGGATCGGAGCCGATCTTTCCAACCTTACCGAAGCGGAGCTCACGAAGCCGGATTACGGTGCCCTCATCATCGAGCTTGAGGAAAACGAACCGATTGAAGCTCTGCTGAAGGGGACGCAATATAAGGTGATTGGAAAAACCGCAGGCCATCGGAAGTTGACGATCGAGGCGTCGGAGGAATCTGGAAAAACGAAGGAGACGATGGAGTTCGAGCTTGAAGAGCTCATCAGGAAATGGACCGAACCGCTGGAAACCGTTTTTCCGACGAAGAAAAAAGCTACGACGGATGCGGCCGCAGACCAGCCCGGGGAGATTTCCTGCAGAATCAGGACGAACCGCACTCCGTCAGTAAAAATAGCAAAACCTAGAGTGTTCATTCCGGTTTTCCCCGGTACGAACTGTGAAATAGATTCCAAACGGGCCTTTGAAAAGGCGGGCGCGTCGGTGGAAATCCAGATTTTAAGAAATCTGAACCAACGGGAGCTGATCGGGTCCATCGACGAGATGGCGAGAAAAATCGGAAACAGCCAGATCATCATGATTCCGGGCGGTTTCAGCGGCGGCGACGAGCCGGACGGATCGGCGAAATTTATCACTGCGGTGTTTCGCAATCCTGCGGTCAGGGAAGCGGTGGAAGATCTGCTGGAAAACAGGGACGGGCTCATGCTGGGGATCTGCAACGGATTCCAGGCGCTGATCAAGCTTGGACTGGTTCCCTTCGGCACGATCACCGAACCGGACGGGTCGAATCCGACCCTGACCTGCAACCGGATCGGAAGACATGCTTCCTGTCTGGTGCGGACGCGGATTACATCGGTGAAATCCCCGTGGCTGGCGAACACAGAGGTGGGCGACATCCACACCATTCCGGTATCCCACGGGGAAGGCAGATTCATCGCATCGGATGAGGTCCTGAAGAGGATTGTGGAAAACGGACAGATTGCGACCCAATATGTGGATTCCGACGGAAAACCGAGCATGGAAACCGAGTTCAATCCCAACGGATCCATGCTGGCCATCGAGGGGATCACCTCTCCCGACGGCAGAGTGTTCGGAAAAATGGCGCATTCCGAACGAATCGGGAAGAATCTGTATCGGAATGTGCCGGGAAATTACGATCAGAAAATCTTTGAAGCTGGCGTCGCTTATTTTAAATAGGCGATGCTGCGCCTGCCGGGAGAATGACGCGGCACAGCGGTAAAATCAGCTCCCCCGGCTGAGATAGAACTAGGAGGTTTCAATATGAAAGTTGCAATGGTTATGGGAAGCAAATCGGACTATCCCGTAGTGGAAAGAGCGGAAGCGGTGCTTCGGGAGTTTGGTGTGGAATATGAAACGAGGATCATTTCCGCCCACAGAACGCCGCGGATTGCAGAGGAATTCGCATCAAAAGCGGAAGAAGAAGGAATTGAAGTTCTGATTGCCGCCGCAGGGAAAGCCGCGCATCTGGGCGGGGTCCTTGCAGCATACACGGCAATGCCGGTCATCGGACTTCCCATTAAGTCATCTACCCTGGACGGATTGGACTCCCTGCTCTCCATGGTGCAAATGCCGAAAGGAGTTCCCGTTGCCACGGTCGCCATTGACGGGGCGGAAAACGCTGCTTTGCTGGCTGTACAAATTCTCTCAGTGAAATATCCGGAACTCAGGAAAAAGATGGGAGATTACAGGAGGAAAATGGAAGAAGAAATCATCCGCCAGGACAGGAAGCTGCAGGAATAAAGCAAATTCGCTTCAGCGATTGAAAGCTAGGGCAATAGAAAATAATCTGCAGTTTTGGCATTATCCTCTTTCAATAAATCGCCTTATAGAGGCAGGGAAGAGGATAATCCCCCAGAACTGCCGACACTTCATGGAACGAAATTCAATCAGGTTGATATAAAGGAGGAACAGTATGGAAAAGTTGGATATGATTTATGAGGGAAAAGCGAAAAAGGTCTTCCGGACCGACGACCCGAACTTATACATCGTGGACTACAAGGACGACGCAACCGCTTTCAATGGCGAAAAGAAAGGGACCATCGCCGAAAAGGGGGTGGTCAACAATACCATGTCCGCTATCATCTTTGAGATGCTGGAAAAGAAGGGAATCCCGACCCATATGGTTAAGCTGCTTTCCGACCGGGAAACTCTGGTCAAGGCGGTCAGGATCCTTCCCCTTGAGGTGATCATCCGAAACGTGGCGGCCGGTTCCTTCTCCAAACGGTACGGCGTCGAGGAGGGGAAGCCCCTGGCAAAGACCGTCCTGGAATTCTCCTACAAGAAAGACGAGCTGGGCGACCCGCTGATCAACGACGACCATATTCTGGCCCTGGAGCTGGCTACGGAGGATCAGCTGGCCACGGTGAAAAAGTATGCCTATGCGGTCAACGAAGCCCTGAAAGAATTCTTCCTGAACATAGGACTAAAGCTGATCGACTTCAAGATCGAATTCGGCACTACTTCCGACGGCGAGATTCTGCTGGCCGACGAGATTTCTCCCGATACATGCAGGTTATGGGATGTCAAAACCAATGAAAAGATGGATAAAGACCGGTTCCGGAGGGATCTGGGCAAAGTGGAGGAGACCTATCAGGAAGTATTGGCGAGGATCAAACATGGAAGAGGATAAGGTTTTCGACGAGTGCGGCGTTGTAGGCGTCTATGCTCCCGGAAAGGCCGATATCGCGAGATTGGTCTACTTCGGACTTCATTCCCTTCAGCACCGCGGGCAGGAAAGCGCGGGGATCGCCTCCAACAAAGATGGGAAAATTCAATATTACAAGGAGATGGGACTGGTTCAGGAGGTATTCAACGACGAGATCATAGAGCGGCTGCGGGGCGATATCTCCATCGGCCATGTAAGATATTCCACTTCAGGAGAAAGCCATGCGGTCAATGCCATGCCCCTGGTGGTTTACCACAAGGGCGGTAGCCTGGCCCTGGCTCATAACGGAAACCTGATCAACGCGGAAGCGTTGCGAGATGAAATGCAGGATCAGGGCGTGATCTTTCAGACCTCCATTGATTCGGAGGTCATTGCCGCACTCATCGCGCGCTATATCCGGGAAAATTCTATTGAAGAATCCATAGTAAAGACACTGGAACAGATCAGAGGCGCCTTTGCGCTGGTGATCACCTGCGGAAGCAAGCTCATCGGCGTAAGGGATCCCAACGGCATCCGTCCTCTTTGCATCGGAAGGCTTTCGGAAGGCTATGTCCTGTCGTCGGAAAGCTGTATTTTCCCTTTGATTCAAGCGGAGTTTATCCGGGACGTGGAACCGGGCGAAATGGTGGTAATCGAAGATCGCGAGATCAAATTCGTCAGATATCGGAAAGGAGCCCGAAGAGCTATCTGCTCTTTTGAATATGTTTATCTGGCAAGACCTGACAGCGACATTGACGGCAGAAGCGTCTACATGGCCAGAAGTCAGGCGGGCAGAACTCTGGCAAGGGAACATCCGGCAGCGGCGGATATGGTCATTGCCGTTCCCGACTCCGGTACGGTGGCAGCCATCGGATATGCCGAGGAATCGGGAATCCCCTTCGGGGAAGGCTTGATCAAGAACAGATATGTGGGCCGGACCTTTATCCAGCCTGATCAGAGAATGAGAGAATTGAGCGTTAAACTGAAGTTGAACGTGTTAAAGGATAATGTAAAAGGAAAGCGGATTATTATGGTGGATGACTCCATCGTCAGGGGAACCACAAGCGGCAAGCTTGTAAAGATGCTGAAGGATGCGGGAGCGAGAGAAGTACATGTCCGCGTCTGCTCGCCTCCGGTTACCCATCCCTGCTATTTTGGAATTGATACACCGGATTCGGATAAACTGGTGGCGGCAAACTATTCCGTGGAAGAAATCAGAAAGATGATCGGAGCAGACAGCCTCGGCTATCTCAGCGTGGAAGGGCTTCTGGCTTCCATCGATCTGCCCGGAAACAGCGTTTGTACGGCCTGCTTCAACGGGGATTACCCAATCCGGACTGAATTAGACGCGGAATGAGACGCGGACTACGAAAGGAGAATCACCATGGTGGAAGAAAGATTGACATACAAGGATGCCGGAGTCGATACAAAAGAAGGGGAAAGGGCGGTCAGCCTCATGAAGGAGCATGTGAAAAAGACCTTCAATGCAAATGTGCTGACCGGACTTGGCAGCTTTGGAAGCTTGTTCAAGCTGGATCTGACCGGGATCAAGGAACCTGTCCTTGTTGCCGGCACCGACGGGGTTGGCACGAAGCTGAAGATCGCGTTCCTGATGGATAAGCATGACACCGTGGGGCAGGACTGCGTCGCCATGTGCGTCAACGACATCCTGTGTCAGGGGGCAAAGCCCCTGTTCTTCCTTGACTACATCGCAACGGGGAAGGTGAAAGCGGAAAAGGTGGCGGAGATCGTAAAGGGCGTTGCGGACGGCTGCGTCCTCGGAGAGTGCGCCCTTGTGGGCGGCGAGACGGCGGAGATGCCGGATTTCTATGAAGACGGAGAATATGACATGGCAGGCTTTGCCGTTGGCGTTGCCGATCGCTCTCGGGTGATTGACGGCTCCGCCATTCAGAAAGGAAATGTCCTCGTTGGGATCCCTTCCAGCGGATTGCACAGCAACGGTTATTCCCTGGTAAGGAAACTGTTTTTTGAAAAAATGAAGTTGAAGGTCACCGACTATGTAGCGGAACTGGGAAGGACTCTGGGCAACGCGCTGATCGAGCCGACGAAAATTTACACGAAAGCCTGCAATGCAGTTCTTCCAAAGGTCCCGGTGAACGGAATCATCCATATTACGGGCGGTGGCTTCTTTGAAAATATTCCCCGGATTATCCCGGAGGGGCTGGGAGTCAGGATCGATATGGGAAGCTGGGCTGTGCTTCCGATTTTCAACTACATACAAAAGTGCGGAAATATTGACCGTAACGAGATGTTTGCCACCTTCAACATGGGAATCGGCATGATTATGATCGTGGAGGAAGACAAAGCGGATACTGTGATGGAGCTCCTGAGGGAAGCGGGCGAGAATCCCAGCGTCATCGGAAGGATCGTCACAGGTGAAGGGGTATGCTTATGCTGAGGATTGCGGTGCTCGTATCCGGCGGGGGTACCAACCTGCAGGCCGTCATCGACGGGATTGAGGACGGAAGGATCCGGGGCGCGGAGGTGGTGCGGGTCATTTCCAGCAATCCTGACGCCTGCTCTCTGGAGCGGGCCAAAAAGCACGGAATTGAAGCGGTTGTGATCGGGAAAATTAATTATCCGAATCAGGCGAAGCGGACAAAAGCCATTCTGACAGCACTGGATGAGGCGGAAACGAATCTGGTGATACTGGCCGGATACATGAGCATTCTTGAGCCGGAGATCATCGAGGCCTATCGCGGAAGAATCATTAATATCCATCCGTCGCTGATCCCTAAATTCTGCGGCCCGGGCTTCTACGGAAAGCGGGTTCATGAGGCAGTTCTCGCCGCAGGAGAAAAGGAATCCGGCGCCACCGTCCATTACGTGGACGAAGGGGTTGACACCGGGCCGGTAATTCTGCAGGAGAAGGTTCCCGTTCTTGCCGGAGATACGGCGGAAACTCTTGCCGCCAGGGTTTTGGAAACAGAGCATAAAATACTGCCCAAGGCAGTTGAGATAATCATTGCGGAGAGATTGGGAAAGTAAGGAGGCAGAACAATGGGCGGAATATTTGGAGTAGTTTCAAACAGCGACTGTGTGGCGGATCTGTTTTTCGGAACGGATTATCACTCCCATTTGGGTACCAAGCGAGGCGGGATGTGCGTCTACGGTGAAAGCGGTTTTGTAAGAGCAATCCATGATATCGGAAATTCTCCGTTTCGAACGAAGTTTGAAAAAGAAGTGGATGAAATGAACGGCTTTATGGGAATCGGCTGCATCAGCGACGGCGAACCGCAGCCCTTGACGGTTTACAGCCGGATGGGAGACTATTCCATCGGCACCGTAGGCAGGATCAACAACAAGGAGCAGCTGGTGAAGGAGCTTCTGAACAATGGCTGCAACCAGTTTATGTCCATGAGCAGCGGAGGCATCAACAACACGGAGCTGGTAGCCGCGCTGATTTCCACGGAAAATGACTTCATCAAAGGCATCCGGTATGCCCAGAGCAAAATAGACGGGTCTATCACGATTCTGCTGATGACGCCCCAGGGCATCTACGCCGCCAGAGACCGGTTCGGCAGGACGCCGCTGATTATCGGAAAGAAAAAAGGCAGCTACTGCGCCGCTTCGGAATCCTTCGCATTTATCAATCTAGGATATAAAACAGCTCATGAGCTGGGGCCCGCGGAGATCGTCTTCATTACGCCGTCCGGATATGGCACCGTAGCGGAGCCGGAGGATAAAATGAGGATTTGCACTTTCCTCTTTACCTATTTCGGGTACCCCACTTCCACTTATGAAGGAATCAATGTGGAGGAGATGCGCTACCGGACAGGAGCCAGTATCGCAAAAAACGACAAGGACATCAAGGTGGACTACGTGGCCGGAGTGCCGGACAGCGGCACAGCCCATGCATTGGGCTATGCAAACAAGTCCGGGGTCCCCTTCGCGAGGCCGCTGATCAAATATACGCCAACCTGGCCGAGGAGCTTTATGCCGCAGAACCAGAAGGCAAGAGATCTGATTGCACGGATGAAGCTGGTGCCGATCCACGATCTCATCAAAGGAAAGAAGTTCGTTCTCATCGACGACTCCATCGTCAGGGGAACCCAGCTTCTCGGGACGGTCAAGTACCTTTACGACAGCGGCGCAAAGGAGATTCATGTCAGATCCTCCTGTCCTCCCATCCTGTTCGGCTGTAAATATCTGAACTTTTCCAGGTCCGTCAGCGACATGGACTTGATTACAAGAAGGGTCATTGATAAACTGGAAGGCGGAAAGGTTACACCGGAAATATTGAGCGAATATGCAGACAGCAGGAGCAGACGTTATGGGGACATGGTGGAGGAAATTCGGAAACAGCTCGGTTTCAAGAGCCTGAAATATCACGGGCTGGAAGACACGCTGAAAGCAGTAGGGCTTGATCAATGCAAGCTTTGCACATATTGTTGGAACGGAAAGGAATAAAGGATATGAGAGCGCTGATAAGTGTATCGGATAAGACCGGAATCGTGGAATTTGCCCAGGAACTAAGCAAGCTGGGTATTGGAATTATTTCTACAGGAGGTACGGCCACCCGGCTGAGGGACAACGGAGTGGACGTCATCGGAATCTCTCAGGTGACGGGCTTCCCGGAATGCCTGGACGGCAGAGTCAAGACCCTGCATCCGGCGGTCCATGGCGGCATTCTGGCAATGCGGGATAAGCCGGAGCACATGAAACAGCTGGCGGATCTTCAGATTGAGACCATAGACATCGTCGTCATCAACCTGTATCCGTTCAAGGAGACGATTCTGAAACCCTCGTTCACGCTGGAGGACGCCATTGAAAACATCGACATCGGCGGACCGACCATGCTTCGTTCTGCGGCGAAAAACCACAAGGACGTGGTGGTGGTTTGCGACCCCAAGGACTATGGGCGGGTCGTCGCGGAACTGAAGGAGAAGGGACAGGTCTCCAGAGAGATGAAATACAGACTGGCGCTGAAGGTGTTCCAGCATACCGCAGCCTACGATGCCATGATTTCCGACTATCTGCGCAGGCAAATCGACGGTGAGCTGCCGGATAATCTGACTCTGACCTATGAGAAGGTACAGGAGCTGCGATACGGGGAAAACCCCCACCAGAAAGCGTATTATTACAAGGAGATCAAACCATGGGAGGGATCCCTTGTCAACGCCGTCCAGCTTCATGGAAAAGAGCTTTCCTTCAATAATATCAACGATGCCAACGGTGCTCTGGAGACCCTCAAGGAATTTGAGGAACCGGCCGTAGTGGCGGTGAAGCACGCCAACCCCTGTGGTGTGGGCGTGGGCTATGACATTCTTGACGCCTATCTCAAGGCCTATAAGGCGGACCCCGTCTCCATCTACGGCGGGATCATCGCGGCAAACCGTCCCATTGACGAAAGGACGGCAATAGAAATCGGAAAAATCTTTGTGGAAATCATTATTGCGCCGGACTTCACGGAAGAGGCGCTTGCCCTTCTTACGCAGAAGAAAAACATTAGGCTGATGAAGCTGGACAGCATTCTTGCAAAGGCTCCCGAGGACACCATCGACATAAAAAAAGTAAGCGGCGGTCTTCTTGTGCAGGACTTCGACAACAGCCTCTACGAGGATTCGGAGCTGAAGGTGGTCACGGATCGCATCCCCACGGACCGGGAAATGGAAGACATGAGATTTGCCATGAAGGTGGTCAAGCATATCAAATCCAACGGTATCGTGCTGGCAAAGGAGGGCAGAACCATCGGAATCGGACCCGGTCAGACCAATCGGATCTGGGCTATTGAAAACTCGGTGCGTCAGGCTACGGAAAGCACGGAGGGGGCGGTGCTTGCATCGGATGCCTTCTTCCCCTTTGACGACAACGTCATCGCGGCAGCAAAGGCAGGGATCACTGCGGTGATCCAGCCGGGAGGCTCGGTCCATGACGAGGACTGCATCAGAAAGGCAAACGAGCTGGGAATCGCCATGGTGTTTACTGGGGTAAGGCACTTCAAACACTAGTGCCTCTGGAATTCGAAAATACTCGCTGTTTTCATATTGTCACAATTCGGCTCGCCATTTTTACCCAAAAAACAAACGTAGTCCATATGACGGTGTTTTTTGGTGCCGCTAAATAACCATGATTTCGGCATTAAAAAATGCCGCTCGCCTGCATTGGACAATATGAAAGAATTATTTGAATGTTTCATTCGAAACCAAACTCCCTTAGTAATATATAACTAATAATCACCGACGAAAACCACAGCGATTTACTGATTCAGGAGGACATATGAAAGTATTGATTGTCGGCGGGGGCGGCCGGGAGCATGCCATCGCCTGGAAGCTGGCCCAAAGCTGGAAGGTGGAAAAAATCTACTGCGCGCCCGGAAATGCCGGAATCGCGGAGGTGGCCGAATGCGTGGCCATCAAGGCGGAGGATGTGGAGGGAATCTGCGCCTTTGCCAAAGAGAAAAACATAGACCTGACGGTAATCGGACCGGAGGTTCCCCTTTCCCTGGGGATCGTTGACGCCCTGGAAAAGGAGGGATTGAAAGCATTCGGCCCGAATCGGAAATGCGCGCAGCTGGAAGGCAGCAAGTCCTTTACAAAAGCATTTCTCGCAAGACATAACATCCCCACGGCAGGCTATAGGGAGTTTACCAACATCAGCGAGCTGAAAAAAGCCGTCGGTATTTTCGGTTATCCTATGGTCATCAAGGCGGACGGTCTGGCCGCGGGGAAGGGCGTTGTCATTGCAGGGGACCAGGAGACGGCGCTTCATGCCATCGATGAGATCATGGGAGATAGAATATTCGGAACGGCGGGGGATAAAATCGTCGTGGAAGAGTTTCTCGCGGGAATCGAGGCTTCCATGCTCTGCTTTGTGGATGAAAAGACCATCGTACCCATGGAATCCGCCCAAGACTATAAACGGATCTTCGACGGGGATAAGGGGCCGAATACCGGCGGTATGGGAACCTACTCTCCGAGCCTGATCTTCAACAATGAACTGGAAATGCAAATCCGGGAACGAATTTTGGACCCGACTCTGAAGGGATTCCAGAAGGACGGTCTGGATTTTAAAGGTGTCCTCTTTATCGGACTAATGATTACCGATGACGGACCCAAGGTGATCGAATTCAACAACCGGTTTGGGGATCCGGAAACCCAGTCCGTACTGCCAAGAATGAAGTCGGATTTGCTGGATATCCTGCTTGCTGTGACGGAGAATCGGCTATCGGAGCAGACCATCGAGTGGAGTGATCAAAAAGCTGTCTGCGTCGTCATGGCCTCGGGCGGCTACCCTGGAAGCTATGAGAAGGGTCGGAAGATATCCGGACTGAAGAATGTGGAACGGGATATTCTCGTATTTCACAGCGGAACGAGATCCGTTGCCAACATCGATACGGGTGAGGGGGAACCTTCGATTGTTACCGACGGGGGACGGGTGCTGGGAGTGACGGCTTTGGGAAACACCCATGAAGAGGCCAGACGGAAGGCTTACGAAAATGTGGAGAGGATTCATTTTGAAGGGGCGCAGTACCGCAGGGACATCGGACGATTGAATGGGAAATGAGAGAAAAATAATAGTGATTGTCGGAATAGGAATGGATTTGGAGGATGCAGAGGAATGTCATTTTCGGAGATCAGTATTTATCAGGTAAAACCGGATAAGACAAATGAGTTTGAAGCGATTATGCAAGACGCCTGTCAAATGATGAAAGCAATTGACGGTTGTCAATCGCTTCGACTGATACAGCGCACGCATTATATCAAGGATATGAATACGATTAAGGAAGGGCTGCAACCCGACAAGATTACTCGTATTGTAAAATGTGTTCGCTATGCGCTCTACTGGGAATTCGACACGGATGAAAACTACGGTAAAGCTCAAAAACAGCTGTATGACACTCATTGGAAAGCGATAGAAAAGTGTTTGATTGTTCCGCATGATAAAATCCTGGGTGAAGTAATCATATAAAAGAAGCATTTGCTTAGTGTCGCATAATGAGATCTGCCATCTTATTCTTCACTAAGTACGTAATACATTGAACTTTGCATCGTATATGAAAACAATGGCACAATCTGACAAATACTGGTTGTCGTAGAAGGAAAGGAGAAACGATTATGTCAAAGATGAAGGAACTGTACGAAAAGGTAGCAGCGGACAGCACATTGCAGGACAAATTCGCTGCAATAATGGGAGGCGCTGAGGAAGCCGGAAAAGAAGCCACCGAAGAGAAGCTGACGGCCTTCGCAAGGGATGCCGGGTACGATGTGACGCTGGATGAAATGCGACAATTCTTCAAAGAACTGGAGGAGGCGGAACTGTCCGAGGCTGACCTTGATATGGTAGCCGGAGGGAAAGAGAAAAGCATCAAATATTCTGCTAACTGTTCTATAGACTGTACCCATACTAATGGATCAAGACCATTAATGCTCTACTAGTCAAAAATAAGATGGCTTATATCAACTGCTTGTAAACGAGGTTTCAAGGTTTGGCAGAGGTTCCCCTCTGCCGTTTTTTATTGTATATCGATAAGTATTTATTGACAAACGATAAGTAATGGCATATGATTGAGAAAAATATACAATATACAATATGGATGCAGTATCAAGTAAAATGTTAAGGGGGATTGACAAAGTGATTAAAAGATTGAATTTGTTGGGGATTTTTGATTTAATTTTAGCACTGGGAGCGATTTATACAGGGATAATGATGATGGGTTCAAAAACGTTATTTACTGAATTTCCTCCGGAGTGGATACACAAGGTTCCTTTTGAAAGTTGGTTTGCTCCCGGTATCATTGCAATCGTTGTATTTGGTTTGGGTAATATTATGGCGGCATATTTCAGCTTCAAGAAAAACAGCAAGCACCCGTGGCTGTTATCTGCTTTCATGGGCGGTATCTTCTTTACCAGTATGATTTTTCAAGTAATAATTTTAGGGGAATGGTACCTGGTAACTTTGGAATTTTTAGTTTTTAGTATAATTCAGCTTTCCCTGAGTGCATCTTATTTCAGAAGCTGCAGGAAACGGGATGCAGTTATGAAATAATTGGAAAGTAAAGAATGAGAATTTTAGGAGGCGCTGAATATGGATGTTGAGTATAGATTATATCGGGATAATGATTATAAAGACTTATTGAAAATGATATATTCGCTCTATAACGAGGATCCCGAAGGTGAGCCAATAAGTGAAAATAAAATAAATAATACGATAAACGAGTATAAGAAAAATCCTCAGAAAATAAGCATTTATTTATTTAAAAAAGGTGATGAAAGCATTGGGTACGCTTTGCTGGTTTACTTTTGGAGCAATGAATACGGAGGCAATATTCTTACAATTGATGAATTATATGTGACAGAAAAATACAGAAGCAAGGGGATAGCCACTAAATTCTTGAGCCATATCGAGACCTTTGAAAACATTGTGGCTTTACAGCTGGAAACGACCCCTTCCAATCAAAGAGTATTGGAACATTATAAAAGATTAGGCTTTTTACCAAGTCATAATACGCATTTAATAAAGACTATTTAAATACGAATTTTTGTTCATTGTAGCGTTATTTTTCTGTACGAAATGAAACAAGAGGATATCAACGATCGACTGCTGTTTTTTTATCGATCAGTGCAGGGGGTGATGAAATGAGCTTACATGGGACAAAACACTTGGAAACGGAAAGACTATATTTAAGGCCGGTTTCCGTAAAGGATGCCGAAATCCTTCACACAGAAATACTGGGCAATAAAGAACGCTTATATTACTTGGATTGGAATTACTCGGCAGATATTAATGCAACGAAAGCCTTTGTTGAAAATATAATAAGCAACTATCAAAAAGAATTCTTTTTCTTTTGGTTGATAGAAGAAAAATTAACGCGAAATTTTATCGGATGCGTTATGGTCTGCAATTCAGATATCAAAAGGCGTTTGGCAGAAATTGAATACGTGGCGGGCGAGAAAGCGCAAGGACACGGATATATCACGGAAGCCCTCAAGCGAGTGATTCAATATTTGATTCAAGAAATAGGATATTACAGAATAGAAGGCGTGTGCAATATAGAAAACACAGCTTCGGCCAGAGTAATGGAAAAAGCGGGTATGGTTTTAGAAGGAACACTGAGAGGAAGAGCATTAAACTTGAATGAAGCTGGAAATCCAGGTGATTTAAGAATATATTCGATCCTTTCTTCGGATTTAAAATAAGCGCGCGATGAATTATTACGGGGGATGGAAATGTCAAAGCAAAAGATTACTACAAATCCTGAATGTGATGAAAAACCGTTTCGTGTCCAGCGAAATATTAAATTTATCGATGATTCTCCGATCATAACTTCTTCCAAAACCTTTAATCGAAATTAAGAGGATTCGAGATGTTATCTTATGATAGGTCTGGCAACCAGCGATAAAACATGTTATAATACGTAACATGTTAAGTATTTTTCGGGAGGCATGAAATGTCTGATGCAAACAAAAATGTACGGCTCTTGTATCAACTGGGCAATTCCCTTGTAAAGCTTAGGAACAGGAAAGCTGAGGCTTTCGGACTGACTTCCGTGCAGATGGACGTTGTTGCATTCCTGCTGAAAAACAGGGATAAGGATGAAATCAACCAGCTTGATGTGCAAAAATATTTGGCGCTGTCACATCCGGCGGTTACAGGCATTATCCGGAGGACGGAAGAAAAAGGGTTTCTTAGACGCGAGCAGAGTTCAAGAGACGCCAGATATAACTGCCTGCATTTGACGGAGAAGGCGCTCGAGCTGGAAGATGTATTGGACCATGACGCAGCCGAAGTCGAAAAAATCGTCATGAAAAATATGTCGGCCGCAGAACAGGAAGAATTTCATCGGCTTCTGCTGCTTGCAATGGACAACATCAGGAGCACTGAATAAAAATTGGACATTATGAATGAAAGGCAAGATCGGAAAGGCTATTAAAATGGATGGGACAAAATTATGGACGAAGGATTTTTTAATTGTTTCTTTTGTAAATTTCTTTGTTGCTCTGAACTATTATTTATTAATGATAATAATTTCTGAATATGCAATGACGAGATTTGAAGCGCCGCCAAGCCTGGCGGGTCTCGCAGCGGGTATTTTTATTTTCGGCGCATTGGTCGCACGCTTGATTTCCGGAAGATGCATCGGACAAATAGGCCAAAGAAAGATTCTCTATTCAGGATTGGCGATAGGGCTGGTTACAACATTGCTCTATTTTTTCGTCAACGGAATTCCTCTTCTGATCGTGATCCGATTTCTTCACGGGACCTCATTTGGCGTTGCCAGCACGGCCACAGGAACGATTGTCGCAAGCATTGTTCCAAGGGAAAGGTGCGGCGAGGGCATTGGATACTACGGAATGAGCACACCGCTTGCCACAGCCATAGGTCCGTTTCTGGGCATGTATATTAGTCAAAACGCCGATTACAGCGCAATCTTTATGGTATGTTCAATTATTTCGGCTGCAAGCATCTTGATGGCGATATTTTTATCCGTAAAGGATGTAAAATTGACCAATAATCAATTGGAAGAAATGAAAGGATTTAAAATAGGCAGTTTTATTGAGCCCAAAGTAATCTCAATTGCCGTTACCAGCCTGGCAGTTTGTTTCTGCTATTCAAGTGTTATTTCATTTCTTTCCGTATATGCAAAGGAAATCAATTTGGTGGATGCAGCAGGCTTCTTCTATATTGTATATGCGATTGTGGTCCTTGCTGCAAGACCGCTGATTGGCCGCTTGTTTGACAGCAAAGGAGAAAACCTGATCATGTATTCCGCCATCCTGTCATTTGCTATCGGTATGGTTGTATTTAGCAATGCCCGCTTTGGCTGGATGCTTCTGACCTCCGCCGCGTTGATCGGCTTCGGATTTGGGGCGGTTCAGACCGGCGGGCAAGCGATTGCGGTTAAATCAGCAGAACCGCATCGTATGGGTCTGGCGACTTCAACCTATTATATGTTATGCGATATTGGAATGGGAGCCGGGCCTTTGATCTATGGATTCATTATTCCGCTTGCCGGTTATAGAAGAATGTATACCGGTGTTGCAATTGCTTTAGCTGCTTGTATCCTGTTATACTATTTATTGCATGGGAAAAAAGCGGCTTGCAAGGGAAGCTTGGTTAAAATGGCCTGACAATCGAGCAACGGAGGTTCCAATGTCAAATAATACAGAGGATAAGAAGACCAAAATCAAAGTGTACACAGTCGCAATTATATACACTCTGGCTGTCGGATTTTCATTTTTTGCAATTAAAATATGCGTCAACTACGCAGACTCTCTGCAAATACTATCATACAGATATGCATTTGCACTGATTGGCGTTATTGCATGGTTAGGCGGCTGCAAAGCATTGGGCGTCTATCCGGAAAAGCCGCTCGGCAGACCAAGGATGAAGCTGTACCTTACAGCGGGCTTTTATATCGGATTTATGGCATTTCAGATTGTTTCCATGTTCTTTGCCACATCGATCGAAGGAGCGATCGTTTTTGCCATGGTCCCCATCTTTGCAAAGATTATCGCCCGAATTTTTTTAGGAGAAAAATCCACACTTTTGCAAAATGCATTCGTGGGAATGACCGTTGCCGCTCTCATCGTTCTTATCATACTGAATGCGACTGATATATCCCTGTCGCTGCCAGGCATCATACTTATGACAATAGCCAGCATATCCATGGCGATCAGCAATGTATTTATGAGGTATGTCAGAGGAACCTTTAAGCCGATTGAAATAACTACTACAATAACGATCGGCGGATTCATTCTCTTTAATGGTGTATCTGTCATAAGATCTGCAGTAACAGGAACATTGGGCGATTACTTTGAACCGCTTACTCATCCTCAGTTCCTGATTGCGATTGCCTTCCTGGGGATCTTCTGCATATTGCTGTCGGCGCAATTTATGGCATATATGCTGGCGCATATGGAAATCGTACAATCAACGATTTTTGGAAATGCATCCACGGCGATATCTATTGTTGCAGGAGCAGTAGTATTAGGAGAACCTCTGCAGTGGTATCACATAATATGTGTGGCCCTAATCATTGCAGGCGTCATTGGAATTACCATTGCTCCGGCTCCCGCAGAAAACAGCGGAAAGAAATTGAAAATGAAATAAACGCTTGTATGGTGACAGGAAAAACATATCTATTTGGAATGATCCATTGTGAATGGAAATGGGTATAAATACAAAGTAAGGCAAGTGAAAGGATGGTTTTTATGAAAAGGAGCTTATTTTTAACAGGTGTTATCGTTTTATTGCTTTCTTTATTCGCTCAAAATGCCTTTGCAGATGATTCCGGATCCCCGGCTATCAATCTGAACAACAACCCAATCAGTGCAAAAGCTTATATTGCGGAAGGGAATCTTTACCTGCCGGTCAGAGCGATATGCGAGTCTCTTGGATATGATGTAGAATGGCTGCAGGCAGATCAGACGGTAGGGATAAATTCAGATAGCACATCAATTTTATTGAACTTCAATCAAGCAACAATTCAAGTCAATAATCATGATTATTATATGACGGAAGGCCGTATGACCATCAAAGATAGGATATACATGAGGGCTGATTTTTTCTCTGACAATTTTGATTTGAGTGTCAAACAGGATAAAACAAACGGTACGGTGTCTCTTGACAGCATCAAGGCAAATCCGATTTCTATCAAGACAATAAAAGAGACCTCTGAAAACAGTGCGCTTAAAATCACTCTGCAATATCCTCAGGTCAATGGACTTGACAATAAGCGGGTCCAGGATGAAATCAATGCGCTATCCAAGCAGTTGGCAGAAAATGCGGCCAAAGAGGGTGAAAAGAATGCAGCTGACCTTGCAGAATATCGAAAAGCGTATCCTGACGGAAGCCCAAACCCGTGTGAAACCTACTTTAATTATCATGTGAAATATAACAAAAACAATATGCTGAGCCTTGTATTTTTGAATTATCAATATGCAGGAGGAGCCCACGGGAACACGTTACAGACCTCGTACACAATCAATCTGGAGACAGGAAAGCAGTATTCCTTAAAAGATCTATTCGAGAAGGATTCTGATTATGTTTCCGTGATCAGCGATGGAGTTAAGGCACAGCTGACCGAAAGAAACTTAATGAATGATTTGCTGGTATCCTTTGATAAAATCAGAGAGGATCATAGCTATTATCTTACAAATGACGGAGTCGCAGTCTATTTCCAGCAATATGAAATTTTGCCCGGCGCGGCAGGCATTCAGGAATTTCTCACTGATTTCTCATCGTTCAAGGAGCTCTTTAGCATCCAACTTGATTGACCGGTTTTCCGGCAAGCCAGGCCTCCAGGTTTGCGACCGCCATATGGATCAGGCGGGTTCGAGATTCCTTGGTGATCCAGGCGATATGGGGCGTAACGATGCAGTTTGACAGGCCGATCAGAGGATTGCTGTCAACGGGCGGCTCAACGGACAACACGTCAAGGCCAGCGGCGTACACCTTTCCTGATTTCAGCGCCTGAGCAAGGTTCACCTCGTTGATCAGCGGCCCCCGTGAGGTATTGAGGAGAATCACCCCGTCCTTCATTTTCCCAATCGTGTTCTTGTCGATGAAGCCTCTGTTCTTCTCAGTCAAAGGACAATGAAGGCTGATGATATCCGAGGAGGCAAAAAGCTCATCCTGAGATGCAAAACGGATCGCTTCCGTTTCAAAGGAAGGATCGGGATGGCTGCTTGCAATCAGCACCTTCAACCCGAAGGCTTCCGCTATCTTTGCCACGCGTTTTCCGATATTGCCGAAACCGATGATTCCAATTGTCTTTCCCGCCAGCTCCATTTGTGGAGTCAGGCAGAAACAGAAGTCCTTGGAGCTCTGCCAGCTGCCGGAATGGACCGCCTCGTTGTGAATCCCTGCCTGGTTGCAGACTTCCAGCAGCAGGGAAAAGGTGAACTGAGCCACAGAGTTGGTAGAGTATGCCGGAATGTTTGTGACGGTGATCCCGCGGGAAGCGGCACATTCCAGATCCACCATGTTGATGCCCGTCGCCAGGATCCCGATGTACTTCAAATTCGGGCACTGGCGCAGCACTTCAGCGGATAGCACACACTTGCTGGTCAAGACGGCGTCGGAGTCCCCGATTCTTTCCGCGATCAGCTCTTTCGGTGTTCTTTCAAAGACCGTCAATTCTCCGTGCAGCTCCAATCCCTTCCAGCTAAGATCGCCGGGATTGATGGTGTATCCGTCCAAAATGACAATTTTCATGGGGGCGCCTCCTCAAAGGTAAATAGAATTCAACTTAGCATTCCTTTTTCCAAGAGAAATGGTATAATAGCTACTGGTATTTATTTATGCCCATTATACCAAACCATGAGCAGATTACAAGAGCGGAACCTCCGGCGTTGCCATACCGGGCTGGCCCATGAAGAGCGACCGAAAGATCCGATAACGGGAGACAATATGACAAAAAATAAAATCTACATACTGATGACATGCTCCGCCCTGTTCTGGGCGGGCGCCTTTATCGCGGGAAAGTATACCGTGCCTTACATCGCCACCTTTACCCTTACCTTTCTGAGGTTTTTCTATGCCACCATCATTCTGTATTTTATAATGAAGCGGACCGGAGTGGAGTTCCGTCTTGAGAAAAGCAGGCTGCCGGTTTATCTCTTCACGGGGAGCGTCGGTATGTTCGGCTATCATGTGCTTTTTTTTACCGCCTTAAAATACACCACCGCCATCAATTCCTCCATCATTGCGGCCACAAACCCCATGGTGACAACCTTGCTGGCCTTCGTTTTTCTAAGGACCGGGCTGGGGAGAAAACAGATTTTCGGGGTGTTGCTGTCCTTTGCCGGCGTGGTTCTTACGATCACAGGGGCTGACTTTGATGTGTTGAAACAGTTCGAATTTAACGTGGGAGATCTTTGGATGCTGGCCGCCGTAGCTGCCTGGGCAGCCTATGGCGTGTTCAGTAAAAGCAAAGGAAAGGATATCCCTCCTATCGTGCTCACCTTTTACAGTTTTCTGGTATGCACGATTCTGCTGGTTCCCTTTGTTCTATGGGAAAGACCCTGGGAATTCCTGCCCGGCGTTCCGGGTTCCGCCCATCTGGCGGTGCTCTATATGAGCGTATTTCCCTCGGTCATCGGCTATCTGGTCCAGCAGCTTGCCATAAAAGAGATCGGGCCGGCAAGGGCGTCGATCTTTGTAAACCTGGTTCCGGTGTTTTCCATCCTTCTGGCAGTCCTAATCCTGAGTGAGGCCCTGGAACCGATCAAGCTTCTGACGGCGGCGCTCATTATTGCCGGTGTGATCATTTGCCAGGAGGCCGGGAGGAAACCCCCCGAACCTGCCGGCAAAGCGCTATTAGAAAATCAGACCTGCAACGAGGAAGCAAAGGGCTGACAGAATCGCCGCGAGGATTCCGAAAGGCGCCTGGGTGAAGGCGTGATCGAAATTATTGCAGCCGGTAGCAGCTGAGGTTAAAACCGTCGCGTCGGAATAGAAGCATATGTGGCTTCCAAAAACTCCTGCGGACAGCACTGCGGCTACTGCCAAAGGCATATGCACATCCATTCCCATGGCAAGAGGTATGACGATAGGAAGGGCGATGACGTACATTCCCCAGTTGGTGCCCGTAATAAATTCCGTTACCGCCAGTACGCAGAAAATTGTCAGCGGCATTAACGCAGGGGTCATGTACTGGGAAGCGGAGGAAATGACGTAGTATGTAAAACCGATTTGATCGTTGACCTCGGCAAACAGAAACGCCAGCACCATCAGCATCAGCGGCAGGATCATATTTTTCAGGCCCTGCAGGGATACATCGGTGAATTCCTCTGCGGTCATCACGTTTTGAGCAAGATAGAAAACAAACAGGAAGGCCATGGTGACCAGAACGCCCATCTGCATATCCACATCGAAATAGATCGTTGCCCCCACCAGTACGATAATCGGAAGGAAGAAGTTCATAATTCTTGGATTGTCAGGAACGCTGGCGGTAATCCCCGCTCTGATGTCGATCTTTTCCGATCCGGCCGGAGCCAGCGGACCGCCGTCTTTCACTCTTTGCTCCGCCTTTTTCATGGGTCCGAAAATAGGCACGATGCCGAGAATCACCAGCGGTACTATCAAAGTTGCGATCCAGCCGTAAAAGTTGAACGGAATGGTTTTAATAAAATAAACCAGACCCTCTCCTTCCGGCGCCCAGCCGTTTGTCTCCAGCAGTCTTCCGGCGAATACCGCCCAGGTGGTGATTGGAATGATCACACAGACCGGAGCCGCTGTAGAGTCGACAACATAAGAGAGAAACTCCCTTGGGACTTTATGCTTGTCGGTGAGAGGGGCCATGCAGGATCCTACGGTCAGGGAGTTCAGATAATCATCGATAAAGATTACGATTCCCAGCAGCCAGGTCCAGATCAAGGCGGATTTTCTGGTTTTCGCCCGCCGGGACACCCACTCTCCAAAGGCAAAGGCGCCTCCGGCCTTTTCGATGAGCGAGATGATGCTGCCCATGAGCCCGCATACGATAATCAGCCATGCGATGTCCTCGCTCATCATGACCCCGAGGAGGGAGGAACTGAACGTGCCCAGGGTGTCGCCCTGGCCTACCATGACAAAACCGATAATGGAAGAAAGAGTAAGCGCTTCAAGAATTCGTTTTGTAGTAAAAATATAAATAATCAGGAAAAATGCCGGTATCAGCGCAGCCGGCCCGAAGTCCGCGGGGTCGTCTGGCAGAAATGCGGTCAACAGCAAAGATGCTGCAAGAATGATAAGTACTGCGATCAGTGACCTTCTTCCGTTGAAGGTCTGAGCTTCAAATTGTAATTGCTTTAACATTCTGTTCCTCCTTTTTTCATGCCCACGCTATGGATAGCATTTTACATACCCATATAATGGATAACATTAATTGAAGCTATAACTTAATGTATTAATAATATCCATAAAAAATAAGAATACGCATATTTTTTTGTCAGAATTTTCAACCAAAATTTTCTTCATGCGTCGAACTGGGCGCAGGGAAGAAAAGCATGACAAACCGATGAAAAAGTGATATGGTATTGTAGGTTAATCACAAGACGGCAGGAGCAGTAAATCTATGAACTTATTTATAAGAAATGCTAAAAAGGTCGTGGTTATGGCCACCGTTTTTGCATCATTTTCGGGAATATTTGTACGGCTGATCAACGCAGGCGCCATCGCAATCGGGTTCTATCGGCTCACCTTTGCGGTGCCATTTTTTGCAGCTGCGGTCCTTATGAAGCATCGAGAGGAGCTGAGGGCGTTAACCTTGAAACAGGCGGCCGGATGCGTGCTGGGAGGCTTATTCCTTGCTGGGCATTATTTCTCCCTGTTTACCGCAGTCAGCCATACCACAATCGCCAGTGCGGTTATGCTGTGCAATATCAGCCCCATCATCATCCTGATCATTTCCGCGCTGTTTTTTCATGAGAGGGCCACGGGCAAGGCTATACTCGGCGTGGTGATTACTCTCGCAGGGGCTGCCATTATTACCGGCGGCGACTACAGCTTTTCCGGGGAGGCTGTTTATGGCGATATCATGGCCTTTTTCGGCGCGCTTTTCTATGCCCTTTATTTCCTGGTGGGAAGGAAGATGCGTAAAACCATCAATACCCCTGTCTATGTATTTTTCGTTTTCACCACCTGCTGGGCGGTTTTTCTTGTCGGAATGATCGCAACGAAAACACCATTTACGGGATATTCCTCCATGGACTTTATTTATCTGTTCGCATTTGCCATGGTCTGCTCCATCGGCGCCCATGCTATTTTTAATTGGTCCCTTGCTCATGTGTCGCCCCTCTACCTTTCCACTATCGGTACGGGGGAAGTAATCTTTGCGGCATCCTGGGCAGCGCTGATCTTCGGAGAAATTCCAAATGTCTGGCAGTGGGTCGGAGGCGCGATCACCATCTGCGGCCTGCTGTAT
>JAEZLP010000066.1 GCA_023415235.1 Bacillota bacterium
CCTCAATGACGGATATACTTACATAGTAGATATTGATTTAGAGAAGTTCTTTGATAATGTACCACAAGACAAGCTGATGACCCTAGTAGGAAGAATCATAAAAGACCCTGACACAGAATCGCTGATATTATTAAGGTGCAATTTTGTCCGAAATGTATTTCCGCATTTTTTTAAAAATGACTTGACTCTTAATAGTTAGTCTTTCGTATTACGACTACCAATATTTATTAGTATTTAGAGAAGATTAGTTAATTAGGTGATCAAATTCAACAGGACTTTTCTCAAGCCTTATTTATCCGAAGGCTATAATCATAAAAGTGCATTGCATCATTAAAATACAATACACTTTTCACTTCATATCAATATGGTTCCAACCGATCCTTATGAATTCAGGAAATCCAGAAAATCGGTAAAATCGTCAAAATCGCTCTGAATGAATTCATAGAGTATCGGCTCCTTGAATTCATACTTGGCGGTAGGAATGATGCAGGTGCTTACTTCGCTTTTGCTGAGGGCCCTTTCAATTTCATGGATCTCCGGAAGGCTGTAGGCCGCAATGATCAGCTGACCGAAATCCGTTGCAAAATAAAGGCCGTGAATATCCTCGTTAAGACGGAAAACCTTTCTGTTTACATGATCGTTGTTTTTGTTGAACTCCAGGTAAAGCCGGCCGTTTTCGTGAACGGTCTGCATGCTGCTTGCCGACATGCCGGAAAAACGCTTGAGAAAGTCGTCCATTTCCGTCAAAATCTCATATACGGTAATAAATTCCGGATGGTTGAGCATCATGGCCGCTTCCGCCGAGGTGACAAGAAAAGAGGAACGCATTTTCGTTTCGGAAACCCTTCCGTCAGCCAGATGGATTTCGGAAACCACAAGCTTGTATTTTCCATCAAACTCGATGAGGGATTCGCAAAGATAAGAGCATCCGTTTTCATCGATAAATTCTTCAATCGTATTTTTGCAGAGGGTTGCGCCCTCGGCCTCAGGAAGAATATCCAAAGGAAGGTCCGCCGTCGCAAGATAGGCGGCAGCCTCAAAATCCCTGCCGTAAACCCTCATGAGGAAATAATTGATCAGCTGATACTCCGAAACAATGGGAGTGCACAGCTTATCGATCAGAATTTCGTTTTCCTGTTCTGTCAGGACGACAGGCGTCTCTAGGAGAAAGCTGTATTCGCTCTTTCCCTCCGGCATCGGAATGGAAAGTGCTTCATTCATCGCTACGTACTTTTGGACCAGCCAGGTTGCTTCCCGTTCATTGACGTTGACCTTATTTCCGCCCAGTCCTCCGATCAGAGCCTGTTCCATAATGGACAGAGCCTCCGAATCGCTTCCCAGGAGGCTCTTGTAGGTTTCAAAGCCGTATTCCTCCGCATCAAAATAAAAAAACTGATGAAAATCCGATACAAATTCCGTATTGGATAATTCCCAGTGAATGTACAGGCCGACTACCCCCATGAGCCTTGTATCAGTGATGAATCCGGAAAGAAATTTTCTGCGGTTGCTGTTGAGAGCCGCCGCCGCCCCTCCTTTGATGACCTTAAATTTTCTTTCTGTCAATGATAAGTCCTCCTCAATTCCCCCAAAAAAACCTTTGTAGGTTAAGTATACCCATTGACATTTAAAAAATCAAGGATTATAATATCATTCAAACTGAATAATACCTTATCAAGAGCGGCTGAGGGAATAGGCCCAGTGAAGCCCGGCAACCTGTGCATCTGTTTGAGACAGATCAGAAGGTGCTAAATCCTACGGAATGAGTGTATTCTGAAAGATGAGGATAGAAAATAATATGACAACCTCTTCAATTAGAAGAGGTTTTATTATTGTGGTCCTGCTGTAGGGGATCAATGGGCGGCAGACGGCTCGAATTCATAAATCTGTTGATTACAGATTGCTCAAACTTATTTGGGGTATTAGATAGTAAAAAATCAGCGAATAATAGATTTGACAAAACTCACAATTTATTCTAAGGTGTGCACCACGCAGGAGGAAAGAAAAAATGAAAAGATTGTTTACATCAGAATCAGTAACCGAAGGGCATCCGGATAAGCTTTGCGACCAGATTTCAGACGCGATCCTGGATGCAATTTTTGAAAACGACCCCATGGGCAGAGTAGCCGCGGAAACCACCGTGACCACCGGTCTCGCCATGGTAGTCGGGGAAATAACCACAAACTGCTACGTCGACATTCCCAGCCTGATCAGAAAGGTGATCTGCGACATCGGATATACCAAGGGAGAATACGGCTATGACGGAAATACCTGCGCCGTAATGACCGCGATCCACGAGCAGTCCGGCGACATCGCCATGGGAGTGGACAAGGCGCTGGAATACAAGGAAGGCACGATCCGCGATGATCTGGAAGCCATCGGCGCCGGAGACCAGGGTATCATGTTCGGCTTTGCCTGCAATGAAACCCCTGAATTGATGCCGATGCCCATCTCGCTGGCCCATAAGCTTGCCAAGCAGCTCAGCGATGTGAGAAAATCAGGAAAACTCCCTTATTTGAGACCGGACGGAAAGACCCAGGTTACCGTTGAATATGACGACGATAAAGTGGTAAGGGTGGATACCATACTGATCTCCACTCAGCATGACGAAGACGTGACCCAGGAGCAGATCAAGAAGGACGTTATCAAGTATGTGGTGAATCCCATCATTCCGGACGAGCTGGTCGACGATAAGACAAAGTATTATGTGAATCCTACAGGAAGATTCGTAATCGGAGGCCCTAACGGGGATTCCGGCCTGACAGGAAGAAAAATCATCGTAGACACTTATGGAGGATATTCCAGACACGGCGGCGGCGCATTCTCGGGAAAAGATCCGACAAAGGTAGACCGTTCCGCGGCCTATGCGGCAAGATACGCAGCGAAGAACATCGTTGCCGCCGGATTGGCTGATAAATGTGAGATCGAGCTTGCTTACGCCATCGGTATCGCAAGACCTGTTTCCGTTCTGGTGGAAACCTTCGGAACCGCAAAAATTCCGGAAGAAAAGATCGTGGAGCTGATCAACAAGCATTTCGATCTGAGACCGGCGTCCATCATCCGGGACCTTGATCTGAGAAGACCGATCTACAGACAGGTTGCCGCCTATGGTCATTTCGGAAGAACCGATATCGACGTGCCATGGGAGAGAACGGACAAAGCAGATTTATTGAGACAGGAAGCACAAAGCATGCTAAAATAGAGTATTATAAATTACTCAGAAGATACGTTACAGTCTGGAAAGGAATGATGTAGAATGGGGATTAAGGTGGCCAAATTCGGCGGTTCCTCGGTTTCCGACGCCATACAGCTGGCTAAGGTGAAAAAAATCGTGGAATCGGACCCGGACCGAAGGTATGTAGTAGTTTCCGCCCCGGGAAAGAGATTTAATGAAGACAATAAAATAACTGATCTATTATATTTATGCAAGGCGCACATCGATCATAATGTGCCCTACGACCAGGTTTTTCAGGTAATCTGCGACAGGTATGTTGCTATTGAGTTCAATCTCGGCGTGAATGTCAACCTGAGAGAACAATTTGACGAGATCAAACGGAATTTAAAAGAGGGCGCCTCGGAGGATTACATAGCCAGCCGGGGCGAATATCTCAACGCATTGCTGACCGCGGCGTATCTTGGATACGATTTTGTCGACACTGCGGGTCTGATTCAGTTTGATTCAAAAGGGAGATTTCTCAACGGCAAAACCGACGAAGCATTAAGAGCTGAGCTTGCCAAGCATGAGAGAGCGGTGCTTCCCGGCTTCTACGGATCCTATCCAGACGGAAGGATAAGAACCTTCTCGAGGGGAGGTTCCGACATCACGGGTTCCCTTGTGGCAAAGGCTGTGGGCGCGGACGTATATGAAAACTGGACCGACGTATCGGGTTTCCTCATGGCCGATCCGAAAATCGTTCCCAATGCGAAGCCCATCAGCACCATTTCCTATAAGGAGCTGAGAGAGCTGTCCTACATGGGAGCTTCCGTTCTTCACGAGGATGCTATCTATCCCGTCAGAGCGGCGGACATACCGATTAATATCAGAAATACCAATGAACCCGACGATCCCGGTACCATCATCACCGCAGAACCGAGCGGGAAGGAAGACACCATCATTACCGGCATAGCGGGACACAAGGACTTTACGGTTATCGGCATATATAAAAACATGATGTCGGCGGAAAGGGGGTTTGTCAAGAGACTTCTGGAGATCCTCGATGATTACGAGGTTCCCCTGGAGCATATGCCTAGCGGTATTGACACCATTTCCATCGTCGTTTCCGACAAGAAGCTGAATGGCAAGCTCGACGACATGCTGGAAGAGATCCAGAGAAAGCTGCAGCCCGATTCCATTGACGTCTTCGAGAACATGTCCCTGATCGCCACCGTAGGAAGCGGAATGGCAAAGCGGCGGGGCGTATCCGCAAGACTCTTTACGGCCCTGTCGGAAGCGGGCGTAAACGTAAGAATGATCGACCAGGGTTCCAGTGAGATGAACATCATCGTCGGCGTGGAAAACAAGGATTTCGAGACTGCCATCAAGGCGATCTATAAAGCGTTTGTTGAAAAATAAGCATAACAAAAAAATGAACGGCGGGAAAGGCGCATATCCATAGGGACAATTTATGAACCGTGGGTATCAGGTTAGGCAGAGAGCAGATTAAGCTGTCTGCCTTTGCTGTATTTCGGCTATTTTCTCGGCTTCTTCCGCGAAAGTCCCGACGACGCCGATGTCACGATAGTGAATTAAGATTTCCTGCTCCGCCGTTCTGGAGTACCGTTCCGCTCTCTCACCGACCTCAATCTTCTCGATAAAAACGTTCATCAGTTCAGCGCTGAGTTCGGTTATCTCAGTGTACCGCCTTGCCTTATCGATAAATCGGGTGACGTTAGAGATGGAAGTCTGCAGTTCTTCGATGCGCTCCGCAGTCTTGGGGATTCGCTCCTTAAGGCTTTTTTGCTCTGTATTGTAATCCTCTGAGAGCATCCGGAACTGCTCGTTGGTTACCTTGCCAAGCACATTGTCCTCATATAAACGCTTGAACAATTTGCTCAGTTCGGTGTCCCTCCGGCGCATTAATTCACGTTCCCTCTGCAGCCTCTCTATCTCACGTCGGGTTTCGGCGTTGTTTTTCCGGTTGATGTACTGGATGAATAACGCCTCCTGCTGCCGTGCGAAGTGGGTCACTCTGAGCAGGTCATCCAGCACGATTGCCGCCAGATGGACTTCCCGAAGGTAGTGAGAACTGCATTTCTCTTTGCCGCGTTTGCGGTAGGTGGAGCACATGAAGTTGTTTTTCACGGCGGCAATGGTGTGTGCCCGATGCAGGGTCATCTTCTCTCCGCAATCGAGGCAGCGGACGAGACCCGAGAACATATCCTGTTCCTCCATATTTGTCCTGCGCCTTTTGTGTTCTCGGATGTCCTGCACGATGTCCCATATTTCTTTCGTTATAAGCGGCTCATGGGTGTTCTCAAACCGCAGATGCTCTGACTCTGGACGCTCGATCCGTTTCTTGTTTTTGTAGGACAGCGTTGTGTATTGCAGATTTATGGTATGTCCGAGATAAACCTCGTTTTCCAGAATGTCAGCAATACAAGCGCTGCTCCAGGCGAACGGTCTTGTAATATCCACGTTGGTCAGGATTTTGCCGGTCTTGATGTAGTAATAATAACCGGGCGAGAACACTTGCTCCTTATTGAGCAGCTTGGCAATCTGAGTCGGGCCTTTTCCCTCAACGCAGAGGTTGAATATCCTTTGTACAATCGGCGCCACGTCCTCGTCGGGGACGATTTTGCTTTTCGGGTTTTCCTTGTCCTTCTTGTAGCCATAAGGCGCTCTTGTGCCTACTCGCTCGCCTCGTTCCGCCTTAGATTTAACGACGGCGCGGATTTTCCGGCTGGTGTCTTTGGCGTAGAAATCGTTGAAAAGGTTTACGAACGGGGTGAAATCATTGTCGCCGTATAAGCTGTCCACGTTGTTATTGACGGCGATGAAGCGTACATTATAGCTTGGAAATATCATCTCGGTGTACTGCCCGACAAGCAGGTAATCCCTGCCGAGACGGGACATATCCTTGACGATAATCGTTGCCACCTGATCGCTTTCCACCAGCCTCATCAGCTCTTTCCACGCCGGGCGGTTGAAGTTTGTGCCGCTGTAGCCATCGTCAGAAAGGAAGAGAATGTTCTCAAAGCCGTTGTCGGCGGCGTATTTCTCCAGCATCAGTCTTTGATTCTGAATGCTGTTGGACTCGCCGTCGCGCTCATCCTCCTGGCTCAGTCTGCCGTAGAGTATTGTGTATTTTTGGTTTGCCTGTGTCATAATAACCTCCTTTTCGTTCGGCAAACCGATACGGAATGCTGGGACTGCGGATTGCTCCGCAATCCCAAGCATACCGAAGAGTTTGCCGGAAGTCTACTGAATTTGGAAAGAAAAACGCTCATATTTCAAGCTCCTTGTCGATTAAGGAGAGAAGCTTGTCCGTAGGCGTTTTGGCTGCTGTTTTCGGGAACACCGAGCGTACAGCAAATTTCTTCCCGCCTACAATCATGTGGCGGTCGAGGCAAATACTATTCGGTTGCTCGATCAATTCCGTATCCTCAAACAACGGAACCAGTTTGTTTCCGAGTTCCGTATCGACAATTCCGGCTGTTTCATAGCCGCCGTTAATGCCCGTTTTTAAGTAATGGTTGTACTCATCCTCGACCTTTCTTCGCCATACCCGCATCTTTTTGCCGCCATATTCCTTTGCGACTAAATCAAATTCCGGCGTATACGGATGACCTTTGGGGACGAGGATTATCCTCTCTCCGAACACATAAGCGTAGAAACATTCCTGCTGTGGTTTCATAAATTAATGCCTCCTTCCGTGGCTGTTGCTTTAATAATCTTCATCATCGTCGTTGATGGTGTCCTCCAAGTAACGAATATCCATATTGTGCTTAACGGCTTCACATAAAGGAACATAGCCTCTGCTGCTGTTGACCAGATGCACGGCTTTGCCCCGGAGCTTCTGCATATCGAGGTAGGGAACCTCCAACGCCGACGCCAGAAACAGATTCATCTGCGCTATTTCAATTGCGATTTTATATGACAGCTTTGACAGATGTTCCTCCAGATTCCGTATTTCGCTGTGCTGGATTTTTGAATACACCTCGGCTATTTCTCCGCCGAACTGCCTTAAAATATCACGGCTTACATACTCCCGAATGGCTGCGTTTATGAATTCGGAGCGGTTATCAAAGCCTAAGCGCTTGTGGTTATCGTCGGCCAATCGGAGCGTTTCCTTCGGCAGCGATACAGTGATTTTCTCAATATCTCTGCTCATATCAACCCTCGTTTCTGTACTCGTTCGGATGCTGATAGGCATAGATGCCGTCGAATCGGATGTTGCCGATGGTGTTCTTTACGTCCTTCACGCACTTCTTTCTGAGCGATTCCATCCCATCACCTTTAAATCTGAGCTGGGAAGCAAAGAGGTGAGCCGCCATCGATTGCTCCACGCACATTCGGAAAAGCTGGCGGCACACCCGTGCTTCGAGCTTGCCAAGCTGATTCTCAAGGAACGCCAGCGTTGTCTTGTTGATGTATTCCTGGCTCGATTTCGTCTGCAGAAAGCCGAGATAAAACTCCACCGCCTTGCAGACAAACTCGCTCCGGCTTGAGATTTCGTGAAGCGGATAGACTGCGTCAATCTGCCTCACCATGTCTGGATACATCCAGATGGGTACTTTTTCTTTCTTGTTCTCTTTCACATAATGACCTCCGTTTCTATCAAAATTCCATATGAGACTTCCGCAATAGTGCCGAACAATGGCGTTTTCTTTGTTGACGGACGTTTCATACGTCGCCTAAGAAGTTAAAAGGTGCACCTTTGACCCCTTTCTGAAAGTCCTTGGAACGACCCGCGTTGCGGGGCGTTGTAAGAGGTGCAGGGGCGGCCTGCAGCCCCGCGCTTTAACCTGCATATGGTTTCATACCTCTCGTTCATCCTCATTCCGGTTTTTTTATGCTGCCGGTTACCGTTTCTGTCTGCTGTCAGGATTCTTAGCTGCCGCAATCCTTGACCAGAGAAGTGAGCCACGCCGGATCACTATTGCCCGATGGCGGCGGCGACTTCTGCAAAGTGAGCCAAGTTGGTGTACTTTTTCTCTGATGTATAGGCGGCAGCATATTTAATGAGCCAACTTGGTTACATTTCGGGAAGAATGCAAGGGTGCAAAGTGTATAAGACATTGCACCCTTACACCCTTGAATCAGAAATCCACCATAACCACTGCCCGCCAAGCTTTTCTGTATGCACGTTCAGATTCTTTTTCGCAATCTTCACCGTGCGCTCAGAGATACCAAGCTCCGCCGCTCTGCGAAATACTTCCTCCGCCGGAACAGGTTTTACAAGCATCCGCCTGAGCTCGTCCTCCATCAGCGAAGTTTTCGTCTGCACTGAACCTGCACCGGAGAGAACGTCATCAACAGAGACATCACAATAACCAATCCATTGAAAGCCGTTATCGGCGTCAAGCGAGAAGGCAATGGACTTGCCTTCCGGCGCAAGGCTGCTTTTGTCATGAGCGACGACACGGACAGCGGGATCGCTTTTCAGTCTGCCGACCAGAAGCACACTCCGAGCCGCCGCACGGAAGTCTATTGAGCCGAGTCCTCGGTATGAGGATTTCAATCCCTGCGCCTTGTTCATATGACCGATGAGGATAATTGCGCAGCCGGTACGGTCAGCCATAGCGCACAGCCGTTTAAATATCGGACGCACTTCATTGGCACGGTGCATATCCACATTGTCGCCGAGATATGCCTGCAGCGGGTCAAGCACAATCAGCCTTGCGCCGGTTTCCTGCACAGACTGCTCCAACCGTTCATCGCAGAGATTCAGTTCCTTATCCGATTCGTCTATGACCAGCACACGGGAGCAGTCAGCACCTGATGCTTCGAGCCTCGGCTTGATGGTATCCGCCAGGCCGTCCTCGGCTGATTGGTAGATGACGCTGATGGGTTCCGCCGCTTCTTTATCTTCCGGCAATGGTTTTCCTGTTGTTAAAAGAGAAATCATCGCCAGAACAAAAGATGTCTTTCCTTCTCCTGGGTCGCCCTGTATAATCGTGACCTTGCCATAGGGGATGAACGGATACCACAGCCAGCGCACCTGCTCCGTTTCAATGTCGCTCATGCGGATGAGCCTGTTTTTCTTTTTTTGCAGTTTCTTTTTTTGCATTTTCACACCTCCCTTCTTCGTGCTTCCATTATCGCTGAGGTTGTGTTAGACTGATACAGAGAATACAAAAAATTTATTTTAGTGAAAATAGATTATTTGCAAAGGAGGACAGGGATGTATCCATACTGCAAGGTTTTTATAGACAGCGATATGTACATTGATGCCATCATGTACACCGATGAGAAGCATCACAGCTTCAAGCGGTTCACGCATATTGGAGAAGGTCTTGTCAGCTTTTGCGAGCTTGACATCAATCCGCTGGTTGAGAAAGTGAAGGAGCTTGACGCCATTCCTTTGACGGATAAAAACTACGACTCCATACGCAATGGTGTTTTTGATGCTATCGAGTATTTCAAGGACACGCATGAGTACGCATATTTCTTTATGGTCGGCGCGCTGAATAACATTCTGCTTACTCCGGTCGTGGTCAAAGATGAGGATGCGATGTATGATACGGTTTTCAACGGCAGCGAGGAAGCGGATAACCAGCTGCTTTCGCACCTTCGGGAATGTATTCTGTATCTTGATTCCATCGTCGGGCTTTATGACATATTCTCATTTGCGTTGAGCCTATGTCTTGATAAAGACAATCATACCGACAGGCCGGTTGTGGAGCGTGTTAACGCTTTCTATTTTAAATATCCCGACTTGAGCAGCTTCACCATCCCGACCGGCTTTGCCATAATGCCGACTAAAAAGGGATTCTTAGATTTCAAGGGGACGAGTGAAATTAACGACGCTGGTATCATAGGTACGAGAGATTTGCTGGCGGCGGTAAACACAGACAGCTCCAGAGTGAATATCCTGCCGTATTACCATGTGCAATCATTTGACGAGATGCTGTTTCTGGAATTTGTTGAGATGCTCAAGCAAGGGATTCAAGTCAAGAGGTGCGCTCTATGCGGCAGATATTTTGTGCTGATAGATAAACGCAAGCGGCAATTCTGTGACAGAGAATATGAAAACGGCAAGAGCTGTCAGGACATCGGCCCGCTGCTCCGTTATGAACAGAGCCTTGAGGCTGACGAGTATCTGCAGAGGTTTGAGACGGAGTATAACAAAGTCTACTCCCGCTTTTACCGAGCTGACGGAAAGACGGATGCCGAATTCACCGGCAAGGATATGACACGGGAGGAGTTCCGCACATGGTCAAAAGCAGCGTCCAAAGCAAAAGCCGATTACCAGCGCAAGCTGATAACCGGCGATGAGATGTTGCGGATTGTCAAGGCATAGTGCGCTCACAGCGTACTATATACCTCGAAGTTGAACACTCAGAAATGTAGCGTACAGCTTCATATTCCTGAGTTTTCGAACAGAAAGGGGAAGCGTACTCGGTCTGGCAGGCTGAGTACGCTTCCTTTGAATTTCTTACGGGTTATATGGTTCTCCGTTTGGCTTGTATGCCGGTGGGATGCTGTCCTTCGTTATCGGCGGCTGAAGCTCGACATATATGACGTCGCCGGTCGGCTCCGGCTGCTCTGACGGCGGAGTTGTTCCGTGAGGAGCAGAATCATCACCGCCCATGATGCCGATTTTTACGCCCGACTCATACATATCCTCGGCGACGGTTCCGCATCCCATGACGCCGACCATTTTATTGATGTAGCCTTCGCCATCAACGGTCGTTCCGCCTCCCATGATGCCTACTTTGTGACCGGTAAGCTGGTCGCCGGGATTACCGACCATTGTGCCTACGCTCCCGCTTCCCTCATCTTTTATCCAGCCGAAGCCGAGAAGGTATATTTGCTTTTCGCCGTCTACGATACGAACATCTCCATTGTGCGGTTCTGAGGAGGACGCAGTCGGCTTAACCTGTTGTGCGGCTTGCTCTGGGTCTGGTTTTTCTGCTTCTTTTTCTGCCGTTATCTCCGTTTTCGGAGTGTTGCTTTCTATGACAGACTCCACTTCAGGCACTGACATAACTTCAGAGACAAAAATATCTGGTGTTTCCTCTGGCCGAGCCTCAATTTCGGCGTTTGTGGCGTTTATTATCTGTTCGGCGGGTAAACTCTCGACCTCGGCACTCCGTGGCCACACGGCGGCACACAGCGCGACACAGGTGACAAAGCCTATTCCTGCGATTATTTGCTTTTTCATATAGGTCATCCCCTTTCAGCAACGACACTACCACAGCTTTTCGGAGATAGCTACCAGAAAAACTGCAAAAAAGTGATATTTAATTTATTTATGTGATTAGGGATGTTTTTAAAGTATCCATTGTGATATAATTATTAAAAAATTGTGCTCAAAATAATGTGTTGAGGTGAATGGCGTGGCGGTGAGTTATAACAGGCTCTGGAAGCTGCTTATCGACAAAAAAATGAAAAAGAAAGAGTTACAGTCTGCCGCAGGCATCAGTTCCAGCCTTATAACAAAGCTTGGACACGATGAGCCTGTGACAATGACCGTACTTATGAAAATATGCACAGCGCTTCAGTGCGATATTGGCGATATTATGGAAATCATTCCTGATACACAGAAAAAATCATGAGCACCGCGTGGATAATAACTTAGGCTGACTTGATTTATTGATAGAGATTATAAAGTTATCTGCAGAAAGAGGGGGCAAATTTTGAAGACTATTTCCCTGCCGCCGTACGCACCGACGCTTATAGAGTCTACTCGTGCAATTGGCTATACAATAGAATCAGCAATCGCCGATATTATAGATAATAGTGTTTCGGCAATGGCTTCCTCTGTTGAAATCTTCTTCTTTCCCATAGGGGATTCATACATAGCAATATTAGATAACGGCAATGGAATGAACGCTGGCGAACTTGAGACTGCTATGCGCTATGGCAGCCAGAATCCGAATGATAAACGAACATCAACAGATTTAGGTCGGTTTGGGCTTGGGTTAAAAACTGCATCCACTTCACAATGCCGGATACTGACAGTTGCCAGTAAAAAAGACGGAATCATAGAAGTGAGACGCTGGGATATCGATCATGTAATTCAGACTGAGGATTGGTCGCTTATAATACTGGAAACTGAGGAAGAGATTAACTCCATACCCCGCATCGAAAATCTGCGCGAACTTGAAAACGGGACTCTCGTTGTTTGGCAGAATCTTGACAGGTTAAAAGTTGGGGAGTTGAATTTTGATCGCTCAATGGGCAGAAAAATGGATGATGTCCGCTCCCATCTATCTTTGGTATTCCATAGATACCTCGGCGGTGAAACTGGATTAAAAAAATTACAGATTAAAATGAATGGAACCGCTATTGATTATATCGATCCTTTTCTGACGCGAAGAAATACACAGATAATGGCCGATGAAGAGTTGTTTATAGATGGTATAAAAGTCGTTGTCCGCCCTTATATACTCCCGCATATTTCAAGCTTATCATCAGATGAGATTGAGGAACTTGGAGGCAAAGAGGGATTACGTAAAAGCCAAGGGTTTTATGTATATAGAAATAAGCGTCTATTAGTTTGGGGAACATGGTTTCGCATGATGCGGCAGGGCGAGCTTTCAAAACTGGCTCGGATTCAGGTCGACATACCAAACGATTTGGACAGCCTTTGGACACTTGACATTAAAAAATCAACAGCAATGCCCCCTGAGGTCGTAAGAAACAACCTCAGTTCGGTAATTGAGAGACTTGCGGAGCATAGCAAACGTACATGGGTATTCCGCGGTAAGAAAGAAACACACGGCTCGATTATCCATGTTTGGCTGCGATTCAAAGGAAAGCAAGGCGGCTCGTATTACTCAATTAACAGAGATCATCCATTGGTAGAGGCATTTAGTGAAGCAACACCGCAGATAAAGCGAAATGTTGAAAACCTATTGAAGGCAATTGAGACAGGGATTCCATTAAGTTCGCTTTATTTGGATTTGAACTCAGACAAACCCGTTGAAAACGACGCAGATACGACCATTCAGGAAGTAGAAACATTGTTGCAGGGGTTGCTTGCCCAGATTACCACAAGCACGGGCAAAGCGGAGTTGATAGACAGGCTCGCTGTTTCTGAGCCTTTTGTCAATTACCCGCAACTCATAGAAAGGTACAAGACAGGAGGATATGCGAATGGCGGGAACTAAAGCTGAAACACTGGAAGGACTTATTTCTACAGCAATTAACTCAGAATATCCGGATGTTCCGCCAGCCGAAGCGGTCTTTGATGAAAAAGTCGAAGCGTTGCGACAGTCGTTGGCGATTCTATATCCTGTAAGCGATGAAGAGTTTGCTGAAATCAAACGCAAGCTAAAAGCAAATATTGTTGTTCAGATGGACTTAGGCGTTCTGATAAAAGATCGACAGCAGCATCAGCCATGGCTTTCTGCAAGGCGAGAGTCATTGGACTTCTTTTTCTGGAATCGTTATAAAACATATCTGGAACAAGTCAAACACTGGAATCCTCGCGTCACAGGAAATCTGGGACGAGTGTCTGATGAGATTGTAGATTATCTTGGTGATCCCGCAAGCGATGCACCGTTTCAGAGGCGCGGTCTTGTGCTTGGCGATGTTCAGTCCGGCAAAACTGCGAATTACACTGCCATTTGCAATAAAGCGGCTGACTCAGGATATCGTGTGATTATTATTCTTGCTGGAATGATGGAAAACTTGCGCCAGCAAACGCAGGAACGTCTCGATGCAGAGTTTTCAGGCAGAATGAGCCAATACCTGCTCGACCCCAAACAGGAAATTGAGAATGTGCCTGTCGGCGTTGGTAAATATGGTCAGGAAAAGCAAATAGCGACGTTTACTTCAGTAACAAAGGATTTTGATAAAAATATCCTTCGTGCGCTGAAGCTGTCGCTTCACAATGTTAACACCACAGTTCTTTTCGTTATAAAGAAGAATAAGAGCATCCTCAACAATCTTATAAAATGGCTGAAAAGCAATAATTTAGACGTGAGAGGAGCTATCAATCTCCCCATGCTACTGATTGATGATGAAGCAGATAATGCTTCCGTCAATACCAAAAAGGAAGATGAAGACCCGACCGCGATCAACGATGCCATTCGCAGATTGCTGAAGCTGTTTAGGCAAGCTTCGTATTTGGGGATTACAGCCACACCGTATGCAAACATTTTTATAAACCCTGATACGGAGACGGAAATGCAGGGTGATGATTTGTTCCCCAGAGATTTCATATATTCACTGGCTCCTCCAACTAATTACATCGGTGCAGAGAACATATTCGGAGAACAAGCTCAGTTTGCTGATTCTTTGGAAGAAATTCATCCTCAAGAGATGGATGCCTTCTTCCCGTTTAATCATAAAAAGGATCTTATCGTTGATGACTTACCGCCGAGCATGAAAGAGGCTATGGCGTATTTCTTGCTTGTCAATGGAATTCGTGATGTCCGAGGAGATAACCGAGAACACCGATCCATGATGATTCATGTCAGCCGATTTACGGATGTTCAAAATCAAATCAGCGGTTTGACGCATAACTGGGTCGAGGATGTTCAATCCGATGTCCGTAATTTTGCTTCTTTATCCGAACGGGAAAGCGATGCAATTGCGAATATCGCCTATTTGAAAACGGTATGGAACAAGCACAAACTGTCGGAGAAAGCAGGAGCCGATGGCCTCCCCATGAAATGGCACAGATTTTTATCTGAGTACCTGTTTAAAGCTATCGCCCCCGTTGTTGTTCGGTCAGTAAACCAGAAAAGCAGCTCGACTGGGTTGGATTATTACAGTCATAAGGAAGACGGGTTGCGTGTTATAGCGGTAGGCGGCAATAGCCTGTCAAGAGGTCTTACCCTTGAAGGCTTATGCGTAAGTTACTTCTACCGCAGATCTCAAATGTACGACACTCTGCTTCAGATGGGTCGTTGGTTTGGATACCGTCCTGGTTATGACGATTTGTTCAAAATCTGGATCAGCATAGAAGCTATCGATTGGTACGGATATATTACAGCCGCTGCTGAAGAATTGAAGCTCGAAATCACAAGAATGAGGGATGCAAATCAGACTCCGATGGAGTTTGGCTTAAAAGTTCGTCAAGATCCAGCTTCGCTAATCGTAACTGCACGTAATAAAATGCGTTCAGCCACTCCTGTGAAACGTCCGATAACAGTTTCAGGAAGATTACTCGAAACTCCACGCCTGAGAGCATGCGCAGCTTCACTTCAGCAAAACGAAGAGGCATTCAAAGATTTTATTAAGCGATTGCCCGACATCGGACATGCAGTGCAAAGAGACGGAGCGCAATATTTCTGGGAAGGTGTCAACAAGGATGAAATCGAGCAGCTTATTCGTGATTTCAAGACACATCCATGGCATTTATCGTTCCAAGGAGCCGCACTTGCAGATTTTATCAGAGATTGCACGGATATGGGCAGTTGGGATGTGGTTATAGCAGAAGGTTCAGGCAGTGAAGTAGAACTGAATTGCGGTAGCGATGTGCTGAAAATTTCATCCGAGAGCCGTATCGTAAAGGCAACAAAAGAGCAGATCAGCATCAGCGGAACAAAAGTCCGTGTGGGTGCAGGAGGAGTTGCTAAGTTAGGTCTGACTGAGCAGCAGCGTAATGAGGCGGAAGAGAAATTCAGGCATGTAAACGGAAAAAAACACGTTCCGGACAGTGCTTACCTGAAGATCAACCGTAACCCTATTCTTATGCTCCACGTTATAGCGGTTGACCGTATAAAAACTGATGACAAAGGAATTCCAAGAACGCAAATCGATGCTGGCTGTGCAGTTCCAGATTATCTTTATGCATTGGGCATAGGTATCCCGGAAATCGGAAGCGAAAAAATCGCTTATTACATGGTTAACATGGTTGAACTTAAGAATTATTATGATGCCGAGGAGGATGAGGACGAATGAAAATAACACCAGAAATCCTTGAGCGGCAGTGGAATAGCATCAATTATACGAACGGAGGCTTTCTTCAGATTGACACGCAGCATCCGCTGGAGTGGCATATAGGTTACCAGTCTATCAGTCAACGAACACTATTGCTTGTCAGCGATACGGAAATCGGTGCAATTGAATCCTCAAAGTCGATGATTGTCAGTCGCCGAAGACGTGAATCTGACAACCGCTGGACGCTTTCTTTTGAATTGCTCCGAAACGAGCAGCAGGGTGTATTTGCCATCCTTTGCTGTGATGTTATTGAGCATTCGCGCTCTGCTGCTAATGAGGCAGAGGCTCTGAAACTGGTTATCGACCGATACAAGCAGTGGAGCCGTTTGCTCGAAACCCAGAGAAGCGGCTTGATGGATGAAAATAGCCGCAAGGGATTGCTGGGAGAACTGCTGTTTTTACAAGAACGCATAGAAAAAGGAGTCTCCGCACTGACTGCCGTCCAGGGCTGGGTGGGTGCAGATGGCGCTGACCAAGATTTTATATACGAAGATGGCTGGCACGAGGTAAAAAGTATTGGCACCTCCGCTGCGAGTGTGACGATTTCTTCACTTGAGCAGCTTGACTGTGCCGGTGAAGGCGAACTTGTGATAATGCGCATTGATAAGGCCGCTCCAGATAAGGCTGGGGCATTGTCCCTTAACGATGCGGTGAGACAGATGTACAGCAAGCTGGTTGGCATTTCAGATGCGCTGGATTTATTTAGTTCAAAACTGAGCGCATATGGATACATTGATTTACAGGAATATTCTGAACAGAAATATTTCTGTTCAGGCTCGCAGCGGTACGATGTGAATGGCGCTTTTCCAAAACTTACAAGACAAAATGTTCCGACACAAATTGAATCTCTGCATTACGAATTAAGTCTGCCCTCGATGACAGACTGGCTGAAAGGGTGAACAAAATGGACGCACAGGAATTCCGAAAAGATTTCATAGAAGGCGTTAAAGCCGAAGCAGCTGCTACCGGTGAGGGTTCAAGTGCGTCATTTGTAAGTGCTTTTGCTCAGTATCTTCAGGAAGCAGAATTCCTGATGGACTTTACTGCCGCCTACTTTGAGGGGACAGGAAAACGCAACCGCAAGATGCGTGTTGACGGATATGCCTACGATGAGTTTGACAAAACCATGAGCTTAATAATAGCCGATTATGACGCCTCTGAAAATGAGCGGGTGCTTGCCAAAACTCAAGCCGGGCAATTGCAGGAGCGGTTAAATACGTTTGTAGACCATGCGTTGAACTCCACCCTTCATCGTGAAGTTGAGATGAGCAGACCATGCTCTGATTTAGTGGACTTGTTGCGGGAGAAGCGCAGAGAAATTCGCAAATACCAGCTTTTGATTTTTACAACAGCTTCCATAAGCACCACAATAACCGTGCTCGAATCCCCTGATATCGATGGAGTCGCATCAGAGTGTCAAATATGGGACATTAACCGTTTATTCAAAGTTTGCGGTTCAGACACGGGAAGGCATATTATCGAAATTGACTTCAAAGCTTATTCAAAACATGGCATTCCGTGCATGGAAGCAAGCGGCACGGAAACAAAGAATTTTAAGAGTTACCTTTGCATTATTCCTGGCGTTCTCTTAGCAGATATTTATGATAAATATGGCAGTGCTTTGCTGGAGGGAAATATTCGGTCATTCCTTTCAACAAAGGTGGCTGTAAACAAAAAAATCCGAGCTACTATTCTGCAATGCCCAGAGAGGTTTTTTGCATACAATAACGGCATTTCGGCTACCGCAATGGATATCAAGATTGAATCCACTCCGCAGGGGCAGTTTCTTGTTTCAGCGAAGGATTTTCAGATAATCAACGGAGGTCAGACTACCGCATCGCTTTCAAATGCGAGATTCCGCGATCGCGATAAAGCTGACCTAAGCCTTATCTATGTGCAAATGAAGCTGACGGTAATTGAAAGTACGCTGGAAGAAGAGGCAACGGAGCTTGTTCAAAACATTTCGCGTTCCTCTAACAGCCAGAATAAAGTCAGCGACGCAGACTTCTTCTCAACGCATCCCTTCCATGTCCGCATGGAAAGGTTCTCTCAGCGTCTGTATGCAAGGGCGGTAGGCGGTTCACAGCATGAAACGAAGTGGTTTTATGAGCGGGCGCGCGGACAATATCTGCAGAAGCAAATGCGAATGACCGCCAGTGAGAAAAGGAAGTTTTTGCTGCAGAACCCGAAAAATCAGCTTATAACGAAAACCGATCTTGCAAAAGTCCGGAACACTTGGAAGGGGTTGCCTCATACAGTTAGCCGTGGCGCACAAACAAACTTCGCTGAATTTGCAAAAACGACAAGTGAAGAATGGGAAGCATCTGACGATGGGCTTGTTTTCAATGAAAAATATTTTCAAGAAAGCGTTGCTTTAGTTCTGATATTTAGATACTGCGAAATAATGGTTACGCATCAGCCGTGGTATTCGCAAGGCTATCGAGCCAATATAGTGACCTATACCATCAGCCTTTTACATATGCTTATACAGAAACAGTTTTCCGGGAAGGACTTGGATTTGATGAACATCTGGACGCGTCAAAATGTGCCGGATGCTGTTTCCGTTGCATTAACCGAGTTATCAGAACTTGTTTACGAAAAGCTTATCGATCCCCAAAGAGGAGTAGAAAACGTAACCCAGTGGTGTAAACAAGAAGGATGCTGGAAAAGCATTCAAAGCATTGACTACAAATTATCTTCTGCTATTGAGACATGCCTTATTGGACGAGATGAGTCAAGAATCGCTGAAAGAGAAGCGAAATATGGTCAGCGGATAGATTCTGAAACAGAGCTTATGACAAAAGTTATTGAGATTTCTCAGACGCAATGGCAAAATGCCCTGAATTTTGCTGCAAGCAAGCGGATGATTTCGCCTGATGAAAATACTGCCATGCGGATAGCATGCCAGATACCCCAAAAAATGCCGACCCCATCTCAGTGCAAAAGGCTCGTCGCTGTGCTGGAACGGTTAGAGGAGGAGGGATTTAAATTATGAGTTCTGACGTTGAATCAAAGTATAGCATTGTTGATTTGTTCGCCGGTGCAGGCGGCCTCAGCTACGGGTTTCTTCAAACAGGCAGATTTTATATTAAGGCTGCCTTTGAAAACAATCTCAATGCTCAGAAAACTTATAAGCGCAATCATGGAAATGCTGAAGTTTATAATGATGTCAGCGATGCACTTAAAGATGAAACTAAAGCTAAACTTGGCAAAGTTGACGTTGTCATTGGGGGGCCGCCGTGCCAAGGCTTCTCTAATGCAAACCGTCAGAAAAATCATGCCATCAGTTTGAATAACTCTCTTGTAAAAAAGTTTGTCCAGACTGTCCTACACCTGAACCCTCTGGCTTTCGTGATGGAGAATGTAAGTATGCTTCAGTCGGATATTCACCGTTTTTATGTGGATGAAACTGATGCAGAAACCATAGAAAAATACGGCATAAAAACAAGCCCGTCAGAAATACTGCTTCTTGACGCAGATTTTGTGTTTCCGGGCGTTGCTGACATTGTAAAAAACATTACGCAAATTTCAAAATATCTATGGAACGAAAATGACTATTTGTCGCTCAATGTCGTGTTCAAAGCGCGTAATTCCAAAAAGTTATGTACTTCTCTGACAAAGCACAAAAACAGGCTTCTTACTCTGGCAAAGAACCTCATTGCCTCCTTTGATGAAAATGATCCGGTATTAAAGCATAATCATACGGCAGGAATTGCTATACAGAACTATTTTACTAACGTCGAAACGGATGAAGCTGCTAAAGGACTCTGTAACGCAATAATGCCGGCAATTATGCTGCAGCGCATGTTCTCAAAGGCTAAGGAAATATTGGATAATCGCATCAAGGTTGACAGATATTCAACCGAGACTGGGCTTGTTGCTCATGTTACTTCTATGGCAGTTATCGATTATATTAAATCAATTTTGGAAGCTTCCAGTACGGGATACAGTATAAATAGTGGTGTTTTATCGGCTGCGGACTTTGGTGCGCCTCAGAAGCGGATGCGTTTTGTTCTTATTGGCGTCAAAAAGTCGATTTGCGAGGAGGTTAAGCTCCCAAGCGGCGCATTCTCCGAAGCAACTTACCGTACAGTTAAAGATGCAATTGGAGATTTAGAAGAAATTGAAACGTCGACGGAAGTATCTAACAAGGGGGTAGTGTTGCCCTCTGCCCCAAAGGATATATGTGAGCTTGGGAAACTATTACGTGATTCCGAAAATCTTTACAATCACATATCTACCGCAACAACCCCGGAAGCGCTAAAACGATTTAAGAAGATTAAACAAGGTGGTAATTTCCACAGCTTGCCGCCAGAACTTAAAACTACTTACTCTGACACAGAGCGTACACAGAAAACCATTTACCTGCGCCTGAAATATGACGAGCCTTCCGGTACAGTCGTTAATGTCCGGAAATCCATGTGGATTCATCCAGTGAAACACCGTGCTTTAAGCATACGGGAAGCAGCTCGCCTGCAAACATTTCCAGATAGTTTTGTTTTCTGCGGGACTAAGGATTCACAATATCAGCAAGTAGGAAATGCGGTTCCGCCCATATTGGCAAAGGCAATAGCGGAACGTATTGATAGTTATTTGACCAAATAATTATCACGGGAGGGAGTGAATAATGGCAAGACAAAATTGGACAAGAGACCAAAGCATTCTGGCTCTGTATTTGTATTGCCAGATTCCTTTCGGTCAAATACACGCAACACATAAGCAGATTATAGAGACTGCTCAGTTAATTGGCAGATCACCTGATGCTTTAACAATGAAAATGTGTAATTTTGCGCGTTTTGATCCGGAGTTGCAACGTCGAGGTGTTGGCGGACTATCAAATGGTTCCCGCTTAGATGAAGCAATATGGATGGAATTCTCTACGGATTTCAGTCTGCTGTCATATGAGGCAGCTAATGTTTTATCTAATCTCAAAAAACAAGAGCTCGATTCATTTGTGGATTTAACGGATCTGCCCGCTATCCCATTAGGTGATATAAGAAATCAGATTGTAAAAGCCCGCATCAACCAAACATTTTTCAGAAGAGCCTTGTTGTCCTCATTCAATAGTGCCTGCTGCATAACAAAATTAGAGATTCCTGCTTTGCTTATTGCAAGCCATATTAAGCCTTGGAGCGTCTGCAATGAATCTGAAAAGACTGATCCGCGAAATGGCTTGTTACTAAATGTATTTCATGATAAAGCATTTGATCTTGGCTATTTTACAATTAACAGCAGGTTTGAAATAGTAGTATCCTCTAAGGTTGAGACTTATAACAATAATAAATTTTGCAATGAATGGTTGAAATCATTAAACGGCGGGCAAATAAAAAGACCTGAAAGATTTCTCCCGAGCAGTGAGTTCATCGAATATCATAATGATGTCGTGTTTCTAAAATAGTGCTAAAAGAATTGGGATTTGGAGTTCAGGAGAGTTAATATGGCAGACCATGCTCATTCCAAGGAAGTACGAAGCTATAACATGTCCCGTATAAGGAGTAAGAATACTAAACCCGAAGAAATCGTAAGAAAGTTCCTGTTTTCAAAGGGATTTAGATATAGAAAAAATGATAAGCGTTACTCCGGGTGTCCCGACATAGTTCTTCCGAAGCATAAAACTATGATTTTTATTAATGGCTGCTTCTGGCACTGCCACGAGGGATGCGCGGATTTTGTTATTCCCAAATCCAACCAAGACTACTGGATACCGAAGCTTGAAAAAAATCGCAAACGAGATGAGGAAAACTATTCTGCTCTCAGAAAAGCTGGATGGAACGTGATTGTTGTCTGGGAATGTGAACTGAAAAAGGATTTTAGGGACAAGCGGCTTGAACTGCTTACCATCAGATACTGAATACGTAAATGGGGTGCTGTTAATGGATGAGTCCGATAATTTTAACTTCAACAAATACTGGGGACCTGCGGATTATAAACCAAGAGTTGTTTTCGAGCGCGGCTCAGATATGCGATGTGTGTATTGTGGCGAGACAGCCGATACAAGAGAGCATTGCCCTTCAAAAGCTTTTCTCACCAAGCCGTACCCTTCTGACTTACCAGTAGTCCCTGCCTGTGAAAAATGCAATAATGGATTTTCCTCGGATGAGTTATACACAAAAGCTTTCATTGATGCATATGAACAGCATATCGCATATAAGTCAAGAACATTATTGTCAGAACGAAAAGAGGTCAAGGAAGCGCGGCAGAAATTCGATGAATGTGTCCGTTCAGGCGAAATTCATTTTGATAATAGAATTTCGAAAATCTTAATGAAACTCGCTGTATGCCATATGACATATGAACTCACTACCGGTTTCTACGAGGATTCTTGGGAGGGCATACCAGAATATGTGTCCTATACATTTCGCCCTAACATGACTTCAGAAGAGATTGCATCTTGGGATGAGTTCATTATTATGAACGACAACATTTTGCCTATCATAGGCTCTCGAGTATTTAATCATATCTATGTCTTTGAACCTGTACTTACTGCGTTAGATGATAACGGACAAGTTATAAAGAAGCCTTTCTTGGTTATGGATTGGACTGATGTTCAAGACAATAATTACAGATACGTGTGCTGGCTTGATAAAATCTATATGAATATTATGATTGTAATTGACGAGTTTTTGTTTGCCAAGATTGTATTTAAACAAAAAAATAATCCGTCAGAAGGAGAATAACTTCAAGTATTATGATTGCTGAAATCTATCATAAAATTGTTGATACTGGTTCTGAAGACCAACTGACAGGGAATGTTTTCGGAGCGTTGAGATATTTGCCTTATGCTGTCGTCCGGCAAATAATAGTCAATAGCATTGTTCCGGTGGCTACAAGTAAGTTGCTTGAACAAGCATTGCCTTCAGAAACAAACGGTGAATGGGGTCGTAATCTTTATTTCTGGCAGCACTATCCCGATTCGCAAACAGAGCCCGATATTGTTATTGAGTTGGGGCAAGCGGTTATATTGATAGAGGTTAAGTATAACAGCGATTTATCCGGCGACGATCAGCTGGTTCGCGAAGCGGAGCTACTTCTGAGTAACTACCCAAATAAGAAAAAGTTTTTGATATTGCTTGCTCGTGAGGAATCAGCAGTTGCTATTTTCAACGAGCAGAAAATTAAAATTCCAGCGGACGTTTCGTTTGGTTATATGACTTGGCAGGGCTTATTTGACTCCATATGTAAAAATAATACCTACAGTCTTATTTTCGATGATTTATCAGCGCTACTAAATGAAAAGGGCTTCGGTGGTTTTAGGGGGTTTGGTACGATGAACGAAGAAACAATTAAGGCTTTTCAAGCGGTACGTGAAGCTCATAAAAACGTACAGGAATTCATTTCACGGTGCATTGCTCTGGCGGAAGAAAAGGGTGAATTTGAGCTTGCTCCTATTACAAAAAATAACACCTTTCTCAGATGGAATAGCGACCGAGATTCAGATGCTTGGTTATACCACAGCTTCATTGTTGTCTTTCAACGATGCTCGGACACCAAGTTAAAAAACGGCTACCGCAATGGCGCATTATACGTTTTGGAGCTTAATTTTATCGATTTTGAAATTCCAATGGCCAATGTTGCCCGATATGATTACGAAAATATAGCTGAGAACTGGTCAACAAATCCTATCTCTCCAAGCGACCATTGGATTTTCTATCACCCTATGTATAGTGGCATAATTGAGTTTCCTGAGTATGAATCTGGGGAAATGTATTACGGAGAAGCCGCTGAACCAGTTGAACGATACTGGGGATTAAAACGGGTTTTGGGGTATGAAGTACCCTTATCGGATATTACTGCTGACAATGCTTATGAGAAAATCTTTGGTGTATTCAAAGAATTAGCAAAGAGATAGGCGCTATCCCTTGCGGGACAACACCTATCTCTTGCATTTCCGTACCGGTTTTGGGTATGGTTCAATAAGTTACCCTATTGAAACGTGCCTAATATGCTTCCCGCCTTTTTATTGTCCTTTATTCCGAGATCACTTTTTCAGCAAAGGTGTTGTTTACAACGATATCGTGAGGCGCTGATTTGGAAAGCTCGCCTGCTGAGGTCATGACCTTCTGGAGCAGATCGAATGCTTTCTGATCCAGTACGGGATTGTCGCGCCATGCGTTAATGTCCTTGTACCTCTGGGCCACCGTAGTCAGCAGCTCCACGTCGGTATCGGGGAAGGAAGGCGCCACAACCTCAGCAATCTCCTTTGCACTGTGACTTGCCACCCACTGCTGGCCGCGATAGATGGCACGGGTAAATCCTTCGATGAGATCCGGATTCTGTTCAATAAAGCTCTTTTTCGCAAAGTATCCGGTATAGGCGATTTCCCCCGCCTCTTCACCGACGGAGGCTACGATATAACCCTTTCCCTCCGCTTCCAGCATGGATGCGGTAGGCTCGAACAAGGTGACGTAATCCCCTGTTCCACCGGTAAAGGCGCCGGCCATCAAAGCAAACTGAATGCTGTTGTCAAGGATCATATCCTTGTAGGGGTCGAGCCCGTGATTCTTAATGACATATTCCAGCGCCATATAGGGCACTCCTCCCTTTCTGCCGGGGAGGATATGTTTTCCCTTGAGTTTATCCCAGGTGAAATCCGGATCCGGTTCCCGGCCTACGAGGAAGGAGCCGTCTCGCTGGGTCAGCAGCGCAAAGACCTGGGTATGATCCTCTTTGCCTTCGTTGTAAACATAGATGGAGGCTTCCGGTCCCGCAAATCCGATATCCACATTGTCGGAAAGGACGGCGGACATGACCTTGTCGGCTCCCTGACCGTTGGAAAGCTCGATTTCGATGCCCTCCTCCTCAAAGTACCCCAGATTCATGGCTGCATATTGGGGAGCGTAAAAAATGGAATGGGTTACTTCGCACAACGTTACTTTTACCGCCTTTTCCTCCTCCTTTGCACAGCCGTAAAGAAACGGCACGGCAAGCAGAAGGCTTAGTCCTATGCATAGAATCCTCGCAATTTTCTTCATCTATGTATCTCCTTTCTAAACATAAAATTTATGATCAGTGATTGTACCAGCGCATAGCGATCCGCTGCAGCAGGACGACGGCCTCGTACATCGTGGCGGCTACCATAGCCAGAATAATTACGCTGGACATGACCAGATCCATCTTGAACACCTGGCCTCCGTAGACGATGAGATAACCAAGCCCTGCCTTGGATACCAGAAATTCTCCCGCGATCACGCCGACCAGAGACAAGCCTATGTTGATTTTCAGAGAATTAAACAGGGTGGCGATATTGTACGGGAATACCACCTTGGCAAAAACCTGGACCTTCGTCGCGCCGAAGGTCATGGCCATCCTGATGTATTCGCTGTCCGTATGGCGAAATCCGTTGAGCATTTCCAATACGGTTACGATCAGGGAGATCGCCAGAGCCATGAAGATGATCGCTTCGGTGCCGGCGCCGACAATAATGATGATGACAGGACCCAGAGCGATTTTCGGCAGGCTGTTCAGCACGACCAGATAGGGTTCGCTGACCTTGGCGACAAAGCTGCTCCACCAAAGGATCACCGCCAGGCAGGTTCCTGTGATCACTCCCAGAATAAAGCCGACCAGGGTTTCGTATACGGTGACCCATACGTGGTTGGCAAGGTCGTACCGGGCCATATTGACAAAGGTTGCGCCGATTCGCGAAGGCTGGCTCAAAATAAAGTTGTCGATGAGCGATAGCTGGGCCAGCAGCTCCCATGTGGACAGAAACAGCACCAGAATGCCGATCTGGCAGATCAAGACAAGCCTTTTGGTATGCTGACGGTTTTTCAGATAAGCGGCTCGTTCCGCTGAAATTTCCTTATGATTATTCATTTCCACTCAACTCTTTCCAAATGTGGTTAAAATACCGGCTGAATTTCGGGCTGTTTCTGCAGGTGAGAGGAGTGCGGTTTTCCATTTCGAAATCGATATCAAGGATCTCCTTGATTACCGCCGGGCGCTCTGTAAGGATGATAATCTTATCTCCCATACTGATGCTTTCCGGAATGTCATGCGTGACCATCAGCGTGGTAACGCGCTCCTGCTTCAGGATGCGGAAAACGTCATCCGTAACAGTCAGGCGAGTCTGGTAATCCAAAGCGGAAAAAGCTTCATCGAGCAATAAAATATCCGGACTGATGGCCAGTGTGCGTATTAATGCGACACGCTGCCTCATTCCACCGGATAGCTGGGAAGGGTATTTATCGCGAAACTCATAAAGGCCGTAGGTTTTCAGCAGGTTTTCCGCCCGCGCCACATTTTCATGAGTTTTCAAATTTCTGATTTCCAGTCCGAGAAGAACATTTTTATAGATGGTTCTCCAATCCAGCAAATTGTCTTTCTGCAGCATATATCCGATATGGGAGGTGATCCCGTCAATTCGCTCCCCGTTCACATATACTTCCCCGCCGGTCGGTTTCAATAGGCCGGAGATAATGGAAAGCAAAGTGGATTTGCCGCAGCCGCTGGGACCGACAATGCTGACAAATTCACCCTTCCGGACTGTGAAGCTGATGTCCTTGATCGCTGTGATCTCACCGTTCTCAGCCTGATATTTCTGCTCTATGTTCTTCACCTTGAGCACATCCATTCAACCACCTCTTTTCCTTATTTCCGGCTCCTCTGTTTCCCATGATTCATTTCATCTTATGATGATGGGAATGAATTGGTGTTAGCTTGCAAAAAATGTCTGTTACCCGTGGAATATGCGATCATGATTTTTCTGTCGTTTTGATTTTTTTTGCAACCTGTGCTATAATATAAGTTCGTAACAATCCGGGTATCGGCACAGAATCAAACGGCAGAGGTTTTCGCAGTCCGGAATTGACTGATTAAACGGCGGACTGATTACGGAAGTGTTGGGATACAATAGAGACAAAGAAAGAAGGGACTCATTCAAAATGGGATTAATGGAAAAAATATTCGGCGACCTGAACGTCAAAGAAGTAAAAAAGATTGAAAAAATTGTGGATCAGATCGAAGCGCTGGATGAAAAGATGCAGGGCCTTACCGACGGGCAGCTTTTGGCAAAGACAGCGGAATTCAAAGAAAGGCTGGCGGCAGGGGAGACTCTGGACGATATTCTGGTGGAGGCCTTTGCAGTATGCAGGGAAGCCGCATGGAGAAGCCTTGGAATGAAACATTTCAGGGTACAGCTCATCGGCGGCGTTGTCCTTCATCAGGGCAGGATCGCGGAGATGAAAACCGGAGAAGGAAAAACCCTGGTAGCCACTCTACCTGTGTATCTGAATGCGCTTGAGGGGAAAGGCGTTCACGTCGTAACGGTAAATGATTATCTGGCCAAGCGTGATATGGAGTGGATGGGGAAGCTCTACACCTTCCTGGGACTCACGGTAGGCTGTGTCATACATGGCATCACCAACGAGGTGAGAAAGGCCGCTTACCAGGCTGATATCACATATGGAACCAATAATGAATTCGGATTCGACTATCTCCGGGACAACATGGTGATTTACAAGGAAGAGATGACCCAGCGGGAGCTGAATTTTGCAATCGTGGACGAGGTGGACAGCATCCTCATCGACGAAGCGAGAACCCCGCTTATCATATCCGGCCAGGGAGAGAAATCCACCGATCTGTACCAGATCGCGGATAAGTTTGTCAAATCCTTCCGTCTGGGAGAAGACTTCACCATGGACGAAAAGGACAGGACGGTGTCCCTTACCGAGGAGGGCGTTGACAAGTGCGAGAAGTACTTTAAAATTGAGAACTTCTCGGATCCTGAGAATATGGAAATCAACCATCACGTAATGCAGGCTCTGAAAGCTAGGAACCTGATGAAACGGGATGTGGACTATATTGAAAAAGATGGTGAGATCGTCATTGTTGATGAATTCACCGGACGTCTGATGTTTGGCAGAAGATACAGCGACGGCCTGCATCAGGCTATCGAAGCAAAGGAAGGTCTGACGGTCAGACAGGAATCCAAAACTCTGGCAACCATCACGCTGCAAAACTACTTCAGAATGTATCAGAAGCTGGCGGGTATGACCGGTACCGCAAGGACGGAGGAACAGGAATTCAGGGACATCTATAATATGGACGTCGTCGAGATTCCGACCAATCGTCCCATCGCCAGAGTAGACAAGGAAGACTGTATCTATGCAACGGAAAGGGCGAAATTCAACGCCATAGCGAATCAGATCGAAGAGCTTCACAAAACGGGACAGCCGGTTCTGGTGGGAACCATTTCCATTGAACGGTCTGAAATCATCAGCTCCCTGCTTAAAAAACGAGGCGTCAAGCACAACGTTCTGAATGCGAAGCAGCATGAACGGGAAGCGGAAATCGTCGCTGAAGCAGGAAGATTGGGAGCCGTTACCATCGCCACCAATATGGCGGGCCGTGGTACGGACATCATACTCGGCGGCAACCCGGACTTTGAAGCAAAACGGGAAATGAGAAGACAGGGCTATGAGGATCAAGTGATTTCCTACGCTTCCAGCTTTGTTCCCCTTGAAGATTCCGAACTCATAGAGGCGAGAAAGGTTTACAATGAACTGCTTGCCCAGTTTAAAGCGGAACGGGCCGAGGAGCAGCAAAAGGTCAGAGAGCTGGGCGGCTTATATATTATCGGAACAGAGCGCCACGAGTCACGAAGAATTGACAATCAGCTGAGAGGACGTTCCGGTCGTCAGGGCGATCCCGGTACGACCCAATTCTTTATTTCTCTGGAGGACGAACTGATGCGCCTCTTCGGGGGAGAAAGAATCCAGGGGATTGTGGGAAGGCTCGGCATGAACGACGATGAGCCCCTCGAAGCAGGCATGCTGACCAAGTCTATCGAAAATGCCCAGAAACGGGTGGAAGGAAGAAACTTCTCCATTCGTAAATACGTCCTTCAGTATGACGACGTGATGAACAGGCAGAGGGAGATCATCTACGGCGAGCGGCGTCGAGTGCTCTTTGGGGAGGATCTGAGAGACCATATCATGTCCATGGCCGAGGAGCTGATCGATGAAAATCTGGACTTTACTACAGCAGGCTCCAGGTTTGCCGAGGAATGGGATATTCCGGCCCTCGAAGCGTCACTGCGTAAAATCTGCGGCAATTTAAGAGGACTCAGTTACACGGAAGATGAGATCGAGAGTCTGGATAAGGATACCTTGAAAGAGGACATCATGGAGCGCTTCGAGGAAGCCTACCGGGCCAAGGAGGCCGAAATCGGTGCTGACAGAATGCGCGAACTGGAACGCATGATCCTGATTCGGGTTGTTGACAACAAGTGGATGGATCATATTGATGCAATGGATCAGCTGCGCCACGGGATTGGCCTGAGAGCGCTGGGACAGATCGACCCGGCTAGAGCCTATGCTGCAGAGGGTTTTGATATGTTTGATCTGATGGTCAAGACCATCAAGGAAGATACGGTGAAATTCTGCTTCAATGTAACCGTACAGACGGATACGACCAGAAGGAGAATCCTGGGTTCCGGAGAAGGACGCAAGGAAGACTTCGTCGATACGGCCAATGAAAATCAGGGAGCATACTCAGGCGAAGGACCTGCGGCAACGAAGGTGCCCGAGCGCGAGCAGAAGCAGCAAACGGTCCGGAAGGGCGTCGTGGTTGGAAGGAACGATCCGTGCCCATGCGGAAGCGGATTAAAATATAAAAAATGCTGCGGGAAAAATGCCGCCGAATAATTAGTCAGTAAAGCGCCGCGCCGAGGCATCCGGGGCGACTGCCGGCCACCGTAAGAGTACAACAAATATATTACAAGGAGTTGATGAAATGGTTGAACTGGATCAGATCAAGTATGAGCTGACAGACCGGGCACAAAATCTAAAAGAATTGGGTGAGTCCCTTTGACGTCGCTGGACTGAGAGAGAGACTGAACCAAATCGACCGGACAACGGAAGAGGAAGGCTTTTGGAATGACCATGAAAACGCACAGAAGCTGCTAAAGGAAAAGAAAAGCGTCGAATCCAAAATCGGCGAATATGAGGACCTGAAAAAGGAATTCGAGGATATCGGCATTCTCATCGATCTTGCCATGGAAGAAGAGGATGCGTCCATGGTGCCGGAGATCCAGAATGCCTACGAGGAGTATAAGAAGAAGTTCGAAGAACTTCGGATCAAAACCCTGCTGAATGGGGAGTACGACGGAAACAATGCCATTATCTCCATTCATGCCGGCTCGGGAGGAACCGACGCCCAGGACTGGGCTGAAATGCTGCTGCGGATGTACACAAGATGGTCCGAATCAAAAGGATATAAAGTCAAGATCCTGGATTACCAGGATGCCACGGAAGGCGGCATAAAAAGCGCCACTCTTTTGATAGAAGGGGAAAATACCTACGGCTATTTGAAGAACGAAAAGGGAGTCCATCGCGTTGTGAGAATCTCACCCTTTGACTCTTCCGGCAGAAGGCATACCTCTTTCGCATCTCTTGACGTAATCCCTGAGATGGACGAAAACATTACCGTGGATATCAATCCCGACGATCTGCGGATCGATACCTTCCGCTCCAGCGGGGCGGGGGGCCAGCACGTCAACAAGACGGACTCCGCCATCCGCATTACCCACATTCCCACCAATATCGTCGTATCCTGTCAGAATGAGAGATCCCAGCATCAGAACAAGGAGACGGCAATGAAGGTTCTTATGGCTAAGCTCATGGAGCTTGCTCAGGAGGAGCACAAGGCCAACCTGGACGAACTGAAGGGAGATTACAGCCAGATCACATGGGGAAGCCAGATCAGATCTTATGTGTTTCATCCTTATTCCCTGGTCAAGGACCACAGAACCAATGCGGAGGTGGGCAACGTCTATGCGGTCATGGACGGCGAGCTGGACTACTTCATCAATGAAAAACTAAAAATGAAAGATTAATAAACAGGTTGATTATTTACGATTGACCACAAGGAGATTCCATGAATATTATCGAAAAATTAGCACAGGAATTTAAATTGAAAGTATCCCAGGTGGAGAATACGGTACAGCTCATTGACGACGGCAATACAATCCCATTTATCGCCCGTTACCGGAAGGAAATGACCGGAGGGTTGTCCGACGTCACGCTCAGGGATCTGGACGAAAGACTTGCCTATCTTCGCGGCCTGGAACAGCGGAAGGAAGAAGTCATCCGAATCATTGAAGAGCAGGGAAAGCTGACGGATGAATTGAAGGAAGATATCTTGAAAGCGGAAGTGCTCCAGAGGGTGGAGGATCTTTACAAGCCGTTCAAGCAGAAAAAATCTACCAGAGCCTCTAAGGCGAAGGAAAAGGGTTTGGAGCCCTTGGCATTGATCTTTTGGGCTCAGGAACTGGAATCGGGAACCCTTGAGGAATTGGCGGCGCCTTATGTGGACGAGGAAAAAGGCGTAGCCAACGCGGCCGAAGCCATCCAGGGCGCAATGGACATCATCGCGGAAATGGTCTCGGACGATCCGGAACTGACGGCGATTGTAAGAGAAAGAACCCAAAGGGCGGGTCTGATCTCATCCACAGCGGAAGATCCCGCCGAAAGCACCGTTTATGATCTGTACTACGATTTTTCCGAAGGAATCTCCAAGATCCCGGATCACAGGGTTCTTGCCATCAACCGGGGAGAAAAGGAAAAGAAGCTGAAGGTGAAGGTCGTTGCCCCTGTGGAGGAAATCCACAAGGATATGAGGGACTTCGTCATTAAAAATGAAAAATCCATCTTTACCGGCTTGCTCACCGAGGTGATTGAAGACGCATATAAACGCCTTATGGCGCCGTCCATCGAGCGGGAAATGCGGAATATGCTGACGGAACGGGCAGAACGGGAAGCGGTCAAGGTGTTCGCAAAGAATACGGAAAAGCTTCTCATGGTGCCGCCTGTGAAAAACGCCAGAGTGATCAGTATCGATCCGGGATACCGGACCGGCTGCAAGGTGGCTGTACTGAACGAAACGGGCAAGTTGCTGGCCTATACCACAATCTATCCCACGGAACCGAAGAACGATGTGGCGGGAACAGAGAAAACCCTACTTAAGATCATTGAAAAATACAATTCCAACATAATCGTGATCGGCAACGGCACCGCTTCGAGAGAAACGGAAGCCATCATTGCTAATTTCATTAAAAAATACAAGCTGGATGTCAGCTACACCATCGTAAACGAAGCGGGAGCCTCCGTGTACTCCGCGTCCAAGGTGGCCACGGAAGAGTATCCGGACCTGGATGTTACCACAAGAGGCGCCATGTCCATTGGGAGAAGACTTCAGGATCCCCTTGCGGAGCTGGTAAAGATTTCGCCGAAGCATATCGGCGTCGGGCAGTACCAACACGATATCAATCAGGGACTGCTGGACAGCGCGCTGACCAACGTGGTGGAAGACTGCGTTAACAGAGTGGGCGTCGATCTGAATACTGCATCTCCTTCGCTGTTGTCCTATATTGCAGGCATCAATGCGGGAATTGCAAAGAATATCGTGGCTTACCGCGAGGAAATAGGGAGATTCCAAGACAGGAAGGAACTGAAAAAGGTCGGCAAGCTGGGAGAGAAAACCTTTAACCAGTGCGCGGGCTTTATGAGAATCTCGGATGGGAAAAATCCGCTCGACAGCACCTCGGTCCATCCGGAATCTTATGAAGCGGCCGAACAGATGCTCCTGAAGCTGGGGATCGACAAATCAGAAATCACAAAGGGCGGAGCAAAGCAGATCGAGGAAAAGATTCTGAAGCTGTATCCGACGGAAAAGAAACAGCCGAAGCCTGTCGGCAACGGATTGGCGGCGCTGGCAGCGCTGCTGCCGGATGAACAGGAAGCCAAGGGAAACCTCAGCAAAAGCATAGAAAAACTGGCGGCGGACATCGGCATCGGGGTTATGACGCTAACGGATATTATCAATGAAATCAAAAAGCCTGCGAGAGATCCTCGTGAAGATGCTCCCGCGGTGGTTTTCCGGAACGACGTCCTCACCTTTGAAGATCTCAAGGTGGATATGGAGCTGACCGGAACGGTGAGAAACGTGGTGGATTTTGGCGCATTTGTCGACATCGGCGTCAAGAACGACGGCCTAGTCCATATCTCCCAGATCAGCGACAAATATATCAAGCATCCCATGGATGCGGTCAATGTGGGAGATACTGTCAAGGTGAAGATTTTAAGCATTGACTATGATAAGCAGAAGGTCTCGTTGACCATGAAGCATACTTCCAAGTAAAGAAGATTATTATGAGAAACCTGCAGACTAATGCAGGTTTTTTTTTACCTCCCGCCACCTGCGGAGGTCTGAAAAACCGGAGATTTATTCGGATACAACAAGGATTATTAAGGTAAATCTCCAATCCTGCCATAATAAGTTTAGAGCGATATCAGCCCATAATTCGAGCTTTTTTCCCGAATGCGAATCCGAAAATGATAATTTTTTGTCATTCTCATCGGGGGACGAAAAGCTTGAAATTCCGGCATTATCTGCGAAAATGCGGACGGACACGCAAAATATTTTGCAGCTGCAAAAAATAAATTGACAAGGAAACACCTGAATCTTACAATATTGATAAAGAAATAAGAAACACCGAAATAATTAAGGAACAACAGTTGGGAGGACAAATAATTTTCGAATTAAGCTAGTTTTAACATAATAATATCGGTTCCCAACAGAAAATATGACATTTAACCGAAATGTTTCCGGTTAAAGAAAATGGATGAGATATGGGAAACCGTACATTCTATTTCTTAAGAGTAATATTTAGGAGGATTGAAAGATGATTATCGGAGTTCCGAAAGAGATCAAAAACAATGAAAACAGGGTGGGAATGACTCCCGGCGGAGCAAAATCCTACATTAAAAAGGGCCATAAGGTCATCGTTGAAACACGGGCGGGCGAAGGTAGCGGATTTACCGATGGAGAATATCGGGATGCAGGCTGCGAAATCTACGAGGACGTAAAAAAACTTTTTGCTGACGCCGATATGATCGTAAAGGTGAAAGAGCCGTTAGAAGCGGAGTACGACCTCTTCAAGGAGGGGCAGATTTTATATACGTACCTGCATTTGGCTCCGGCTCCCGAGCTGACCAAGGCGCTGCTGAAGGCGAAGGTAAAAGGCGTTGCGTATGAGACGGTGCAGCTTCCAAGCGGAGAGCTTCCTCTCTTAACTCCTATGAGCGAGGTTGCCGGGAGAATGGCAACGCAGGTTGGCGCTCTTATGCTGCAAAAAAACCATGGCGGACTCGGCGTGCTTCTTGGCGGCGTTCCTGGAACGGCTCCTGCTGAGGTTGTTATTGTAGGCGGAGGGAAGGTCGGCACAAATGCAGCCAAAATGGCGGTTGGCATGGGAGCCAGAGTCACCGTTCTTGATATGAGTCTTGCAAGACTGGCGTACCTGGACGATATTTTCGGCGGAAGGGTCACAACGCTAGTTTCCAACGAATATAATCTGGAGGAGTCGGTTAAAAAAGCCGATCTCCTGATTGGAAGCGTTCTGGTTCCGGGGAAGGCTGCTCCGAAGGTAGTCAGCGAAGACATGGTCAAAAAGATGAAGACCGGCTCCGTCATTGTGGACGTTGCCATCGACCAAGGCGGATCCATTGCCACCATCGACAGGGTGACGACTCATGACAATCCTTATTACGTAAAGCATGGCGTCGTTCATTATTCTGTGGCCAACATGCCCGGCGCTGTTCCGAGAACCTCAACCATCGCACTGGAAGGCGCAACACTTCCGTATGGCCTGATGATCGCAGACATGGGACTGGAAAAGGCGGTTCTTAACAGCAAGCCGCTGATGCTGGGCTTGAACGTCTACGACGGAAAACTCACTTACAAGGGAGTTGCCGAAAGCCTGGGAATGGAATACGTCGATCCAAATACGCTGATCAAGTAGATCCCAGATCTTGTTTCGGAGCCTCCGCTTACCGGCTTGCTTTCACCGATTTGGATATGTTAGAATAGGGAAAGCAAAAACAAGAGACAAGGAGCTAGACGGCATTATGACGAAAATCAATACCGTGCTGTTTGATTTTGACGGCACGATCATGGATACGAATACGGTGATCTTGAATTCCTGGCAGCACACCTTCCGGACTGTGGAGGGGCAGGAAAGACCTGCGGAGGAAATCATCAGAACCTTTGGAGAACCGCTGTATATCACAATGGAGAAGGTTCTCCCCCAGATTCCGGTGGAGGAAGGCGCGCAAATCTATCGTAGCTACCATTACGACAATTTTGCCGAGCTGATCGAGGTGTTCCCGGGCATACTGGAACTGCTGGAAGAACTTAAGAGAAACGGATACAAGACCGGTATCGTGACATCCCGGCTACGGCACACTACTCATGTGGGCCTGCAGAAGTACGATATGGAAAAATATTTTGACGCAATCGTAACCTGTGACGACACGGACAAACACAAGCCCGATCCCGAGCCGGTGAATATCGCACTGGAACGTTTGGGCTCGAAGCCGGAGGAAGCGATCATGGTGGGAGACAGCATGTTCGATATAATCTGCGCCAGAAACGCGGGAGTAAAGGCCGTACTGGTGGGTTGGGCCATAGCAGTAAGCGAAGAGGACAAATACGGCGAAAACGCGCCTGATTTTATCATCGAAACGGCGGAGGATCTGCTGAACATATTGAAGGGATGAACGGGCGCTTCGGTGATGACAGACCGCAGCAAGCGCATGAATCTTTTATTTAAAATCGAAGACGATGTTGAAAGAGACGTCGTCTTTCGTTTTGTTGTAGCCCTGAAAGAAAGTTCTGCTGTCTTGATGGGCTTTTTTCATTGTGAAATTGTCGCCAGGGCGGAGCTCTGACAGAAAATTGATGTCCATCCGTTTTAAATTTTTAAGCTGACTTTGTTCCTTATCGGTAAAGGCGTCGTAGGCAAATTCCCCGTAACGGCAGTTGTTCACATGGCCGAGACAGTCGATGTGGCTTGCCAGAACGGTCCGCTCCGCAAAGGGCGTCAGCTCTGCATCGATTTTAAAGCTCGGTGATGCATCCAGCAGGAAGATGGGAGTTGGCTCGTGCATGGGGAAAGGGACTTCTTTTTTTCTGAATACGGTACGTTTTACAACATCCAGAAGCACAGAGTGGGTGGATCCCTGGAACATAACCTGCCCGTCCGCGTTCCTGAACAGCAGCTCACGCCGGTAATAAGGTCCTCTGTGCTGAGAAAACCAGGTGCTGCCATACAGGCTCATATTTTTTTCAATCGGCGTGACCACTTCCACCGACATAGAAATCAACGCCCAGGCCAGACCGTATTTCAAGGTATTGTCCACGTTGAGATTGAGTTGGAACAAATGCCGTTCGGCCATTTGCTCAAATAGGATCTGATAGGCGTAAGGTTTGAAATGGTTGTGCTGGTTCAAATAGGATGCGGTTGCCAGCAGCTCATACACGCAGTCTTTTTCTGTTTTCATAGATTTCTCCTTTATACCGCCCTTCGGGCATCGATATCATAGTATCACAGATCGGAGGGATTGGAAAGACATCCGTCCTTATGACGAGCAGATAGCTTCCGAATCATTTCTTTGCTTTAGATATGGTATTTCTTTTTGATTTTTTAATCCGGTGCAAACGACAGATTGCAAAAAACAGTATGTTGGGATAAATTAGAATCAGCAGAGTGCCGTGGGTGCTTTGCTGAACTTCATCCCGCTTGGCAAAGAAAGCCTCACGGTAAATTGTCAGGGTATAAGCCCGAAAATTTTAAAATCGTTTGGAGGCGAAATTTTGAAAATTTTAATGGTGGGAACCGGCGGAGTCGGGGAAGCGGCCGCAGTCATTGCAAGCAATCGGGACCCGAAAGGGGAATGGCTTGAATTGATGGTGCTGTCCGACTTCAATCTGGAAAGAGCGCAGGCGGTATCCAGTCGGATTGCCGACGCAAGATTTCCGGCGGAGAAGGTCAACGCTAGGAACAAGGATGAGGTAAAAGCCCTCATCGAAAAGTACCAGGTAGACCTCTTATTCAATGCCTGTGACCCAAGCTTTAACGAAACCCTGTTTGACACAGCGTATGAATGCGGGGTACGGTATGCGGATATGGCGCTGTCGCTGTCCATACCACATCCGACTGAGCCCTATAAAAAGACCAACGTCAAAATGGGGGATTACCAGTTTGGAAAGCACGAAGACTGGGAAAAGAGAGGACTGCTTGCTCTCGTAGGGATAGGGATGGACCCGGGAGCTGTAAATGTATTTGCAAGATTTGCACAGAAACACTATTTCGATGAGATCGACGAGATCAGCATCAAGGACGGAGGCAATCTGTCCGCGGAAGGCTATGACATCACCTTTGGCTTTTCGATCTGGACGACCATTGACGAATGTCTGAATCCTCCGTTCAAATGGGAAAAGGATAAAGGCATCTATGTGGTGGAGCCCTTCTCCGAACCGGAACTCTTTGTATTCCCGGATGGAATCGGCGAACAGGAACTGGTGAACGTCGAGCATGAGGAAATGGTGATGCTTCCCCGGTTTATGGGGGACGCTGCGAAAAGAATGAGCTTTAAGTACGGCTTGGGCCGGGATTTTATCACCATGCTGAAAAATTTAAAAGCTCTGCGGCTGGATGATAAAAACAGCAAGGTGAAGGGAACCGACCTTTCTCCCCGCGATGTTGTCGGAATGGTCGCACCCAGCCCGGTGGAAATCGCGGACAAGATCAAAGGAAAGTGCTGCGTAGGCACTTTGGTAACCGGCCGGAAGGACGGGCAGGAAAGAAAAGTATTCATTTATCAGACCTCCGACAATGAGGAAATGATGAAACGCATCGGCTGCGGCTGCGTTGTGGGTCAGACCGCATACAATCCGATTATAGCCTTTGAGCTGCTGGCTAAGGGCAAATGGAACGGCGCAGGCGTGCTGGGACCGGAATGCTTTGATCCCGACGAATTCATCAAGCTGGCTGACGAGTATGACTTCTATATAGGTATGATGGAGATGGAGTCCGAGTACAAGAAAGCGCTTGACAAGAAAGCGCTTCTGGATGCGGCGCAGGGCTGATTGGAAACTCCGGCCCCATTGAACCAAATAAATAATAAATAAAAAAAGCCCGGTAAGGAGAGATTTGGAAAAACTCCTACCGGGCTGTCGTATTCGGAATCATTTGCTCGAGGTCAATCGGCCCGTAAAGCATAAACAAAATTCCGTACTGACTCCAGATCAGCATGGTTTCTCTTCCTATTCAAATACTTTTTCTCGTGTTTCCTGGCCAACTCCAGAATCTGGGCTTCCACATTTTCAGGAATTTTCAGTTCACCAGCCTCATTCTCCCAGATTTCACATTCCCTTAACATTTCTTGCTCGGCGGCCTTTCCGACCGCTATTAAAAAGCTGTCGCTAAAGGCAGTCTTCTTCCTGTGATATTCCTTGCGGTTTTGGTTCATCTAAGCTTCCTCTCTGTTTTTATTAATTATTGCAGCCAGCTTCCTTCGCACCCTGGACAGTCTTTGCCTGACTACCTCCTGGGAGACGCCGAGGATCCCGGCGATTTCTCCATTGGAATATTCATGGACGTATTTCAGGATGATCAGGTTGTTTTCCTCTCTGTTTAATTTGCACAGGTAAGCCTTCATTTCATCCTGGAGCTCGGACCGCAGAATAATTTCCTCCGTGCTTGCGGTTTCGTCCATTATAATATATAACGCATCGTCCGCGGATTCCGTGACATGATCTATGCTTTTTCTTTTTCTGAGAAGATTGATGGATTCGTTTCGCATGATAATGCTGACAAAGGATTTGGTGCGGCTGGAATTCACTTCACCGATCTTGTCAATGTTTTCAAAGATCTTAATAAAGCATTGCTGCAGTGCGTCGGCTGCATATTGCTCATCCTTGAGAATATTGATTCCAATGGAGTAAAGGTATTTTGAATAGGCGAAATAAATCGCCTCGAATTTGCTGTTCAAATTCTCGTCCAGCGTGTTGACGGATAAACCCATGGTAACTCCCCCTCGCCGCAGCTGCGGAAGAAAACTCCAGCGAGCGCGGCAATCAACAAGCCATCGCGTGGCATTCACTATAAATAAGGGGGCTGTTTTACAGAAAATGTTGCAGGAAGATCAAAATGTAATAAAACTGTAATATTCGGCAACGATTCTGCCGCAGGGAAAGGCTTCCCGCAGTATCGTTTGCTGCTGCAAAGGAATGATGCTATAATAATTTCATAAAAATTCATTGGGAGGAAGCATGCTTCATATTTATTATGGCCGCGAAAATCTGGATAAGGACAGGTTCTTGTTTGACCGAATCGCCGATCAGCTGAATCAGGGACAGCAGAAGATTTTGCTGCTGGTTCCGGATCAGTTTACCTTGCAGGCGGAACGGAATGCCTTTTCATACCTTGGCGTGGACGGTCTTATGGATCTGGAGATTCTGAGCCAGTCGAGACTCGGATTTAAGGTGCTTTATGAAACGGGCGGCAGCGACAGGGTCCCCGTCGACAAATACGGCAGGCATATGCTCCTCGCCAAAATCCTGGCGGAAGAAAACGAACAGCTGGAGGTATATCGGGGAATGCACCGCAAGTCCTCCTTCATTGAAATGGCCAACAACCTGATCTCTGAAATGAAGCAGTTCAACGCTTCTCCAAAGGACATTCAAAAAATTCTGGAGGACACGGATGAAACCTCCATTTTGCATAGAAAACTGAAGGACATCAATAGAATTTATGAAAAATATGAAGCGCTTCTGGAGGGGAAATATCTCGACACGGAGGACTACCTGGATCTGTTTGTTTCCAAAATCGGACAATCCCGGATGGTGCGGGAGTCCGTGATTTGGATCAGCGGATTCGATTATTTTACCCCGAAGACTCTCGATATCATCGAACAGCTCATGCTTAGCGCCAAAGAGGTGGGCATCATACTGACAACTGACTGTCCACCGGGAGCCGGATCCTGTTCTGCTCCTTCCGACAGCAGGGACAGCGATCTGTTCGACCTGACCAGGGGTATCATGAAAAAGCTTTCAACCATTGCCGGACGCAACGGCGTCGGATACCGGGAAGCTCCCATTGAAGACGTCTATCAGATCCCCGTAGGAGACCTTCCGGGGGAAAAGGCTGCACCCTTGGCTCATCTGGAGCGGGAGCTGTATGCGCATCCCTATCGGAAAGCTTCCGCTGGAGCTGCGGTAACACTTTGCCAGGCTGCCAATTTTTACGCGGAGGCGGAATCCGCTGCGGCAAAAATCATCCATCTTGTCAGGGAAGAGGGATATCGATACCGGGACATTCTGGTTATCTGCAATGACATGGAAACCCGGGCCTCCGTCATCAAGAGGGTTTTTGCTGACTACGGAATCACGGCTTTTCTCGATACAAAGCGGGATATTCTGCATCATCCGTCCATTGAATTCATTACGGCGATCATCGATATTACCGCAAGAGGCTGGCTCTATGAGGATATTTTCCGCTTGCTGAAAACCGGTCTTGCTCCCGTATCGCCGGAGGACTGCGAGGATCTGGAAAATTACGCGGTGAAATATCGGATCAAAGGGAGCCGATGGAAGACGGATTTCACCTACGGCGCCAAGGCAGAAGGGGAAGAGAACCTGGAAAGGATCAACGGGATCCGCAGCCAGGTTTACAGCTACATCACATCATTTGAAGAGGAATTCAAACAGAAAAAGACCGTCCGGGCCAGAACCGAGGCGCTTTACAAGTTTTTAACGGAAACAGCGCTGCTGCCGGAGAGAATTGAATCGTTAATCGCCTATTTGATTGAAAAGAACCAGCTGGAGTATGCCGGGGAAGCGTCTCAGATCTGGAGTGTCATCATCGCCATTTTCGACCAGCTGATTGAGTTGATCGGCGAGGAGGAAATTTCGGCCGAGGATTACGGGATGATTCTGAAATCGGGGTTTGAAGCCGTGGAAATAGGACTGCTTCCGCCGACCATCGATCAGATTCTGGTGGGAACCATGCAGAGAACCCGGGCAGGAAGCATCAAAGCACTTATCGTCATGGGAGCCAACGACGGGCTCCTTCCGGCAGCCACCCTGTCGGAAAGTCTGCTGAACGAGGATGAGAAAACCGCTCTCTATCAAAGGGGAATCGAGATATGCAGAATTGACGACCTGCGTGCGAAAGAGGAGAAGCTGGCGATCTATAAGAATTTTTCAAAACCCTCCCGCTGCATCTTTGTAAGTTATTCCGCATCGGATCTGGAAGGCAAGGAGAGCAAGCCTTCCCTTCTGTTCGATAAGCTGAAAAGAATCTATGACGATATCGTCCCGACCAAAGACATCATAAACATGGAGGATCCGCTGCTTCTGATCGAAGCTCCGGGAAGCACCTTGAAGCATATGACGGAAGCCTTCCGCGGCGCCATGGAAGATACTTCATTGAGAGAGGAATGGCTGGCAGCCTATCAGTGGTTTGAGGACAATGACAAGGCAAGGCTGAAGCCGTTAAAAGAAGGCCTGCTTTTCACAAATCGTCAGGAAAGGATCAACAAGGACCTCATCGGAAAGCTATACGTCAGAGACAGTGCGCTGGACCTGTCATTGAGCCCCTCAAGGCTGGAACGGTTCTCACGCTGCCCCTTTTCCCATTTTATCAACTATGGGCTAAAGCCGGATGAACGCAGGATTTTTGAAATCGCAGGACGAGAAATCGGAGACGTATACCACCAGTGCTTCATGAAGCTTTCGGAAGAGCTTTCCACGCCCGGCATCGATATTACAGACCCCGGATCTCCGTGGATGACCGTGACCAAAGAGGAATGCCAGGAGAAGATCGACCGTTTTATCGAGGAAGCGGCGGCGGAGTATCGGGAAGGAGTTCTTGTTCAGGGCGCGGAAGAAAGATATCGGGGGTTGCGGATGAAGCGGGTCTGCGGAGACGCCGCCTGGGCCTTGATCGAACACGTCCGGACCGGCCGGATCCGGAATGTATTCTTTGAAAGCGAATTCGGAAGGGCCCCCGGAAAACAGTTTCCTCCCATTGAAGTGCAGCTGGGGGAAAATACCCTTTATATCGAAGGAAAAATCGACCGAGTGGACATTCTGAAAGGCAGCGAAGGCGCCGGGGATAGTTACGTTAAAATTATTGACTACAAGTCCGGAAGGGAGCGCTTTGACACGGAGGAAGCAAAAGCAGGCTGGAGACTTCAGCTGATGCTGTATCTCCGCGCGGCCCTGGGCGCCGATTCCCGCAGTCCGAACAGGGGCAACCCATATAAGCCGGCAGGGGTATTCTATTTTGAGATTGCCGAACCTCAGATCGACGTAACGGAGCTTGCCGGGGATGATCTTGATGAAAAGATACGCGCGGAACGCAGGAAAAAGTTCAAGCTGGACGGAGTGGTTCTTGACGACAGCAGTGTGATTGAGAGCATTGCCGGAGAGTTTTCGGGGTATTCTGACATTCTGCCGCTGAAAAAGACGAAAGAGGGCTATGCGGGGACAACAGAACGGAAGCTGCTGAAGGAAGAGGATTTTACAGAGCTGATGGAGGCGGTAAACCGGAAAGTGTCGGAGCTCTGCAGCGAACTGTCGGAGGGCTCGGTAGAAATCAGACCGAAGAAGGTGAAGGAGGAGACCGCCTGCCGATTCTGCCTGTATAAGAGCATCTGCTGCTTTGACCTCAGCTTTGAAGGCTGTTCCTATGAAACTATAAAGTAAATTATTGCAAAATAAAATCCATGAATTTAAAACACCACCCCAAAAAATTCACCTTCTTCAGAGAATCTATTAATACGGAGCTAATCCGTACCATCAGGCAAAAGGGAATCATTCCACAGAAAGGAATAGCTTAGGGAGGTGTTTTATTTATGAAGAAAGTACTGTCTGTCATGTTGATCGCCGCGCTGGTTACGGCGCTCTTCAGCGGCACCGTCTTTGCGGGAAACGGCAACGGCAATGGAAATGGATATGGTAAGGAAAATGGCAAGGGAAAAACCATAACAAAGGAATTCAAAGAATTCAAAGATATCAAGAATCACTGGGGGAAAAAAGCTGTTGAAAAAATGCAGTTCCGTGGTATTCTAGGTGGATATTCAGACGGAACATTCCAGCCGGACAGAGTCCTTACCCAGGGAGAACTTGCGGTAATCCTGGTCAGACTGCTGGATGAACTGCAGCCTGCGAAAGATCAGGATCGGGATACCGATGAGGATCAGGATGAAGATTCGGAAGAGCTTTCCGATGTTCCCGACTGGGCAAAATTCGCTGTGAAGAAGGGATTCAAGCACAAGTATCTCAACATGAAACGGTTCCATTCCCAAGTGCAGTGCGACCGTCTGACTGCGGCGGTTGCCATCGCCAAGGCGCTGAAGTTTGATCCGGTCACCGATTTCAACTATAACCCGTTCAAGGATAGAGGGCTTATGAACGACGAGGATTTCGGATATCTTCTGGCACTCTATCGAGCCGGATATATCAACGGTTACCCGGACGGCAATTTCAACCCCGACAGGCTGTTGAGCAGAGCCCATATTGCAAGTATCATCGCCAAGATTCTGGAGGACAAGGAAGCCGACGTTACCGATGACAAGGCTCCTGTCTGGCCTTCCGGAGCGGAGCTGACCGTAAGCACATCCGCATCAGGCCTTGTAACGATTGTCTGGCCGGATGCCACGGACAACGAAGAAGTTGCCGCCTATAAGCTCTACATAGACGGAGAATTGTATAAAACTTTGGATGGCGACGAGAACAATACAAACATTACAGGACTGAAGGAGGATACGGAATATACCTTTAAGCTCAGAGCCGCAGATAAAGCCGGAAACCTGAGCGACAGCCTGACCAAAACCTATCTGACCGATTAAAGCAGATCAATCCGTCAGGACCTCTGACACAAGAAAATAGAAATAATCGATCGATGACAAAGAGATGGACCTGGTTCCATCTCTTTGTCTGTTAAAAGCCTTTACAAATAGCCAAGTATAGACATTGACAACTGATTTTAATAGTGGTAATATCATTAAGTGTCACTGAATCAGTGACGTATGCTTCCGTGGCTCAGTCGGTAGAGCAGCGCATTCGTAAAGTGCTGCATCCACCCAAAAATAAGCTGCTCGTGACGATTTCTAATAATGACAAGCACAAGCAAATACACGAGCAACACATTCCATAAAAAATGCTTGAAACCCTCTAAATTTGCTTCTGTAGCGCAGTTGGTAGCGCAATTGATTCGTAATCAATAGGTCAGGGGTTCGAATCCCCTCAGAAGCTCCAAAACCCTCCAATGAAAGTTGGTGGGTTTTTTTGTTGCCCAAATCCTGTTGCCCACTTGGGCAACGTGGCAACGGGTAGCTTTAAGCATTTAGGCGTTTTTTTGCCTCTTCAGCCATTAAATTATATCTTAAATGAAAGATACACTACCCTACTCCTTAATCATTACTCAGACCAAAAAATCAGATTTTAATAAATGGACAAAGCTTACTACTATAAGGGTTCACACCAATATGGGAGATACTATTTTTAAGAATGCGCAAATGCAGACTATGACTGCATCTGCTGATGTTTTATAAAAAACGCAAAAACTTTATACTTTTTCAGATTTCTTAATAGCATGTGGCTTTCTTCAGGAGAATCCTCTGGGCTCCGCTCCCTTAATGCGTTATGATGATGTGACCAATTATAATATGAAGGTGGCGATGGTAAATGAGGGAAACAACTTTAAGGCAGCTAATTTTTGAAGCTATAAAAGAATCGTTGAAACAGGAAGCTCTTACGAAAGCAGAAATACACTCATTGACAGACTATATCCTTGATAATGGTGTATTAGAGCTATCGGCAGAAAGAATCTGTTTGACTGAGGGTAATTATTTTGGTATCGGAGAGTATAACAAGGACAGAACTTTCATTCTACCGCGGTTTGTTACTTTTGAGCTAACAAGACCGAGTGCTTTTGATATGTTAAATTTTGATAAGAGTAAGACTTGGAAGCTACGTTCCCATGATACATTTGAAGAACTTGAAACTTATTTAACCTATTTGGAGCATGTAAAACCTGTTGTATTCATCGATGGATCACAGACAGAATATGAGTTAGTGGGTAAAGAATCTTGGGGTTATGAAGTAAAATGGACAGGTTGTGATGCTGCTTATGTTGTAACATTTGTAGCCAATGGAATTGATGAAAGAGAGTTAATAAAAAGCAAAATACAGCTACAACGGAGACTTATTGAGTTAGTTGAGCAAAATGCCCAGGATATGCAAGCATATAATGTAATCCAAGGTAATAATCTTCCCTTTGAAGTTCGGGGTAGCCTATATAGTTCCGATAATACTCAGGATAAAGAGCTTTGCCTAATTTGGTGTGTAAAAACGAATGATGAAAACGAAGAAGTGTTTTAACAGTATTTGTTTGGCATTGGTGAAGAGTAGAATTTTATAAATTGTGTCCAGCTTTTTATAAACTTTGCTCAGACTATTATAATCAAAGATCCAGGAAATCAGCAAATACTTGTAGGAGAAGTAGATGCCTGAAATTGGCTTATTTCCATCATTATATGTAATGTTACAGCTGTATTACATTTTTTTCGTTCAGGTTGACCTTCCCTATTGGGCAGGTTAAGATAAGCGTGTAGTTCGTATTTGCAACAAATAAAGAACTTACAGGAAACTAAAAAAACAACTTAATAGATACTTCACACATAAAACCATGGATTTGGCGGTGTTGGTGGTTGGTGGTGTTTCTATGAAAGTGTTGTTTTTGTGGTTTCCTTTTTTTGTTGCATAAAACAAGTTATCAAATTAAAAATCAGGAGGATTTAGATTATGAAAGATATTACATTCATTGTAACAAGCAGACCAGCAAGGGGCATGGGATATAAGGGAAATGCAGATTTGGTACGGGTACTTCTACCAGTTGATTTAGGAAAATTATCGTCGGCTGCATATAAACTTGCAAATGCCGTGTCTACGTTGGAGAACCAAGATGACCTAAGTACTATTTATGTAGAGGGACCAACTTCAAGAGAGATATATTTTAAACAAGGAAGACTTGATGAAATAAAACGCATTGAAAAGTTTGCTGGAAGTGAATTACTTGATAAGCCTGTGACTATTGTATGGTGGTGGGATTGCTTAAGATGGAAAGAAACTCCAGAAGAATACTTTGAACGTCACGCAAAAATGATTGAAGAAGCAGGCGGGTTACGGGTGTATGTTCACGATGTCATTAGCACAGAAAAAATAGAGCTGTATCGTTTATAGATGCAGCTCAACATAATAAAGTTAAATATAAGGAGGAATTAAATTATGGCAAACACAATTAAAACAAAGATCAGACTTCCAATAAGCTCTAATATACTTGAAGCTATTAGGAAACAGTTCCAGGATATATTCGTAGAAGAATCTGGTGTATACGCAGTTACCAGAGGTTTTCATCTACATAATCTGTTAATCGCGCTTTCAAAAGAATATGGAGAGGAGTTCATCGCTGAACATGCGTCAAGTATAGATTATTATTCTACGTTATATATACAGAGGTATAAGGACGGTATAAGTGAGACCATTGAAACGAGAACTGAATGTGTTATTTTCTATGATGTAAGAGCAAGCAATTTTATAACAGGCGAAGTTATCAAGAAAATCCGAGAAAGACTTAAGGATTATGTAGAGTATGATGATGTCGAATTTATGTTTATACCTGAAGATAACAAATATTGCTTTAAGGTTAAAAAAATGGGCGATTTGGTAGAAGTTAAAGTAATTGGTGAAATCGATAATTATATAGTGGGGATGTTGAATGGTAATAGAGAAATTGAAAAGGGTTTAATTCCTGGGTTACTGGCAGGAGCAATAGGACAAAAGCCTAAGCAACCAACTATCGATTCCAAAACACTGCATGATTATAATAGAGCATTCGAAGTGCTTCTTATTGCTGCGGAAGATGTTGTGAATCCAGATGATAAAATTGATATGAAATGGTGCATTCGAACACTGTATCAATTAGATAATCAAGATAAAATGGGGTTTTAGGAGGGATTATATGTATACGAATGTAAACGGTAAGTTAATAGACAGCAAAGTCATTTCAATAGCACCGAAAGGGTTAAAGGACTATATTACAAACAAATTAGGTACTTGCTCAGAAGTAAATGAAGCGGAAGTATTTCAACTCAAAGCAAGAGTATCAAAAATGGAAACAGCGACTGTTGAGGGAGCCTTTATAGATGACAAAGAGATTTTGGCATTTGCAAGGCGTGTTGACCTTCGGCTGTGCAAAGAATGTGGTTTATTAACGGAAATAGTACGAACAATATTATTTCTTAGTGATGGATCAAGTAGTAATAAAATGGTAGCATTAGAACAGATAATGTCAGCATTGGATATTGCATTGATATATCTATTTAAGGCTAAAACAAAAAAGAAACAATGGGGTGATTTATATGCCATTGATTACATATAAAGGTAATGGGGAGTATAAAGAATTAGCAAAATTTGCTGACGAAGATTATTTGAACAACAAAGCAGCTTTATTGACAGAGCTTGCAAAATCAAATAAGCAACTTAATGAGATAAATGGGCGTTTAAATGAGATAAAGGCTGAGTATGATAAAGAAAAAGCAGCTAATGACAGACTGGTGGCTTTGAGATATGAGCTTCATAGACGAGAAAAAGCGGAAGAACTTAGGCTTGCCAATGAGAGCAAACTTCTCAGTAAAAAGGATAAAATTGAGTTTTACTTTTCTCAGGGTAAAGGCTACGATGAGATTGCTCTTCTTACAGAAGCAACACCTGAATACATTTACAAAGTAATTTGCAATTACAGGAAGAAAAATCAAATTGTAGTTGAGAAACCAACTCAGTCTGAATTAGAAGAAACTATAAAGTTGGGTTATCGGTCCCGTATGAGTATAGAAGAAATTGCTGCTCTTGCAAAAGTAAGTAGGCAGTACGTGTATAAAATCCTTAAAAAGAACAATATGCCTTACCCTAAAAGAAAAAAGAGTTAGGGTAAGGCATGTTTACAAAAATAAGGGGTAAGACGTGATTACAATATAGACTTTTTCGAAGTAAAAATTGATATCTTTTTAATGCTTTTTTCTCCTGGAGCGAGAAAAGCTATATATACCAACACTTTCAATAGATTTTGTAACAAAAATTCAGTGATTTGCCAGAAATGTTGTTTGAAAAAATCTAAAAATTATAAATGTGTAGTTATATCAATAGAAAAGCTGATTTGAGATGGACATAAATAAAAACTGATACTGCAGTTGAGCAAATATTGGACATAAATCATAGAACCTAAAAAGAAAGTATATGGTAGGAAGATGGCAAAAATTTTCGGAGGCTAACAAGTGAAGAAAAAAATAATTCGAGTTCGGAGAT
>JAEZLP010000018.1 GCA_023415235.1 Bacillota bacterium
TCTCAAAAGAAATCCTCGCAAAGCGAGGACTCATTAGTTGTGTGGAATACTATTTGAATTGAACCGCCTGGTGCCGAACGGCATGCCCGGTGGTGTGAGAGGGGGAATTTATTCCCCCTACTCGATTGATTTCACTATTTCCACTTTTTTATTATGTTAGAAATATCGCTGAAAGCGATATTGACGGAATAACGCCACTTTCTTGATATGGATAAATCTTTGTAAACTCATGGTTAAATTTATTTGATTTTTTTGGATAAGTTGTATATAATATATCGTATGAAGAAAATACGCATTTATATTGCAGATATTGCATGCGGGGTTAAACCGTGAGGCAGCGATCATAAATCAAAAAAATAGAATAAGGAGTTGCACATGAGATCAAAACGAATCAGCGAGATTGAGGATTATATTTATGAGAATAAAACAGTAACACTTGACCAGCTTTGCAGAGTATTCGACGTTTCCAAGAATACGATCCGCAGAGACCTGAAGGAAATCATTGCAGAGGGCAACTTCAAAAAGATCTACGGCGGCATTACCGTTAAGGACAATAAGGATTTGCCTCCCTTCAGCGAAAGAAATATCAGCAACCTGGAGGCCAAGAAGAAAATAGCCGCCAAAGCTGCCGAACTGGTGGAGGACAGCGATGTAATTTTCATCGACTCAGGAACTACCACCATACACATGATTGATTATATCAAGGATAGAAAGAATCTTACCATCATCACCAACAATCTTGAAGTCATGATCAGAGTCATCCCGTATGAGAATATCAAATTGATTTCCTTGTCGGGTGAGCTTGACAGGAATACGTTATCCTTTACGGGAGATACCGCATCCGCAGTGCTGAAAAGCTACAACATTTCAAAGGCTTTCATGGCTTCTGCCGGTGTGTCCGTGGACGGAGGAGTTACGAATTCCTCCACCAAGGAATACGATATTAAATCCACCGCTGTCAAACGAAGCAATCGGGTGTACCTGCTGACCAGCGCGGACAAGTTCAACGTGGTGGCCATCATGACCTATTGCACGCTGGATAAGTTGACCGGTATCATCACTGACTACGCGCCTCCCCAGGAAATCGCCGAATATATGGAGGAACACGAAATCGAGCTTCGGATTGCAAAATAAAACTTCGGATTGCAAAATATAACAAAGAGAGATTGAATCACAGAATTCAATCTCTCTTTGTTTAACTATTTTATTTCAATAACGGCAAGTGACAATTTAAGGAGGACAAATCCTGTTAATATAGCCTTGCCTTTAGTAGATTGGCTTCTTTATTTTCGAAAGCGGTTCTGACGCTTTCTTTTTCCGAGGTGCTGGCAATGCCCACATGCCACCAGGATTTATATCCTTCCGTCATGGTTTTGGGCAGAACCTTGATATCGATTAAGGTGGATTCTTTCTGCTTCAGGGAATCCTTCAAGGCCTCTCTCAGCTCATCCATGGTAGTCGCCTTATAGGTTTTCACCCCGTAGCCCTCTGCGGACTTCGCATAATCTATGGGCATTAAACTGCCGTTCAGCTTTTCCTCCTGTCCGCGATAGCGGAATTCTGTCGCCAGATTTCCGATGCCGTTTGACATTTGCAGATTGTTGATACAGCCGAAACCGCAGTTGTCAAAGAGGAGTACGTTTATTTTTTTTCCTTCCTGCAGGGAGGTGACCAGTTCGGTATGAAGCATCAGATAGCTTCCGTCTCCCGTCATGGCATATACTTCCCGATCCGGGGCCGCCAGCTTAGCGCCCAGAGCGGCTGCTATCTCGTAGCCCATACAGGAATACCCGTATTCCATATGGTAGGAGTCGCGGGTCTGGGTCGTCCACATTCGCTGCAGATCCCCCGGCAGACTGCCGGAAGCCCCTACTACAATGGCGTCCGAGGGTATCATTTCCCTGATCGCGCAAAGAGCGGCAGTCTGGGTGATGACTCCTCCAGTCAGCTCGACAAATTCCTCGATGCTCCCCGGTTCCCTTGCGTCCACCAGCGGTTTAAAATCTTTATCATAAGCATACTTTGCAAACATCTCCATCTGCTTGTCCCAGGCCGACTTGAGCTCAGCAATTTCATTTCCCCAGCCTGACCTGTATCCCTTATCCTTCAGAGAGGCTGTCAATGCACTCAGACTCGCCTTGGCATCGCCTACTGCCATTATGCTGTCAGCCTTGTATGCATGGAACCGGGAGATATTAATGGAAACGAATTTTACATCGGGATTCTGAAACAACGATTTGGAACCTGTGGTAAAATCGGATAGGCGGGTTCCGACAGCCAGGACAAGGTCCGCTTTCTCCGCCGCGGAATTTGCCGCCAGGTTTCCCGTTACCCCCATGCCGCCGAGACAGTATGAAAAGTCAGAACGGCAGGCGCTCTTCCCCGCCTGGGTTTCCCCGAAGGGGATGTGGAAGGCTTCACAGAATTCCTCCAGCACCTGGCCTGCTTCGGAGTAACGGACTCCGCCTCCGCAGATCACCATGGGGTTCTTGCTTTTCAGGATTGCGGAAACCACATCCTCAAGCTCCTCGGAGACGGGTACGGGTCTGGTTATTTTATGAACTCTTTTTTCAAAGAAATAATCCGGATAATCAAAGCTCTCTCCCTGTACATCCTGGGGAAGAGCGATGCAGACTGCACCGCTCTCCGCCGGGTCGGTGAGCACTCTCATCGCATTGATCATCGCAGTCATCAACTGTTCCGCCCTCGTCACCCTGTCCCAGTATTTGCAGACCGCTTTGAATGCGTCGTTTGTTGTGATGGAAAGGCTGAAGGGCTGTTCAATCTGCTGCAGCACCGGGTCCGGCTGCCTTGTTGCAAAGACATCTCCGGGGAGCAGCAGCAGCGGGATATTGTTTACCGTGGCAGTTGCTGCCGCGGTTACCATATTCGCCGCGCCGGGTCCGATAGAGGATGCGCAGGCGATAATCTTTCGTCTGTTATTTTGTTTTGCAAAGCCGGTGGCTACATGGGCCATACCCTGTTCGTTGCGGCCCTGATGCACCTTGAGGCCGCCTGGATTTTCATCCAGCGCTTGACCCAAGCCCAGCACGATGCCGTGTCCGAAAATGGTAAAAACTCCCTCCACAAACTTGGTTTCGACACCATCCATGCTGACATACTGATTGTCCAGAAATTTCACCAAGGCTTGCGCCATGGTCATTCTTTGTCTTTTCATAGAATTTACCTCTCAAATCGTTATCCGTTTACCGAAATCCAACTCATTCTTTTTCAGTATATTCTACCCTTGTCTCCGAAATTATATCAGCTGCCGGCCGGACAAATTCGAAAATCCCCCATATTTACCGGCAAACTTATACATTAATAGCACGAAACCTTCCTTCGCAGATACTTAATATCTGGAATAAAGTTACCAAATACATTCAAAAAACTGTCAAATTATGGTTATGTATGATTATATTTTGGTTACATTTTAGCACATCTTGTCATTTAAAACAATAGTAATTTTCCCCGGGCATACAATGGATCCGAAAATATTCATAAAAATCCGTCGAACTCGACGGGGTTTTATGTTATACTATAACGTAATACTTTGCTTACCGGGGAGGATGCAGACATGACTGTTTTAAAGATTATCTTTGTTGTTATGCTGTGCTTGCCTTTACTGTATATTTCGTGTGTTTTGATTGGAAAACTATTGGATGAATATCTGAAGACGATGAAGAAAAAGAAGTAGGAGACTTGGCAATGGACAGAGGCCTGTTTATCACCTTCGAAGGACCGGACGGATCCGGCAAAACCACTCAGATCGAACGCCTTAAAACATTTATTCAGGGCAAGGGATATGACGCCATTCTTACAAGAGAACCTGGCGGCACTCCAATCAGCGAAAAGATCAGGGAACTCGTTTTGGACAAAAACCACATGGAAATGGATTATATGACGGAAGCCCTGCTCTATGCCGCAGCGAGAGCGCAGCATGTGGCACAGGTAATCAAACCGGCGCTGGAAGCCGGCAGGACGGTAATATGCGACAGATTTATGGATTCCAGCATCGTTTACCAGGGCTACGGAAGAGGGCTGGGCGATTGTGTCAGGATCATCAATGAATTCGCCGTAAGGGGATGCCTGCCTGACATTACCTTTCTCTTAAAGGTGGATCCGGCCATCGGAAAACGCAGGATAAAGCCAAATGAACAGGACCGACTGGAGCTGGAAAAAATTGAGTATCACAGGGCGGTTTTTCAAGCCTATGAAGAATTGGAAAAGCTGTATCCGAAGCGAATCATCGGGATTGATGCCGGAAGGAGCATTGATGAGATCAGCTGGGAGATACGGGAGCATATAAGCAGACTGTTAGGATAAAAAATTATGTCTTTGAAGGATGTAAAGGGAAATCGAAAAGTGGTGGAACGAATGTCACGGGCCATACGGAACCGGAGTATTTCCCATGCCTATCTTCTGGAAGGGGATCGATCCATCGACAAGCTGGGTTTGGCGGAGCGATTCATAAAGGCGATTCTCTGCAAAGAAGGAGAGGGGGACAGCTGTGACTGCTGCACTACCTGCATGAAAATCGACCATGGAAACCATGAGGATGTCATTTATTTGGCAGCAGAGGGAAACAGCATCAAAGATGAGGCGGTGGAGGAACTGCAGAACAGGCTCAAGAAGAAGCCCTTCGGCGGAGACCGGAATATCGCCATTCTTCGGGACGCAGACACCATGACGCTCAGAGCTCAGAACCGACTGTTGAAAACCCTCGAGGAGCCTGCGCCCGGAACGGTTTTAATCCTTCTCTCCGAGAATATGGAAAACCTGGCCAAAACCATACTGTCCCGCTGTGTTATCTATAAATTGAATCCTTACGAAACGCTGGAATATAATAATATGCTGGATGGGGCCATACTAATAGCGGACATGCTTTTAGACGGAAAGCCCTTTTATGAGATATCCCCGCGGCTGCAGGAACATGCGGTCGGAAAGGAAGCGGCGTTGGAATTTCTTGACGCCATGGAAAGCTGGTACCGGGATCTGGCGGTCAGCGAATATGATTCCGGAAACTGCCTGGTCTTCCATGAAGATCGAATTGCGGATCTTCGCAAACGCAGCAGGCTCTACCCGAGAAGTGCGATTGACCGGTCTGTTGCGGCAATTGAAGAAGCGAGAAACGACCTGAACAGAAATTTAAATATCAGTTACACGTTGAAGAATATGATCTTAAAGATAATTGCGTAGCATTGCGCAAAAGGAGGATAATAGATGGTTAAAGTAGCCGGTGTCCGGTTTAAAAAAGCCGGAAAGATCTATTACTTTGATCCCGATGAACTGCAGGTGGAGAAGGGATCCAATGTAATTGTTGAAACCGCAAGAGGGATGGAATTCGGTACGGTGACAACCGGGATCAAGGAGGTTTCGGAGAACGAAATCGTGCCTCCTTTGAAAAAAATAGTCAGAATCGCAGATGAAAACGATGTTGCTCAGCATCGGGAGAATGTCAGGAAAAAACAGCGCGCAATGGAGCTTTGCCAAGAAAAGGTGAACAAGCACAACCTGCAGATGAAGCTGATTGACGTGGAGTACACCTTTGACAACAGTAAAATTATCTTTTACTTTACAGCTGACGGCAGAGTTGATTTCAGGGAACTGGTCAAGGATCTGGCTGGCGTATTTAAGATGAGGATCGAACTCCGTCAGATCGGAGTAAGAGACGAGGCCAAAATGGTCGGAGGCATTGGAACCTGCGGCAAGGGCTTGTGCTGCCACACTTGGCTCCCGGAATTCGAACCAGTATCCATCAAGATGGCCAAGGTGCAGAATCTCTCCCTCAATCCCACCAAGATATCCGGTATTTGCGGCAGGCTGATGTGTTGCCTGAAATATGAGAACGATATCTACTATGAATTGAGAAAAGGCATGCCCGAGGTTGGGGAACGCATTAAGACCGAAGACGGTATCGGTATCGTTCAAGAGTCCAATATTCTGGAGAACAAAATCAAGGTACGCCTCATCCTGGAAGAAAAGACCCAGGACAAGCCGGAAAAACTCAGTACTGATTTTTATACCTATAAAAAACAGCAGATTACCAGGATTGACGCCAAGACGGAGACGAAGGACATTCTGGATGACATCGACGAGGCGCTGCTGGATGAGATTAAGGATCTGCTCAAGGAGTAGATTGTAAGGACAATATATCGAAAATACTCGCGGATTCTGTATTATCACGATTCGGCTCATCATTTTTGACCCCAAAAACAAACGCTATCCTTGAAACGGTGTTTTTGGGCAACGTTTCCCATCAAACTACCGTTGTCAAAAATGCGATTCGCCTGCATCGGATAATAGCGAGAATCCCCAAGGAAAAACCTGTTTGGAGATTGCTCCCTTATGGACAAACTGGAGAAAAGCGAACTGATCAAAGACGGAGAGAGAATAGACGACATCGGATTCGGAAACCTCAGGCTGATACAGAAGCCTGAGGATTTTTGCTATGGAATCGATGCGGTTCTGCTGGCAACATTTGCAGAGATCAGGAAAAACTCCAGAGTCATCGACCTGGGAACCGGAACAGGAGTGATCCCTTTAATCCTGAGCCATAGAACAGAAGCGGCGGAAATCGTTGGCGTTGAGCTCCAGAGGGATTCCTACGAACGCGGACTCCGGAATCTTGCTCTAAATGGGCTGGAGGACCGGGTCAAGCTGATCCACGGCGACGTTAAGCATTTGGTCGGGGATAAGCAGGCAGCCAGACATAGTTTTGACGCGGTTCTGACCAATCCACCGTATGTAAAGGGCAATGGCGGACTGAAAAACAGGCATGCCTCACGGATGATCGCAAGGCATGAAACCACGGCTGACCTTTCCGATTTCATCAAGGAAGCGAGCCTGCTTCTGAAGGACAGAGGGGACTTTTATATGGTACATCGACCGAACCGTTTGGTGGATATCTGCGTTATGTGCCGGGAATACAAGCTGGAACCCAAGGAAATCCGTTTCGTTTGCCCCAACCGGGATACCGCACCCAATATTTTACTGATCCACTGTGTGAAGCACGGCCGGCCGGAGCTGAAATTTCTGAATCCTCTCATGGTATATAGAGAGGATGGAAGTTATACCGACGAGATCGTAAAGCTATACGAACGTAGCCGTTAGGAAAAGCGCCCGGACAACTTCACTTTCGCTGCAATAAAAAAACCTGCTGATGTCAGCAGGTTAATCTCTGAAAAATGATGCTTAGTGCTTATAGCTTCTGCAATTCATCAATGCAGTCGGCACACACATTTTTATCATGAATTCTCTTCACGTTTTTGGCGTTACCGCAGAAAATGCATGCGGGCTCATACTTCTTTAAAAGAATATAGTCTCCGTCAACATATATTTCGATGGGATCCTTGATCTCAATGTCCAAAGTCCTTCTCAGCTCGATTGGTAGCACGATTCTGCCCAATTCATCAACTTTTCTTACGATACCTGTAGCTTTCATTGCACACTCTCCTTTCTGTAAAAAAATTACTTCTTTTACGAATAATCCAATCTTCGTTACCTAATATTAACATTTTGCACAATATTAGTCAACGCTATTTTTTCTCCCTTTGCAGCAGGTTTTTCAAGGAGCCTGCCGCATTGATCAGGGAGGTCAGTGCAGCAACCACACTCTGATTTCCCTTGATAATGTCAGAAATGCTGCCTACGGAGGAAGAGATATCTCCGATCACTTTATCTAGCTCTTTCGCGTTTTCGGCGGCAATGCCGGTAATCACCTGGGTATCCTCAAGAATCTTGTTAATATTCTTTACCGCAGGAATCAGGTTCCTTACAAAAACAATACTGTAAACCAGAAGAACGATTACAGCTAGTCCAATTAATATCAAACCTGCATCGCCAAGCGTTATGGTGGTGTTCATTCTCATCCCTCCTCGCATATATTATTACCCACCAAATGGAAATATTCAACATCTTTTTTCTATTTTTGAATATGATTATTAAGAATTACAAAAAATCAGGTTTCTGCCTATTCGACTTTGATAGATTTTTTTCGACAAAATTCGCCCTAAAGAAGAAAGGGGATTTTCAGCTATGATGAACTATATCTGGGCCGGAATGCTGGTACTCGGAGTGATTTTCGCATTGGCCAACGGAAGGCTCAATGAATTCAGCGAGGGATTGATGCAAAGCTGCACCGACGGCGTATACTTCATTATCGGGCTGGCCGGCATCATGGGAGTGTGGTCCGGGATCATGAACATCGCAAAGGAAACCGGCCTCATCGATAAAATAGCAAACGCAACAAAGCCAGTCATCCGGTTCCTGTTCCCGCTGGGCCTGAAGAAGGATACCATTGCAATGATTCTTATGAGCTTTACCGCAAATCTCTTCGGTGCGGGCAACAGCGCTACGGTTTTCTCCATCAAGGCAATGGTCATGCTGGATGAGGAAAACGGGCATAGGGAAACGGCCAGCAATGCGATGTGCATGTTTATCGCCGCCAATATGTCCATGATCCAGCTAGTCCCCATCACAGTGGTTAAAATCAGAAGCGAAGCAGGCTCCGTCAACTCCGGAAGCATTATTATCCCCGGCATTCTGGCCGGACTGCTGTCCATGGTCGCATCCATCATGGTCTGCAAGCTTTATGAAAGGAAACAGTTATGGTCGCAGAGGTTCTGAGTTCGATTTCCCTGTTCTTTATTCCGGGGATCATTACCTTGGTTATTTTTTTTGGGATTTATAAAAGAGCTCCCGTTTACGATCTGTTCATTGAGGGCACCAAGGACGGACTGAAAACCGCCATGGAGCTTCTGCCTTTTATCGTCGCTATTTTTATCGGAATTGAGGCCCTGGTCAGTTCGGGGGCGATGCAGTTTCTGGAGAACATGCTGGGGCCGGTCTTCCAATTTTTTGGAGTGCCGAAGGAGCTGATCTCCCTGGTGCTTCTTCGTCCGGTTTCCGGAAGCGGCTCTCTTGTTCTTGTGGAAAAAATAATCGGTCAATACGGCCCGGACAGCTTCATCGGCAGATCGGCGTCGGTTATGATTGGAAGCTGCGAGACGATTTTTTATGTACTGGCTGTATATTTTGGGGCGACATCTGTCAAAAATATAAGACATGCATTTTCAGCCGGAATGATCGGATACATCGTTGGGATTTTTGCTTCTCTCCTCGCCTGTATGTATATTTGATCATGCTGCAGGGGATAATTGAAAGAAGAGAGAAGGAAGTCTTGAAAGAATATGTTTTTTGTCCCCCTTTAGCATAAAACAAAGACTTCTTTCTTTTTCATTTGAAATGATCACGAAAACACAACGAATCGGTGAATTCGAAGGGATATACAGCTTTGCGGCGAGTTATAATTTCACTAAATTATACTAATTGGCGAATTTTATTTTATCATTGAAAAACAGCGATAAAATAGGTATACTGATATGAGTGGATATGCGCAATATAGTATAAGATTGATATATAAAATTTTGGAGGAAAGAAGTGGCAAAATTTTTAGTAGAAAAGAGCGGTCCTTTAAAGGGTGAAGTCGAAATCAGCGGATCCAAAAATGCAGTACTGCCAATCATGGCTGCCGCGATATTGACAGAGGAAAGCTGCCAGATTCTGGATGCCCCTGTTCTGAGAGATGTTGACGTTATGTGCAAGCTGTTGGGAAGCATTGGCTCAGAAGTAAAAGCAAACTATGAAGAGAACATAATCGAAATAGAGACGAAGAATATCGTAGCAAAGGAAGCCCCATATGAACTGGTAAAAAAGATGAGAGCATCAATACTGGTGATGGGGCCGCTTCTTGCCCGGACGGGAAGAGCCCGCATTGCATTGCCCGGAGGCTGCGCTATCGGAGCGCGTCCGATCAACCTTCACCTGAAGGGATTCCAGGCTTTGGGCGCCGAGATTGAAGAGGGGCATGGCTATGTGGAGGCAAAAGCGGAAAAACTGGTGGGAGCCAATGTATATCTGGATTTTCCAAGCGTCGGCGCCACGGAAAACATCATGATGGCTGCCGTTCTTGCGGAAGGGACTACTGTGATCGAAAATGTAGCCGAAGAACCGGAGATTGTAGATCTGGCAAACTTCCTCAACAAGATGGGAGCGAAGATCAAGGGAGCCGGTACGGATACCATCAAGATCGAAGGTGTGGAAACACTCCACGGGACAAAGCATGCAGTCATTCCCGACAGAATTGAAACAGGAACCTTTATGGTTGCCGCAGCAATTACCAGAGGAGATGTGCTGATCAAGAATGTGGTATCGGATCATGTAAAGCCTGTGATTGCGAAGCTCAAGGAATGCGGGGTCGTTATCGAAGACAGCGATGAGGGAATGAGGGTCCGCGGAGATATGAATACGCTGATTTCAACAGATATCAAGACACTTCCATACCCTGGCTTCCCGACGGACATGCAGTCCCAGTTCATGGCTTTTCTGACTACCGTATCCGGTCCCAGCGTAGTGATCGAGACCGTTTTTGAAAATCGGTACATGCATATCGGTGAATTAAACCGTATGGGTGCAAATATAAAGATTGAGGGGAGAAGCGCCATCATTCAGGGAGACAGAAAACTCCAGGGAGCGCAGGTGATTTCCACGGATTTGAGAGCCGGAGCCGCCCTTGTGCTGGCTGGCTTGATGGCGGAGGGAACCACCGAAATCTCCGAGGTATATCATATTGAAAGGGGTTATGCGGATTTCATCGAAAAATTCCGCAAACTGGGCGCATCCATTAAAAGGATTGAGGATTAAAAACCTTGGAACAAATTTAATAAACCTCAACGCCGGTATAGTAATGGGTGAGGATGTCGATATAGCTGTATCCGGCCTGTGCCATGCCATTGGCGCCATACTGGCTCATTCCCACTCCATGGCCATAGCCGTCAGTGGTAAACAGGACAGTATCTCCCTGAAGGGATACACTGAAATTTGCGGAACGAAGTCCGAAGATATCCCGGATTTCCCTGCCTTTCAGAGTCAGGTTGCCAACCTGGATCGCCGCGACTCTGCCTCCAGCGCTTCGCTCAAGGACCTTCAGCGTATCGGCGTTTACCGACCCGCTCTTCAAATTGGAATTGAACTTACCGATCTTCTGCCTGAACTCGGATAGGGGCACTGCCACCTGTTCATTCTGATGGGGAGCCGCCGTTTCATAGGGACTATCCACGCTGCGAAGATAGGGCAGCGCCGACACGAAAACATCCTCTGAGTTTTCCGTTTTTCCGCCGCTGGAAGAGTGAAACAGCGGCTGTTCGACCAAGGAGCCCTGGTAATACATCAGCTGGCCTTTGGTGCTGTCAACGGCCTCCTGAATCTTAGGCCAGCCGGTAGCCATCCATTCGGCAGACTTGATTCCCGCAAGCTCCTCCGGGCTTCGGTAAACCTGGCAGTGGGTATCGTCGCAAACCGGGGCGTCAGGATGATCAGGGCTACCCCCGTCGCCGGACCGTATGATCTTTGAAAGCGAGTATGTACGTGCAGCCACAGCCTGAGCCTTCAGCGCTTCCATCTCAAAGCTGGCGGGCATCTCACCGGATACCACGCCCTTGACGTAATTTTCAAATGGGATGAATTCGGTATTGCCGCTTGCATGACGGTATACCTTGATCGCTTCCGGAATCGCCACGGTTCCTTTTTTCACAGTCGGATCAGGTTTGTCCTCGTCCGGGAAAATGCTTACCAAGGTAAAGGGAAGCAGGACCAAACAAAAAATCACCATGGAACAGATGAGGGCAAACGATTTAAATACATCTCCTCTGTAATTCATTCCTAATCCTCCGTTATGAATCAGCCCGCCGATTTCTGCGGCGAAGCATGTCTTATCTCAAGTATATGAAGGATATGAGGATTTCATGAAGAATTTCATTTTTGCCTGGAATGGTTGGAGGCAGAATAGAATGAAAGATCGGATGGATAAAAAACGATTTTTTAAAAAAGAAAACACCAGTCTTAATAAAGCCTGGTGTTTTGGCAATAATAAATAATTATTCCGTATCAGCTTCTGTGATGATCTCGTCCACTTTTTCTTCAAGAACCTTTTCATATTCCGCGAAAATAGCGTCTTTGATTTTATTACGTGTCTCTGACACCAACGGATGAGCGATATCTCTGAAGTCGCCCTCTCCCATTTTACGGCTAGGCATAGCGATAAAGAGACCATTCTGTCCTTCGATGATCTTTATATCATGTACTACGAACTCGTCATCGAATGTTACGGATACAACTGCTTTCATTTTGCCTTCGTCGTTTACTTTACGAACTCTTACATCAGTTATTCTCATACTGAAAAACCACCCTTTCCTGCCCTAACATACTACCCTATACAAAAAAATGTATATTGTATGCCCACATTATACAGTGGCTAACAAAATTTTACAAGTTTTTTTTAATAAAAATCAGACTATTCGGAAAAACTTCTATGGTTTTTTCACCCTCGTCGACAGCTCCGAGATAAATAAGCGGAAAATAGTCGAGGATCTTCTTCTTTTCAGGCTCCATGGAAGCGATAACCACACCGGTGCCGACAACCTCGATATCAAACTCCGCCAAAGTCTCGGAGATCCCTTTTACACTTCCGCCAGCTCTCATAAAATCGTCGATGATAATGGCTCTGGTACCGGGATTCACAGCCCTTTTTGAAATGGACATCTTTTGTATCCGCTCTGAAGATCCGGAGAAGTAGTTGATGCTGACGGTTGATCCTTCCGAAATCTTGCTTTCTCTCCGGATCACTACGAGAGGAAGATTCAGCATGTGGGCCGTCATCAGGGCGACGGGGATCCCCTTTGTTTCTATGGTAACGACATAATCAGCGCCGAGATGGTTAAATCTTCTTGCAAAGATTTCGCCGGCGCGCTTTACGATATTGGAGTCGAACATTAGGTCGGATGTATAAAGAAAGCCGTTTCCCAGAATCCTGCTCTTGTCCCTCAGCTTCTCGCAGATCTCATTCAACACCTTTTCCGCTTCCTTATCAGAGATGTAGGGAATGAGCTTTACACCGCCGCCGGCGCCCGCAGTGGTTTCAATCATTCCAAGATCGACGTTTTCCAATATCTGCTTGGCAGCCTGGATATCCTCACTGATACTGGATTTGGCAGCATCGAACAGCTCGCAGAAATATCCCAGAGAGTATAGCTTGTTTGGGTTTTCGGATAAAATTTTAATGATTGCGCCCACTCTTTCCGTTCTTTTCATCGGTAACATCCTCCCCACAATACGAATATAATAATATATTAAGCTGATTTTATTCGCTTTTTATTATTTTGTCAATTTAACAGCATTTTTTTCGGCATTTGTGGTATAATCGTTTGTACCCTTTGAAAAATAATCTACGAAAGCCCTAAGTGCCCATTTCAGGCGCTAATATTAAATAGATGGAGGTTTCTTAATGCTTAATCTTAAGAAATTCAAGCATATACATTGTATCGGCATTGGTGGGATCGGCCTCAGCGCAATCGCGGAGATTTTCCTTACCCGGGGCTATAAAATATCCGGTTCCGATATGAAGGAAAGCGAAGTGACCGATAAGCTGATCGACCAAGGCGCTGTGATTTATTTGGGCCATCGGGCAAAAAATATATCCGGTGCGGATCTAGTCATCTACTCTTCCGCAGTAGCCCAGGATAATCCGGAAATTGTGGCCGCTATGGAAAACAATATTCCGACTGCTTCCAGAGCAGAGGTTCTGGGAGCCTTGATGAAGGAATACGAAAACAGCATTGCCATTGCAGGGACTCATGGAAAAACTACCACAACTTCAATGGTCTCTCTGATTCTTGAGAATTGCGGAAAGGATCCCACGATCCTGGTCGGAGGAAACCTTCAGGAGATCAACGGCAACGTGAAAATCGGAGATAGCGGCTATTTCGTAACGGAAGCCTGCGAATACATGGATAGCTTTCTCAGTCTTTGCCCCAAAATTGAAATCATCCTCAATATCGATTCGGATCACCTTGATTATTTCAAGGATATTGAACATATTGCCAACTCTTTTGACAGGTTTGCCAAACTGGTGCCCGAAAATGGAACTGTTATCGCATTTGATGCCAATCCTTTCGTAAACAGCATCATCGATGAACTGAACAGCAGGGTTGTAACCTTTGGATTCAGTGAACGATGTGACTATTATGCAACTGATATTGAATTCAATTCATCCGGAATGCCGTCCTTCCAGCTTCATCATGACGGCGAGGTGCTGTGCACCATGCAGCTGTCAATACCGGGAGAACATAATATTGCCAATGCTTTGGCCGCATTTGCCTGCTGCTACGGCCTCGGTGTGCCAGTGGAATCCATCAAATCAACCTTGGAATCCTTTACCGGCACTCAGAGAAGGTTTGACATCATTGGAATCACCAGCAATAATATTAAGATTGTCGACGATTACGCCCATCATCCGACGGAAATAAAAGCAACATTAAAGGCGGCGCAGAACGTGCCACACAAGGATTTGTGGTGCCTGTTCCAGCCCCATACCTATACCAGGACTCTTGCTCTCTTCGATGAATTTGCGGAATCCTTCGAAGAGGCGGACAAAATTGTCATAGCTGAGATTTATGCCGCACGGGAAAAGAATATCTACAAGATCAGTTCCAAGGAGCTGGTCAGTGAGATCAAGCGGGCTAATCCGGCCAAGGAGGTGTATTACTTCGGCAATTTTGATGAAATCGCAAATTTTGTATTAAACAATGCTCAAAACGGGGATCTGGTGATCACAATGGGCGCCGGTGACATCTATAAGGTTGCTGAAATCATATTGGAAAAGGATAGGCTTTTATAAGCCTATTTTCTTTGAATAACATATTCTGAAAATATCGAATATAGATTTAATACTTTTTGTACAGATAGATAAATGTTATAATGATTTCGGTACAAGAGCGGTGATCCGCTGGTAAAAATAGACCTGGAGGAAAAGAGATGAAGGAGCTATTGGAATACGAGGAACAGGAAAGAAAAAGGCATGAGATCAATCTGAAACATCTGTCTAACGGCGTCAAATTTATAGATTTAAAAGCAGCATACATAGATGGGACTGTTAAAATCGGGAAAGGGACAACCATTTATCCCGGCGTAATCCTGGAAGGAAACACGATTATAGGGGAAAATTGCATGATCGGACAGAATACAAGGGTGGTTGATTCTGTAATCGGGAACGATACGGAGATCCAATGCTCGGTAATATTGGAAAGCAAGGTTGGCAATAATACAAAGGTAGGACCTTTTGCCTATCTGAGACCGAAAAGCGTTCTGGGCGACCATGTAAAGGTCGGTGATTTTGTGGAAGTGAAGAATTCATCCATGGGTAACGGATCAAAGGCTTCCCATCTGACCTATGTGGGTGATTCCGACATAGGCGAAAATGTGAACCTGGGTTGCGGAGTTGTATTTGTAAATTATGACGGAAAGAACAAGCATCGCTCCGTCGTGAAGGACGGCTCCTTCGTGGGCTGCAACGTGAATATCGTCTCACCGGTTGTAGTGGAAGAGGGAGCCTACATCGCTGCAGGAACCACTGTAACCCGCGATGTTCCGAAGGGGGCGTTATGCGTCGGAAGGGCGAAAGAGAAGAATATCGAGGGCTGGGTAGCAAAAAGAGGATTACTGAATAAGAGATAGCACTGCAGCTGCCATACATTTGATGCAAATGAGGCCGCTTGCGCAAGGGGGCAAAACAATTTCAAGAAAGAGGTGTAGTAATGAAGAACGGGGTCTTCACAGATTTCAAAATTTTTGCAGGTAATTCCAATCACGAGCTGGCGGAAGAGATCGCATCCATTATGGGGAAACCCTTGGGCAAGTCCACTGTCAGCAAATTCAGCGATGGTGAAATTTCTGTCAGTCTATGGGAAACGGTCAGAGGGATCGACACCTACATAGTCCAGTCGACCTGTGATCCTGTAAACGACAGCCTGATGGAGCTTCTCATCATGATTGACGCAATGAAGAGAGCATCTGCAGGCAGAATCAACGCGGTTATTCCTTATTACGGATATGCAAGGCAGGACAGAAAGGCTAAAGCGAGGGATCCTATTACGGCAAAGCTGGTAGCGGACATCATCACCAGCGCCGGCGCTGACCGAGTGGTGACAATGGACCTGCATGCTCCGCAGATTCAGGGATATTTCAATATCCCGGTGGATCATCTGCTTGGAATGCCGATTCTGGTGAAATATTTCCGTGAAATGAGATTGGATGATCTTGTTGTCGTATCTCCCGACCATGGAAGCGTGACAAGAGCAAGAAATATGGCGCATCCGCTGGATGCCCCCATCGCAATTGTGGACAAGAGAAGACCGAAAGCCAATGTATCCGAGATTATGAACATCATCGGTGATATCGAGGGCAAGAATGTCATCCTCGTCGACGATATGATCGATACCGCAGGAACCATAACCAACGCAGCCAATGCAATGAAGGATATGGGAGCAAAAGAAGTATACGCCTGTGCGACACACCCCGTTTTGTCCGGGCCGGCCATTGAAAGAATCCAGGATTCCGCCATCAAGGAACTGGTTCTCCTCAATACCATTCCTCTTCCTGATACGAAGAAGATCGACAAGATCAAGCTCCTGTCCGTAGCACCATTATTTGCGGAAGCTATGATCAGAATCTTTACCAACGATTCCATCAGCAGGCTGTTTGATTAGCAGCCAAAAATCTGCAATTCGGAGATTTGTGGCTATGTATATTATCGTAGGTTTGGGAAATCCGGGGAAAAAGTACGAGAACACCAAGCATAACATCGGCTTTATCACCCTGGATTTACTGGCTGAGAGAAATGATATCAAGATTAATAAAATCAAGCACAAGGCTTTGGTCGGAGAGGGTTTTATCTCCGGCCTAAAAGTTTTGCTTGTAAAACCTCAGACCTTTATGAATCTCAGCGGCAACAGCGTCAGGGAGGTTATGGAATACTATAAAGAGGATATCGAAAAGCTGATCGTCGTCTACGACGACGTGGACATCCCCATGGGTAGGCTTCGGATCCGCAAAAAGGGAAGCGCGGGCACACACAACGGAATGAAGTCAATTATCTATGATCTCCAGGACGATGGATTCCCCCGGGTGAGGATTGGAATCGGAAAAGAGAGAAAGATGCCTCTTGCGGGCTATGTTCTGGGAGGTTTTGCGAAAGACGAAAAGGAATTGATGGAGGCCGCAGTGGAACGCGCTGCTCAGGCAATTGAATGTATCCTTGAAAAAGGAATAGATGTCGCAATGGGCGAATACAATAGAACGAAGCAGGATTCTGCTGAAGGGGAAGCAAAGGAAGATGAGTGACAGAGTCAGAGGCGGCAAGTTTGATGAAATAAGGACTCTGGCGAAGAGCGCCAAAGGTTTGATCAATATCTCCGGTATTTCGGAAGGACGGGCTATGCCTGTTGCATCGCTGATCATTCGGGAACGGGGAGGTCAAAGTCTGATTATCACCTCTTCTCATGCGAAAGCGAAAAGATTGGCGGAAGACCTGTCTTTTTTTGTTGATTGTAAAATTTATGTGATTCCCGATGAAGAGCAGCTGTTTTTGAAATATGAAGCCAAAAGCCACGGGAGCCTGGAAGAAAGGCTGAAGGCGCTGAAGGCGCTCTTGTCAGGGGAAAGCTGCGTTGTCATCGCGCCCATTCTCGGTGCGGTTAAGAAGTTGGCTCCCCACAGGATTTTTGAGCAAAGTACGGTGCGTTTCGCCCTGGGAGACGAGGCGGATCATGAGCAGATCAAGAAAAATCTTACCTTTATGGGCTACGAACGGGCGGCCTATATTGAATCCAAGGGCCAGTACAGCGTCCGGGGAGGCATTGTCGACGTCTTTCCGGCGGATTCGGAATACCCTTACCGGATCGAGTTCTTTGACAGGACGGTGGATTCCATCCGCACCTTTGATCCACTGACCCAGCGGTCCGTGGAAAATCTGAAATCCGTTGAGATATATCCGGCGGAACAGATGGTCCAGGAAGAAAACCTCTTCCAGCACGCTGCGGATAAGCTTGCCAAAGCTTATGACGCCTACGCCAGAAGGCTGGCGGACCCGCAGAGGGAGCAGTTGCTTCAACGGAAAAACCAGCTGCTGGAATTCATTGAGCAGACCGCCAATGTCCAGCTGCTTGAAAACTATATCCACTACTTTTATGAGGATACGGAGTATCTTTGGGACTATATGAAGGACGGCAGCACCGTGATGATCGAAGATCCGGACAGGGTCAGGGAGGTCATGGAATTTCGGGAAAAGGAAGACCGTGAGGATTTTAAAACCTTGCTGGAGCGCGGAGAGGCAGTGCCGGGAGACTTCAAAGCTTTCCCGGGAAAGGCGGATTTGGAAAGCCTGTACAAGCAGTCCCCTCTTTATCTCTTTACCCCGTTTCAAAAACAGCTGAAGGGTGTTGACCGCCTTGACGCTTCCATTCAAATAACCTCCAAGCAGGCGCCTGTTTTCAACGGAAGAATGGATTTTCTGGAGACTGAATTAAAGGGCTACCTGAAGCAGAACTACGATATCAGCATCGTTTGCGCAACGGACGAAAGAATCGAGAATATTAAAAACTTTATCGAGCGCTTTGACACTTCCCATCAGATCAGACTTGCAAAGGGCAGTCTCACCTCCGGCATGGAATATCCGGAAGAAAAGATTGTCTATCTTTGGGACGGAGATATTTTTACCACCCAGAAGCACAGAAAATCCAAAACGTCGGAAAAACGCGGAAAACCGATTAAAACCTTTACCGACATCCGAAAGGGGGATTACGTGGTCCATGAAAACCACGGAATCGGAAAATTCATCGGAGTCGAGCAGCTCACCATACAGAAAGTAAAGAAGGATTATCTGAAAATAAAATATGCCGGCGAGGATATGCTTTATGTTCCTGTGGAACAGATGGATATGATCCAGAAGTATATCGGAGCGGACGGCGCGGCGCCCAGGATCAACAAGCTGTCCGGCGGTGAGTGGAAGAAGACAAAAGCCAAGGCCAAGGCGGCTATTGCCAACATGGCAAAGGAGCTTTTGGAAATCTCGGCGGAACGTGCCTCCAGAGGGGGCTATGCTTTTGCTTCCGACAGCATCTGGCAGAGGGAATTCGAGGATATGTTCCCCTATGAGGAAACCGCGGATCAGCTTCGGTGTATCAAGGAAATCAAGGCGGACATGGAAAAACCCATTTCCATGGAGCGGCTCCTCTGCGGTGATGTGGGATATGGAAAGACTGAGGTTGCGGCCCGGGCGATCTTTAAATGTATCGCTGACGGAAAACAGGCCGCAGTGCTGGTTCCCACAACCATTCTGGCAAATCAGCATTATTATACCTTTAAGGACCGGTTTGAGAAATTTCCTTTCAAGGTGGAAATGCTGAGCCGGTTCCGCAGTGAAAAACAGCAGGAAGCGATCATAGAAGCGGTGAAGCAAGGCAGCGTGGACGTGCTCATCGGAACCCACAGGCTTCTTTCCAAGGATATCGGCTTCAAGGACCTGGGACTGCTGGTCATTGATGAAGAACAGCGCTTCGGTGTTCAGCATAAGGAAGCAATAAAAAAACTGAAAAAAAACGTGGATGTGCTGACCCTTTCCGCGACTCCGATTCCCAGAACCCTGCATATGTCTTTGGTGGGAATCAAGGATATGAGCCTGATCGAGGAGCCGCCGGAGGAACGGTATCCGGTGCAGACCTATGTGCTGGAACAGGATGACGAGCTGATTCGGGACGCGATTCAAAGAGAATTGGACAGGGACGGACAGGTTTATGTGGTATTTAACAGAGTACGGGGGATCTACAAGATCGCTTCCCAGATTGCAAGCCTGGTTCCTGACGCGGTAGTGGCCGTCGGCCACGGGCAGATGAACGAGAAGCAGCTGGAGGACGTCATGATCGATTTCGTCAATCATGAATCCAATGTTCTCGTTGCCACTACCATCATCGAATCCGGCATTGATATTCCCAATGTGAATACCATCATCATTCTGGACGCCGACCGGTTCGGACTTTCCCAGCTTTACCAGCTTAGGGGAAGAGTAGGAAGGTCGACCCGGATGGCCTATGCCTACCTGATGTATCAAAAGGATAAGGTCCTCACAGAGGTGGCGGAAAAACGGCTGCGGGCCATCAAGGAATTCACGGAATTCGGCGCAGGTTTCCATATCGCCATGCGGGACCTTGAAATCCGGGGAGCCGGAAATCTCCTTGGGACGGAGCAGCATGGACACATGATGAATATCGGATACGAGCTGTATTGCAAGCTGGTGGACGATGCGGTACGAGCCCTGGGAGGTGAGATCGTCAATCCCGACAGGGAGGAGACCTCCATAGAAATCGATATACCGGCCTATATTCCGGAGACTTATATTTCAGACGAACTGCTGAAGCTTCATATGTATAAGAAAATTGCCGCAATCCGTGATGACGAGGATGAAGCCGAGGTTCTGGACGAACTGATTGATCGGTTTGGCGAACCTCCTGCTGCGGTTGAGAATCTGGTCAAGGTTTCCCACATCCGGGCCATGGCGGAAAAGGCGGGAATCATCAGGATCCACGAGGAACCAAAGAAGATTGTTTTTGATTTTCTGGAAAAGAATCAACTGACGCCGGAGCTGGTAGCCTCGCTTTCTGCAGAGTTTGGAATGGGAATTCTGATCCATGGCGGGGTGAAGCCCTTTATTAAGATAAGTCACAATGGAAAAAATAAACTTCATCTGGCGACCATATTTCTTAAGAAATTTGTGTTATAATAATCGATATGAATAAAGGAATTCTATCAAAAGAGGAGAGTAACGAATGAGGAAATATTTAACGGTGCTTCTGCTGATCGTTTTGATCATAAGTCTGGCGGCTTGCGGCGGCAAGGAAAAAGAGGGAGCAGATCTTGTCAAGGTCGGCGAGACCACCATCAATGAAAGTCAGCTGGAACAGTATCTGCAGTTTACAGCATTTGTACAGGGAATCGATTTAACTCAGTTTCCGGAGGAGAGCATGGAGGCAATCCGGGCTCAGATGCTGGATGACATGGTTTCCCTGGAGGTGATCAAACAGCATTTCGCAGGGAAGGAGAAGGAAGTCCTTCCTGATACCATTGAGGATGATTTGAAGAGCTTTATGGATGAAGCTAAAAATACTGAGATCGTCAATTCCTTCTTGAAGGAGAACAATATCGAGGATGAAACGCTGAATGCATTCTTTTATAACCAAAATTACAGGCAGGCATATTTTACTGAAGTAAAAGAGGGAATGGCCAACCTGGAGCAGGACGCCAAAGGATATTATGATGCAAACCTGGACAGCTTCAAGGTGGACGAGGTAACAGCAAGCCATATCCTGGTCGAGAAGGAAGCCACGGCAAAGGAAATCCTGGAAAAGCTGAATGCAGGAGAAAAGTTTGAGGATCTTGCAAAGGAATATGGAACCGACGGAACAAAGGACACCGGGGGCAGCCTGGGAACCTTTGGGCGGGGCCAGATGGTCAAGGAATTCGAGGATGCAGCCTTTGCCCTCCAGCCTGGTGAACTCAGCGATGTGGTAAAGACAGAGTTTGGATATCACATTATCAAGGTGACTGACAAGAATCAAGGTACAAGAACATATGAAGAAGTGAAAGATTCCATAATTTCAAATCTTGTCAGCCAGGAAGCGCAAAAACAAATTTACGATTTGAGAAAATCTGTAAAGATTGAGTACCTGACCGATGAATACAAGGGGAATCTGGAGGGGTAACATAAACTTCGGAAGGATCGACTTCTATCGGCATGCTTTATATAACAAGGGTTGAGAGACGATGATAGGTTCTCAGCCCTTGTTCTTTTAAAAATAGATATCGGACAATTGAATCTCCGTTTCGTTGGTAAGACGGGAGTCAGACTCAAGCTCTTCAGAAGTCTTTTTTTCGGTAAAATCGGTTTGCTTCGGCCTTACATCGGGAAGAATCACAGTAAAATTGCTTCCCTTACCCACTTCGCTCTCCAGAGTAATGGATCCGTTCATTAATTCCACCAGCAGCTTGACCAGATATAGCCCGATGCCCGTTCCTTCGGAAGGCTTGGAAGGATTTCTCCTTACCTGGCCGAACCGTTCAAAGATCAGATTCTGCTTGTCTCTAGGGATGCCGATCCCCTCATCGCTGACGCTGATACACACCTTGCTCTTGCCCTGCATTTTGCGCGTATATACCCGGACCTTGATTGCCTTTCCTTTCGGTGTGAATTTCAGCGCATTGGACAATAGGTTCATAAGGATCCACTCGACCTTTTCTTCATCGATGTAAATGATTTTTTTTGTAATCCCAGGAAGGAAGATGACCTCTACCTCCTTTTGCGTCGCATAAGATTGGATTGATCTGACTACCATATCCGTCAGATCCACGATATCAAAAAAATCGTTATTGATTACTATTTTACCCGAGTTGATCCGTATGATTTCGAGCAGGTTGTTGACAAGACGCAGCTGCCGGTTAGTGTTCTGCTTGATCGTCCTAAGGTATTTGACCAGTTTGCCCGGCAGGTCGTCATGAAGGATTTGAATGGTCTGCAAGGCGGAATTGATCACTGCCAGAGGGGTTTTCATCTCGTGGGTGATCAGATACAGGAATTCATCCTTGAATGCCATTGCTTCGCTTAGAATCTCGTTTTTCTCCTTGACGGCGTTCATCAGCTTTTCCTGTGTGCGCCACTGTTCTGTGATATCTTTAAAAGTAAGAATGGAATACAGGAATTCTCCCTGTTCATTGTAGATGGGAATGCCGGCAAAACTGCACAGACATGGATCCCTCACGATTTTTTTAAAATGAATCCATAACTCAAGATTGCTGAATTTTCCCTTAAAAAGGCCGACTCTCGCTATGGGCTTTTCTTTCAGCGTCAGAATATTGCCGTCCAAGTCCGTCAGCTCATATTCATCGCTTAGTTCCTGTATATGATTCAGACTGGAGGCTTCTGCTAAATTCAGCATTTGCATGGCTGCTTTGTTCATCCTGATAACATAACCATGGGGATCTGCGATTATCATCCCTTCGACCATATTGTCAAGCAGCGCGTCCAGTTCTTCCTTCTGACTCTTGATTCTGTTTTCGTATTCGATTGTTGTGGTCACATCTCTGAAATTCAGGATACCGTATTTCAGTGAGCCGTCCCTGTTCCTGATCGCGCTTCCGTTGCATTCAATGTAAATCTGGCGGCCATTTTTTCTAATCATAAACCGATGGTGGTGTACTGTCTCGCCTCTGAGCACCTTTCTGCTGGGCAAATCCTCCCATGGGATTTCAATCCCATGAACATCATAGTATGGTTCCACCTTAAAATTGATTCCGTATAGATCCCGGAAAGCCTTAACCGCTTTGTTCATGTGAATGATATCATAGTCCTGATCGATGCAGATCAGTCCGTCGGACATATTATCAAGGAGCAATTCATACCACTCCTTTTGTTCCTTCATAAGCTCCTCGCTCAGGACCTTCTCTTCCACATCGAAAAGGAAGGAGATAAGATATTCGGTCTTGCCGTTTTCCTTAACGGGTAACAAGGAGTTTTCCCAGAACCGGATGCCCTCTCTCGGAAGCAGGCTCCAGTGAGGGACCATATTCCGGAGATTTCTCCCGTAAGCAGTCTCTCTTGACTGGAAAAGCTTCGGAAGATAGCCAAGATATTTTTCATTGGCAAGAATCAGCGTCTGTTCCGGAGTATAGAGCCCGACACCGATTTTATTTTCTTCAAAAATCTGCATAATAAAATAATTTTTTTTCTCAAAGCTTGAATTCGGGATTTCCTCTATTGCAAAGACTGTCCTGGTCGGTTCGTTCAGAATGGGATAGGCGGAAATATGCTTATATTGAAGGGTTTTTGTGAAAAGAAACGTTTCGGCAGGCTGCTCAAACCGATGGAATGGCATTTCCGCGCGCATCAGTCCAGGAAACACATGATCCGCCGTGTTTCCGACCAGCTCCTCTTTGCTGAATTCGGTAAAACTGCAAAAAGCTTCGCTGACCTCTTCCATGATACCGGCTTGATTCAATACAAAATACGGTCTGCCCTGATCCTTGTTATTGCTCATAGTCTGCTCCTGATGAGTAATTAACTTGCTTATTCCGGGATATCACAAATCGCGTATTTCGCTAATTACATAAAGGGAATTTGATTATTGCGGTGGCCTGTTTGAAAAACTAAATGGAAGGCTATGGAAAATAGCCTTTGTAATTACAATATAACCCTTTTCCTTAAAATGTCAAACGGTAATGTTATTAACATTTTGACATAAATATTACCGGAGAAAGTACGTAACACATTGAATCTTGTATCGTATATGAAAATAATGTTACAATCAAATAAATATTGATAGCGGTCGTAATATGAAAGGAGAAACGATTATACCAAAGATGGAGGAACTCTATGAAAAAGTGGTCGGAGACAGCGCGCTGCAGGAAAAACTCGTACAAATCATGAAGGATGCAGAGACAGCCGGAAAAGAAGAGTCGGAAGCGAAGCTGATCGCATTCGCAAAGGAAGCGGGTTTTGATGTGACGATGAAGGAAATGCAAGAGTTCTTTAAGGGACTGGTGGAAACAAATGAAGGAACACTGTCTGATGCTGAGTTGGATCAGGTAGCCGGAGGGAAAAGCAAAGAGGGAGGTATGATGATATTTGTGTCGTTTATGAGTGTTGGCCTTATATGTATAGGGGCTTCGGTGGGCGCAAATAAGATCGCGAATGATAAAGGTGATACAGATGCGTGCTTAAAAGTATTTGAATAACCAACTTGGAAGACAATAGGAACATTCCATATAAAAAAGAGGCAAGCTTTATATTTGAAGACTTGCCTCTCTGTTCGTTAAGATAACACCCAGCAATTCTTTTTTCGTTTGTATCTGCATAGGTGAGCTTGATATCTGGTATTTAACGAACGGCTCAGCTTTCCATCTGCCTGGCTAAAAAGGTCGCCCCGATTTCCGCAGCCTTCAGCTCCGTTTCTCCTAATGGATCATCCTTGGAAAGAATTACGATGGAACCGATGGCATCTCCCTGGGATACGATAGGAACGAGGATCTGGGACTGAAAATCAGATGATGCATTGTCGTCTGCGGTTACCGCGCAAAGTGCTCCCTTCTCTAAAACCACCTTGCTTGTTTTCTCCTGGATCACCTTCTCCAGGTCCTTTCCGATTCTTTTTTCAATGAAGTCCTTTTTCGGTCCTCCCGATACTGCTATAATGTGATCGGTATCGGAGATCAATACCATATCGCCAAGCACTGTATTCGCACATTCCGCATATTCCCCGGCAAATTGACTCAATTCACTGATTGGTGAATATTTCTTCAGGATAACCTCCCCTTCTCTGTCGGTGAATATTTCAAGTGGATCGCCTTCACGGATTCTCATAGTTCGTCGGATTTCCTTTGGAATAACGACACGGCCAAGATCGTCGATTCTTCTCACTATTCCTGTTGCCTTCATTTGATTGTCCTCTCTTTCTAAATCAAATTTACCTTTTTTTCCTATGGAAATAGTATCTGTAGTAGGGTGGTATTTATTCAAAGATTTTTTCTGCTGTTGTTTTAGTAGTATTAGTGTTATAATGATTCCGCGGATTTTAGTGCGGCAAGGCCGCAGGCGGCTTCGCCGTAAGGAAGAATCAATATATTTTGCTCGACGCTGCTCGCAAAATATAATGATTCCGCGGATTTTAGTGCGGCAAGGCCGCAGGCGGCTTCGCCGTAAGGAAGAATCGAGACTCAAAAGGAGGAAAAGAACCATGCTTTTCAGGAATATTGCCATTTTGGATGAAAATTTTGATTTTAGAGATAAAATGTATGTTGGTATAAAGGGTGACACCATTGACTATATTGATACCGTAGAACCGAAGGAAGATTATGGAGATAGCTATGACGGAAAAGGAAAGCTCCTGATGAGCGGTTTCTACAACTCCCACGCCCACACTCCTATGACGCTGATGAGAGGATACGGCGAAAACATGTCCTTGCAGGACTGGCTCACCAAAAGAATTTTCCCCTTTGAAGACAAGCTGAACGGGGAATCCGTCTACGCCGGTATGATGTTGGGAATCGCCGAGTCGCTGCGATTCGGTATCGTCTCCACCACGGATATGTATTATTTCGGCGAAGACATGGCGAGAGCCATTCTTGAGACCGGTGTGAAGAACAATATGGGGCGGGGCGTCGTAAACTTTTCGGAGGACGGAGATATCAACGAGCTCCAGGGCTTTCTGGAGACAAAACAGTATTTTAAAGCCTATCACAATGAAGGCAACGGCAGGCTAAAGGTCGACGTAAGCCTTCATGGAGAATATACTTCAAATCCCAAAACTGCACGTCATCTGGCGGAATATATGAAATCAGTAGGCGCCAATATGCATGTCCACGTTTCCGAAACGGAATTCGAACATGAGGAATGCAAGAAGAGACACGGCCTGACTCCGGTTCAGTATCTGAACCAGCAGGGCATTTTTGATACAAAAGCCACTGCAGCCCATTGTGTATGGCTGGAGGGTGAGGACTTTGACATTTTGACTGAAAAGGGAGTCACTGTAGCAAGCTGCCCCATCAGCAATCTGAAGCTGGCAAGCGGCGTATGCAATGTGCCACGTCTGCTTTCAAAGGGCGTGAATGTGGCCATTGGCACCGACAGCGTTGCCAGCAATAACAGTCTTGATATGATAGAAGAAATGAAGGTTTTCGCCATTGCCAACAAGGGAAAGCAGTATGATCCGACCCTGATTACCCCGGTGGAAGCGCTGAAGGCGGCAACCTATGCCGGCGCCAAGGGCCAGGGAAGAGATGACTGCGGTAAACTGGCGGTGGGCTTCAAGGCGGACCTCATTGTGATGGATCTGTCTAAGCCCAACATGCGCCCGATCCATAACATGGCCACGAATTTGGTCTATTCGGCGTGTGGAGGAGATGTTCTTCTGACCATGGTAGACGGAAGGGTTTTATACCGGAATGGGGAATATCTAACCATGGATATTGAAAAGGTAGTATTTGAAGCTGAAAAATCAACGAAAAGAATACTGGGAGAACTAAAATAGATGGCAAAAAAATCTTTTATGCAGGGTGCTGTGATTCTCGGGATTGCAGGGATCATCATTAAAATCATGGGGGCATTCTTTCGGATCCCCCTGGCCAATTTAATCGGTGACGAAGGGATGGGCTATTATCAAACAGCCTATCCTATTTATGTGCTTTTTCTGACGTTGGCCACGGCGGGAATCCCGATTGCGATCTCCAAGATGGTTTCGGAACGGGTTGCCGTTGACCACCATTATGAGGCTTACCGGGTATTTCGGGTATCCTTTATCCTGCTGTTTTCCATCGGGATTTGCTCTTCCTCCATATTGTTCTTTGGAGCAGAGCGGATTGTCGGTGCCATCGGAAACCCCGGAGCGAAATATGCCATGATGGCAATCGCGCCCGCGTTGCTGTTTGTACCGCTTATGGCCGCATACAGAGGATATTTCCAGGGGCTGCAGGATATGAAGCCTACGGCAACCTCTCAGGTGGTGGAGCAATTTTTCAGGGTGGCTGCCGGTCTGTCTCTGGCCTATCTTCTCGTCAGCCGGGGCAGGGATTTTGCCGCGGCCGGAGCTTCCTTCGGCGCAACGGCAGGCTCCGTTACGGGGCTGATTACCGTTGTGGCCATATACTATTTCAAGAAAGACAGTCTGAAAGGCGACGTGGATAGAACCCGTCGAGTCAGCACGGAAAAGGGCAGCGAGATTCTGGCGAAGATTTTTATGATTGCGGTTCCCGTAACCATAGGCGCCGCCATCATGCCCATCATGAACACCATTGACGTCGGCATCGTCATACGCCGGCTAACGGAAACCGGCTGGACGAGAGAGGCCGCCAATGGCCTGTACGGTCAGCTGACCGGTATGGCGGGGCCTTTGATCAATTTCCCCCAGGTGCTTACCCAGGCCATTGCCATGAGTCTGGTCCCGGCAGTTGCGGCGGCATATAAGCAGAGAGATATGGTTTTCCTGAATTATAATGTGCGCTTGGGAATCCGCACCGCAATCATTATCGGGCTGCCCTGCGCGCTTGGACTGATGACGCTGGCGGAACCGATCATGCTTCTGCTTTATCCGTTTCAAAAGGCGAGCGCCGTAAGCGCCGCCCCATGCTTGTTTGTTATGGCCTTCGGCGTTATTTTCCTGTCGACGGTTCAGACTTTGACAGGAGTCCTGCAGGGACTCGGCAAACCCATGATACCAGTCGTCAATCTTTTTATCGGCGCACTGGTTAAAGTAGTGCTTACTTATACGCTTACGGGCATTCAGGATATCAATGTGAAAGGCGCGGCCATCGGAACAGTTGCAGCCTACATCGTGGCTTCCACGTTGAACATCATTGCAGTGAAGCGGATTACCGGAGTAAAATTCGACCTGATGCTGACCTTTGTCAAGCCGGTTGCTTCCGCCCTGGTCATGAGCGGAATGGTGTGGCTCAGCTACCGTATTCTTTTCGGCTTCTTTGGCAATGCATTATCCGCTATGATTTCGATCCTGATTGGAGTAGTGGTTTACTGCGCTATGCTCTTTGTCACCAAGTCCATCCGGAAGGAGGAACTGAAAGCGCTGCCAAAGGGCGGAAAAATCCTGAATCTGATCAATAAAATTAAAAAATAAGATACAAAATAAAGAAAAAGAAAAAAATCGATTGTTTATTAAAAACTTGCACCAGAAGAAAAAGGATACGCAGCATGAGAAAAGAATACGAAAAATATTATGAAGCGGGAAAAACCGCCGAGGAAGCGGTAAAAAGACTGGCAGATATCATCACGTTGCTTCGCAGCGAGGAAGGCTGCCCGTGGGACAGGGAACAAACCCATAAAAGCATACGTTCCTGTCTTCTGGAAGAAGCCTATGAAGCAGCGGATGCAATTGATAACGAGGATTTTGACAGCCTGGAGGATGAGCTTGGGGATGTGCTTCTACAGGTGATTTTTCATGCAAACCTGGGCAGTGAATCCGGAAGATTCGACTTATGCAGCATAGCCAACCGAGAATGTGAGAAAATGATACGTCGACATCCCCATGTTTTTTTGAACAAAAATTCAGAAAGTATTGACAAAGTCCTTGAAAAATGGGAAAATGTGAAAAGAAAAGAAAGGGGAAACACGACGCATACTGATTCTTTGCTGAGTGTACCGAGTGCATTGCCTGCTTTGATTCGTAGCTACAAGATACAAAAGAAGGCTGCAGAGGTAGGATTCGACTGGGATGATGTAAGCGACGCGTTTTCGAAAGTAAAAGAGGAGACAAGCGAGCTCCTTGAGATTTACCAAGGAAACGACCAAGCCAGCATAATGGAAGAAGTTGGAGACCTATTATTCGCGGTGGTGAATGTAGCTAGATTCCTGGGAGTAAATCCAGAAGAGGCTTTAAACTTTACTTCATCTAAGTTTATTGATAGATTTGGTTTTATTGAGAAAGCAGCCAAGCTTCAAGGAAAACAATTAGAGAATATGAGCCTTGAAGAAATGGACAAGCTATGGGAAGATGCAAAAAAGATGGAACGAAATCTTTGATGAACTTAAGTGGGTAGAGGGAAGTGTTTCACTTCAAACCAATCAAATTTAACAATTTAAAGGAGGTTATGTTCGGTGAATAAAGCAGAATTAGTTGCTAGCGTAGCAGAAAAAACAGGTTTCACGAAGAAAGATGCTGAGGTTGCAGTAAATGCATTTGTTGCAAGTGTTGAGGCTGCCCTTGTTAAGGGAGACAAAGTACAGTTAATCGGTTTTGGTACTTTTGAAACTCGTCAGAGAAAAGCAAGACAAGGTAGAAACCCCAGAAAACCTGGTGAAGTTATAAAGATAGCGGCTGCAAAAGCTCCGGTATTCAAAGCTGGTAAAGCATTGAAGGATGCAGTAAACAAATAAGGAATTATTTTAAAGGCAGCGGTTCCGCTGCCTTTTTCATTTTTGTAACGGAACCGACGCAACAACCTCCTTTAATCAATAGGGAAAGGGATATATGAGAATCGACAAATTTTTAAAAAATTCCAGACTGATAAAGCGAAGAACCATCGCAAAGGAAGCCTGCGAACAGGATAGAATCCTGATCAACGGAAAAGCTGCAAAACCAGGCAGCGAGGTGAAGGTTGGCGATACCATCCTGATTCAGTTTGGCAACGCGCAGATTAAGGCCAGGGTCCTGATGCTGTCTGAGCACAGCACCAAGGAGACGGCGGCCTCCATGTATGAAATCATAGAGTAGTGGATTCTATTCCATTCAGGTCGGGCAGGGCAGGAAAAAAGAAAAAGCCGGTCCGAAAACACGTATGAAAGGAAAACCCTCCTGGCAATACTAATAGTATTGCTTGGAGGTTTTTTTATGAAAATCGGAATTCCCGGTGGACTTTTATACTACAGATATGAGCCCTTTATCAGGACTTTTTTTAATGAATTGAACATAGACACTGAGTATTCCACTATTTCATGCAAAGAGATATTGGATCTCGGCACCCGTTGCTGCGTCGATGAGGCCTGTCTGCCAATGAAGCTGTTTCACGGACATGCGGCGAAGCTTCAGGAAACCTGCGATTTCATTGTCGTTCCCAGAATTATGACTACGGAATTCGGAGAATCCATCTGCCCAAAATTCAGGGGGCTGCCAGAACTGGTGGAAAGCGGCACGGGGAAATCGAAGCAGATTTTCACGGAGCCCCTTTATATAGATGACAGAAGAAGACTGGAAAAGGCATTGAAAAAGGGCTGCAGACAAATCGGGGTTGGCAGCTCCGCCATGAAGAAGGCATACCGGTCTGCCATGGAAAATCAGAGAAATACCAGTCGCGGCCTCAACGAAAAGGGATATCGACACAGAGTCTTTCTGGCCGGTCATCCTTATAACATTTACGACTCCTTTGCCAATCTCAATCTGCTCCGGAAACTTCACGAGCTTGATATCGGAGCGGTCACGGAGGAATGGGTCAGCCGTTCTGAAATGATGGAGGAAATGAAAGACTTGATCAAACAGCCTTATTGGTTTTTCTTTATTCACAATTTTGCTCCTGCCCTGGTACTGATGAAGCGGAACGAGATAGACGGAATCATCTACGTCTCCTCCTTTTGCTGCGGAACGGATTCCGTCACGATCGAAATGATCAGAAATCGGATTGGCGGGTTCCCCTTTCTTGTTCTCAAGCTGGACGAGCAGACGGGGGAAGCGGGATATAATACCAGGCTGGAAGCCTTCCGGGAGGTGCTGAAATGAAGATTACCTTTCCCCATATTGGTGACGCACATTTGATCGGGCGGATTTTTTTCTCGGAAATCGGCGTTGAAATTGTCACTCCAAATGGAAATTCTTTGAAAGGTCTGGAAGCGGGAAGCAGCATCTGTCCTGACGAGATCTGTATCCCCTTCAAGCTGATGGCGGCAAACCTGATAGAGGCCTATCATAAAGGCGCCGATACCGTCATCATGCCGGCGACCATGGGCCCCTGCCGTTTAGGAGAATACGCGGAGCTGCTAAAATCCATTTTGGACAAACGGGGTTATCCGTTCCGGTGGATTCTTCTGGATTCCACACAGGCCATAGGAAAGAAGGAGCTGATGCGAAGACTGGCCCAGGTGGTTTCCGACAGCCAAATGTCAAAACCGACGATCCTCCGGGCTTTGAACCGGACTTACAAGGTGGTTAAAAATTTGGAACTCCTGGATCAACGAGCCCATATTCTGGCCGGCTACGAGGTGGAGAAGGGCTATTGCAAAAAAGCGCTTTCAGCCTGCCGGAAAGAGCTGGCAGAGGCCGAAGACAGCAGGACGGCGCTTCGCATCATCCGAAATCGGCTCAGTGATCTTGAAAAGATTCCGGTCGACTTCGGCAGGCAGCCTTTAAAGGTGCTTCTTACCGGAGAGATCTTTTCCATGATCGAACCTTTCGCCAATCATCACATTGAAGAATTGCTGATGGATATGGGCGTCGCATTTCATAAAAGGGTAACCCTGGGCTGGTGGATTAACCGAACGGTAGTCAATCCTTATCAGACGAAAGGCTTGCTTGCAAAGCGCAATCATTATCTGCCGTATGCCATTGGCGGCTATGCCAAGGAAACCGTTGAAGAGGGGGTTCTGTGCCGGAAGAAGGGATATGACGGGATCATACAGGTGTTTCCGGTGGGCTGCATGCCGGAAATTGTAGCCAAAGCCGTTTTTGCACGAATGATGAAAGAAGACAACCTGAGCATTCTAACTGTCATTTATGATGAAATGGGAGGAGAGGCGGGGTATATCACCAGAATCGAAGCATTTATCGACATGCTTGCCAGAAAGAAGAGAGCGGAAATGACCCGGGAGGTGGGAAACCGGACTCACGGAAATCAGGACTGGATCGGTCATATACCGCTTGCAACAAACAAGAAAAACAGGGGGAAGTCAAATGTATTATCTGGGCATTGATGTAGGTTCCGTCAGCACGGATCTTGTTGTAATGGATGAGAACAGGAGGATTCTCGATCAACTTTATCTGAAAACGAAGGGAAATCCCATCGAGGCTGTCAAGGAAGGATTGCGGCAGCTTTCCGTGAGATATGATAATCAAGAAATTGCCGGAGTCGGAACCACCGGCAGCGGAAGAACCCTTGCAGCGGCTGTTACAGGCGCCGATGTAGTGAAAAATGAAATAACAGCCCATGGAGTTGCATCGGCCACCTTTGATCCGGGGATCAGGACCATCATTGAAATCGGCGGTCAGGATTCCAAAATCATCCTGCTGAACGGAGGCGTCATCATCGATTTCGCTATGAATACCGTCTGTGCTGCCGGAACCGGATCATTTCTGGATCGTCAGGCAGAGCGGCTGGGAATGGAGGTGGGCGAACTGGGCGATTTCGCCCTTCGTTCCTCAAACCCGGTGAGAATTGCCGGACGGTGCGCAGTCTTTGCAGAATCCGATATCATACATAAGCAGCAGCTTGGATGTACGATGGAGGATATAATTGCGGGGATGTCAAAAGCACTTGTAAGGAACTATCTGAGCAATGTGGCGAAAGGTAAGGAAATCCTTCCCAAGGTATGCTTTCAGGGTGGTGTTGCGTCAAATAAGGGGATCCGCCGCGCCTTGGAGGAGGCTTTGGGCTGTGAAATTCTTGTGCCGGAATATCATAAGGTGATGGGTGCTTACGGTTCCGCTGTTCTGGCGCAGGAATATATGAAAGAGGTAAATCAAAAAACCCGCTTCAAAGGATTTGAAGTGGGTCGTGATGATATTAAAACGGAAACCTTTGAGTGCGGTGACTGCAGCAATCATTGCGAAGTGGTGATTCTCAGAGCTGGTGGAATACAGATCGGATGCTTTCAGGATCGCTGCGGAAAGTACCAAACCAATACCCGGAGAGTCTGACTCCCTGGGCTATGATATTACCGGAGCTCCCGATTCAGTCTCTTCAGCAGGACATAGACGATGGAGGAATACACCAGCATCATGACCAGAGTGATGCCGATTCGGGGAACCAGCAGAACGAAATAATTCACATGGGTGGTTATGCTTACCCAAAGGGTATTCAAACCCATGGAAGTGATCAGTTCCGTAATGAATACAATGAGAAGCACATTGGAATACCGGTCAAGCTTCTTGAAATAGATTTTCAGGATTCCGGGTAAAAAGCCCACCAGAGCAGCTGAGAGGGTAAACCCCGGGAAATAGCCAAAAGGTGAAAACATGGTTGCTCCGATAATGTCGGCGGTGATTCCTGTTGCGGCTCCGGCAACAGGTCCCAGCAGCAATCCCGCCAGTATGATCGGAATGTTCCCCAGACTGATTCTAACCGTGTTTACAGCAAGAACCGGCAGGTAGAAAGAAAGAAACCTTGTAAGTACGATGCTGATTGCGGCAAAAAGCGCCAACAGCAATAGATTCTGCGTAGTAAATTTTTTGTTCATAAAAAATCCCTCCTCTTCAGAAGATTATCACTACACTAAAGAGAAAGAATTTCCTTAATGCAGTAGTGGATGCAATATTGTACCGCAAACCGTTCGTTTTTCGTTCATAAGCAACATCCCATCTTATGACACTTTACGCACAATATTTACTCTACCGCTATGATAGTACTATAACTAGAATATATTATCAATAGTGATCAGCTCATTCGCGTGTAAAAACCCCAATTGTTCCTTGATACAGTTCAACTCGCCGGCTGCAAGAGGTACGTTTTCAGAGTAGATGTAATTTTTCGCTCTGGCTATGGAAAAGTCCGTATCGTTGATGTCCTTCGCATTAAAAAAGAAGGAATAGACTTTCTTCTGCTTGTGCCATTTCTTCGAAAGGTCGTTGAACTGATCCTCCGCTTTTCCCCAATCCTCCGCATAAACGCTGATCAGGATGTCCTCTTCGATGGCATTCATTAATTGGTGGATATTCCTGTCGGAGTATTTTACAAAGCTGCCCCAGCCGGCAACAATGACTGCAATACCAAGGATCGATACGATCAAGGCTCTCACTTCAGACTGACTTCCTTTCTCAGTTCTTTTCGGCTCTTTCCTTTCGGGTAGACATGAAGCTGCCCCTTCTCATCGTTAAAACAAAGAAACACCTGGGAATAATCGCCGATCCCTGCCTTGGAAAGCTCTTTTTTCAGGTAGTTTTCCCCTTTTCCCAGCATCCTTAGATTTGCATCGTAGAATGTGCCGTCTGAGATGAGCACCATAGGCATGAGTTTTTGGGAAACGGAGATTCCCATATCGGAAGGAGTCAGAGGAGCCTTATCCGATTTTGGGATAAAGCTCATATCGCCGTTTGCTTCCAGAATGGCAAACTCAACATCCGCTAAGGACGGAGAGTTCTTCAGCCTCAGCTGCTGCATCAGGTCATCGATGCTGATTCGCTGTTGCTTCATTACCTTTTCGTCAATCTTGCCGCGGTTTATGATAAGACTGGGTTTTCCGTTCAGAAGGTTGTTAATTCTTTGATTCTTAATGGAAAGATACGAAAGAGAGACCTCCAGAAACAGCAATGTCAGGATGGCGGCGGCTCCGCTTAATAGCGGGATATCCACCGACTCGATGGGAATGGCGGCCAGCTCTGCTATCATAAACAGCAGCACCATTTCAAAGGGATCCATTTTCGAAAGCTCCGCCTTTCCCATGATTCGAATCACAAAGAGAACGATAAAATACAGGATTATGGTCCGGATCAATATGATCAGCATTTGTTTCACCTCCGCAAAATCACACTTAAAACTATTGTGCACCTAAAATATCGCTGTTATACTAAAAGTTGCCGGTCAGTAGGCCGGTCGCCGCTAGAAATTCAACGAACATGAGAAGGATATAGAACAAACAATGGATAAAAAGTACTACAGCTATGTGGGTATATATACCTTTACCTATACAGCGCTGGGCATGCTGGTGCCGCTTCTGGGACAGTATCTTGCTCATATCGGTTTTTCAGGAGTCCAAATCGGAACCATCACTGCTTGCGCTACCGCAATCGGCATCTTCGCATCCCCCTTTTGGGGTTACCGCTACCACCACGCCAAAGATAGCTCCAACATCGTTTTAATGTTGTGCCTCATGGCGACTTTGATCGTGGTGGGGTTGCTTTTTGTGAGGCAATACGCGATATTCTTAATCGGCTATGTCGCTTTTTCCTTTTTCCAAACCCCAATCATACCGTTGACAGATGCCATGACGCTGGAGAACAGGATTCCCTTTGGCGCGGTAAGAAAGTGGGGAGCTATCGGCTTTGCAGCCGGAGTGTTTCTTGCCGGGCAAATTGCCGATGCGGTAAATCTTATGGTAATTTTTCCGCTTTGTGCAGCCGGCTATACAGTGGCAGGGGTCATAATTGCCCGCTTGAAAATGAATCAGAGCAGGCTTGTACTGGAAAAAGCGGAACAGATGAAAGACGCCAATGTGGTGGAATGGACGGAGGACGTCAAGATCGAGGGCCGAAAGGAAGAACCCCATAAAAAGCAGCGCAAGGGTGATTATCTGATCCTGCTTCGCAATAAAAAACTGATGTCTTTGCTTTTTGCCGCCTTTTTTATTTGCGGTACCAATGTTGCAAACAATATCTATTTCGGATTTCTATATAAAGATGTAGGTGGAAGTATCGCCGGCATCGGAGTTGCGTTCCTTCTTATGTGTGGAGGGGAAGCCCCTTTTATGGCATTGACAGAGCGGCTGGAGAAAATGATTACCATGGAAAGGATGATCCTGATTTCCATGACCATCTCGGCGCTGCGGTACCTCTGGTACAGCACCGGACCTGCGCCGGCGCTTCTTATAGGGACCTTCTTTATTCAGGGTATGGTAAACGGAATCGTGCTGGTAGAGCTGGTCCGATATATTGCCAAGCTTGTGGAGCGGCCGATGATCGGAATGGCCATGACCTTGTATCAAGCCGTTTCGTCCAGCCTGAGTTCGATTCTCTGCCAGTTTATCAGCGGTGTTGTCCTTGATTTCTGGGGAGCCAGGATGGTTTATCTCTTCTTCTCCTTCTACAATGCCATCGGCATAATTTTATACGTCGGATTTCGCTTATATAAATGTAGCGAAACAAGCGCTAAAAAATGGGAAGGATAAAATCGAAAAAAGTTGATAAAACGGCTTGACAGAAGAAGTTAGATTTGTTAGGATAATAAAGCTGTCGGTCATTTGCGGCCATAACGGACGAGACGGACAGAGTGTAAAGAAAGATGAAAAAAGTCGCCAAAACGGTTGACAGGAAGAACCATCTTTGATACTATGATAAAGCACCTCTCGAACCGGACAAACACCGGGGCGGAGGGGTCAAACCGGAAAAAACTGGCCGGAATAAAATTCGAGAAAAGTTGAAAAACCGGGTTGACAGAAAGCCGCGAGTGCGATATGATATAAAAGTTCGCTAAACGCGGATGCCTTGAAGAAAGGCACAGTACCTTGATAACTCCATAGTGCAGAAATTTAGTCAAAGAGATCTTA
>JAEZLP010000048.1 GCA_023415235.1 Bacillota bacterium
GCGTACTCAATTGGCACTAGCATTACGAGCGTTTCGAGGGATTTAATACACAGACTTTTGACTATGGGGAAACTCTAGCTTTATTTTTCCCGTCCTAACTTGACGCGATCAGTTGAATCCGTTTAGTTGACGATAATTATGGACAAGGTATATAATGATCGTGCGCTACACCGCGTAAAAAAACACCGCTTCCATAGCGGTGGAAATTGATGAATCATAGTTTGGAAAGGGATGTCTTTATGTACCAGGAAGCCTTGCGGCCGGTTTGGGCGGAAATTAATCTGAGCAATCTCGATTATAATATTAAACAGATCAAAAGGAAGGTGGGAGACAAGGAGATCATCGGCGTGGTCAAAGCCGACGGTTATGGTCACGGATCCGTGGCGGTCTCCAAGGTCCTGCTGGAAAACGGCGTCGGTTCCCTCGCCGTAGCGACTCTGCAGGAAGCCATCACGCTGCGGGAGGCCGGAATCACCTGTCCCGTCATCATGCTGGGCATTACCCCGGAAATGTATGCCGGCACCCTGCTGAAATACAACATTACTCCGGTTGCTTCCTCCTATGAAAACGCTGCAGCGATATCCGAAGCCGCCAAAGGGTCAGGAAAAATCATCGAGGCCTTCGTTGCTGTCGATACGGGTATGGGGAGGATCGGTTTTCTTCCCGACGATGGGACAGTGGCCGAAATCAAGAGGATCAGCCTGCTTTCCAATCTGAAAATCAAGGGCTTGTTCTCCCATTTCGCAACTGCGGATGAAAAGGATAAGACCTATGCAAATCAGCAGCTCGACCAATATAACAATATTTACAGCAAGCTGAAACAGGCCGGCCTGGATATCCCAGTCAGGACCTTTGCCAACAGCGCCGCTATCATGGAGCTGCCGGCGGCGCACTTCGATATGGTGCGTCCGGGCATCGTACTGTACGGCTGCTATCCATCCTGCGAGGTGGACAGGAATCAGCTTTCCATCAAGCCGGTCATGTCGATAAAAGCGAATATCGTACATCTGAAAAAGGTCCCCTCCGGTTTTTCGGTGAGCTACGGGAGAAGGTTCACAACCCAGAGGGAAAGCCTGATCGCCACCCTGGCTCTCGGATATGCCGATGGATATCCGAGATACCTCTCCGGAAAAGGCCGCGTCATCGTAAATGGTGTTTATGCTCCAGTTGTGGGAAATATCTGCATGGACCAGTGCATGATCGACGTCACCGACGTGCCGGATGTGAAGCTCGGCGACGAGGTGGTGCTCATGGGCAAACAGGGAGATTTGGAGATTCTGGCGGACGAGATAGGAGAAAAAACCGGAACCATCAATTATGAAATTGTATGCGCCTTCGGTCAGAGACTGCCTAAGGTGTATGTCAGATAAAATAATGAATCAATAAGCGTAATATGAGTAAATTATAATGCAGGCCTTGACCAATTTACTCAAACACTTTTTCGCAGCGGATTCCGTCAATTTCTGCTTTGATGGAGGTCACCGCACATACCAACCCTAAGAAAAGAAACGATGTCGCAATCATTATCCCACCCGCGCCGGATTTGCCGCCAGCAACCATATCCAGCTCTTCATCCCGCAGAACACTTTCTTCTGATTCGTTCATTTTTCTGAAAAAATCCTTCATTTCATCCAAAGTAATATCATACCCGGCTTCTTTGGCAAAGCCGGTTAATTTTTCTTCTATCGCCTGTTCTACTGCCATTTCGGCATCTCTTATGATTTCAAAAAACTTTGTTTGCAGCTCCTTGTCGTTTGCTACTTTTTCATAGAATTCCTTCATCTTTGTCATGATCGGTTTCTCCTTTCAATGTTTATTAAAATGCTGCATAGTGATACGATTGAAACCAAAAAACATTACGGCTAATCGTAAATTAGCGTCTGCTCAAAATGAATGATATAAAATCTGATTCGATTTGAACTGTTAAATTTTATTGTACCATAAGTTGACAAACATACATAAAATTATTGTTTGTTTTTCGCAAGATTTTCCCTATCTACATTGGGCGGATTTTATCTTGAGCTTGCTCTTCTGTCGGTCTCCTTGCAAAATTCATAAGTCCCCTTATTACAGTTCTTGCAGTTGTACAGCGCGCGGTCGGCCGCTTCATACAGCTCCTCGTAGGTGCTGCCGTCCAGATCGTAGATGGCAATTCCGACGCTGACGGAAAAGTTGATCTGTTTTTTCCCTTCCAGCTCGTAGTTTCCCAGCATCCCGCAAATTTCCTCGGCCTTGTTGATGATCGTTTCGATTTCATCGATGTCCTTCATCAGGATCATAAATTCGTCGCCGCCAATTCGTCCTTTTATGTCGGATGCTCTGAAAATGCGGTTCAGCTGGATTCCCATGGCCGAGATTACAGCGTCTCCCACCCTGTGGCCGTGGTCGTCGTTGATTCCCTTGAAATTATCGATATCGGCGATCAGCATGGCGTGCTTGCCGAATTTTCCTTCTCCTCCGAGGAAGGCTTTTATCATATCCTCCGTGGTCTGTTTGTTGTAGACTCCGGTTGCGGAATCTGTAACGGCCATTTCCTTCAGTTGCTGAAGCTCCTTTTTTCTGTCGTCGATATTGACGATCTTTCCGATGACCCTTGCAAGTCTTCCGTCCTTGTCGAAGACGCCAAGCATATAGACTCTGGTCCAGAGATACTCCCCTTCGGAATTGATAATGCGTATTTCCGCCTCGACAAGCCGCCGGTTCTGTTTCATCCTTTCAAACATTTCAGCAAACCGCACCACGTCGTCCGGATGAACATAGTCCGATTCCAGCGAGCCTAAAAATCCGGTTCTGGTAGGTTCATAACCGAAATTTTTCCGGAAATTCGCAGTATGAAAATAGGTCTTGTCCAGGGTATCATACTCAAAAATGATTTCATCGGTCTGCTCCATGATGATGCGATAGCTTTCGTCATGGATGGAATCGATGTGGATCTTTCTCTCCAGACGCTTATACCTTTGGTTTCTCACATAAACTAAATAGGTGGCTACTGCGATTGTGATAATGACAATATAAATCAAGGCCGGCATAAGCTCGTCATAAATGCTCTTTGATTGTGCTGCCATCGACTTCTCGTCGGTAAGCATAACAAAGTACCAGCTTTGAAAGTTAATCGGCACATAACTGATAAATACTCTCTCGTCATTTTGTTGGAGCTCCAGGGTGTCGCCTTTTCCGTTCTGAATGTCCTTCCGCATTTTTTCCCCCGCAGAGCCGTCAACAGACCTGCCTCCGGAGAGCTCTTCCATAAGTTCTATTAATACGCTGTCATGGACGTAATTCCGCGCACGATAAATAATATTTCCGTTTTTGTCGGCGATATATGCGCAGCGGCTCCTTTGGGCTGTGTCCGGAAACAGAATATTATCAAAAAAATCCTTGTCAAAAAATGCGGCCAGAACGCCTTCCGTTGTATAATTGCGATATATGGGAACAGCATAAAAGTTGACCGTTTCTCCGTCAACCACGCGGGAAGGAGTGCCGCCCTGGCCCGCATAGCCGCTCATGATCTCGTTGATGTAGTTCCAATCCACAGAGAGCAAGAGCGAGCTTCCCTCTTTTCCGCCTTCAGCGAAGTTCATGTCCACTGCTGATTTCCGTTCCGGGAAAATTGGAGTGAAGGTCTGACCGCCGTCTTTCAGAACAACGCCCAAACTGATAAAATCATGGTTGCGGGCTTCCGTCAGCAGAATTTTGCTGAGGTTTTCAATGGTAAAATCCTCTTGGGTTCCCAGCATTCGCGCCATGATGTTAAGGCTGTCCAAATTGTTGGAAATTTGTCTGTAAATAATCTGGGCGTTCTGATAAGCCAGCTTTGACAGATAGGTCTTGCTGATATCGGATATCTTTTGATCTATATATCTGGAATGCGCGATGGAAACAGCAAAAATCAAGACCAGGCAAAGAGTCGCTATGATAAATTTCACAAAATAACTCTTTTCAGGATCTCTGATTTCAGACTTCAAGGCGATACCTCCTTAGATATTTTGGAAAGATATAGCAATTTTATTCTAAAAACGGTAAAAAGTCAAATTGCTGCGCGAATTTTACCGAATCTATTTGGGCAGAAATTTATTATCTAATTCAACCTTTGACCGAGCAGGTTTGTTCTCATAAAAAAAATCCGCTTCCCTGTCTTTTAGCGACCGGGAAATGGACTTTTCTTTGATAATTTTAAGTCTGTTTATTAATGAAACTTTATTTTAAAATATTTACTTTCAAAAGTGGATCGGCAAGGCTGCGACAAAGCTCTATTATTTTGAGATAATAACAGTTTTTGTGGCTTGATCCCAGGACACTTTCCCGCCCAGGGCTTCTATTACCGGTTTTATCGGCAAATATGTCTTACCATTTACGATTTGAGCAGACGTATCAATCGTTTGGTTTTGTCCATTAACTACAATGTAGTTTTTTCCTACCGGTACTTCGACTTTGATCCCATTCTTTTCAACTATCGCGGTCTTTGAACCATTATTCCATGAAACTGTTGCTCCATAGCTCTCCATCGCAACTCTCAACGGCACCTGGGTGCGGCTTGCTTTGTCGATAAATGGCGCGCCTGAGGAAGCGATGAATTTGACCTCGTGGCCATTGATGCTCATATTCACAGCCCCTCTGATTGTCTGTGCCGGAGTGCCGTTAAGGATATACGGGTATGTGGTGATTCCCAATCCGCCCAGCGATTTTATCTTTGACGCGTCGATCCAGCAGGCAGGGCGAACACCGAAATGCTTAAATTCTATATTCTGTGGAGTCGGCCAAGCACCGGTAAAGTAACCTACGATAGTTGCCTTGCCGTAACCTTCCTCTCCATATTTTGCATTCACTAATATATTTTGAGGAACAAGTTCATCGCCATACATACAGGTATCCCGCAAAACATACGTTTTGATTTTCCCTGTAAAGTTGGAATTGTTTTGTAATAACTCCTGTGCAGGTTTTATTAAATCAGAGTTTACAATATCTTCTCCGACTGTTTCATAAGCTTTGATGTATTCATATGTATTCAACAAAAATACTTTGTCGGATACTTCTCGGAAATAGGCATTTTCATATCCCTTGCTTACCTCGTATATATCCCATTTGAGTTCAGGGAATTCCACATAGTGAGTTCCGCCTTCTTTAAGGTCTTTATAATACTGGATCAAGTAAGATTTATTTTTTACACTTTTAATTAAATCAGATTCTGACGGGGAAAAATTCTTAGGACTTAAAAAACCGCTTTCTCCCTCATAATAGCCCATGAAATTGCCATAGCCCTTATTATAGGCGCTGACTCCTTTTGTATACTTTATATTCTGGGCATCATCTTCAGCGGAATTCAGCCAATCACGGATTGTGCAGACTCCCCATTCAAAGCTATTAGCCATACGAAAGACTTCTCTTTCACTTCCATAGCTCCAAGTATAACTTTTTTCGTTACCGTAATCCGGCACGTCGTATGCTTTGGACCCTATCAGGCTGTCAGCAAATAATAAAGGATCACCATCCTTGCCAATATCGATTACAGTCCAGGTCAATTTTTCTCCCAGATAAGAACCAAACTGGACCTTGTCACCGGGTTTGAAGGTTACCGCCTCATTCGCACTTGACGGAGCTGAAAACCCTGACAACATCGTAAAAATCATTGCTATTATTACCAATATTGCTGCTTTTTTTCTCATATTCTTCCTCCGATTGTTTTCGTTAGGTGTCATCAGTTAATTCTACACTAGATTTTCGCATGTCACAATCCTGCATTGTGACAAAGTTACGGATGCTTTTTTCGCATCGGGTATAATAAGCATAGAAGGAGATGAATGAAATGAGTGCAATTACAATCACAAAGGAAAATTTCGAGGCGGAGGTATTGAGGTCAGATAAGCCCGTACTGCTGGATTTCTGGGCTGCCTGGTGTGGTCCGTGCAAAATGGTTTCCCCTGTAATCGATGAAATTGCAGGAGAGGTTGGTCATGCCAAGGTTGGCAAGGTTAACGTGGATGAGCAGCCGGAGCTGGCTCAGCAGTTTCGTGTGATGAGCATTCCGACCTTGGTGGTGATTCGAGACGGAAAGGTAGAGAAGACCACGGTAGGGGCAAAAAGTAAAAACGACATACTATCCATGCTGAAAGCATAGGCAATGGATATTTCCTTTCAAAAAACGTGAAGAAAGACGGATTCCGGGCTTGGAATCCGTCTTTTTCTTATAATAGTTCATTGTTAAGCAGTCCTGGCGCCTTCTGGCCGGAACCCTCTTATCTTCCAATGGTTCGCTGCCATGTGAGCGCTTTGATATAAAGCTCCGTAAACCTTCCAAGATCAATTCCCATTTCCGCAAGATTCGCCATTGCCTCATCGAACTCGAACTTCTCGTAATAAAGAACCGTGTCAAGACAAGCCCTCAATTTGTTTTGTTCGCCCATCAAAGCCTTCTTGACGTCCCCTGATATTGCAAGGTCTTCCAGGATGATGTCCATGTCCTTGTCCATAATGACGTCGATGGAGGATAAAATTCCTGTGAAGAAGAAATCCGTTTCCTGCTCATTGCGCTTTAGCTCGTGAGCGATGAGTGAGAGCAGCTTTCCTCTTAATAGGCTCACCTTTATCAGTTCGCTGTTTTCGTCCGTCTCAAAATCCTTGACCAGCAGGATGGAAATCCAGCGTTTCATTTCCTGTATCCCAAGGCGGATTACCGCCTGATTCAGGCTGGTGATCTCGCATTTCGCCCCGTAATAAACGGAATTTGCCATTTTCAAAAGCTTATAGGTAAGGGCCAGATCCTTTTCGATGGTTTTCGTAATCCTGTTGATGTCAGGCTGCGTCTTTTGCAGCTCTTTCAAAATTTCAATCAGATGGGTGTTCAGGGAGGAAATGTCCCTTGATTTCATCATGATTGGCTTGCAGAAAAAGTAACCCTGGAACAGCTCGTATCCCATCTCCGCAGCTTCCTTGAAGTCCTCCCGTGTTTCTATCTTTTCAGCAAGGAACATGATTTTATATCCGTACTTTCTTATCAGCTCCCGCTGCTTTTTTTTATCAGTCACAGGGAAATCGATTTTGATAATGTCCACAAGGTCCAGCAATTCTTTGTAATCGCTATCCAGTCTGTCACAGATCAAATCGTCCAGAGCGAGAACATATCCCTCTTTTTTCAGTCGCCTGCAGACATCGACGACGGCATCCGTGGCCGCAACGGACTCCAGGATCTCAACCACAACCTTCTCCTTGGGGAGCATTTGCGGTATATCCGCCTCCAAGAGGTCCTGGGTGAAGTTAATAAAGCCTCTGGTTCCGTCCGTAAGATGGTCAAAATCAAGTACAAGAAAGGAATTTTTGACAAGCTCCACAGTCGCTCCGTTGTGGTCCTCATTTTCATATCGATTTTTAGAATCGCTGCGGTATAAAAGCTCATATCCGTAGATGCTCAAGTTCTTGTTGAAAATCGGCTGTCTGGCGATATAAATGTCCAAAAAGCTGTGCCTCCCTTGCCATATTCGATCAAAAACGACAACTGACTATATAAACACATTATATCTCCAGTATTTACCATTTGTCAAACCGAAGTTGCAGCCCGCAACCAACCTTTTTAACTATTTCTTTTCCTCTCTGGGAATTAGCCCTAAAAGACAGCAAACCCCGAAAGCCAGCAGGTTTATCACCACGATGCTGGCGCCTGCAGGAGTGTCAAAAGCATAGGAAGCGACGATCCCCCAGAAAAGGCAGAGCATGGATATGGCTGCCGAGGTGATGATCACTCCCCGAAAGCTTCGGAATATCCGCATGGATGACAGGGCCGGAAAAATAATCAGGCTTGAAATCAGGAGGGAGCCCATGATGCGCATCCCCACAACTATGGTGACCGCTGTCAGCAGTGCGATCAACATATTGTAAATTCCCACTTTGGTTCCCGTCGCCTTTGCAAAGCTTTCATCGAAGGTCACGGCGAAGATCTTATGATAGAAGAAAACAAACAGCAGAAGCACGACAAAAGAGATGCATACGCTGAGGATCACGTCTTCCCTGCTCATGGCAAGTATGCTGCCGAACAGGAAATTGTACACATCCGCGTTCATGCCCGAGGTCAGAGAGGTAATGATGACGCCGATGGCGATGGCGCTGCTGGATATCAGCGCGATTGCCGCATCTCCTCTGATCTTGCCGCTTTCACTGATCCGCAGCAGCAAAAACGCAGCAACGACCACCACCGGAATCGAAACCTGAAGGGGAGCCAGATTCATTGCCATGGCAATGGATAATGACCCGAAACCCACATGGGACAGGCCGTCGCCTATCATGGAATATCGCTTCAGCACCAGGCTGACGCCCAGCAGCGCGGAGCACAGCGCTACCAGGATTCCTACCGTCAACGCCCGGAGCAGGAAGGGATAAGAGAGCAGTTCGCGAAAAAGATCAATCATTGCCGTCTACCTCCATCCTCCTGTGAGAAGCCCTTTCGGAAGCCTCCCCGCCCCCATCGGCGTCAAGAAACCTTCTGCCGGGTGTGCTTTTCAAATATTCGTCCCTGGATCCAAAAAACTCAATGGAGCTTCCGATATGGAGTATTTTATTGGCGTTGGCTGCCGCGGATTTCACATCGTGGGAAATCATGACAATGGTGACTCCTGTCTGGTTCAAATCCCTTATGATCTGGTAAAGCTCGCCTGTTACGATAGGGTCCAGCCCCGTGGCAGGCTCGTCCAGCAGCACGATCTTCTCCGTGGCGCAAAGAGCCCTTGCAAGCAGCACTCTCTGCTGCTGTCCGCCGGATAGTGCCCTGTAGGATTTGTTTTTCAGGCTTTCAATTCCAAGCAGCGTCAGGTTCTGCAGCGCTCTTCGTTTTTCCTGACCCGAGTAAAAGGGCTTCATTCCCATTCTGTTCAGGCAGCCGGAAAGAACCACCTCAAAAACCGAGGCGGGAAAGTCTCTCTGTACCACCGTCTGCTGCGGCAGATATCCGATCTGGTTTCCCCTGACTCCGTCTCCAAAGGATATTGTTCCGCTTTTCAGCGGCATCAGACCAAGGATTCCCTTCATCAGGGTGGTTTTGCCGGAACCGTTTTCGCCGACGATGCAAAGGTAGTCCCCTTGTTCCACATCAAAGCTGACGTCTTCCAAAACCAGCTTTTTCTCATAACTCATGGAGACGTTCCGCACGCTGATCTGTGACATTTATTCCAGACCCTCCTTTAAATTCCGCAGGTTTTGCCTCATCAGAGAAAGATAGGTTGCTCCGCTTTCCAACTCCTCCCGAGTCAGATTGTGGCAGGAATGGAACAACAGCATTTTAGCTCCCGTTTCAGCGCTGATGGATTTTGCCACCTTGGGTTCTTCTATTTCGGCGTAATAAATGACCGGTATTTTCTCTTCCTTGATTTCATGGATCAAGCCCGCCACGGTCCTGGCGCTGGGTTCCGTTTCCGAGGAGCAGGAGTCGAAGGCAGCTTCGTAGCTCAAGCCGTACCGTTTTGCAAAGTAATAGAGCGCAAAACGGCTCCCGAAAATAATTTCGTCCCGCTTTCCGGCGGCGACTGCAGCTTGGAATTCCTCATCCAGCTCGTCCAGCTTTGCCTTGTAATCGTCGGCGTTCTTTCTATAATAATCAGCATTGTCGGGATCGATCCGGCTTAACGCCTCGCAGATATTGCCCACCATAATTTTCGCATTCAGCGGATCGGTCCAGATATGAGGATCATAAAGGTGCTCATACTCGAGTTCGTGCCCGTGATCGATATCTTCTTCTCTGGCAAGCTCAATCCCTTCGGAAACATCCAGGATCAGGCTTTTGGAGCCCGCGTCCTCCATGCTTTCAATGATTTTATGGGACCATGCCTCCATAGCTTCGCCCGTATAAACAAACAAATCTGATCGATTGATCCTCATAATATCCGACGGGGTCGGCTCATAAGAATGGCTCTCGATTCCCGGAGGCAGCAGCAGTTCCACCTCCGCCTTATCTCCGGCGATCTCTCTAGCGAAGTCATACTGGGGAAAAAGCGTAGCAACAATTTGAATTTTTTCCGTTTTTGTTTCCCGCGAAGCGGAAACATCCTCCCCGGTATCGGTGTTCTGCGCGCATCCTGCCGTTAAGACAGCAAGGGCGGCGGACAGTACGAAAAATAGAAGCTTTTTTCTCATCCCTTCTGCCCAACCCTTTCCTTTCCCGCGCAGGAGCCGCACTGCCCGTACAGCACCGTCTTGGTATGATCCACGCGAAAATCATGGTGTTCTCTGATATGGGAATCCACATTTCCTAAATACTCGCATTCCGTATGAAACAAACGGCCGCAATCCACGCACTTCAGATGAAAGTGACTCCTACACATGCCGTCAGACTCCATATACTGATAGCAGGAGCTCGTTCCTCCCTCAATAAAATATCTTCGGACAGTCCCCTGAGACACCAGCGTATCCAAATAACGGTATACCGTTGTCTTTCCCACCAGAGGCTTTTCCTTGTTCAGGGCGAGAATAATTTCATCCGCTGTAATATGTCGATCCTTATTCCTGATCAGACAGTCAAGAATCTGGTCCTTCTGCTTTGTTCTATAAGAAGCAGTACTCATGCCTTTTCTCCCTTCACTATTTCCGTATGTCGCCGCAAGGGCGGCAACGATCAATGTGCTTTCTTTGTTCTTCATCAATATCGCTTTCAGCGATATTGCCTGCATAAAAACATATGAAATTGAAACTGAGTTTCAATTTCATATTATATTCCTTTCCCTATTATTGTCAAGAAATCGAAAAGCATTCCCCTTTATATCATATCGGAAACGATATTACCTGCAATAAAAAAAGGGCGGAAGCCCTTAACGATGGTCTTCCACCCATTCTTTAATCTTGTGAAAGGAATCCTCGCTGATCACATGTTCAATACGGCATGCATCGGCAACGGCGGTTTCCTCATCGATCCGAAGCGCCTTCACCAGGTATTCGGTAAGGAGTCTGTGCCTTTCATAAATCTGGGTTGCCCTCTGATGTCCCGATTCCGTAAGATGAATGTTGCCGCTGTTCTCCATGGTGATATATCCTGCCTTTTTCAGAATTCCCATGGCTCTGCTGATGCTGGCCTTGGTATAGTCCAGCTCATTGGCGATATCGATGGAGCGCACCGAACCCTTCCTTGCCTGCAGGATTAAAATCGTCTCCAAATAGTTTTCCCCTGATTCTTGAATTCTCATGGCGCCCTCCAATCGGAACAATAGACTTGTGACTTTTGCCTATTCTATCATAGAATAAAAATTTTTTCAATTTTAGTATTGACTTTTTCAGTTAGCCATAGTAAACTCAAATCATGGGTTAGCAATTGCTAACCATTTAACCGGACCGAGGTTAGCTATGGCTAACTATTTCGGCGATCAACAGCCACTGGCGGAAAGGAGCTGGAGGTCATGGCAAATTTCATTATAGGCGGTTTGATCCTTCTGGCGGTGATCCTGGCCGCAGTAAAAATCAGAAGGGACAAGAAAAATGGAAGCTGCTGCGGCGGCTGTTCCGGCTGCTCCTCAGCGGGAAGCTGCGGAGCCTATCAGGATTTTGAACAGGCGGCCCGGGATAAGCTTCAGGGCTAATAAAATCAATTTGTTACAAGTCAACTCCTAATCATACAATAAAGAGCCGGTGCGGAAGCGCCGGACAAAGAATTAACAAGTAAAAAAGAACCGAAGGTACTTCCATCCTTTCGGTTCTTTTGCATTATTGAATCCATAGGTGAATTCATTTTTTCATCGCTTATTCATGGTCGGCTGCAAGTCCCGCCAGTTCCGCTGAAGCCGCCTCCATGAGTGCGGAAAGGGGCAGGTCTATCTGCAGCCCCACCTTGCCTGCGCTTACGACAATGCGCTCGAAGCGTCGGGCGCTTTCGTCGATCGCGGTCCGAAACTGTTTTTTCATCCCCAAGGGAGAGCAGCCTCCCTTGATATATCCTGTTACTTTCGTGATATCCCTGGCGGGAATCATCTCAAGCTTCTTTTCCCCGAAGTGTTTTGCTGCCTTTTTCAAGTCCAGTTCCTTTTCAACCGGAATGACGCATACATAGTACTCCCTGCTGGAGCCTTGGGTAACAAGGGTCTTGAAAACCCGCTCCGGTTCTATCCCAGTGACCTTTGCAACAGAGACCCCGTCCAGAAAGCCATCCGGCGCGTCGTATTCCCTCAGGATGTAATCCACCTTTTTCAAATCCAGAAGTCTTACCGCGTTTGTTTTCACGTTTGCCATATTGATCCCCCTTTACTGCTGCTCTTTCACCCGAATGCCGTCCTCAACATCCTCACCGGGGGAAACGATTACCCGCTCTCCTTCCGAAAGGCCGGAAATCACTTCTATAAAGTCCTCGCCCTCCAGTCCGGTTTCCAGACGGCGCAGTACCGCTTTGCCGCCCTCGATTACATAGACGCAATTCTTATGATCCTTTTCAAAGACTGCCAAATCCGGTACACGAAGTACCTTTTCCTTTTTTTCCACAGCAATCTCCACATCCACATTGCTGCCAAGTCTCAGGGTGCTTGCTGATCCAAAGCTGATTTCGACGGTGACTCGCCTCTGATTGACGCCCAGATCCGACATTTTATCCTCGGCCTTCAGAAAGATCTTTTTCACGGTTCCCCCTTCGTCATTGAAGTTTGCGTCTTCATTGAAGATCCTGACCGGATCCCTTTCCCGGATGAGATTCGCGTCCTCCGCAATAAAATCCGTCTTCACATATAAGGCGTCGAGGTCTGATATTTCAAAGAGAGGATCTCCGGCGGAAACCGATTCCCCCTCCTTTACAAACACCCCCGTCAAAACTCCGCCCACCGGTGCGGTAACCCCCTCCGCGCCGGTTGATTCCGCGTAGCTATCAATCGAATACTTCAGGGCGGCAATCTGGGCGGCCAGCTGTTTTGCCGCAGTGTCGGCTGCGTTATATTCCTGATAACTCAACGCGCCTTGGTCGTAAAGGGCCTTGTTCTTTTGCGCCAAATCCCGTGCCTGGCCGTACTGGGCCTGCAGTCCTGAAAGCTCAGCCTGACGGCTTTTCAGGTCCAGCACTGCGCTTGTTCCTCCATTGGTCATCAGAAGATCACCCGCCTCTACAGAATCCCCTTCTTCCACCATTAAGCCCCCGACCTCTCCCGAGTTCCTGGCTGTCACGGTAATAGAGCGTTCCGACTCCACCGTGCCAGCCTCCTTCAGGAGCTTTATTACTTCACCCCGGTCCACGACAGCAGACTCCACAGCGATTCCGCCGTTCATATACGACACCGCCGCAATCACGAGTATAACAGCCGTTCCCGCTGCGATCCAGTATTTTTTCTTTACCCGCTTCATATTCTTCAATCCCTTTCCTTATTTCAACGGATTTACGTTTTATCATCCGGTCCTGTTCAACAGCCCGAATCACGCTTCCCTGTTTTTCAATGCCTGCAGGAAATCCAGCCCCTTGATCTTCCGATAGGTTGCCAGCTGCGCAAGAAGCACAAAAATCACCGTATATACCCCCGCCATAATCAGGGCATTCAGGGTGGGGCTTATGTCCAGCGTATAAATATCCGTACTGAAAGCCGTGCTGCTGTATTCCGCAAACAGGTTTCCGACGGGTACTCCAAGCAGGATCGCCAAAATTGTGATGATATTGTTTTCCCTGACGATCATGGAAAAGATCTCCCGCTTGCTGAAGCCCAGCACTCTCAAAGAGGAAAACTCCATCTCTCGCTCTCCCAGACTTACGATCGTAGCATTGTATACGATGCAGAAACCCAGAATCCCGGAGAAAACTACCATGGACCCGACGGAAAGGGCAACCATGGTCATATATTTTTCGTAAACGGCTCTTGTATCGGCGATGGACATAATCGAAGCCACATTGGAGGCCCGAAGCAGCTTTTTATTGATTTCCGGGTCCTTGGAATCCGCGTAGATCCCATTGATCAGGTTTTTCTCAAGCAGGACTTCCCCCATGGCGTCAATATCCATATACGCGTTAATCCCAAGAGTCTGTTTGACCACTCCTTTAACCTGGATCGATACATCATTCCGGCCGGGGATAAAGCTTTTGACCTGAACCAGTTCTCCGGTTTTTACGTCAAGGGCTTTGGCCAGGTTTTCCGTAATCAGCATGCCCTGTTTGGGAATTTTCACAGTCCTGTTTTCGGCGTCCCGGAAGGAGTAGAATTTTGTGTCCCGTTTTAAGCCGATCATATTTACCGCCTGTTTCTTGTTGCCGTTGGCAAGCTCAAAGGGAAACTCCAGCTTCCCCTCCAGATATTCCACATCGATGAGATGCTCCATATCCCTTGCCGCATGCTTCGGCACCGCCTTGCGAAAACTGATATTATAATCCATTTTCTGAAATTCCCTGAAGTGTTCGTTCATCATCTGATCCATTACATCGGGCATGCTGCTGGTAAAGAGCATCATGGCGTAGGTTAGTGTAATCCCGGCCAACACGAACACGGTTCTTTTTTTATTCCGGAACAGATTCTTGCAGACCATTTTATTGCTGAAGGAGAGCCGCTTCCAGAAGAACGGAAGCTTTTCCAGCACAATTCTTTTCCCTGCTTTCGGGGCTTCCGTTCTCATTGCGTCGGCCGGAGCGATTTTCATGACTCCCCTTGCGCCGATCGCTCCCGACAGTACGCAGAAGCCTGCGGACAACAGTACCGCATAGACCAGATAGGAATAGTAAAATTCGATCTGCAGCAGGGGAATATTGAAATAGTCGAGATAAAGCCTAGTCATTCCGCCGGCCAGCGCCATCCCCAGCAGGGATCCGGCAACGCCACCCAAGGTTCCGGAAATCAAGGCGTATTTTACATAATGAAGGAGAACCTGGCCGTTTCTGTATCCGATCGCCTTCAGCACTCCGATTTTCATCCTATCCCTCTTCACCAGCCGGGACAGCATCATCATCAGGATCAGGCCCGCCACAAGAAGAAAGAGACTGGGCAAGGAATTTGCCATGGTATCCAGCTGTGTCAATTCCTGGTTGATAATGCTGTTGCTCATTTGATCCTTCTGCTTTACGGTTTGTCTCACCCCGTATCGATGCAGCCTATCTTCCACATCATCGATGAGAGCCTCCTCATCGACTCCTTTCTCGTAACGGATGAGAATTTCATTATAGCTGCCGGCGAGACCGGCGACCTGCTGTCCGAACCGCTCCGACACATAGCAGACGCCGAAGTTCTCTTCGTCTGGCATAATGGACTGTGTATTTTCCATCAGATAAATATATTCGGGATTGGCTACGATGGCGACCACCGAAAGCTTGTGCTGCATACCGCCTGCCTGTATTCTGATTTCGTCGCCGACACAGATATCTCTGGCTTTGGCAAACTGCTCCACTAGCATCGCTTCGTTGCCGGAGTCGGAGATCATCTTTCCTTCGAGTATGGTGGAGCGGCTCAGCTCCTCTTCCGTTCCCGTCGAAGTGATGAGCCGGAGGTTGATTCTTTCATCAGGATTATCGGTTACCATGGGAACATCAATGGTTACCCGTCCCATGGATTCCTTCACGCCATCGATGTTCTCCAGCGCTTCCGCCTCCTGGACAGGCACCGGGGAGGTCTGCAGAAACAGATCGGCAAATTTGTTATCCCGATAATAGGTTTCCACCGTTTTATTCATGTTGACGGAAGTCATATTCATGGCGGTAAAAATAGCAATACCGATGACGATAATGGTAAACACCGCAAAAAACTGTCCTTTTGAATGACCAATCATCCGCAGGAGCATGGTATCAATCTTTTTAAACCGGAATACGGTGTTGTGTCTTCTCACATGTCCGGAATTCTTTACCATTTGATGTCCTCTGCCGCCATGGGGTTTTCGTTGATACGGTCTTCAATAATACAGCCGCTTCGCATCCTGATAACCCGGTCGGCCATCAGGGCGATATCCTGGTTGTGGGTGATGACAATGACCGTCTTTCCCATTTCCCGGTTTACTTTTCTGAGCAGGCTGAGAATGGTGATTCCAGTGTTATAATCAAGCGCTCCCGTCGGTTCGTCGCAGAGCAAAATTTCGGGGTTTTTCGCCACCGCTCTCGCAATGGAGACTCTTTGCTGTTCCCCGCCGCTCATCTGTGCCGGAAAATGGTCCCGCCGGTCTCCCAATCCGACCGCCTCCAGGATTTCGCCCACAGGGAGCGGTTCTTGCGAAATCTCCGTAGCCAGCTCCACATTTTCCTCTGCGGTCAGGTTTGGCATAATATTATAGAACTGAAAGACGAAGCCAACCTTATTTCTCCGGTACTCCGTCAGCTCCCGCTCTCCAAAAGATGTAATTTCCTCATCCCGGAGGAAAACCCGTCCTGCGGTGGGAATATCCATTCCTCCGATAATATTCAATAAGGTGCTTTTCCCGGAGCCGCTTGGCCCGAGAATGACAACAAATTCTCTTTCCTGAATTTCAAAGGAGGCGTTTTGCAGCGCCTTTACCTCGATTTCCCCCATCTGATAGCTTTTCGACACCTCTACGGCCTTGAGCAGCGCCATCGTACCTCTCTCCTATCTCTTTCCCAAACCATACTGAATGAAATCGATCAATTCGCCAAATTCACGCAGCATTACATCGAAATCCATCTCTCCCTGTCGAAGAGAAAAAATTTCATCGCTCCGATAAAGCAGATATGACATGATTTTCTGTGCAAAGGAAAGGGAAATCCCCTCCCGCAGCTCGCCTCTTTCCATGGCTTTTTCCAGCATCCCGCCCATGTAGTTCTTTGAAGTGCCATCCAGCATGGTCATCGCCGTTTCATAGATCGGGTTTCCGGCTTCTTTTAGGAACATCAGACCGAGCAGATAGTAATTCGGATTCTCCTTGGCCAGCTCGATCCCATATCTGGCCTGCAGCTTTAAATTGTCAAAGAGATTCAAATCCTCGTTGTGAACCTCCTCCTTCAGCTTTTTTTCCATAAATTCAAGTTTTATATTCACAAGATTTTTCAGCAGGGTCAGATAAAGGTCCTGCTTATCCTGAAAATGATAATAAAAGGTGCCTTTGCTGATGCCCGCCCGCTTGATAATGTTGTTCAAGGAGGCTTCCGCGTAGCTTCTGGTGGTAAACTCCTCTTCCGCTGCTTTCAGCAGCTCTTCTTTCCGGTCAAAGGATTTTTCTTTTTTTCTCATGTCAAGGGGTTTTGTCTCCATCTTCTACTCCTGCTAATCTGCATAATCCGTTTTGGACCATCCGGTCTATACCGCCCGGTCTATTAGAATATAATCCTTTTTATTAATCTTGTCAATCGGTATCTATCGTAATTGCGCGATATGTAGTACTCAAAAAAAAGAGAATTCAGAGTACGATAAAAAGTCTGTGAAATGAAAAAAGTGGCTAAGCCACTTTATTCAGCTCCAGTTGCATACCTGGTTGATCCGCTCCGTTGTCCGCTTGATGGAAAGCTCTCTAAGCAGATCGAGATTTTTCTTTTTGAATGTTGCTTTTGCTTTCGCTTCCGATTTATCCCTGCTGGTGATCTTTCCCTCCCGATACCGCCGGATCAGCTCCTCCGGTTCCAGGTCAATCAGCTCAACCCGCTCCGCGCAATCAAAAATGAAGTCCGGTATTTTTTCTCCATACGGGACTTTTAATGTTTCCGTTACCGTCTTGCTCAAGCTTTCTATGTGTTGGGCGTTCACTGTGGTATAGACATCGATGCCTGCTGTCAGCAGTTCCTCAATATCCTGATACCGTTTTTCATTTTTCGATCCTTCCGCATTGCCGTGAGCCATTTCATCGATCAGTATGATCTGAGGTTTTCGAAACAATGCTCCTTCCAGGTTAAATTCGGTTTGCATTCCTTTGCTTGTGGCGATTAATTTGAAGGGAAGAATTTCAAGACCCTCCATCAACTCCATCGTTTCCGGGCTGGAATTCGGATCGATGTACCCCACCACAATATCGACGCCTCTGCGGAGCTCCTGATGGGCATCCTTCAGCATCGTATACGTTTTTCCCACTCCGGAGGAATACCCGAAGTAGATTTTCAGTTTCCCTCTTTTTTTCATGTCAGTCTCCCCTTTTTTGCACGGTTATCGTCCTCCAGGATAACCGGCCCTTTCCCCTTTAGTCAAATAATGCATTAATCCCTCTAATAATTACAGAATACCCTAAAACAGAGGTGTTATGCGTCATATTTTTACATCAATTTTCGACATATTTTCGCATAAATTCCCTGCATAAAAAAGTGGCGGCAGCCACTTCAACGATATTTCCTGCATAATAAAATCCCCTTGTCGCAGGATGTCTGCGTCAAGGGGTGAGTGTTTTTCATTACCGGAGCGCAAGGCTTAAGAAAAAACCTGCGATGGTCCAGGAAAGACTGGAATACCCGGCTAGACTGCTTCCGATTCCGAAAGGCCATGCAGCCGCATGCAGAAGGGGTGACAGAAACACGAGAGCGCCGATGATTCCAAACACCAGGATCGGAAGGATATAGACCCATTTGTTCTTTGCTTTTGTAAATCTTGGGTTTGCCGTGTTTCCCAGCATGATTCCGATCAACAGATATACCGCATAACCCGGTATGCTTGAAAAATTGCCGGGAAGCGTCAGCCGGCTGCTGAGCCAGGAGCCAATGATCATCAGAATAAGGATGATCAAAGTACGGGTCAGCAATTTCATTGTACTAGACATATGTACCCTCTTTTCATGGATCGCAATATTTTTTGGTTATTCTGTTATTTCATCAATGAGGCCAGGGCCAGCGACAGGAATTTTTCCTCCGCGGACGAGCTCCTCGAGGTGACAACGACGGGGATTCTGGCTCCCATGATCACTCCTGCCATCCGGGCGCCTGCAGTTACGGTCAGGCTTTTATTCAGCAGATTGCCGGCAACCATGGAGGGAACTGCAAGTATGTCAAAGCTCCCGCAATCGGAACAGGGATAGCCCTTTTCCTCTGCGATTGCAGCGCTCATGGCGATATCATAGGATATGGGTCCAACGACCCGGCACCCAGGAAGCGTTCCTTCCCGGTTCATCCTGACAAGGGCCTCCGCATCGGTGGTTTCCGGCATTTTCGGATTGACCTTTTCCACGGCGCAGAGCACTGCCACGGACGGTTCCTCGCAGCCCAAGGCATGGAACAGCTCGGCGGCGTTCAAAATGATATCCCGCTTCTCCTCCAAGGTCGGGTAAGGAATCATGCCTCCGTCCGTCAGCGCTGTGAGTCTGTTCATGCCGGGAATTTCGTTCAGCGCCACATGGGTCATGGTTCTGCCTAGAGAAAGGCCGTTTTCCTTTTTCACCAAGGGCTTAAGAACATCCCGGGTTTCAATCATGCCCTTCATAATAAAATCGGCATTCTGCTCCCGAATCAGCTCCACGGCTCTTTCCCCGCATTGGACGGGATCGGCGGCATCGACGATGGAATAGTCTTGTCTCCGGCATCCCAGCGCTTCCAGGTGCTTTGCAATTTCACTGGCATCCCCGATGAGAACGGGATCTGCAATCCCCGCCTTCTGCGCCTCCAGCAGGGCTTCAAGCACATGACGGTCCGCGGCACCCGCTGCGGCCACCCTCCGTCTGACAGGATTTTCCCTTACCCTTTCCAGAAGCTGGCGAAAACTATGATATACCATTGCTCATTCCTTCACTTTCTGTCTTTACTATCCCTCTTCAACAGGGATCAGAGATATGCGATGGTTTCGATTTCCACCAGCACGTCCTTGGGAAGACGAGCCACCTCCACAGCGGAACGGGATGGAAATGCCCCCTCGGTAAAATACTTTGCATAAACCGCGTTCATGGCGGCAAAGTCGTTCATGTTTTTGATAAATACCGTGGTTTTCAAAACCTTTTCCATGGTGCTTCCCGCCGCTTCCAGGATCGCTTTGACATTTTTCAGGGCCTGCTCTGTCTGCTCCTCGATGGTGGTTCCTACCACCGCTCCGGTTTCCGGATCGAGGGGAACCTGCCCCGATGTGAAGATAAGATTTCCAAAGATGTTACCCTGTGAATAGGGGCCGATGGCAGCGGGAGCCGCCTTTGTCGAAACAATTTTTCTCATTGTATTTCCTCCTGATTATTATAATCCGGCCCGGAATAGGGGACCGGTATGTATGGTTGTTTTTGCATCCATTATAGTACCACCTTGCCGTCAATGCTCCGGTAAGCATGATTGATCAGCAGAAGAAACAGCACCAGAGCGATCAATGCCAGCGCACCGAAGAGCAAGGCCAGCGCAATGCTGAATGGAATCGCAGCCAGCGCCGTGACCAGAGATGCCAAAAGTCCGACTTGGGCCACTAGGATCAGCTTCCAGCGGTCGTCACAGGTTCTTGCCAGAACTTCGTCGCCCACCTTGATCAAAAGCGCTTTCATTCCCATGCACATGGTATAAACAAAGTACAGATGGGCCGCCGTGCCTGCCACCATGAACAGCATTGCCAGCCATGGGTTGTTTCCTAAAATTCCGGCGCTGAAATTGACAGATTGAGCTGTGGTTCCAATAATATCTTCTGTTTGATCGGCGGGAAACTGTACGATGTTGATTGCAGATAGCACGGTCAAAAGGCAGGCAACCCTCTTTGCCTCCAGGAATTTCGCCTCGTACATTTGAATCCTTCCAAGGCCTATAATTGCGATGATATAGCCCACCACATCCGGCACGATGTCGAAGCCCTGAATTCTGATGTTGATGGCGGTAAAGAGCAGCCCGTAAAGGGCAAGCTGCAGCCCTCGCATATTGTAAGTACGGCCTGCTTCCATGCCGATGATTCGATTCTCTTCCATCCCTAATCCTCTCTTTCCAAGTCTTTTGAGTCACTTAATATCTTAAAGGCCGGCCAGCTTCAGCTTTTTTGCTCTCGTAAGCCTTTTGATCTGACATTCCCTTTTCAGCGCTTCGCCTTTTGTCTCAAAGGCTTCGCTGTAAACGAGGCTGATCGGCCCCCGGCCTCTGGTATATTTTGCCCCTGCCCCGCTGTTGTGGGCCTTCATCCTGCCCGGCAGATCTGTGGTCCATCCGGTATAGAGCGTTCCGTCGCCGCAGCGAACGATATAGACGTAGTTGACTGTCCCCTCCGTCATTATAGTCTGCCTTCCTTCCGCAGCGCTTTAAACTCCTCTTTTGTCATGGAGTAGCACGCCACATCGCGGACAGACCCGTCATATATTTTATATGCATATCTCAAGGTTCCCTCGTAGAGGAAGCCGCATTTATCGATGACCCGTCCGGATCTTGTGTTCTGCGGATTCCTGTAAATCGAGACCATATCCAGCTCAAGGGTTTCAAATCCGTAGCGAATGACAGCTTTTGCCGCCTCCGTCATGATACCCTTGCCCCAGTAGTCTTCTCCCATGGCGTAGCCCAGTTCCCTGCAGTTGATCTCCGGTCTTTTCTGATCCTTTTCGTACCCGATGGAGCCGATCACTTTTCCGTCTTCTTTGTAAACGATAGCCCAACATTCATATTTATCGATAAACAGGGTCTGCATGATTTCCAGGGACTCCGTTTTGCTCTCATGGGGCTTCCAGCCGCCGTGGGGCCCTACATTGGGGTTCTTGGCATATTCGTACAAATCGTCCACGTCATCGATGCGCCAATCTCTGAGTATCAGTCTTTCCGTCTCGATCGTCTTCATATTCTCTCCCTCATCTTCTCAATTTGCTCTCGGTTTAACCGGAAAACCTTGAACCAGTCAATTTCTTCCGCGCCCATCCGGTGATAGTATTCCTTGCCTGACAGGTTTGTTTCCATACAGTACCAATCCATTCTTGCACAATCCTTTCTCCAGGCAACATCCGCAATATAGGCAAAGATCCTTCTTCCTACGCCTCTGCCGCGAAAGGGCTCCTGCACATACAAATCATCGATGTAAAGCGTTGGCTTTCCGGTAAAGGTGGAAAAGCTGTACGCCCAAATGGCAAATCCAATCGCCTTTCCATCAAGTTCCGCGATCAGGGCTTCCGCAATATGCCTCTGAAAGAGGACGTCACGAAGACCTTCCTCCGTGCTTTGGATTTTTTCCCTTACGCCTTCAAACTCAGCCAGTTCGAGAATGAAACCAAGAATTACGGGAACATCTTCCTCCCGGGCTTCTCTGATCAGAATGCCTTCTAACGGGGTGTGCTTCATCCGAATCCCTCCTTGCGCTTTTCTGCCGGGGCGCCGCGCTGCTTTTTCCAGTTATTATAGCACAAATGGCATTCCAGTGCCAGAATGGAATGCCATTTCTATCTTTGTACAAGAGCCGTTATTCCGTAGTGCTTAAGATCTCATTGTTCTTTTCCACTTGGCTTACCTTCATTTTTGATACATCCTCCTGCTTGACCTCCTCCAGGAGTCCCAGCACAGTCGGTCCGAGGAATATGGTGTCAAGAACCTTGCCGTCCAGGGAAATCTTGCTGAACGGTGTAAAGTTCCGCCCCTTGATGTAGTACTTTTTCCCGATTTCAACCACTTCCTCCACCTTGATTTCCCTGACCCCCATTCTCATGTCCGTAGGCTCGTAGGGATTGGTTTCCCCGAAAATATACTCCTTTCCGTAGAGCATATCGTATTGGAGTGCCTTCAGGTTGGAAAGATATGTGGCGTCCGACCTGTGGTTCTGATGGTATTTTGTCATAACTCCCTCATGAATCCCGATCTGATCCAGAACCTCGGCGCTGAGCTGGTAAGCGTACAGATCCTTGTCTCGTTCTTCCAGACCGATATTGTCCCATATCACATATTCGGTTTCGTATATGTTTTTATTCACTAGGTCGGCGTCGCTGATATTCAGACCCGGCAGATGATCCCCGAACATCACCAGCACCGTAGGTTCCCCGTGCTTTTTCAGTGCGCTGGTCAATTCGTCGAGAAACTCATCCATCTCATGAACCTGCTGAAGGTAATATTCGAATGCGTAGGCGTCTTCCTCCACCGTGATGCCGGACGCCGTGACCTCCGGATTTTCAATCATCTTTGTCGTTGGATACTGGCCATGACCCTGGACGGAAATGGTATAGACCAGGTCCTCGCTTTCCGTAGAGGATAACGCAGCAAGGATCTCTTCGATGAGAACTCCGTCCTTTGCCCAGTTCTTTGGGGTCTTGCTAACGCTGTTCATGTATTCCAGGGAGGTAAAGGTGTCAAAGCCAAGGTTTGGGAATACCTTGTTTCTCCCGTAAAATGCTCCTCTGTGATTGTGGATCGCATGGGTGCCGTAGCCTAACCTCTTGAGATTATAGGCGATGGTTTCACAGGTCTTGTCCTTTAAAACGGATTTATAGGGATATTCTCCCGGTCCGAAAAAACGGACCCTCATCCCGGACATCACCTCAAACTCCGTGTTTGCCGTACCGGCTCCGATGGACGGCACTGTCAGAAATCCGGAGGAATAGTTCTCCTTCAGCTTGCGGAAATTGGGAACCGGATCCTCGGAAAACTGCAGGTTCTCCATGAGAGTCGGGTCAAAGAAGGACTCCAGCTGCAGCATGATTACGTTAGGTTTTCTGTCTTCGTTTCCGTTGGCCTGTACGACGGTCAGCGACTTCAGTTCATCTTCGGTAAAAATGCCAAGAATTTTATCTTCGGAGTAGCCGCCGGGAGAGGATATCCCCGTATTCAGCCAGGTGTTGGTAAAGCAGTACGGAAATCCATAGTCCCGATAAGCATAGTTCAGGTTGCCGAAATAAATGGACACCCAGTTCTGGCTGATGGCCAGATTGGTCAGCCCGTACATGGAAAGTCCCAGGATCAACACTCCAACTACGCTTTTTTTGTAATCGATCTTCTGCTTATGCTTCGGCATGAAAATAAACACCAGTACCAGTGCAACGACAAGCAGCAGGCCCGCAGCCGCCGCAAGAACGATCTGCACCGTATTCAGGTAGTTGGGTATGATGGACATGACCGATGGCAGCAGCGACAAATCCGTCACCGTAAACGGCGTAATCCGGTAGCTCAGAATGATCCCGTTGGTGATTCCCGTCGCAAGCCAAAAAAAGGATACCATGACATAGACGAAGATTCGCCTCTTCACAAGGTATGCAATGGAAAACGTAAAGAATATGATAAACGTGTTGTATAGAAACGTCATCGGGGAGCCTGTCAGATAATCCAAACAAGCGAAGACGGATCTTCTGCTGACAGACTCAATTATGAAATTTATAGAAAGCGCCAAAACCACGCATAATGCGATGGAATTGTGCAGATATTTCTCAAAGTAGGTTTTCATTGAATTCATGAAAGTTCGTTTTTTCCTCCAAGTCGTTATTTTTCGGACGCAATCTTGTTTGCCAGACTGGCAAATTCCTCGAGACTCAGGGTTTCCGCCCTGCGGATCGGATCAATTCCCGCCGACTCCATCAGCGAGGCGATTTGTTCCTTGTTTAGTCCCGAGACTCCGGTCAGGGAATTCAACAGGGTTTTCCGCCTTTGGCCGAAGCCGGCTTTTACTACCGCAAAGAAGGTTTCTTCACTGATGAGCTGAACCGGTTTTTCCTTTCGGATATCCAGGCGAATTACCGTGGAATCCACCTTTGGCTGGGGAATAAAAATCTCTTTCGGCGCGTGGACAACGTGAGCTACGGTACAATAATACTGCACCGCGACGGAAAGGGCGCCGTAGGCCTTGGAACCGGGTTCCGACTTGATCCGGTCGGCGACCTCCTTCTGGAGCATGATAGTGATGCTGTCCGCCGGGACCTTGTCCTCCAGTATTTTCATAATAATCGGTGTGGTGATGTAATAGGGGAGATTTCCCAGGATCTTAACACCGCCTGTTTTTTGACCGTTGATCTCGCTGTTTTGTTCCACTATTTCCGAGAAATCGGTTTTCAGCACATCCTTGTTCAGGATTTCGATATTGTCATACTCACTGAGTGTTTCTTTTAAAATCGGAATCAGATTGCGGTCGATCTCAATGGCGACGACCTTGCCGGCAGCTTCCGCCGCCGCGGCAGTCAGAACGCCGATCCCCGGTCCGATTTCGATCACCAGATCCCGCTCTCCGATATAAGATTTCTCAATAATTTTATCGAGAATGTTTTTATCGGTCAGGAAATTCTGTCCCAGACTTTTCGACAGCTTGAATCCGTGCTTATTTTTGATTTCATTGATGGTTGCCGGTGAATACAGCTTCATGTTCCATTCTCCATTTCGCTTCATAGAATCCGCTTTTTTCCATTAGTTTCGTCCTCGACCGGCGTTTCTATTCCGATGGAATAATCCCTAGTTTCCGTCCTGTTCCCAGTCCTTTTCAAGCTGTCTGACGGCGTCTTCCAGCTCCTGCCTCCCGATTCCGTATTGGTTGAGTCTGTTTAAAAATACTTTTCCGTTTCCGTACCCGATCCCCAGAAGCTTCCCCAGCTTGTCTCTTTTCTCGGCGGCGCCGAAGGATCCTGTCAGTCCGTATTCCAGCATATCCTCCTGACGAAATTCGGTCCGTTTCTCCAAAATCAAGGGCCTTACCTTGTCCAGAGCATCCCGGATGCTCTGCGGACTTGCATTCTCAATTCCGATATCTCCGTCTTTCCTCGCCTCATCCCGGGGTAAAAAAGCATGCTTTCCCTGAGGAAAGCGTTCGGATAGTCTTTTTCTTATTTGTTCGCCGGCAAAATCCGGGTCTGTAAATATAATGATTCCCCGTTCCTGATACGCCTTTGCGATGCGCGCAAGGGTTTCGGCGCGGATTCCAAAACCGTGGGTGGCAATGGTTTCCGCATCCACGGCTCTCTTCACCGCGGCTTCGTCATCCCTGCCCTCCACAACAATTATTTCCTTGATCATTCTTTCTCCTGTTTCCGGTATGTCCGGACCTGCTCCGGTCAGTCGGGAACAATCCCGCCTCCAGTGGCTTCCTTGTTCTTTTCGGGAAGGACATACAGGATCTCTCCGGGGCGTATCATTTTCAGCTGCTGTCTTGCCTGCTGCTCGATATACTCCGGACTGTTCACCCGGGAATAAATCCGCTCAAGCCTTGCCTTCTGCTCCAGCAGGTCCTGCTGTTCCTTCATGGTTCTCGCTTCGGCGAGCTTCAGGCTGACGATGTTAAATGCGGATACGGCGATAATTCCGAAGATTACGAAGAAAACGGCAAAATACACCATCCGCCGCCTGGCCTTTTTTATCGCCTGGCGCTTGTTCATGGTTGTTTTGGTTTTTTGTACCTTGTATTTCTTTTCGGCAGCCTCTTCCCGTCTCCGTTTCCGGAGCTCCCTGGCTTCTGCAATATCGATAATCTGACTGTTGTTTTTAAACTCTCTGCTGCGCCGTCTTTTCTTCTTTATCATAAAACTTCACCTGTAGCCTGTCCGACGAAACTCCGGCGTCCGGAGGCCAGATGCTCCCCCGGATCAAACCTTAGCCTATTGTACCACAAAAGAATTTTTTCCACAAGACGGCCCCGGCTCCGAACGCAACAAAGGCGTGGACGCTCAGCCTTCCGTAACTGCAATAGTAAAGGAAAGAAGAGGTAAGCAGAGCGGCAAACAGCCAAAACAGAATGTCCTGTATAAAGGAAAGTCTGCGCCCCGGTTTCAGTTTGCCCTTAATCCTTTGAAAGACGTTAAAAAACATCATGATGGTCATTCCCGCCAGCAGCATGATCACAAACTCAAAGGATTGGTCAATAATCAGCGGGTTTACTGCATTGGTGTCAAGCTCGGCGCTTTTCATTTCAATATTCTTTTCAGGAAGCCCTTTTCCTGCCTGTCTTTCTTTTCCGTGTATACGGCTGAGCCGATGGCTCCTGAAATAAGCACTTTTCCCTCTTCAAGATCCAGCTTCTGAATGTGCAGGTCCTCTCCCCGTATAACCAGACCGCCGTTTTTCAGGGTCAGAAAGATAATCTCCTCGTTGAAGCTCTCGATATCCGTTACCTCCGTAACGGATACCCTTTCCCTGTTGTCGATATTGACTACATGCGCATCCATAGAAAAACACCCCCTCTGTTTCAATATATTAGCGGGGGTGTTTGTTTATTCTCATTCGATATTCTTCTTCCCGCGGACATGGGAGAGAGGGATCATGATGGTCACTCTGGTTCCCTTTCCTTCCTTGCTCTCGATCTCAATGCTGCCGTTATGCTCCTCTATGATCTGTTTGGAGATGGCCAGGCCCAGTCCGGTACCGCCCATCGCCCTCGATCTGGCCTTGTCAACCCGGAAGAACCGTTCGAATACGCGGGAAAGCTCCTTTTCCGGAATCCCGATCCCGTTGTCCGCAATGACGATCTGTGCGTCCTTGCCTGCCTGAAGGGCATCGATGTCGATCCTGCCGCCCTCCTGGGTATATTTGATCGCATTGGAAAGCACATTCATCAGCACTTGTTCGATCCGGTCCTTGTCGATTACGGTCAGTATCTTCTGACTGTCGTCGAAGATGCAGTTGAGGTGCTGGCTCTTGTTCTTCGCGGTAAGCTCGACCTTGGTTACGACGGACTTCAGCAGATTGATCAGATTGCATTCCTTCTTGTTCCACTTCTCCTGCTTGTAATCCAGACGGGAAAGCTGCAGAAGATCCTTGACCAGACGATTCATCCGGTCCGCTTCCGTATCGATGATGTCCAGGAATTGCCTCTCGGTCTCCGGATCGTCCACCTGGCCGGTCAGCAAGGTTTCCGTATAGCTCTTGATCGTTGTCAGCGGAGTTTTCAGCTCGTGGGATACGTTGGCCACAAAATCCATTTGCATATTCTCCAGTTTCTGGCGCTCCGTGATGTCCTGCATGATCATGATGATCCCTACGTCCCGTGCGTTTTCATCCTTGAAGCGGTCATACCGCACAGCAAAGGTGGATCCTCCGTAGATAAAGATGTCGGCCACGCCTCCGTCCTTGCTGTTTTCTCTCAGTTTGTCAAAGATCAGATTTTCATTGTAATCCTTTATGATATCATCGTAGTGGCGGTTTTCCATGTCGTCGGCCGTGATGTTGAGCATATTCATGGCCGCCGGATTGGCGTGTATGATATGGCCGGAAAAATCCACGGCAATCAGACCATCGGCCATGTACTTCAATATGGTTTCCAGCTTGCTTTTCTCATTTGAAATTTCCGAAAGGGTCAGATTGAGCTGCTGTCTGAGCAGATTGAACATTTCGGCAAGCCTTCCGATTTCGTCGTCCGATTTGACGCTGACCTCCTGGCTGAAGTCGCCCTTGGCCATCTTTTCTGCCTTTTCGGTTACGTCGTTGATGGGAACGGTGATGCTGCGAGCGATAAAAAAGCCCAGTACCACCGTAATAAAGAGGGCGATGAACATGGCCTGCACAAAGATGATCTTTGACTTGTCAATGGTCTCATAAACGCTGGTCATATCCTCTCTGAGATAGAGGACTCCCTTAACATGGTTTTCGTCTCCAATGGGAAAGACCATGTTTTTTACCGGAATTTCCTTCCCCTGGCTCTTGACGATCACTCCATCGCTGACCGCCTCGTTTTCCCCGTTGAGCCCCCTCAGAATAACGCTCTGATCCAGCAGGTCAACGGCGCTTTTCAAAACAAGGTTCTCGTTGCTGGATGCGATTATGGTAAACTCATCGTCTACCACAAAGATCTCCTGAGGCAACCCCCTGGACCAGCTTTCGATGTTGCCCTGTATCTCTTCCTGATGGCTTCTCAGGTCTTCGAATTCCTTAAAAGAGGACAGAAGCGTCCCCCCCTCGACAGACTTTCTGATGTTGGCTTGAATAGAGTCCTTATAATAAGCCTCCAACTGGCTCATGATAAAAACCCCGATTATCGTTGTTGCGATGAAGACAAGAAGAAAGTAAATAAACACGATCTTCCATCTTATGCTGGACCATCTCTTTTTTCCGATCATATTCCCTTACGGCCTCCTGAAGTAGTATCCTATCCCTCTTTTTGTCATGATATACTTGGGCTCGCTCGAATCGTCCTCCAGCTTCTCTCTTAATCTACGCACCGTAACGTCTACCGTGCGAATATCTCCGTAATATTCATATCCCCAAACCTCTTCCAGCAGCTGCTCACGGGAAAATACCTTGTTTTCTCTTTCCGCAAGATATTTCAGAAGCTCAAACTCCCGAAGGGTAAGCTCCAGCGGTTTGCCGTTTTTTCTGACCTCATAGCGGTTCAAGTCGATGGCCAGGCTTCCGAAGTCCTGAACGTTGGATGGCACGTCCTGGAGATTGGACATCAGGTCGGTTCTTCTGATGTTGGCTTTGATTCTTGCGATGAGCTCCCTCATGCCGAAAGGCTTCGTGATATAGTCGTCTGCACCCAGCTCCAATCCGAGGACCTTGTCAACCTCCTCTTCCTTTGCCGTCAGCATAAGAATCGGCACCATACTTGACTCTCTGACTTTTTTGCAGACCTGAAAGCCATCCATGACAGGCAGCATCACGTCCAGCAGAATCAGATCCGGCTTTCCTGCCAAAGCTTTATCCAGGCCGTCCTGGCCGTCATAGGCGGTCTCCACCTCAAAACCTTCTTTTATCAAATTGAATTTTATAATATCTGATATAGATTTTTCATCTTCAATAATCAAAACTTTTTTAGAGTCCATAAGAATTTCCTCCTTGCCTCATGACAGAACAATACATTTCATTATATCAAAAGAAACTCCTTTCGTCAAAAATCCATTTTTTACAGACCTGAGTTTGATTTGAAACGATTGGAACCTCACACCGCCGCTCACCTTGCCCAAGCCCTTCCTCATATTATGAGTCAGCAGGAAATTATCAAACTGACAATTGAAATTTCTTTGCATCAGTTCGCCTGCGTTTTTACAAAGCAAACCGGGCGGGCTAGTAAGGGAAGTGATCAAAAAATGAATTCAAGCAATGGGGAAACGACCCCGGTCATCATATATTCAAAGCGTACGATCAATGAAATTAGAGACTGCATTCTTGAAAACTACGGGCAAATTAAATATGAGCTCCCCTTTATCAATGCTGTTTCGGTGGAAATACCCAGGGAAAAGCTTGAGCTGCTGTCGGCGAATCAAATGATAGGAGCAATCAGCGAGGATGCGATAGTCTCTAAAACTCCGATTGCCCCGAAAGCCAGACCTGTTCGGATCAGATGCGGAAATTTCGAAGATGACATGGAACGAATTTTCGGGAGCAAAGAGCGGGGCAAAGGTGTGGGCGTTGCTGTCATCGACACGGGAGTTTCTCCGCATTATGATCTGGTCAAACCAGTCAACAGGATCACAGCGTTCAAGGACCTGCTGGCCAATAAGGAATTGCCCTACGACGATGATGGCCATGGAACCCATGTGGCCGGCATTATTGCCGGTAATGGCTATACCTCATGCAAATACACAGGCACGGCGCCCTGCGCCGATATTATTTCAATCAAGGCGCTGGATGAATCGGGAAACGGGACCGAATCGGATATCCTTGCCGCCCTGCAGTGGATCATCAATAACGGACAGCTTTACAACATCAGGGTAATCAACCTTTCTCTCGGGATCAAGGTGGAGCCGCCCTATGATGACGACCCGCTGATCAAAGGAGCCAATGCGGCGGTCCGCTACGGCTACAGCGTGATTACCGCTGCAGGCAATAATGGCCCGGGCAAGTGCACAATCAATTCACCCGGAACAAGTCCTCTGGTGATCACCGTGGGAGCCGCAGATCTGACCGATTACGACGGCAAGGTAAAGGTGGCCAGCTTTTCCAGCCGCGGACCTACTCTGTCAGGTGACTCCAAGCCGGATCTGGTAGCCCCCGGCGTCGATATCTGTTCTTTGGACGGTAAAAATCCAAAGGGATATGCCGTACAGTCCGGAACCTCCATGGCTGCGCCGGTGGTCAGCGGTGTTGCTGCCTGCCTGTATGCCATGAGACCGGATCTGACGCCGGCTATGGTAAAACAGATTCTGGTTCGGGACGCCTTGCCCCTGGATAAAGAAGACCGCTATGCACAAGGCCGCGGTCTCTTGAACTATAGAATATTCACTAATTTTTGAAAATCAATTCGCCTGAGCAGCACTATAAATAGTTCAGCGGGTTTTTCGCTTTTCCGTTAATATGGACTTCAAAGTGAACATGGGGGCCGGTGCTTCTGCCGGTGTTTCCGACATTTGCGATATGCTGGCCCTGATAAACCCGCTCGCCCTTCTTTACGAATAGCTTGCTGCAGTGGCCGTACCAGGTGACTCTGCCTCCGCCGTGGTCGATTGCTACCATGTAGCCGAGAGCGCCGTTGTAACCGGAGAAGGTCACTTTTCCGCCGTCTGCCGCCTTGATGTGGGTCCCGATAGGCGCGGCCAGGTCAATTCCGGAATGGAGTCTTCCCCATCTGGTTCCAAACCTGGAGGTCAGTGTTCCCCTGATGGGATAAATGAAGGTTCCGGTTCCGATCAGCGGCGGCGGCTCCTTGGTTCCAACCAGGACTACCTGCGACACCGGTTCGCTTAATATGGTGGCGCTGATTTCTTTCCGGCTTACCTCTATGCCGTTGTTGCGGACAATCTCCGCCACAACATCCTTCTCTCCGTTTGTTCCTCTCGATTTCACCGTCTGTTCGTTTTTAAACAGACTGCTGGTGTTCTCATATTGGATTTCAAAGGGGATCGCCTCTCTATACTGGGCGATCTCCGTTGTCTGCACCGTGACCAGCGGCACGATCTGATTCAGACAGATCTCTTGGCCGATGTGGAGCTTTTCCGGCACCACGTCCGGATTGGATACCTTCAGCTCGCTTTGCTTCAGACCGTACATCTTGGCAATTTCAGAGAAGGTTTCTCCCGACTGGACCACGTGGATCTTCTTCTCCACCGCGCCGGTCATCATGTATTCTAAAACCTTGTCCTTGGCTTCGATCTTGCCGAGCTTGGTTTCCACATCCTTGATCTCTACATCCTCGGCAAAGCCGATTTTTGTATATTCTACGCCTTCCTCTTTTTTCACGAAGGTGTTCTGGAGCTGATTGAGAATTTCCTTGGCGGTCTCTTTGCTTTCCAAGACTGCCATCAGTTTGCCGTCAACATAGATTCCCTGGCCGTTTGCCTTCATGTCCCGCATATAGGTCAGACGGTTCAAAATATCGTCCTTGTCATCCAATTCCTGCGAAAAGGCAATCACTTTGTTGAAGCGGATATCCTTATCCTTGTCAATGGAGATCTCCGCATCATACTGGGCGCTCAGCTTGTCTCCAATAATATCGATGGTCTTATAGACGTCCTCCTGGTTTTTCACTACGCCGAGTACTTTGCCATTGTAAATATACTCATAGGCCGTCATACTGCCGATGGTTATGGTGACCGCAGCTGCGACCGCAACTCCGGCGCTGAATCCGACCAGGATCTTTTTCTTGTTGTTTTCAGCATATTCTCTAACCCGGCAGGAGCCTCGGTGTACGGCGTTGCCGATTGCGGCAATACGATACAGCAGGGCGTCGTTCTTTCTGTCGATAAAATTGATGAGGCCGGCCATCCTGTCCGCAGCGATACGTTCCCTGCCGGATATAAAAGCCAGCAGAACGGTCATTCCGGCCTTCAGCTTCAGTTTTGTTTCTGCCTTCTGCGCCAGAGGAACCAGAACCGAGCCCAGTTTCCTGTAACCGGCATCCATAACAGGCAGTACTTTTTTCTTCAGAACCTGCGAGGTTCCATTTTTCATCCTTTGGCCGACAAGGATGAGCTTTGCCTTGTTTTTTGCATATGAAGCAAAGACCTTGTCCACCGCCTCGTCTAAAGAGGTGTTGATCGAGATCCCTCCCAGGAAGGAAATCCTGCCGGTCTGCTTTTCGGGCTGTGCTTCCTCCCGCTCCGGCTCTTGCGCCTGCTCCGATTTCGGAGTATCCTGACCAGCATTGAACTCTTCTTCCTCTACCATGCGGAAAATATCAAAGCTGTATGGAATGTGGTTCTTCAGGATTTCTACTTCAGGCACCAGTTCTTTTTCAGCCGGTATCTTCTCAGCCTCAGCGGCCTGTTCATTTTCAACGGTTATCATCTCTGCCTCTGCGGTCTGTTCCGCTTTGACGGACTTTTCTATGTAATTCATGGGTTCCGCGCCGGTCTGGTCTTCTTCGGAGGGACCGTGGGGACCGCCTGAAATGTGATCAATATCAATCGACGGCGCATACTCTGCAGACGCGGCTTTGCCAGCCTGATCTGCGGCGGCAAGCGCGTCAAGAATGGAAAGCTGTCCTTCGATAGGAGTCGCCGGGTACTCTTCAAATGGAAATTCTTCCGGCTGGATAACGTCAAATACGGACTCTTGCTTGAAATTGGAATACACGCCCTGCTCGGTCACAATCGTTTCCGGTTCCATGGCGCTCTTCTGCTTTCTGCGGTTTCGTCTTTCGTTAATCCGTTCCGCTGCTTTTGCCCTCTGACGCTCACGCTCTTTGTAATCGATCTTCAGCTCGGTCATCTCGATATGAGATATCATTTCGAGCTTTTCATCAATGATCCTGTTGATCAGTTCTTTGGCCTGCTCCCGGTTTAATCCGGTTAAGTCCAGACGCGAAATAGGGGTATGAGCCTCGCCCATATCCCTGTCGCAATTTTTTCCTGATTTAAGTTCTTTCGTTTTGGTTACTTTATCTAAAATTCCTGAAGTTAGGTTTTCCCATAAGCTGTTTTTCTTTTCGGTTCCTTGTCTTCTGGTACTCTTCATATGTTTCCTCCCAGCCATCTTGCGATGGGGTACTTTACCATATGTAGCCTTGAGATCTATGCTAATCTTATCCTGCCGATGGTAATATTATATACTTTTTGTCATTATTTTTCAATCCGTTTTTTGCATTGCAGCAAGCTTCTCAGCAAAGCAAACGCAACGGTCCCCTGTATCTTGTATGCCTGTGTCCTTACAGAGGGGGCAATCATACATGATATCCATATAATCGATTTTATAGTTGTGTTCCGTCATCAGGTATGCCTTTTCCTGATTGAGGCGGTCAACCTTCTCTTTCATTTCCCTGATCCTGCTTTTCACGTCTCCGCCGGAAAGCATAATCCTGGAAATCTCCAGTCCGATCTCCCTTGTTTCCTCTTCGATTTCCTTGATGCGGGGAATCCTGCGATAGACCTCGTTCCGTCTTTCTTCCGCTTTAGCCTCGTTTTTCTCCCGCAATTCCTCATAAGATTTCATAACGCCGGCAATAGAGCCTGTTTTCCCCTCGTCCCGAGAGGCCGCGCCTTTTTCTCCGCCGCTGTTGTTCCAGGCCTTTAGTACGCTGTTTATGTAATTAATATTAGGATTGGAAATCCCGGTGGTCTTCTTGCATGCTTCCAGAACCTTTTCGATCGGGAAGCCCATCTGATCGAACCAGGTGTCCATAATCCTTTTTTCCTCCTCCGTGGCGTTGCGGAGAAAGCCCAGAGCCCTCAGAACCCGCTTATACAAATAGTGGCGGTTGTCCGTTTCCTCCAGATAATCTTCGATCTGCTCCACAGTCTTGAGTCCCTGGTTTGCCCACTCTTTGACGACAGCCCCTACGTACTTGTGGTTGCTGTGGCTCTTCTTCTTCAGACAGTAGGCGTAGGCGTAGACGATCATCTCCGGATTGGCATTGTAATCGGTGATCCAGGACAGGATCTCTGCCGGTTCCTTGCCCGCAAACAATCTGCCGGTCAGCCTCTCGATCTCGCTGTACATGTTCTTGATGGTGTCGTCGTCCATGAGTTCCTTCAGCCGGTCCGGCACCCTGCTTTCGCACTTCTGGCTCTTCGGCTTCTTTCCGTAGGCCAATTCCTTCAGGTTGAGAAACTCCACCTGATAGCGAAATTTATCTCCCGGTTTTTCATAGTGCTTTCGGATCACGCCCATCTTTTCCCAGTATGACCATGCCTTCAGCACGTCCTCATCTTCCAGTCCGAGATGCTTCGCAATGGTTTCATTGGACATATTCATGTCAAAATCGGCGTACATCAGGGCGAATAAATACACCTTGACATAGTCGCCGGGGGCCTGGGTCAGATATTCATTGATAAAGATATTCTCTACGTTGGTATCCCTCAGATAAAAATCCTTTGCGATCTCTCTTTTAAAGTTCATATTACTATCCCATGCAAAAATTCGCCACTCCGCAGTTAATCTATTTCAACCGCCTTAGTTATTTTTTTATATTTAGAATATATTCTCACGAATAATGGTTTGATCCCGTCTCGGTCCCACGGATACGATCTTAACCGGTATGCCGGTGGTTTCCTCGATGGCTTTGATATAATTCTTGGCCGCTTCCGGCAGCTCTTCGTAGGATCTGCATCCCGAAATATCGCACATCCAGCCTGGCAGCTCCCGGTAAACCGGTTTGCATTCTTCCACGATCTCCAGTCTGGCAGGGAAGTTGTCGATCTTCTCTCCGTCGAAGTCATACTGATGACACAGCTTGATGGTCTCAAAATCCCCAAGCACGTCCAGCAGCATCAGGGCCAAGCCCGTCATGCCGTTGATTCTGGCGGAATATTTCACGACCACTGCGTCAAACCAGCCGCAGCGTCTCGGTCTGCCCGTGGTTACGCCGTACTCATGGCCAAGCTCGCGAATTTTGTCACCGGTTTCATTATCCTCTTCCGTAACAAAGGGGCCTTTGCCCACTCTGGTTGTATAGGCTTTCGTGATTCCAAGCACTTCGTTGAAGGATCCGGCGCCGATTCCCGATCCGGTGGTAAATCCCCCCGAAGTCGGATGGGAGCTTGTCACATAGGGATAGGTTCCAAGATCAATGTCGAGCAGGGAACCCTGGGCGCCTTCAAAAAGAACTTTTTCGCCCCTCTTCAGGCTTTCGTATACCATGACGCCGGTATCCCTGATATAGGGCTTCAATCTTCTGGCATATTCCGTGTAGGTTTCTATCATCTCCTGTTTATCAACAGGTTTTTCTCCGAAAAGCTTGGAGATAATTTCGTTTTTCCTGTCAATCTGGGCAGACAGCTTTTCCCGGAATATCTTCTCGTCCAGCATATCGCAGGTCCGGATTCCGCTGCGCTCGATTTTGTCCATATAGCAGGGGCCGATTCCCTTTTTGGTGGTGCCGATGTCCTCTTTGCCCCGCGCGGCCTCATAGAGTCCGTCTAATAGCTTGTGATACGGAAACACGATATGGGCGCGATCGCTTACATAGATCTTTGTTGTGTCCACGCCATCCTTTTCCAGATCCTCGAGTTCCTTAAAAAAGCCTTCCGGATCGAACACCACGCCGTTTCCGATGATGTTGACCGCGCCCTTGTTCAAAACTCCGGACGGAATAAGATGAAGCGCGTATTTCTTGTCGCCGATGACTACTGTATGACCGGCATTATTTCCACCCTGGCCTCTTACAACCATATCCGCTTTTTCCGCAAGATAATCGATTACTTTTCCTTTTCCTTCGTCTCCCCACTGGGAGCCGACAATTGCTAACCCTGGCATATAACCTCTCCTTAATTGTTTAAAAAATCATTTAAATCATCGATCAGTTTTTTTAAATCGATTCCGTGTCCTTCAGCCGCCTCCTTCAGGTTTTCGCTGCTTGCGCCGGGGCAGCCCAGGCAGTTCAGCCCATGGCGAAGAAAGACCTCCGTGGGATCCGGGTCCAGATCAAGAATGTCACTGAGGAGCATGTTTCCGGTAATCTTCATAATAATACCTCCTGTATCGCTATCTGTCGCTTATGCGGCTTTTATCCACAAACCTGGTGTACTTCCCGAGCCAGGTGAGCTCCGTGGTTCCTGTCGGTCCGCTTCTTTGCTTTGCAATAATGACTTCGCAAATATTCGGTTTGTCCGTCGTCTCAGGGTTATAGTATTCATCCCGGTATAAGAACATTACGATATCCGCGTCCTGTTCGATGGAACCCGATTCCCGCAGGTCGGAAAGAATCGGGCGGTGGTCCGTTCTCTGTTCCGGCGCACGGGACAGCTGGGACAATACGATGACGGGACAGTCCATTTCTCTGGCCAACAGCTTAAGGAAACGGGAAAGCGCTGTGATTTCCTGCTGTCTGCTTTCCGCTCTTCCTTCAAAGTTCATGAGCTGCAGATAGTCGATGACAATCAGGTCCAAACCCTTTTCTGCCTTCAGCCTTCTGCATTTGTTCTTGATTTCCATGGCCGTGATACCCGGGGTGTCGTCTATGTAAATACTGGTCTTGGACAGGGTGTCCAGGGCGATATGAATCTGATCCCAGTCCTTCCGCTCCAAATTGCCGGTTTTCAATTTTTGCATCTCGATTCGGGATTCCATGCTGAGCATTCGCTGTCCCAGCTGGTCCCTGGACATTTCCAGGCTGAAAATCAACACCTTGGCTTTGCTCTTGATGGCCGCCTGCTGTGCAATATTTAACGCAAACGCGGTTTTTCCCATGGCAGGTCTTGCCGCCAGCATGATCAGATCCGACTTCTGCAATCCCGATGTTTTAGCGTCCAGATCGATAAAGCCTGTAGTCAGTCCGGTAATATTGCCCTCCAGCTTGGACATCTCGTCGATCTTGGCGATATTTTCCCACAAAACGTCCTTGATCAGCGCAAAATCTTTGGTCTGTCTTGACTGGGCGATTTCGAAAATCCCCCGCTCCGCAAAGTCCAGCACTTCTGAAGAGCTCATCTTTTCCTGGTAGCCTTTTTCTATAATATCCGATGCGGTGCCGATCAATTTTCTTAAAATCGCCTTCTCCGCAATAATCTTCGCATATTCTCCCGCATTGGAGGTGGAGGGCACCACAGTGGACAAGAGGGCGATATAGGCTCTTCCCCCTACCATTTCCAAGGACTTCCTCTTTTTCAGCTCTTCGGAAACAGTGAGGATATCCACCGGCTGACTTTTTCTGTATAACTCGATTACCGCGGAATAGATCTCCTTGTGCATCTCACTGTAGAAATCCTCAGGCTTTAAAATTTCCAACACTTCATAAAGCGCGTCCTTATCCAAAAGGATGGATCCCAGCACTGATTTTTCCGCATCGTCGTTATGAGGCGGTATCCTTTCGTATTGACTCATAAATCATACCTCTTTCGGATTAAACCGTAACCGTTACCTTTAATTTTGCCGTAACCTCAGGATAGATCTTGATGTCCAGCTCAAAGTCTCCCGTGTGCTTGATGGGGTTTTCCAACACGAATTTTCTCTTGTCAATTTCGATTTTGTGCTGCTGCGCCAGCGCGTCGGCAATATCCTTCGTAGTGATGGAGCCGAAGAGCTTGCCGCCTTCTCCGGATTTTGTAACGATGGTCACCGAAAGCGTTCCGATCCTTTCGGCCAGTTCCCTGGCTTCCGCCAGCTCCTTTTGCCGGTTGGCCTCTTTGATGGCCTTCTGTTTTTCCAGATTTTTAACGTTTCCCTCCGTGGCTTCCGTAGCAAGTCCCTTCGGAAGCAACAGATTTCTGGCATAGCCGTCGCTGACCTTGACCACGTCGCCGGCTTTGCCCACGCCCTTCACATCTTTTACCAATATTACAATCATACCTATATTTTCCTCCTACTTGGTTTCCAGTTCTTTGACCAGCTTAATGATCAGCTCGATGGTCTCATCCACAGGTATTTCGATCTGCGCTCCCGCCTTGGTCAGATTTCCGCCCCCGCCCAGCTTTTCCATGATGGTCTGCACGTTCACTTCGCCGAGAGAGCGGGCGCTGATGACGGTAAGTCCTTCCTCGTTTTCCCCGATGACAAAGCTTGCCTTGACGCCCTTGATATTGAGCATTTCGTCCGCAGCGCGGGAGTTGATCACCTGCACGTCGATATGTTTGCCCTCGCATTTGGCGACGGCGATCCCCGGTACGGGCATGGTTGCGCTGGATACGATCTTGGATCTCTGCTTCAGGGAGTTGATATCCGTCTGGAAGAACTGCCTTACGCTGGCCGTGTCCGCTCCCATTCTGCGCAGCCAGGACGCCGCTTCAAAGGTCCTGACGCCTGTTTTGATGGAGAAGCGGTTGGTGTCCACTGTAATCCCCGCCAGCAGGGCTTCCGCCTCAAATTTATCGATATCCTTCTTTTCACCGCCGCTGTATTGAAGAATCTCTGTAATCAGCTCGGAGGTGGAGGAGGCATAGGCCTCCATATAAGTCAGAGTTGCGTTCTCAATAAATTCTTCCGTCTTTCTGTGATGATCGATGACCACCAGCTTGTCTGTCCTGGTTAACAGCTCGGGGCATTCCACCATGTTGGGCCTGTGGGTATCCACAACCACAACCAGAGTGTCCTTATCCGCCTGTTCCAGAGCCTGTTCGTTGTCGATAAATTTATAATTGCCGGATTCCTCTGCCAGATTGTACATCTCGGTCAGTGACTCGTTAAAGGAGTTGATGATGATAAAAACAGGTTTGCTCCTGTTTCGCGCAATCCTGCTGATGCCGAGAGCCGCTCCGAAGGAGTCCATATCAGGTTTTTTATGCCCCATGATGATAACCTGATTGGACTGGTCGATCAGCTGTCTCAGGGCATGGGCCATGATTCTCGATTTTCCTTTGTTTCTTTTTTCCACAGTCTGCAGCCGGCCGCCGTAGTAATCGATCTTGCTGACCTTCTTGACCACAGCCTGGTCTCCTCCCCGGCCCAATGCCAGGTCCAGCGCGGCCGCAGCGTATTCGTCGCCCTGCTGAGGCGTTTTCCCTCCCACGCCGATGCCGATGCTCAGGGAAACCGGGAAATCCGCATCCGTCTCTATTTCTCTCACTTCGTCCAGAATGGAAAACTTGTTTGCTTCCAGCCGTTCAAAATGCTTGTATTCAAAAACCACAAAATATTGATTGTTTCGGAATCTGGTGATGGAGGCCTGCATCTTTGCCGCCCATTGCCGGATGGCTTTTTCGATTTCGGCGGCGACGATGGATTTCCTGTCATCCGGTGAGCATGCCATGAGTTCGTCGTAATTATCCACGATGACATAGGCATAGCAGTTCTTTTCTTCTTTATAAAGCGCCTTGAGCACCTCGTAGTTCGTCATGTCGATCCAGTAAAGCACTGCGCTGTTGTTTCGGTCTTCATCCAGATAAGACGATACGACCTTGTACGTCCTTCCTCCATGGGAAACCATAACTGGCTTTTCCACGGGATCTTCCGTAAAGAACTCGGATGCCTTCAAACCGGTCACACGGAAGATTCCTGCATTGGCAATGTCGGCATCCTGGTATATTTCTGCGAATTTTTTATTGTACCAGAGGAATACTCCCTCCGAGTCGATCATGCACAAAGGCAGAGGATGATTGGAGATGGAGTAGCTCATGGTTTTGTCGACGATCTGGAAGATATGCTCCGTATACGCCTTCATCGATTCGCTTTTCCTGCCGCTGCGAATATTAAAATATGTTGAAATGCGGTCTCTAAATGATCTCTCGCCCATTCTGACTCCTATATTTTAACGACGGATTCACCCGTCCCATTCTATTCACGTGTTTCGTCACACGCATTCTTGTCTCCGAAAACTTCCATAGAAATCAACGGAATTATTATAACATATGTAGCCGTATTTTGCAGTAGAAATCCATCACGAAAGATGGTGTTGTTTCGTTTCATTCTACTTGGATAAATTCGTCTGTGTATATCTTTTCCTGATTTCAAGCACCAGGTCGGTCAAGCCCAAAAGAAACAGGAACGTCTGCCCAAGCCATGTAAAGATGAAAATTCCCGATACGATGAGCACCACCGGCTTCGGTATTTTTTTGCTGTATCCGAAGAAAAATATTACTGCAAGACCCTGAATTGAGAATATAAATGTAAACAGAAGCTCCAGACTATACATCATAAGGCTCTTGTCTATTATTCCCATATTTACGGTAAGATAGGACAGAATATAAATGATCAACGAACCAATAATAATATTTTTTGGAAGCGAAAAGGTTCTGAACGGAGGAAGGGTGGATATCTTCCTTCCGGTTTTCCCCAGAATCCATGAAATCATACCATAATTCAGATACGCAATCACCACGCTGAAAACGATTAAAGTTCCGGGGAAGGCCAGCCTAGTCACCTCTTTTACGCTCTCCAGCGTCTTCTGCATGGCCTCCGGTTCCAGCTCCTTCATTCCCGCCATATTGTAGACGCCCAAATTCATGTCCTCAATGCTCATCTGATTCAACACGGAATTAAGAACCTCAAAAAAGGTTGCCCCGGTCACGGACCAAAACACAAGAAAAACAAGAGCAACTCCTGTGACTGCGCTCATTGATCCTTCCAGAATCCCCCGGTACGCGTTCCGTCCGGTCAGCATGTATCTCATCATAACAGGTATGGGAATAAAGATCATAACTAGTAATATCAGCAGTGTGAACATGAATAACCCCTTTCTTAACCTGAATAATGCTAAAAAGAAGCGATTGCTCGCTTCTTCCTTTTTTTCCATACGTGCGGTTGCACTTAGTCAGCCGTGTAAGGCAGTAACGCAACGATTCTTGCTCTCTTGATTGCCTTTGTAACTTCTCTCTGGTGAATAGCACAAGTACCTGTTATTCTCTTAGGAAGAATCTTCCCTCTATCCGTTACATATTTTCTAAGCTTGTCAACATCTTTATAATCGATGGTCTCTGTCTTGTCTGCACAAAACTGGCACACTTTTTTTCTTCTCATGCCGCCACGTTTTTTGTCCATCATTTTATTTACCTCCTAATTTGAGACGATAGAAATCTACGCCCGTTAAAATGGTATATCATCATCGTCCTCGAGGGCTTGGAACCCTTCCGGTATCTCGGGCGTCCCCTTGGCGTCCTGACGCTCGAACCCGAATCCGGATCCGGAGCGGTCGCCCTGCTTATCGCCCCACTCTAAAAATTCAACTCGATCGGCAACAACGTCTGTGGTATATACGGTGGCGCCCTCTTTGTTCTTGTAGCTGCCTGTTTGCAGCCTTCCCTGGATTGCCGCCATTCTTCCCTTTGTCAAATATCGTTCACAGTTTTCCGCCTGTTTTCCAAATACGGTAATACGGATAAAATCCGCCTGCTTTTCCTTTGCAAAAGGCCGGTCCACGGCAAGCGTGAACGTTGCAACGGCATTCTGGCTTTCCGGGATATATCTCAATTCAGGGTCCTTGGTCAATCTGCCAATTAATACTACGTTATTCAAATGAACTACCACCCTTTCTCGATCGCTTTATATGCTTCTCCGCCTGTAAAGCGGTTCGACGCCGATTGCTGCTCTATTTCTCGTCTTTGTTGATAATGATGTGCCTGATGATTGAATCGGAAATTTTGAGTCTTCTGTCAAGCTCCTTCGGAAGCTCGGAGCTGCCTGTGAATTCGATCACTACATAGTATCCCTCGTTTTTCTTGTTGATCGGGTATGCAAGCTTTCTGTTTCCCCAGACATTTACCTTTCCTACTTCGCCGTCTGCAGAAATGATTTCCTTCACCATTTCAACCGCAGCCTCCTTCTTGTCATCTTCCAGCGCTGCTTCAATGATGAACATTACTTCATAGTTTGTCATTTCTTTTCACCTCCCTGTGGACTAAATGGCCCTTTCCTGATGCAAAGGGCAGAGAGCATAATTTTGTCTGATGCAAAATCTAATGCTTTTCTAGTATACCATAAAAATTTTTTTATGCAAGGATTTTTTAATACGCGGCATCCTTCCGGATCCGTTTTAAAACCCGCACCATTTCATCGATTTCCTCTTTTGTGTTGTAAAGAGAGATCGAGGGCCGCACCGTGCTTTCCAGGCCAAATCTTCTCACAGCTGGCTGGGCGCAGTGGTGCCCTGTACGCACCGCAATCCCCTGCCGATTGAGCTCCTGCCCTACGCGGTCATTCTCAATACCTCGTAATATAAAGGAAAGAATTGCAGTCTTTCTTTCCGCGGTACCGATCAGAGTCAGACCCGGGACGGAGCCCATTGCCTCCATGGCATATTCCGTCAGGTCGTGCTCATAAGAGTATATGTTCTCCAGTCCGATTCCAGAAACATAATCCAGTGCAGCGGAAAGTCCCACTGCATCCGCAATGTTTGCGGTCCCGGCCTCAAATCTGGCCGGAGGCTCCTGATAAAGCGTCCTTTCAAAGGTAACGTCGGAGATCATATTGCCCCCGCCCTGATACGGCGGAAGCTTCCTGAGGATCTCGCCTTTTCCGTACAAGACCCCAATCCCTGTGGGTCCGAAGATCTTATGGCCGGAAAAGGCATAAAAGTCGCAGTCCAATGCGGCAACGTCCACCGGAAGGTGGGAGACAGCCTGGGCCCCGTCGATCATGACCTTGGCGCCGAAGCCTCTGGCAAGCCGTATCATTTCTCCAACCGGGACTACGGTGCCAAGGGCGTTGGAAACATGGGAAAGGGATACGATTGCTGTTTTTCGGTTTAAAAGCTTCTCATACTCCTCCATCCTGATTTGTCCCCTGTCGTCCACCGGGATCACCCGGAGAATCCCTCCCGTCTGTTCGCAAAGAATCTGCCACGGCACAATGTTGGCATGATGCTCAAGCTGGGTAACAAGGATCTCGTGCCCTTCCTTGATATTCTTCCTTCCGTAGGTCTGCGCGACAAGGTTGATCGCCTCCGTTGTTCCCCTGACAAAGACAATTTCTCCCGGAGAGGAGGCATGAAGGAACCGGGCGGCGGATTTCCGCGCCTCTTCAAATGCGTCGGTGGCTCTTGCCGCCAGTGTATGCGCCCCGCGGTGTACATTGGAATTTTCGTGACGATAGAAATGATCCAGACGTTGGATCACACAGGAAGGCTTCTGAGTTGTAGCTGCATTGTCGAACCAGATCAGCTCCCGGCCGTTGATTTTCTCGGACAGTATGGGAAAGTCTCTTCGGATTTCATGGACCGGAAAAGAAGGACGTCTGTTTTGACCGTTGCACTCCTTCCGCAGCTCCTTTCCATAGGGCGTCCGCAAAGACCAGTCGTCAATGCCCCATTTTACGGATAAGGCGCTCCTGCTATTCGTAGTCATAATAATGTCCGACCTCAACGTCTTCCAGCACGCCTACCGCATCATCACACAATATGCAGGCCGAGCTGTATAGCAAAAGAATGTAGGCGCCGACTCCCCTGCTGTCAATGCCCATAAAACGCACGGACAGCCCTTCGGACTGCTCGCCTGGCAGTCCCGACTGGTACAGTCCGATCGCACCCTGTTTTTCTTCCCCTGTTCTCACAAGCAGAATGTTCGTTGTCCCCGTTTCACACTTCGGGTCCAGTTTTCCGTTGATCAGCAGCTTATTGGTCGGTACCAGCGGGATCCCCCGCCAGGTAAGAAACTGGGAGCCGAATAGGCTGACCACCGCCGGCGGGACGCCGCGCCGGGTGCATTCCCTTCCGAAGGCTGCGATGGCTCTCGGGTGGGCAAGAAAAAAGGAAGGCTCCTTCCATACCTTTGAAATCAGCTCGTCAAGATCGTCGGGGGTGGGGCGGCCGTTTCTGGTTCTGATTCTTTGAGATTTGACCGCATTGGTCAGAAGTCCATAGCCAGGGCTGTTGATCAGCTCGTAATCCTGCCTCTCTCTCATGCATTCCACGCTTAGACGAAGCTGCTCCTCGCTCTGATCGTATGGGCTGCTGTACAGATCCGATACCTGTGTGCTGATTTTGACGATGGTAGAAATCGGGTTCAGCACATATTCTCTCGGACTGTCCTCGTAGTTGACATAGCCCTCCGGAATAAACTGATATCCAACTTCCCTGTTTAATATATCAAGGGGCGATCCCTCCTCCTTCACTCTGTTCAAACGAAAAATTCCGTTCTCCAAGGGCTTCCACTTTAAAAGCCTGGGCAGCCATCGCGGCGTGACAGACTCAAATTGGGGAACGGTTTTCGTAAACTCAGCCAGCTGATACGCCGCCCGGGAAGTTAAAAAGTCGGTTCTTCCACTTTCCTCTAAACCGTTTTGTTCCGTCGTACTCAAATCAGACATTGCAATGCCTCCTCAAATTTTAATCCATACAATAGTATGGTTAAAGACTGTGGCTTTTAAACATATCCATATCGTTTTAGAGTTTGTCCAAGGAACATTCTTTTAACACCTATTGACTTAGCAGGAAAAATATTATATACTACATCCATTCACAGAATATTGTTCGGCGAAACGCGTTCGGTGAAGGGCTTGGTCAACCTTTTACTGAACAAAACAGAAAATCCAGATGAGGACATCTGGAAAAGTGTTTAATTGCAACGGTGTCAAGGCAAGAGGAGGTGAAATCCATTAATTTTATTCAAGTTCTCTGTTATCAATAAGGAGGAAATTTGGTATGGGAAGAAAAACAAAGAAATTTAGTCTTTTCTTAGCGTTTTTATTGGTGCTATCAGTATTGTCCGGATGTTCATCCGGCAGCCAGGAGACTTCCGGGGGAGCGGCAAAACCGGTAACGTTTAATATGTCTCACTTTTTATCGAATCAGCATCCTTTACATACAAATGTACTAGTTCCATTCTCAGAAGCAGTTTTCGAACAGACCGAAGGCAGAGTGGAAATCCAGATTTTCCCAAACAACGAGCTTGGTGCCCCGTCAACCACAGTGGATCAGGTCGTGAGCGGTTCATTAGATATGGGGATTACTTTGGCGGCGTATACACCCGGAAGATTTCCTTTGACATCAATTCTCGAGTTTCCGTTTATGTTTGAAAACTCCTTGCAGGGAAACCTTGTGGCTGCTGATTTGAAGCAGGAACTGCAGGAAAATGATTACAAGGATATGAAGCTTCTTTGGGTCGGCGGCACGGATGTGGCAAAAATATTGATCAATAAGGACGTTTCCACGATTGCCGGGCTTGCGGGGCTGAAGCTCAGATCTCCCGGTTTGCTTTACAATGACGTATTTCGGGCATTGGGCGCAACAGAATTGTCTCTTCCGGTCAGCGATCTCTATGATGCGATGGATCGCGGCATTGTAGACGGAAGCCTCATGTCTCCATCAGCACTGATCTCCTTCAAGCTGGCGGAAGTAACGGATAACGTAATCGATCTGGACGTTTATATGAACCCGATGATTTTTGTTGCGAACAAAGATGCCTGGGCCAAAGTGTCTCCGGAAGATCAGCAGATCATAGAAGATCTCTTGGCCGAGTTCCCTGAAAAAATAGGAGCTCAATATGACAGGGAGTCTGCAGCCGGTATGGAGGTCGCAAAAGAACGGAACATCAAGATTATTAGCCTTTCCGATGAAGAAAAAGCGAAATTTCATGACGTAGTGGATCCTTTAAAGGAAAAATGGCTGGCCGACATGGATTCCAAAGGCTTGCCCGGTACCGCAACTTTTGAAAAAGCATTGCAGTTTATAGAACAACATTAATTCTATGGCAATTGATAGCGTACAGCCGTCATACGGTTGTACGCTTTCGACTATGGCTTCGGAGGGAAAACAATGAGTAAATCTGAAAAAATCATGAAAAAGATCATACATTTTTCTGCCCTCATCAGCGGGTTATGCATTTTTGTATTGATGGCCATGACGATGTGGGATATCATCGGCAGACGATTATTCAGCTCTTCCGTGCCGGGTGTGTATGAGCTCTCCAGCCTGGGCCTGGTAGCGATCAGCTTTTTAGCCATGGGGCTGGCTCAGATCGAAGGCGAAAATGTGGGAGTGACGATTTTTTATGACCGAATGAAACCAAAAGCTAAGGCAATATCAGACTTATGGATCAGTATTCTGTGCATCTGTCTGTTTGCTCTGACTGTGGTGCAGACAATTTCGTTTGCCTTGCGAATGAATGGCACGAACCAGGTTACCCCTGTGCTTCACATCCCGTTACAACCATTTATATACGCTGTAGCTATTGGATTGGTCGTACTGATTCTAGGATTCATTATAGACCTGATGAAGGCGATCCGTGATTTCAAGGAGACGAAAAAGGAGGTGAAATAGATGTTGGATTTGAGTCCCGAATTGATTGGAGTTTTGGGCATAGTATTGTTATTTATTTTAGTTTTCGCCAAGTTCCCGATCGGATTTACCATGTTTCTTGTCGGGGCGTTGGGCTACGCGGCTATCGTTAGCCCTCAGGCAGCTCTGGTGAAGCTTGGAAGCGACCCATTTAACAATGTAAACAACTATACTCTCAGCGTAATTCCAATGTTTACCTTTATGGGAATGCTACTTGGCTACACTGGTCTCGGACATGATCTTTTCGCAGCCTTTAATTCCATACTGGGTCGTTTCCGGGGCGGATTGGCGATGGCAACGGTAGGTACCTGCGCTGCATTTGCATCTGTTTCAGGTTCCGTAATTGCAACGACTGCAACAATTGCACCCGTTGCCGTCCCCGCTATGAAAAAAAATAATTATCATGATTCGCTTGCAGCAGGTGTTTGTGCGTCCGGCAGCACTTTAGGAATCTTGATTCCTCCGAGCTCGAATCTTGTCATCTATGGTATGCTGACTGAGGAATCCATTGGGCAGCTTTTGATCGCCGGTATCTTACCCGGACTAATGACCGCTGCATTTTTGATGATCACAGTATATATCATGGTAAGGGTAAAACCGGATCTTGCCCCGACAACACTCACCATTGACAAGAAGGAAAGAGCAGAAGCATTCAAGAAGGTTTGGCCGGTTCCCGTTATATTCATATTATCCATGGGAGGAATCCTCGTGGGTCTTTTTACAGCCACCGAGGGCGGAGCATTTGGTGCTTTTCTTGCATTGGTAATCAGTCTGGCAACAAAACGCTGTACGCTGCGTGGTTTAAAAGATTCTCTCGTTGGCACCGCAAGAGTTACAGGTATGCTCATGATCTTTATCGTTGGAGGAGTAACCTTCGGCAATTTTATATCGGTAAGCCGCATTCCGGCTTTTTTACAGGTGTACTTGGTGGATCTGCCGCCAGTGCTGCTGATGGCGGCAATCTTTGCTATTTTCTTTGTCTCAGGATTCTTTTTGGACGCAATGGCGGCCTTGATTATTTTTACAAGTCTCTTTTATCCGCTTGTCATTGCGGCAGGATACAGCGGGATCTGGTATGGAATCATCACCATACTGATGATTCTGATTGGCTTCCTGACACCTCCTGTGGGAATTGTTGCGATTGTTACATCCGGTCTGACTCATATAAAATTGGAAACGGTTTTCAGAGGGACGATACCATTCTGGTTCGCCTTGATGGCCGCTGCGGTCGTATTGGTTGCGTTCCCTCAGATTGCAACAGTTCTGCCAAGCTTAATGATAGAATAAGGATGCCGTCGCTATACTCTGATACATATCGCTGGTCTCCTCCAGTGGCTCGGTTATCCGAAACAGCTATGCGGTACACGGCATAGCTGTTTTTATTCCTCCTTGAAGCCGATGGTACAATATGGACTTATTCTTGAAGCTGATGCAACAATATGGATTCATTAGTTGTCTGGGAAGTGACTTATATGAAAGCAAGTACGGATGTCATGCAAAACCAAATTTTCACAAAGCCTTACAACTTCATGCTGGTCGTAAGCGTTCTTTCCTATACCGGCCATTACATGCTTATGGCAACGGTACCGCTCTATGCCAAGGAGCTGGGCGGCAGCAATGTCATCGCCGGCTTGATGGTCACCGCGCTTACCGTCTCAGCGCTGCTGTTTCGGCCATTATTCGGTTCTCTGATCGATGAAAGAGGAAGAAAAGCGGTACTTGTCATTGGCGGGATTATTTTTGTCCTGGCCTCCGTCTTTTACTGCTTTGCCGGTACGATTTTGTTCTTGCTTGTCCTGCGGATTCTGAACGGGATCGGTTTCAGCGCCCATACCTCGGCTGCAGGTACGATAGCTTCCGATTTGACTCCAAAATCGCGTCTCGCAGAGGGAATGGGCTATTACGGCATTTCCATCATAGTCGGTACGGCAATCGGGCCTTCCTTGGGGCTGAGTCTGAGCAACCGTGAAGGATTCCAGTCTATGTTCCTCGGCGTACTCCTGATCTGGACCGTCGGCTTGATATTCTCTTTCCTGGTGAATTATGAAGGGAAAAGGATGAAAAATACGGGTTCTAATGCCTGCACTGAGCTTGCTGTTGAGAACAGAAAGGAAAAAAGTGGATTTCTGGAAAAGACGTCTCTTTTTCCTTCCTTGGTTATGTTTTTTGTGTCCCTCGCCTTTGGAGCGGTTATCACATTTTTGCCTTCCTATGGAGTTGTCCGCGGAATAGAGCCCATCGGCTCCTTCTTTGTCATCTATTCGATTGCCGTATTGATTTCCAGACTGACCACCGGCAAGCTTGCCGATCGCCACGGCTTCGGAATTGTTCTTGTTCCGTCTCTCGCGGCCTTGTTTCTGTCCATGGTAATCCTTGCATTTGCAGAATCGATGGCAGTGGTTCTGGTGGCTGCAGTGTTTTTTGGCATCGGCTTCGGAACGTCCTATCCCATTTCAAATGCAATCGTAATCAAGCTTTGCCCGGAGAACAGAAGAGGCGCGGCAACTTCGACCATCCTGGCTTCCATGGATCTAGGCATCGGATCAGGCGCTCTGATTTGGGGAGCGGTGCTGGAGGCTGCCGATTTTATGACAGTATATCTGGCGTCGTCTCTTTGCGCGGTTATTTCCATTCTGGTTTATCTCTTCTTCGTTCATAAGAAGCTTTGACCTTCTCCACCATGCCGTACTATAAAACAAATGTTGGGCTGACCAGACGGCAGCCCAACATTTGTTTTCGATTCAGTTCTGTTTGTATTGAAAGGATTGTTATTGCTCTCTCGGCAAAATGGTATACATTCTGTCGCAAACATTATTGGGGTCAAACAGCTCTTTGATCTGCGCCTGAACATCGAAGACATAGGGCTGCTTGGCTTTTCTCAGTTCATCATACAGCTTCTGATCCGACCAGCCGATCTGCAGATAGATATACTCTTTCCCCGGCGGATAGCCGTTTGCCAGAGCATCCTTGACCGCATCCTCCATATGCTTGATTCCGGCCTCTACGGATTCATAATCTGCCGGGTCATAGGATACGAACTGTTCAAACCCCATAGCGCCGCCGCCAGAAAGTCCGCTGCCGCAGCCCATCAAGGCGTCACCGCCACACTGAACAAGCTTGCCGTCCTTTGCGTCTCTTTCCAGACCGGCCGCCGCGATGGGAGCATAGCCTTTCACCCAGTCAGGCGTACCGGACTGCATCCAGCTTCCAAGATAACCGCCGACCCACACGAAGTTCAGGTGCTTGTGTCCCAGCCTCTGCAAATACATGTTGGTAAACTCGGCCATATCCTTCGTACAATATTTTTCGACCTTCCAGCCGCCCACTTCCTCAAGAATCTGATCCAGGATCTTATCCTGGAGCTCGATATCTCTCTTCGAACGGCCGGAAAGGATTAATTGGAAGGATATTCTCATCTCTTCCGTCAGCGCCTGGATTTCCGGATCCTTCGCCATCGTTTCGACGTCATTCAGCGTCTTGGTATGGTCGTTGTACATGAGCCAGAAGGCCGGCGCCAGATCCGCTCCCGCAAGGTTGAACTGCCTGTGGAAGATATATCCGATTTCATTGTCATAAATCTTGTAGTAACAATCTGCCCACGCGTCCCAGGTAGATACGGCAATGGTATAGACTCTGTGGTTCTCCGGAATCGGCAAGCGATACGCAGGAATGGTCCCCTGAACGTCCATCTTTGCGGGCCCGGTCCATGGCGATAACTTGATCGCACATTTGGTGTAAACGCCTAAGCCCCCTCTGGAACCCATAACTCCGCGGTTCATCCCTCTGACGCTTGGGCCCGGTCCTTCGCTGCAGAACCATTTCCCGGTGGAGTTGAGGGATCCTATCTTTAAAACCTCTCCTTCCGGTGTAACCCATTCAAAGCCCAGCAAATTATCGGAGTTGTGACCCATATAGAATGTGCTGGGGCCGGGGCCGAAATAAGCGCATGCGCTCGCTACGATGGAAGTTGTCGAGCCTGCTCCGATGATATTCAGATTCAGTCCCTTTTTCATTACTTCAGCCTGCAGCGTCGCACAGATTACATATGGCTCCACGATGGCAACCATGTTTTTTTCGTCGATCTCTATGATTTTATTCATCCTTCTCAGATCCAGCTGAATCGTATCCTCGTCGTCCTTCAGCGGAGCGGCCCAATGATACCAGCCGGTTGAAATGGGCTTTAATTTGATATGATATTTGTTGCAGACCTTTGTGACTGCCTGAACCTCTTCGGTGCTGCCAGGCAAAACGACAGCCACAGGTCTTGGCATATAATGGCTCTGATTTGGCCTTACAGTCTCTGCTAGCCATTCAAATGCGTAGGAATCCATAAACGCCGGATCATCGGAAATATATTCCGGTCCGACGATATCCTCTAATGCGCGATACGCGTCTTTAGACAGTGCCATGTTAACCCTCCTTTTCTGGCTAAATTGCCTGTTTTACAAGCTCAAGAATATCGATGACCTCCATTTTGCGAGCATCCGCTTCGATATCCATAAAGTTTCTCTCGCACCATGGACATGCGCTGACAATTGCTTCCGCACCGGTTGCCTGCGCCTCTTCGATTCTTTCCATTGCTGTTTGCTTGGCGAATTCAGGATATGCTTCTTTGACTCCGCCGCCGGCACCGCAGCACCATGCGCCTTCCTTGATCCGTTCCATTTCAATAAGTTCTACACCCGGAATCGCTTTCAGGATGTTTCTTGGTGCCTCATATACACCATACGCGCCGATATACCTCGGTCTCGGCGGATCATAAACCACTGCCTGCCCGAATATCTTCTTTTCCTTGCCGTCCCACGGGATATACGGTTCGCCCTGCCTGCCCAGATAGCACGGGTCATGATATGTAACTTTCTTGTTAACAGGCTTTGTAAACCGGATCTTGCCTTCTCGGATCAGACGGTCGACAAACTCAACCATATGCAATACTTCAATGGTCGATCCATTCTGTGGATAGAGCCGTTTAAACGTGTGGTAGCAGTCTGCGCAGGGAGTAATGACCGTCTTTACCCCGGCCTTCTTCCAGGCCGCCAGATTTCTGTCAGCTCCGTTGTTATAGTCATCTTTGTATCCCATATGATACGCCCTGCCGCCGCAGCAATTCTCTTCCTTGCCCATGATACCAAAGTCTACTCCGGCATTCTGAAGAATTTCCACGGAAATTCTGGCAACCTTCTGAAGCTCCGAATCGTAGGAATATTGGCAGCCCGCATGGAATACCACCTCCGCGGTTTCCTTTGTCAAATCCTTTATTTTGAGGCCGTCTGCCCAATCGCCTTTTTTGTCCTTCGGCTTCTTGAGCATGTTGTTCAGCTTGCGATAGCCTTCGATCACCTGATCGTGCTCATGAATGGTATGCCCGCCTTTCACCATAGTAAAGCGGAGTTCATGCATCGCAGCCAGGGGTTCCATATCATAACGGCAAATCTTGCAGGTTACATCGCAGTTTCCGCACATTTGACATTTAAATACGGATTCCTTCAGTTTGTCCGTTACTTCAACCCTGTTTTCCAGCAGGGACAGAGCGGTAACGTATCTTCCGCCTGCCGAATAGGAATGGAAATGGTTGAATTCTATGCTCGGGCAGCCTTTGGAAAATCTCCAGCTCTTGATTAAATCTATAGGAACCCACTTGCAATAAGCGCATCGAGTGCAACGCAGCGCGTCCGCTCTGAAATCTTCGAGTGACATTCTTTACACCTCCTGTTTGGTTAATTAAAAGCAAAGCTTTCCGGGATTCATTACATTGTTCGGATCGAAAATTTTCTTTAATTTCCGCAACGTCGTTGTACTGTCTAAATCTCGTTGGTACACCAGTTCCGACCACATCCCGTACGGCCTTGAGAAGTACGCGCCCTGAGCGGCCAGTTCCCTGCTCACTTTTTCATAAAGCGCCTGCACCTTTTCTGTTTCTTTCTTATTGCTTGGATCATACGGCAGATTGAACTCGCAATGATATACTGCGCCCTGGTGCTGAGGTTGAATATAAATCCCGATGTCGTTTGAACAGAAGCCCAGCGCATCCGCTGCGGAATACATGGTTTTGAGATACTGGGGAGTTTTATCCAATGGTGTCATAAAGAAAATATCCTGGCAGCCGCCTTTATAATTCAGCTTCCAGTAATTCTCACTGGAGGGAGTTAAGATGGTGTCAAGCAGCGCTTTACTGCTGATTCCTGGGATACCGGTAACGACATTCAGACCGAACTGCTGCGCGGTATCGATGATATCCTGAACCATCACGGCAAGCTTCTCGTCGGCATATAACGCTCTGCCGGCAACACCCATCAGCATGATCCAGCGGGGCAGCTGCTGTTTCAGTTCCGAAATTTTTTGGGCATTTCCGCCCATCATATTAGCGAGCTGCGCCTGATTGACAATCATAACCTCGTCGCCCATCCTCAGTCGCTGGGTTCGATAAGAGAAATCAATCAGATCTTCAAGCTTATCCGCCGGTATGATAAGGAGCTTACGGGTGTCAGGAAGGATTTCACATTTTACCGACGCCCAAAAGACTATTCCCATCGTTCCTTGCGAACCGGTTATTATTTTTGTAAAGTCTGTGGCATTGGGGCCTTTCGGGTCTACTTGAGCCATACCGGCTTTCCATTGGTCTTCCAGATTATAAGGGCCGTTCCCGGCTTCACCGGTATAGAGCTTTATCCCATTTCCCCAGATTACGCCGCAGTTCCTCAACGGCTCTGTCAGAGAATACTGATATCTCGGGATTACTGTCGGCTGTCTTTCGAGAAGGCTTGCAACAACAGATTTATTTTTTCTAGGAAGCAAAGGCATCGTCACTCTCAATCCTTCTTTTGCGAGTTCCGCTTCCAGCTGATCATATGTAACGCCGGGTTCTATTACCGCAACTCTGTTTCTGCGATCAATTCTCAAAATCTTCTTCATTCCGCTCAGATCGACAATTACAGCACCCGCTGCGCTAGGTACCGTATCGCCGTTAAAGTGGGGAGCCCCTGAACTTACAGGAATTAGCGGCGTCTTTGTCTCGTTTGCCCATTGAACCAACTCCTGGATTTGATCGGCGTTGGCAGGTTTTACAACGAACCATGGTCTGAGGCTTCGTTTAAAACTCTGATCCTTCGCGTAGGACTCAAGAATCATCAAACCGTCGAGGACATTTTCTTTTCCGACAATCTGCGATAGTCTTTCTTTTATTTCATCCACTTTTTATACCTCCTTATTGGTATTAGAACATTTCCGAATATTATTCGCCGAATATCGTTCGTTGAAACAAGTTCATTATATGATAATATCCCCCGCTTGTAAAGGGGTTTTGCGAGGAAATATAATTGTGCGCCATAAAAAAATTCTTATAATTCCTTGGATAAAGCGCAATATATTCTTTTGACAATTTAGAGTGTATGATTTATCATTAAAGAAAAAAATATATGAAATAATAGGTGATCACATTGCACAAGAAAATGACAAGCCGACAAATGCAAGCGATTGAAACACGAAACAAGATCTACAATACCGCTTTTAATTTAATGTCCAAAAAAGGCTTTAACAACATTACGATCGAGGATATCAGCAAAAAGGCGGGGGTGTCAGTCGGTGCATTTTACCATTACTTTAAATCGAAAGACGACATTTTGTTTGAAGTATATCAAAGGGCCGACAATTACTTTCGAGATACCGTCAAGGACAAGCTAAAATCCGACAACTCTCTGGATCAGATCGTAGAGTATTTTCGGTACTATGCAAGATATTCAGAACAGACGAAGATCGGCTTTACAATCCACCTATATAATACTGAGAATAAATTTTTCCTGAAAAAAGGAAGATTGATGCAGTCCATCCTGAACGACATTATCAAGGAGGGGCAGAGAAAGAATGAGATCACGAAAGAGAAAAGCTCTGAGGAAATCGTAGATTTGCTTTTCTTGGTTGCCCGTGGGGTTATCTTTGATTGGGGGTTAAATGACGGTAAATATAAGCTAGAGGAAAAAATGATAGAGCTTTTTAAACTTCAGGCCCAAATCTATAAGGCAAAAGATTACGAAAATGATGCAAGTAATGAAGACAGTACAAGCAATGAAAGCAATGAATAAATATTTTTTTTGCAGGTATCACACTTTTTGAGCAGGGCTCATAGTATATAGTGTATGTTTGCTAATCCTTTAGCCACATTAAATCTTTTCAAAAACTTAATATATAAACACCTCGAGTTTCTGCGCCCGCATATATGCGGGCGTTTTTACTTGCATCTTTTTCCGGCATCTCTGCACCCTATTGTCAGACCATCATAAAATAATATGGAAGAAACCCATGAAAGGAGATAATTCACCTTGGATAATATAGAATCTCAAATAGAAAAGCTCAGAGATGAGGAAGAGCCCTATGTGGGTATGTCGGTCTCCGGGATGAACCGATACATGGATCGCCGGCGCCGGGATATGGATCGGCGACGGCCTGATACGGGTCGGCATCGGCCTGATATGGAGCATTGTGACGATGAGCATATCCGTCAGGATCCTCTGGCGGGAGTGCCCCTGGCAATGACGTATACTCCCTGGCAGCAGTGGTGCGAAACCTATGAACCCGCCGTAGCTCACCATAGAGGCACCATTTTTCCGGAACTGGATTTACCGTTCCTGGCGGGAGGTGACTGTTAAGATGGACGGACGGGCCGAATTGCTGAGGCAGATACAGATCCTCGAATTTGTCATGTACGACGCCGCTTTGTATCTTGACACTCATCCCTGTGATGAAACCGCTCTGGCATATTTTCATCACTACAAGAAAATGAAAGACGATGCCGTAGCCGAATTTACAGCATGCTACGGTCCCCTTACCATGGACACAGTAGAATCAACAAATAGATGGACCTGGATTGACAAGCCATGGCCCTGGGAAATGGAGGCATAGATATGTGGACCTATGAGAAAAAATTGCAGTATCCCGTAAAAATTAAATGCCCGAATCCTGCAATCGCAAAAGTTGTCATCACGCAGGTGGGAGGTCCCGACGGAGAACTGGCCGCCTCCATGCGATATCTCAGCCAGAGATATTCCATGCCTTATAAAGAAGTCGTCGGGGTGTTGAACGATATCGGCACCGAGGAACTGGCGCACCTGGAAATGGTCAGCGCTATCGTACATCAGCTGACCAGGAATATGACGATAGATCAGATCAAGGAAGCGGGTTTTGATACCTATTTTGTAGATCATACGGCGGGAATCTATCCCCAGGCGGCATCCGGCACTCCCTTTACCGCCAAGTTCTTCCAGTCAAAGGGCGACGCCATCACCGACCTCGTAGAAGATATGGCGGCAGAACAGAAGGCCAGGACCGTTTACGACAACATTCTCCGTCTGGTCGACGATCCCGATGTGAGAGATCCGATAAAATTCCTGCGGGAAAGAGAAATTGTGCATTTCCAAAGATTTGGCGAAGCGCTCCGGGTTGTGGCGGATAACCTGGATTCGAAGAATTTCTACGCGTTCAATCCTTCCTTCGACAAGCCGATGCAAAAATAATCAACGATTTGAGCACGTGACGCGCTTGCACTGCGGCGGAAAGCCTACAAATCATAACTACCGGCTCAGCCGGTAGTTTGTTTATGCCCCTACAAGGGGCCCTTACCTGCCTACGTCTTAAGACGTACTGAAAGATCTGCCAACCGCACGTTCTTCTCTGGCTGCCCTAAAGGGC
>JAEZLP010000020.1 GCA_023415235.1 Bacillota bacterium
CGATAATGTTTTTCTTTCCCTCAGTAAGGGGATGTTTTCGAGCCATAAAAATAGCCTCCTATGAAATTTATTTTATCATAGAAAGCTATTTGATTCCTTAATTTACAGACTTTTCTTCACGGGCCCTTTTTGATTCACAATCAGCACTGGTATCTATAAGCTTGGGTTCCAGAGCATTTAAGCTTTTCGAGTTTTGGCGAAGCTGGAATTTAGCTACCATTTCCTTGAGCATTTCCGCCTGACTGGATAATTCCTCACTTGACGCGGCGCTTTCCTCTGCCGTTGCCGCATTGTTCTGGACAACCTGGGAAACCTGATTCAGGCCCGTATTAATCTGAGTAATTCCCATAGCCTGCTCGTTTGAGGATTTGGCGATTTCTGTGATAATTTCAGCAGTCTTGGCTATACCCGTGACAATCTCCGTAAGGGCTTTCGCTGTATTATTTGCTATTTCAGTACCCTTCGAAGACTTTTGAATTGATCCGGTTATCAATTCTGTCGTATCTTTTGCGGCTTCTGCGCTCCTTTGAGCTAAGCTTCTGACTTCTTCCGCCACAACTGCAAATCCTTTTCCGTGTTGACCGGCTCTTGCAGCATCTACAGCAGCATTTAATGCAAGGATATTGGTCTGGAAGGCGATATCGTCGATAACCTTAATAATCTTGGAAATATTACTCGAAGATTCGTTGATTTCCTCCATTGCTTCCAGCATTTCCAGCATGTGCTTATTACCCTGCTCCGCGCTGGCTCTGACATTCGTCGTCAGCTTATCCGCCTCTCCGGCATTGGCTGCATTCTCTTTGGTATTATCCGCCACTACAGAAATCGATGCTGTTAATTCTTCGATGGAGCTGGCCTGTTCCGTTGCCCCTTGCGACAAGGTCTGGCTTCCGTCAGAAACCTGCTTTGAACCGATCGAAACCTGCTCGGAAGCAATATTGATATCTCCTAACAGACCATTTAAAGAATCCAAAATTGTATTGAGCGAATCTGATATGCTCACAAAGTCGCCTTTGAATTCTGTTACATGATCGATTGCCAAATTGCCCTCAGAGATCTGTCCGATAATATAAGAGATTTCTCCCGTCACTGCATTCAAATCGCTTGCCGTATTATTAACCGCTTCGGACAGGGCTCCGAATTCACCCTGATATTTTCCTTTCACAGATACATTCAGATTTCCTTCCGAGATATCGTGCATTACAGCGGTAACTTCCTTGATCGGAGCAACTACCGCTTCAACCAGCCTGTTTAGCCGGCCTTTCAGCCAACTCCTGATTTGATGCCAATAATACTTTGAACCCCTTCCGCGCTCCTATTTGTATGACTGCGAGAGCAATATTGGCAACAAGCGAACCGATGCTAATGTTCCAATCCACCTTGTACATAAAGATGCTTCCAAATTCTTAGCCTACAATGGTAGTGCCCAAAATAAAAGGGGTCCAATTAAGATTTCGCGCTTATATGAGAAATACGTTTAACTTACTCAAATACGAAGCGCCAAGCTTTTTCTCAACTATCTCATTAAAAATATCAAACTGCGGAACTCTTGAATTGATATTATGACAATCTGATCCGATAAAGTCAACCCATCCTTCTTTCATCAGTTTTAATGTTTCCGCCCTTGACTTTTTGTTTACAACAGAATCCACATTGAACTGAAGCATACAGCCAAGGTCGACAAGTTTCTGAAAGATTGTTTCTTTATTACCCCTTATTGTTTCATACCTCTCTACATGAGCAATAATAGGGCATATATTGTATTTAGCAATAAGATAGTCAATCTGTTTGAAAACTCTAGAACTCCATTTTCCCGTATAAGGCAGCTCTAGAAGCAAATATAAACTATTTCCTATGCAGAGGTCTTCGATTGAGTCAAGGGAAAGCAGCGGTTCGGAAAGGTAAGTCTCGCTTCCCAAGATCAACTCCATATCGCTGTCTGCAATCAGTTGAAAGGAAGTGTTCCGCCTTCTTAGAAATTCTGAAAGGCTTTCCAAATGAGAATAGTAATGCGGAGTAAGAACGACCTTATTAATACCCTGCTTTTTGAGGAGTGCTATAAGAGCTAATGCTTCGTCCTTATTTTTTGCGCCGTCATCCATTTCCGGTAAAATATGTGTATGTATGTCAATCATTGGATTTCACCTCTAAGTCTATTTTCCCTGACCATCATAAGCATATTTCCCGTAGTACTTACTCTTTTTTTTATACCCGTATTTTCCTCCTGTCTTAACTCCATTAAGGACGAACCCAAGTACCTTGGCCTTTACAAATTTAAGACTAGTTAGAGCATGGTTCAGCTCTGGATATGTGGTCTCACCCTCCCGTACAACTATCACTACTCCGTCGGAGTTCCTGGACAGCACCAGGGAATCCGAGACCATGTTAATGGGAGGTGTATCCATCAGTATGTAATCAAATTCTATTGAAAGACAGTTCAGAATCTCCGCCATCGTGTCACTGCTTAACAGTTCAGAAGGATTCGGAGGGATCGTTCCACCGCAAATCACATATAGGTTAGGATAGTTCGTTTTTTGTATCACCTCCGAAATCTTATTCATTTCAGCTAAGGCCTCTGAAAGCCCAGGTACGCCTTTAGTTTTAAATAATTTGTGTACAGACGATTTACGTAAATCACAGTCTATAATTAATACTTTGGAATTTGTCTGAGCTATTGCAATGCCTAAATTACAGCAATTAGTAGATTTCCCTTCATTAGGAGCCGCACTAGTTAAAATAATACGCTTACAACCGCTATTGTGAGTAGTAAACATTAAGTTTGTACGTATTGTTTTATATGCTTCAACAATGGAAAAATGTGTGTTAACATTTAAAATCGGTACCATTTTCCGATCTTGTTTTATCATCTTGTTTTTTATCTTTGCCATTTCCTAAATGTACCTCCTTATTATTCTTTAATAGTTGGTACAATGCCAAGTACTGGTATGTCATAGTGCTTTAGTAAATCATCCTCATCCTTGACATGCTTGTCCATCATATTAAGAACAAATGCTATCATGACTCCCAGCACAAGACCAAGCGCAAAGCCTATCGCAGTACATTTCAATAAATCAGGGGAGCTGGGTTCTAAAGGAAGTATAGCCGGATCAACCACCTTAACTGCGTCTGCATCCTTGATTTCAATTATTTTTTTTGGTGCAAGACGCGCAATTGTATTTGCAATGAGCAAAGACTCTTTTGGATGATATGTAGTGACCTGAACCCGAAAAATTTCCGTCTCGTTAACAGGGGTAATAACAACCATTTCGTTCAGTTCCTCCGCAGTATAATCAAGATCGTTTGCCTTTGCAACGGAATTCATAAAGTCGTTCGTCTTTAATATCTCTATATATGTGTTTACTACCTTCTGAGCATAATTAAGCTCGCTTAGTGAGGCATACATATCTGAAGCGGCGTTTTTTGGTGAAACATACATAGTAACAGTAGCTGTGTATTTTTTATCAATTACAAATTTTGTAACGGCGAACGTGCCTGAAGTTACCAGCACAACACACAGTACAATGATCCATAGGCGCTTTAAAAGTATTGCAGAAATCTCCGACAGGGAATATTCAATTTCCATTTCATTTTCCATTTATATTGCTCCTTCTAAACTTTGTTCAAATCCATTTTCATAACGCCATGCAGTAATCCTATAGGGTACACTAATTTTGTTTGCCTCTTCAAAGGCCCTGCCAGGTTAAGTATATTCATTAAACTCCCCCCTCCTTTAACCCCTTCTTGAATTAATTAGAATACAATAGCTCAGTGAGACTTACATTTTCTATCTTTATTTTACAAGTATTATGTGTCAATTAATGTCTAAAAGAGGTGTGGGAAGGAAAATAATAAAAAATTAATTTTCTTTGATCATAATTTTTATTAAACCTACCAACATTTGAATATACTAGTAACCCAGTAAGGCTCCCTCCAAAATCAATTAAGCAATCCCCTCCCATTGAGTTTCTTCCAGGCATGCGATGGGCATTATTCTTCCGTACCATTTATTTGACATGATTCGCTAACCTCTGAACTTCGCACTTTATAGTAATCAATATACCAATCCGCAAATTTTTGCAGCCCTTCTTCCATTGGCGTTTCTGGTATAAATCCCACTGCTTTCCGAAGCAGTTTTATAGAAGCATAAGTAGCCGGCACATCTCCAGGTTTAATTGTTTCAAATTCTTTTTTAAAAACCACTTCTCTGCCCAAGGCCTTGCCTAAGCATTTCTCCAAAGTTTCAATAAAACCCATTAGCTTCTCTGGACTATGATTTCCAATATTTAGAATCTTATGAGGAGCATCTTCCTGTGTAGGTTTGTTTATAATCCTTATAATTCCTTCGATAATGTCATCTATAAAAGTAAAATCACGATAAAGATCATGTTCAAAATCGCCGTTATTATAGATTTTGATAGGTTCGTTATTAAAATACTTATTTGCGAACCTAAAGTAAGCCATGTCCGGTCTACCCATTGGACCGTATACTGTAAAGAATCTTAATCCTGTTGCAGGTATTTTATATAGATGGCTATACGTATACGCCATTAATTCATTGGATTTCTTAGTTGCTGCATAAAGAGATACCGGACAATCTACGGAATCGGTCTCTTCAAAAGGTACTTTCTTGTTTGAACCGTATACAGAGCTTGACGAGGCGTATATAAGATGTTCAACCGGGTAATTCCTGCAGGCCTCCAGAATATTAAAGAATCCGACAATATTATTTTGTATGAAAGCGTCGGGATTTTCTATGGAGTACCTAACCCCTGCCTGGGCAGCCAAGTTGATAACAATAGCAGGCTTGTACTCGTTAAAAATACTCATAATCATTTCTTTATTGGAAATGTCTTCTTTGATAAAAGTAAACTTATCAAAAGGCTTAAGCTTATCTAAGCGAGCATATTTAAGATTAATATCGTAATAATCATTAATGTTATCAATACCAATTACGCTGCATCCTTGTTCCAGCAACCTCTTGGCAAGAAAGAACCCAATGAAACCTGCAACACCTGTCACAAGATATGATTTGTCATTATACGGAGACTTGTTCTTTAACATTTTTCTCTCCACCTATCGCTTTGTTCCTTAGATTTACGTGATGTCCCCTTTTTATATTAACAACCTTATCAATTGTGGTTAATGACGGACTTCTACCGATTGAATAATATTCAACACCTGCAGCTCTCATGTCTTCTACCTGATAAATATTGCGACCATCGTAAACTAAAGGTGTCCTCATCAGCTGTGTATATTCTTCTGGTCTAACAGCTTTTATTTCTCCCCATTCAGTGAAGATAAAGCAAATATTGGCCCCGTCTAATGCATCTCGGACATTCTCGCAATATGTAATTGAACCTTTTCCACTTTTACCTTCAGGGTATTTCTTTTTAAAGTTATCGACACCAACAGGGTCATAGGCATAGATGTCTGCGCCTTGCTCTAATAATAAAGGTACATTTTCCATAGATGGAGCCTCACGCAGGTCATCCGTTCCCGGTTTGAATGTTAGTCCTAAAGCAGCAACCTTTAATCCACTGAATGTAATCAATCGCCTGCACGCTTTCTTATATAACGCTGTTTTCTGTTCGCTGTTCACATAAATAGCAGCCTTCACTGTCCGGAGTTCATATCCATGCTGTGCCGCCAAATACTCCAATGCTCTTGTGTCTTTAGGGAAGCACGATCCGCCATAACCAATACCGGCGTTTAAAAACTTACTGCCAATGCGCTCATCAAAGCTCATTCCTTTCGCCACATCCTGTATATCTGCCCCAACCAGTTCACAAAGATTTGCAATATCATTCATATAAGAGATTTTCAGCGCCAAGAAGTCATTAGAAGCATATTTTATCATTTCAGCAGATCTTCGATTAACTGAGACAATAGGAATATTGAAAGGTTCATATATCTTGCGGAGTATTTCCTCAGCCCACCGGCTTTCTGTTCCGATAATGATTCTCGCAGCCTGGAGTGTATCTCTTACTGCAGAACCTTGGGCCAGGAATTCTGGATTTGATGCAACTTCAACTTTGACATCATTAGCAAGGAATTCTTTGATAAACTGTTCAACTTTATCGTTTGTCCCTACCGGAACAGTTGATTTTACTACCACCAAGCAATCTTTTTCAACGGTTTCAGCTATCTGCCTTGCCGCAGCAGCTATGTAAGAAAGATTTGCAGATCCATCTGGCTGTTCCGGAGTACCTACACCAAGAAAGATGGCATCAGCATCTTTATATGCCGATTCGAAATCAGCTGTATAATCCAGTCTTCCTGCAGCATAATTTTTCTGCATTAGCTCTTCTACGCCCGCTTCATAGATCGGCGATATCCCCTGTTTCATTAACATAATCTTATTCGTGTCGATATCCACACAGGTTACTTTATGACCCACTTCGGCAAAGCATACCCCTGCTACCAAGCCGACATAGCCTGTTCCCGCGACTGCAATTTTGTACATCTCCTATCCCCCCCAACAGTTTTAGATTGGGTTTTCTTAAATCCAACGCTTTTTATTGTGCTATATATATAACGTTTGAATATAATTATTCATTAGTAGTTTCTCCTGTTCTAATTATAAAAGAATATGCCGTTGCAGTATTTCTCTTAAGATAAATGATTCAACTTTCCCACCTCGATAAGAAGCTATGCACCTTGAAAAATCAATATGAATCTGCTGTTTAGAGTAGAAAAAATCCCTGTTTTTTGGTATAATATAAGTGCTTCAAACCCACAAAAACTATTGGGTTCGTTTTTAGCTTCCTTTAGTCTAATTCTGTGGCAATTGGATCCATTCACCCATTGTTAATTCAAAAGAATAAGGAATGATTTTACTAAATCCCGCCCCATTCGCGAAAGTAAATTCTCCAAAATAGATCTGGTTATTTACGATATAAAAATCTACTCTGACATGGGCAAAATCTTGTGACAACCTTTCTGCATAAAGCAATAGTTGATCGAGGACCATGGGCTTTTCCACTTGCTCAAAGTGATTCCTTTTTAATTTGACATCTTGTAAAAAATTCCATTCTGTATCATAAATGTTTATCCTATGCTCTTTTTTAAAACGTCCTGAGTGTACATCAATCAGCCTGGGTTTTCCGTTGAAACAAAATACCTTATAATCAAGTAACTCTTGTCTTTCCGCATTCTCAAGATATTTTTCAATGATCACTCTGGGCGGCACAATTCCGTACCACCACTCTCCATAGCAAGGTAAGAATTTAGCCTTTAGCCAAACTTTTAACAATTTAATTGTTTTTTCTCGGTTTATTTCTGACTTGTCCTTACAAATAATGTTGAATGTGGACCCATGAGTTACTTTAATAACGAATTGATCTGGCAAATCGTCAAATGGAATGTCTTCCGGGTTTTCGCCTTCCCAAAATAACTCATTTAATATTTCATCTGAGCCCAGTAACTTTTTAACATAAGCTCTGGCTGTATATTTATCACACAAATAAGGTTTTAAGTCGTTTGACTTCCCGGAGTCATATAATTTTAACCAATTGATTTTCTCATTAAAGCCTTTGGGATTTTTTAAATCCAATTTTCTTCCGGTTTTTAAACGAAAAAGCAACTTCAATTCAAATTCGGCAGATATCTTATATAACAGATTAAATGGTGTTAATATTAACCCCTTTGGTATTGCATTCATTTCCTTACCTCCGTCTTCCAATTTGTTTGTATAAATTCGTTAACCATATTAAATATTTCTTGCTTTAACAGATGTATCATTATTTTTAGAGGAGAAGCGGGATTATTTCTTTGGAATTTTCCTAACCACTTTTTTTACAATCATAAATAGGCCATATTTTTTGAGTAAAACTATTATAATTTTTTTTATTCTGCCTTGAAAACTATAACCGGAATATTTTTGGGCTATATATTCAAATCCATTGATTTGATAATTAGTCCAAAACTGTTCCCTGTTTTCAGGCATTGCAGTCGGTTGAGTTAAATTCTTTTGCATGCAATCTTTTATATTGCTTACTGCAAAATTAATATCATGCTTTATCATTTGAAATATTGCTTTGCCTTTAGGTGTATTAACAAATACTAAAGAAATCCCCTTATTGTCATCGAATTTAGGTAAAAACTTTTCTATACCCCAGAAATCACCTATCATTATATCTGAAGGTCTTTGTGAATTGCAAAATTTACAGTGATAACATGATGGACGTAATATTAGATCAGTGCCAAACAAATTACTATAAATCTCAATGTCAAGAGTATTAATCTTCCTCATTCCATTTTCATAGTCTGCTTTAATATTATATCCTCGCCAACCTATTTCTTTTGCTCTAAAAGTGTATGAAATTAGTTTATTTTTCTTCTGAATAAAGTCCAGATATTTACTCCACAGTAGAGGGCTCGAAACTCCATGACAGAGTAAATCATTCAGCATTAACTTTCTCTTGTCAGTCTTGATTTCTTCAAGATATTTTTTTAATCCAGCAACCTGACATGGAGTTCCAGAAAATAAAACATTTCTTTCACTATTTAAATCTTTATTGATTTCTAAGAATACTTGTTTTAAATCACTCTGAACATATTTAGAACCTCTGAGTGTATTTCTTTCTTCCTTCGTTTCTGCCCTTTGGTGTATGATCTGAAAACCATCACCAAAAGCTGCCCCATACACAACTCCGGAATCAGAGAGTACATAGTCAGAGATTGCAGTAAAAGCGCCACCAGATGAACTGTTGAACCTTACCTCATCTGATTTATGTTTCATTGCATATACAATTGGCTCGTTAAAGTTGTCTGCAGTATTATATCCATTTTGAAATGCGCATACTTTTTTACATAACCCGCACTCAATACATAACGAAGAATCAATTCCCGGATATAGGAATCCCTCCTCGTCTGCAACCATATTAATTGATCCGGCAGGGCAAATGCTTTTACATGCTGTACAACCACAGCACTCTTCTTTTCTTTCAAACAGTTTAATCATTTCTTTACTCTCAACATAAGCATTATTTTATCGATTGTGTTTATCAGATCAGCACGGTCATATATGAAACTAATCAAGGAAACAACGAGAAAAGAAAAAATTGTCACAGCGAAAGAATTGCTGATCCATTCCAAATAATTCTTGGGAGCGATAGGAATCCACTTAAATGGCAAGCATACGATTAATAAACTTATAAAAACCCTAACAAACCTAAAATAAGTTACTTTGGCCGGTAGATTGGTTATGTTTTGGGGAATAAAAAATAACAGGTCAATGTCCCGATAAATATTAGATAATATTGATGCAATCAATACCCCCTCAATGCCGAAGTATAGGGCTAAGATTATTCCCGCAATTATAATAATAGAAGCTTGAATAGTTGACTGAATTCTTGTCTCTCGATACATCCCTGCAGAAATGACAAGCATTCCTTGAGGCGTTTTTAAATTATACAATAATCCATTCAGTACAAATAAAAATCCAATCAATGGAACATTATAATTGACATCCGTAATTCCTGAAGTGTATAGCTGTATGAAAGGCATTATGGTTACAAATGAAACTGAATATACAATCGTAATCAGGAAGTAGTATGCAAATTCAAAGATGCGATATGAGGATTGTAATGTTTTCTGCTCTTTTCTTGCAATAACATTTCCGAATGAAGCGGATAATCCATTTACAAAAATATCCAGTATGCCACTTATACCCATGAGCACTAAATTAAAAACCGAATATACGCTAACCAGTTTTAGGTCTCCGACCAGTAAAGTAAGGAGAATTATCGGGGCTCCGCTTTGAATAACTCCGAGAAGCTGTAGATACAGTGCATCCCATCGTTTGTTTAATGCTTCTTCACTGGGTATATCCTTATAATCGATGAATTTATATTTCAGCTTAACATATATCATTAGGATAACGGATCTTAGTAATATTGAAAGCAAGGCAACAAGTCGTAATATCACAATATTAACTCTCAAATTCCCCAATATTACAATGATCACGGTATTAATAACTATATGTACCATTGAGGCTAGTGAAACAACATACATTTTTTGGTCTGCTGTTAAAAGAACTCTGTACTTCGCCATTGTAAAAAATTCTAATGCACCATTGACGCCGAGTATTAATACAAGAAGACCAACGGTGACTGAAGATAGTGTCTTCGTTTCAATCAACATAGGAAATATAATAGCTAGTCCAAGTGTTAATGACACAAATATATAACCTGATTGAATATAGAATTTATTAGCTGCAGATACAACACCATTTATCGTCTTATGGTCGTTATCTGCTAGCGGTTTATAAAGTGCATATATAGCAGCACCAGATAAACCGGCTTCCACCAGGCTGAAATAAGCTATGAATTGACTTATTGACGAAATCAATCCATTTATCTCTGACCCATAGAATATCAACATCACCTTAGGGGTTATAAAACCGGCAATCATAACGATTATCTGATAGAATGCAGTTACGATTAAATTATTAAAAAACTTTTTTGTACGATTCAATATTCGCTCCTATCTCCACACATGAATATTTCTACTTTTTTGGAGTTTATAATTCTAGTTTACCGATAGGCCTTTGCATTGAGCTCTGCCCACTAATTTATTTTCTCTATCGGTATATATTTCAATGCTTTTCCGTTTTATTACTATTTTTATAGAAAGCATCATGGATACGGCTGTAATATATATATAAAACTCTACCGCGCTATATAAGGGATTTCCAGTTAATCCATATAAAATAAACCAAATTTGTGTATATAGTGAATATGTAAGAATAATTCCCATTTGTTTATGTTCTCTAATTTTTTTTATAAAGAATAATCTAATGGTCTTTACTAAAGAAGTAATAAACAACAAGATGAAAAGGGAAAATCCTACTATCCCAGTTTCCGCTATTAACTGTAAATAAATATTATGTGCATCATATGCTTCCATATTCCCAATTCTATGGTAGTATTTGTCAAAGTAATCCGAAAATGTTCCCATCCCTATTCCAAATATTTTGTTATGCTTCCATATATCAATTGCTGCGTGCCAAAAATAAATCCGTCCATTAAAGGTAGTGTCGGCTGAGTATTCATTTAACCTATACACAAGTTCCCGCGCCTCAGGAAAAATCAAATAAGCTAAGCCAATAATGCAAATCAGACAAATACTCAATAGAATGAATTTACGCTTTTTCCCTTTCCCACTTGTTGTTATGTAAATAACAAAATAACCAAATAAAGCAATAAAGCTGAGCATTCGTTTCCCACTCATAAATAATGCAATAAAAACAAAGACTAATCCGATGACATTGAGATAACTTTTTTCATAATAGTATTCAGCTAAATATATCCCCACTGTTAACGACATTAATATACCTGCATATTGAAAGTCACCCACTAAACCACCCGATCGCGCTCCATAGAAAATTGTTGTTGTAATAATAGAAACTGCAACAATTAAAGCATAATATTTGCATATTTTAATGATCTGATAATTTATCTCAATTTGGGAAATAAAAATGAGAAATAGTGAATAAGCAATAAATCTATATATAAATACAAGGCTTGTAGTGCATGAATATGAGTGTTTCAATACTGCAAGCATATAGAAAATAATGATAACGGTAATTAATACTGGTAAAGTATCAATTTTGTTAATATTGGATGATTTTTTAATTTCTTTAATTTTTGTCGTTAAAAAAAGTAGAAATATCATTACACATTCTAATTCCATAACGTAATTAGATATAAATGTTGATCCACTATACATTACCAATACAAATAAAAAAATATATATTCTTGTTACCCATCCCAATTGTTGGTGCTTATCAACCACGATCATGTTAAGCTCCTTGTTAATTAACTATGCTGTTTAAATACTCCAATGCTTTATTTCTTTCAATAGAAATTAGAAAATTTGGCTCATTATAATCAATCTCATCTATCGAATAATATTCACTTTCATTCGAAAATAATCTTTTATTAAGATTTAGCGTATCTAGTAATGTTATTAATCGCGAATTCTTCTCATCGTTCTTGGTATCAACTTGTGCATAGAATTGTTTATTAAATATTATTGCTAGTGATATTCCATGGAATGAATCAGAAACTACATATGTTGCTTCTTTAATTAATCCTAAGAATTCTTCAACTCCAGCAGAATATATTATTTTTGTTTTGATCGGGGCTATTAAGTTATTTTGAATTGTTAATATTTTGTGACCAGTCTTTTTTGAAATTTCATTTGCGATATGATATACCTTTTTTTCATTTAAACAATAAATTAATATATACTTTTCCTCTATTTTGGGTTTTTTTGCAAGAGTGTTCCAAATACTTTTATCTATCAGAAATACGGGATCTAGCAAACATTCTGGCCTATAATTTATTAATGAATAAACAATATCTTGTCCATCTTTCTCTCTTACCGAGATATTCATAAAGTTTGACAACAAATTTTTATAATCATTACTTAAATTACTTGGTATCTTTTTTAAGCCGAAACTTGCAGCATAAGAGTTTTTTTGCATTTTTGTTAATGCGAAATTTAAAAAATAATTTTTGTCAAAATTTGTTATCTCGTAATTCCATACTTGATCACTACCAACAATATATCTGTCGAATAGCTGGTTTACCTCTATAATATTATCTTTATTGTATTTATTTGGTGATAAAGAGATATACCGAGCAATAAATTGATTAAATTTTCTTTTCTTATTGATTCGAAAAGGGTAATGTATTATACCTGATAAAACTCCTTTGAAAGATTTAGTATACAGTCTAAACGGTTTATATGCTTGTTCAATTGCTTCACTGTTGTAATCTATTACTTTGCAATCTGCACCCAATTCTTTTATTTGAGTTTGTAAGGCGAATGTTTGCAAAACAGCTCCATAGTTTATAGCTCTGTGAAATGTTAAAATACCTATTTTAATCATATGTATCCTTCCTATTGTTATAGCATACTACCGTCTTATATATATAAGCTTCGTAGTTTATTAACTACCCCTTCGATTGAATAATTTTCATTGCCGTATTTATATGCTTTCTCTACTAACTCTTTATTGTCAGAATCTATCATACTATTTATCTTGTTCATTAAATCTAAATAATTTCCTTTTTCAAATAAGATTCCATACTCATCATCGCCTATAATCTCTTTTGGTCCATCAATATTGCTTGCTATCACTGGAGTTCTTGATATAAGCCCTTCTAGTATTGCAATCCCAAACCCTTCCTCTCTAGAAGGCAATACCAATATATCAGCAGTCTCTAATAATGAGGGGACATGATTACAATTACCATAAAAGATAACTTGTTTTTCCAAATTTAGCTCTTGAACTTGCTTTTTTAATTCGTTTAAATAGTCATTTTCTTCAACTGGGGGGGCTCCAATAAGTAAACATTCAAAATCGTCCCTTATTTTTCTTAACTCTCCGAGAGCATATAAAAGAATGTCCTGACCTTTAATCGGTGGTTCCAGTCTTGCCACACACACAATTCTTCTTTTTGTTTTGTCTCTATTTTTTTTACCTGAAAACTTTGAAATATCAATTCCGTTATATACGATCTCTATTTCCATTGCTCTATTTTTATTAACAATTTCTTTTTTAACTGCTTTTGAAATAGCAATTATTTTATATAGTAATAGGTTGTGGATAATCACATCAGCCTTTGACATATTAGAATAAGTACTTGTAGCATGTACCGTATATACTAGTTTTAATTTTGGAGACATCATTTTTGCTAATATAGAAAGACGTACTGCTTGATTGCTATGACAGTGAAGTATTTCAATTCCAAATTTCTTAATAATACTATTTAGTTCAATTACATATTTAATCTTTTTACCATGAATAGGCCTTTCTAATTTTATTATTCTATTACTTGCTATATTTAATTTATCTATCAATAGTGGATCGTAATTATTATTGACAATACATAAAAACACGTTATCATATTCAAAATGCCATTTATTTAAAATATCAATAATTAGGTGTTCAATGCCGCCATTATTGAGTGAAAAAACTACATGCATTATATTCATAAAGCTTCCTCCGCATTTAATAACAAATCTTATTCAATTTCACTTAAATCTATCCAACTACCTAATAATAAGTCGTCATTATAGTCATCAAAAGAACAAAATCCAGCACTGTCAAAAAAAGTTATTTCACCAAAATACAATTTCCCTCTAATATCGTACCAATCAATTCTGACATGAGGCATTCCTTCTGATAGAATTCTTGATAAATCAATCATTTCATTAAATGACTGTGGTTTTGGAGTAAAATTCTCTGAGTTTTTATAACCACTTTGACAAATTGTCGTCTTTTCCCAATTAATATCATAAAAGTCTTGAGTAGGATTATTTGAAAATATTCCTATAATAAGTTGAATGAGCTTTGGCTGTCCATTAAAACACATTACTTTATAATTATTAATATCAACTCCTGGCTCCTCTTCCAAATATTGTTCGCATATTATTTTGGGTTTTACATTTTTATAAGGCCATTCCCTTCCAAACCAAAACCAATTTTTTCTCATCCATTTAGACATTTTCTTTCTTGTGGCTTTGATATTCAGATCATTTTTATTTGTACAAATAATATTACATCCTGAGCCATGCGTACATTTTAGTACAAACTGCTCTGGTAAATCATCGAAGCAAATATCATTCGGATTTTCCCAAATAAATGGAGATGCTAATGGGATTAAATAATCATTTCCAATTTTTTGAGAAATGTATTTTCTAACCTCATATTTATCTACTAAGCTTGGATAATATTGTTTTCTATTAAATAGCTTCAACCATTGAAGTTTTTCATTATAAGATTTTGCTGAAAATATATCCAATGCTTTTCCAAACTCAGCTTTATAAACTAGCCTTAAATAGGTAACATCATCCATCCATTTAAGATATCCTCTGCTGCCAAGAAACTTAATAATCTTTAATGGATTATTAATATATGAGATTATCTTTTCCATCGAACATCCCCATCTTACTATTTATAAAGTCTAAAATATTACTTGTACGATTATTAATTGTTAATTTTTTTGCTTTTTCCAGACTACCGATTGATAAGGTTTTAAAGTATTCACTATCGAGTTTTAATATCTTTATAGCATCAACTAATTCATCTACTTTATTGGGGTTAATAAGTATAGAACAAGATTTATCAAGTATGTCATAATTAAATGATAAATCTGAAGAAATAACTGGCAATCCACAGGCCAAAGCTTCAATAATTGCATTGCAGCAACCTTCATTTAACGTAGGTAATACAAAAAGATCTAATGCACTATAGAAGTATGGTAATTCATCATTTTCAACTTGTCTTGAGAAAATACATTTCGAACTTGTAGGATGTAACTTGCCTTTTCCAGCACAAGCGAATACAACGTCCTCCATTTGTTCTACCGCTTTTTCTAATCTCAAAATTCCTTTTCTATGATCAAAGCTGCCTACAAATCCAACTATAAACTTATCTTGTGGAAAACCATATTTTTTTCTTGATTCTATCTTATTTCTTGGAAAGAATCTTTCTGTACGATATCCATTAGGGAATATTCCTATTACATCCTCTTTTACTGCGTCGACTGATAATAGCATCTCTTTGTTTTGTGTTGATACAGCAATAATACCTGAAAGGGTGCTGAGTTCCTTTTTTACTTTTTGGGGCCCGAATTCATTTATTGTTTTAAAAGTTGCTTCACCATGAGCCATAAAAGAAGGGATGTTATATTTTCTTCCTATCCTTGCTGCAGCTATCCCGGCAGGAGTTACAAAATGTCCATAGACCACATCTGGCTTCTCATCCATTTTGGCAATTATCTTAGCAACTGCTTTTGTAAACAAACTAGTGGTAAGCGGGGCAGGGCTCTTCCCGAAGATTTTGTGAGCTTGACCAAACCCAATAAATTTTGGTTGATATATAGTAACCTTATTGTTGTTTTCCGTTATTTCTACTTTTTTCTCTGGGAAAGACCAATACCTGGGATTAATATTGATTGGTAAGGGACATATTACAGAGCATTCAACCCCTTTATCTGCCATAGACCAAGCCAATTGCTGAACAAAAACGAGGGCATTGGGTTCTATTGGATTGGGGTATTTATTAACGATAATACATATACTCTTCATCTTTCACTCCACTTTTCAAAGGCAGCTTCAGCCAACTTCCCATCTTTTTATCGAATTCAAGAGGTTTGATTTTTCCGAATCCAGCCCCTTTTGTAAAAATCAATTCTTCAAAATTGATTTTCCCGTGAGTATAATAGAAATACACCAGAACATGAAAGAAGTTTTCCGATAAGTGATCCGTGAGTGACTTTAATAACAGATTTAACTGCTTTCAAGATAACTTTCAATACTGTCTATTATAGTCTTTGTATTAGAGTGATATCTTGTAAAATTCATATTTCTAACGGTATTTATTCTTTCACCCAATTTGTCGAGTTCTTCACATGCGCAGACTATTTCCATGTCTGAAAATTGTTCCAATAATTGCAACTGGTGATCATCAACATGCTCACCATATTTGGCAAGCCTTGGAACTACTATTGCCTTTTTTCCGTTTTTAACAGCCTTTATTATTGTAGCTGTACCTCCGTGAGTTATAACAATTTCGGAGTTTGTTATAGCTGATTCGAATTCATCTTTGTTCAGATACTCTTTAAATTTATAATTGATTGGCTTATAATCGCTACAGCCAATCTGCGCAAAAATTTCCTCATTCAACACTCCGCCTGTAACAAGTTCATCTATCTTCTGAAGAAGGCGATTAAACTGAAATTTCTGAGAGCCCACTGTAACAAAAATCACTTGCAACCACCTCTGTTTTTAATAAATCCCACCCTTAAAAATTGCGTTAGGGAAAATTCTTAACATATCTTCCCATTGAACATAGAATTGATCTGCAAATTTATATAAAAATTTGCCGCTCAGTGTAGCAGATTTGACTTTAGCAAAAGATTCAATGTATATAAGCTTCTTTCCAAACAGTTTTGCAATCAAACACATCGGGATCATCGCAAGAACACCTGTAGTTATTACACAATCTGGATTTTCTTTAAAATGAATTTTTAAAGAATAGAGTGTATTTATTATCATTTTTGGAATAACTGAAGGTTCTTTTCGATTTACTTGTTTTATGTAGTAGGTATTTATCCCTTCAATCTCATTTGTATAATTAGTCTTTTCTGTAATAATAAAACATTCATACTTCTCCATTAATGGCCTTAGCATCAGTAATTGTTCATAATGTCCTCCAGACGATGCTGCAAAGCAAATTTTTTTAGATATAACTTTGTTCATTTTTATCACCTCAAGGGTAGTAAATTACACTAAACTTGCATTACTTCGCCCCAACTCTCCCAAACACCACAATAAACGTTTTCAGCAGCAGTTTGAGATCCAGCAGCAACGACCAGTTATCGATGTACTCCAGATCCAGCCTGACCACATCTTCAAAATTGCAGATATCGCTTCTTCCGCTGACCTGCCAGAGGCCGGTGATGCCGGGCTTCAGCATCAGGCGTCGTTTGTGCCGGCCTTCGTACTGGAGGAACTCGTCCTCTGTCGGAGGTCTTGTACCGACGAGGCTCATATCCCCTTTTAATACATTAAAGAACTGTGGCAGCTCGTCAATGCTTGTCTTTCGGATAAATTCTCCTACCTTAGTAACTCTAGGATCATGCTCCATTTTAAACATTAATCCCTTCATCTCGTTTTTTTCAAGCAGTTCCTTTTTTCTGGCCTCTGCGTCAGCATACATGGAACGGAATTTATAGATTTTAAATCTTCTTCCATTCTTTCCGATTCTGATATGTGAGAAAATGATTGGACCTGGTGACTCTATAAGTATTGCGGGAACTATAAAGATACTGACTATAAGTGTTATACATAACCCTACAAGCGCACCTAAAATGTCTACTGCTCTCTTAAGGACCATGTACCCTTTGTTGAACACCTTAGTTGAGAAGGAGAGTACGCTGTAGCCGCCAAATTTTTTTATCGTCTTGGCATTGACGTTGAGATTAAAGGTTGAGATTCCCAAGTTGACTGTTATTCCAATAACTTCAAATTTCAAAATAGTTTCACTTATATTAATGCGCATATCCCAAGGGATGTTAATAAATACTTCATCCACTACTGATTTTGTTACAACATCAAGTAAATTTTCATTGTTTGCTATTACCGGGATTCCACCGATCTGTTCACCTACCATATCTCGATCTAAAATTGCAAAGCTGGTGACTTGAAATTCCCACTCTCTTTCTTCCCTCATCCTTCTGATAACAGAGCTCGCTTGGTCAGATGTGGTTATGATGAGGACTTTATTGCTTGAAATGCTTTTTTTATAATATGCCAGCAAAATTACTTTGAAGTATTGCCGTACTATGTAATCCAGAAAAATATTGGTTAGAAAGAAACTCACAAAGAATATTCTTGAATAAACGGCTCCCATTTTGAAATAAAAAAGTATTGCACTGATTATTAATGCTAAAATCATATTTGCTTTCATTACATTTATTAACTCATCAAAGAAGCCACGCTTGGAAAAACCTGAATAAAAATCTTTTATTGTAAGGATGCATACATAGCATAAAATAAGTAAAATGAGTATAAATCCGTAGGATATTTTATATGTACTATTAAAATTCATCCCAAATCTTATCCAGAAAGCTGTTACAAAAGAAATAATCAGGCAGCCAATGTCAAGAACTAAAAAATTTATTACATTCTGTCCCCTATTAATCATTAGCGAACACCTCTAATTCGTAACTTTCTTCCACCTCCTGTTCTTTTTTATGTAAGAAGAACAAGTCATTTTCAATTGCAATTAATATACATATAATCATTGCTGATAAAAGAATAGTAAGTACATAGATCGCTTTATGCAGATAGATATTTACATCATTTTTTTCGATTATGTAACTTTGTGATTGCAGCACATTGCTGTTTATCCTCGTTTCCAAGGATTCTTCAGCCTGTTCCACCGCGCTGTTAGCTGAATTTTTTTCCGAATCACTGAGTGCAACTTTAGCCTCAGTGCTTAGAGCGCCTGCATAAAAAGCCAATGCAATGATTATTGCAATAAGAATAAGATATATCTTATTCATGATTAGATCCCCCTGATAATCCCCAAATAATCCACTGTTTACCCCTGGACGGGCTGAGATATTCTGACTGCTGGCATTCTGTCACTGCTAATTGATTGAATCCATCCCTTACTCTTTTGACATATTGCTTTTCCCGCAGTATTAACGCCCCAAAAGAAGAAACTATGGCAAAAATGCTAACGGCAACAATACTTGCTCAAGACATAAGTGATATTTCTTATCTTTACTTTCCGCATTTTTTCCATAGTGTTCGATATTTCCTTATTCGGCAGGATAAGGAAACTCCTTGCTCACCATTGCTTGTCAACTTATCAATTTTGACCTGCCACACCTGAATAAATTAGTTTTTTCCAATTATCCCTTAATAACAATCCTATTCGCTGACTCTTTGATGGTCAAGCCGTCTCCGTACAATAAATTTCTGCAAATACCCCCTTTATCGTACGTCTTATGACTCGGTACAACAATTTATTACAAATAGATCCTTTTCCGGTATAACGCCGCGCGAAAAATCTCATTTATTTTAGGGCAAACAGTTGTATTTCAGAATAAAAATAATGCCTCCCTATTGACTTTCAACTGACTTCTCTGATATTGTCGTTGAATCATTTAGAAACTCATTCAAAATGTGGGTATTATCGTCTGGTATCCAGTAACTGATATCATTTATCATTTGAGAAGTTCCAGTTAAACTATAATAATTTATACTATTCTCCGGCAATTGCTTAAAAAAGGCCGCAAACCCTATTAGTTGTTTCATGTTCAAATTCATCTGAAGATTATCTTTTTCTTTATATATTATGTTTACCAAATCCATGATTTGATTGTTTTCTTTTATCTGTTTGTACACGGCACTTAAAAAATACTGAAAATGTTTTATTCTATCAATATCTCCCCCTGAAGTATAACGCCATCGCAAGTATATTACTGCTTTTTCTCCGTCCAATACTTGAGTCCCTTTTTCTATCGTAATATCACTGCCATAAGGGTTAACGATTCTTGTATCGACATCTAGTTTAATACCACCAAGGCTGTCTACAATTTTGGCAACCGGATCTAAAGTAGTTACAAAATAATAATCAATAATATCTCTGCCAAAAAATTCATTAACAGCGTCTATACTTGCTTGAATTCCATTATTTTTTATACTGCCATAAGCATAAGCATGCGTAATTTTATCTTTTTTCTTTTCAAGGGGAATATAAGTATAGGTATCTCGGGGAATGTTCAGAACTTTTATCTGGTTTGTTTCAAGATTGATCCTTACAACAGAAATAATATCCGAGCGGTAAACGCCTAAGTCTCTGCTTTCACTGTCGTCTACACCCAGAACAAGAACGGTTACTATATTTGAAGAAGCGTTTATATCTTTCAGATAATCGGAAGATTTATTATCATCTTCTGATTTTTCAGTTTCCGTACTTAAACTCTGGTCAGGGTTTATGCTTCTTTTATAGTCATACGCATCATATATATATTTTGCGATTATTCCCGTAACAATTAACAATACTGCAATTAGAATTACAATAATTATCCCCTTTTTATTTTTCATTTTTGTTTTCCCTTTCACAGCTGCGCCGGCACTCTGCTGTAAAAAATATGGCGGGCAGCAGTTTGATTTTAAATGTATTCAGGATCATTAAATCTATTGTTCGGATTCCCTTTTTTCTTACGTTTTTTTCGTCGTCCTCCCGATATTTCCCTTAATCTAAATACTATTCGCGTTTCCTATTGAACGTCAACCGAGCTTAGTACAACAAATTCTTGCAAGCTTTCCCTGTTTAATCGTTTCGTCAGCCGCATGCAACAATTTATTACAAATATAATGCTCCCATGCAGTGAGTCATCGACTGGAACAGCCAGCGAATCGTCGGTTTTGAACTTCTCCCAGTAAAATTATCGCTGTAAAACAATAAGATATGTAACAAATTAAACGAGAATTCCGAAAAAGGATTCGGCGTGACGTAAGAAGAGGACAGCCTGCCGGCTGTCCTCTTCTTCTACGATCGTTGCAATTACTCGATTTCGTCTACTCTATCTGTGTTTATTCTATTTTTTACAGAATACTGCCCTTACCCCCTGGGGAGTATCCTCGAGAGTAATCCCCCTCGCCTTCAGAATATCTCTGATTTCATCGGCCCGAGCAAAATCCTTTGCCTTTCTTGCCGCCTGCCGCTCGTCCACCAGCTTCTGAATCTCCTCGTCGATGGCGTTTCCTTCCTCCTCTTTTTCTCTCAGGAGTCCCAGAACACCAGTCAGTTCGTCTAATTGCGATAAGCATTTTTTTGCGAATTCTTTTGATGCTCCGTCTCTGGTCAGCGTATTGATGTCTTTGATCAATTCAAAGACGACACTGATTGCGTCTGCGGTATTGAGATCGTCATCCATGGCTGCAATAAATTTATCCTGGTACTTTTTCATCGCTTCATAGCCTGCCGCTTCCTCAGGCGTCATGCTTCCGCTGCCGTTTTCAATCAGATGCTTCAAATTGTTTTTCGCATTCTGCATCCTGGCAAGAGAATTCTTTGCCTGTTCCATCAGCTCCTGACTGAAGTTGATAGGGCTTCTGTAGTGTCCTGACAACAGGAAGAACCGGATTACTTCTCCGTCATAATCCTTGAGGATATCACGGACGGTAAAGAAATTGCCTTTGGATTTGGACATTTTTTCATTATCGATGGTGATGTATCCATTGTGCATCCAGTAGTTGGCAAAGGGTTTTCCTGTTTGCGCTTCTGTCTGCGCTATCTCGTTTTCATGATGGGGGAAGGTCAGGTCCTGTCCGCCGGCATGGATGTCGATAGTCTCACCGAGATATTTGGTAGACATGACTGAGCATTCGATATGCCAGCCCGGTCTGCCAAGACCCCAGGGAGACTGCCAGGCAAGTTCATCGTCTGTTTTCTGCGCTTTCCAAAGTGCAAAATCAAGTGGATCCTTTTTCTTTTCTTCCACCTCGATGCGGGCGCCGGATTCCAGATCTTCAATATTCTGCTTGGAAAGCTTTCCATAGTCATCGAATTTTCTAGTGCTGTAATACACGTCGCCGTCCACCTCATAGGCATAGCCCTTATCGATCAGATCCTGCACGAAATCGATGATCTCTTTCATATTCTCTGTAACCTTTGGATGGACCGTCGCCTTATCTACATTAAGCGCTTTGGCGTCCTTAAAATATTCCTCAATGTATTTTTCGCTGACTTCCCTTGCGGAGACGCCCTCTTCCCTTGCTTTGTTGATGATCTTATCGTCCACGTCGGTAAAGTTCTGCACAAACTTGACATTCTTCCCCCGGTATGTGAGGTATTTTCTCAGGGTGTCAAACACCACGAAGGGCCTTGCGTTTCCTATGTGAAAATAGTTGTAGACCGTAGGTCCGCATACATAGATTTTCAGTTCATTTTCATCGATTGGTACAAATTCCTCTTTTTTTCTGGTCAGTGTATTGTATATTTTCATTCTGCTTCCTTTCTCCCGGTTTCTCTTAAAGTATTTTCAAGGATGAGGTTCTCTTTTGCATCTATTTCCCTCAGCTTGTTCTCAAGCATTACGATACGTCTGCGCAGGCATTCCAGTTCCACAGCGATCGGGTCGGGCAGATCGGTCTGGTTCAGATCCTCCACCTTGCTGCCGCCTCTTCGGACAATCTTGCCGGGGATGCCGACGACCGTACAGTTTGGGGGAACCTCCTCCAGCACCACGGACCCCGCTCCAATCTTCGAATGGTCTCCCACTTTGAACGGCCCCAGTACCTTGGCTCCGGAGCTGATCACCACGTTGCTGCCGATGGTGGGATGGCGTTTTCCCTTATCCTTCCCCGTGCCGCCCAGAGTAACCGCTTGATAGATGGTAACATCATCGCCGATTTCGGTGGTTTCTCCGATGACCACCGCCATTCCGTGGTCAATAAAGCACCTTCTCCCGATCTTTGCTCCGGGATGAATCTCGATGCCGGTCAAAAACCTCGATAGCTGGGAAATGAGCCGTGCGATCAGCTTCAGGTTGTGATTGTAAAGCCAATGGGCCGGCTTATGTAAAATTAAAGCCCATACTCCGGGATAGCATAAAAGGACTTCAAAGCCGTTTCTCGCTGCGGGATCCCTGCTCAGAACCGCCTTGATATCTTCATTAATCTCTCTAAAAAACGCCATAACAGCATCTCCTTTGGATTATTTTACCCATTTCAGTCTATAAATAACTTGTTCCGAAGAACAATCGATATTTTCTGGCAACAAAACAATAGGGCAGGTTTCTTACCTGCCCTAAAATTATACTCTATTTTTCCTATGGAATCAAAAGGTTTTATAAATAATTCATAGGATTCTGCGGTACTCCGTTTTTCCGGACTTCAAAGTGAAGATGATATCCGGTGGCTCGTCCCGTGATCCCTACCGTAGCGATCGTCTGACCTTTGCTCACCTTCTGACCTACCGAAACGCTCATGGAGTCACAATGGGCGTACCAGGTTTCCAGTCCGTTTCCATGGGAGAGCTTGACGATATTCCCATAGGAACCAGAATAAGAGGCAAATGTAACGACTCCGTCATCGGCCGCTTTGATCGGTGTCCCCTTCGGATTTCTCAGATCCACGCCGGTGTGTCTTCCTCCTCCTCTGGACCCGAAGGCCGAGGATATTTCAATACGATTGACGGGACTGGAGAAGGATCCGCTTCCGACAAAGGTTGCAATAGACTTTGTCCCTTTTAAGGCCACCTGATTCTGCGGTTCTGCTGTAACTACGCTATCCAGCTGGGTGGATGCTACGACTACTCCGTTTTCCTTTATAATCTCGGTTCTGACTTCTTTTGTACCGAAAACGCCTGGAGTCTTTACCTGAATCTCTCCCTTGTAAAGAGAGTTGGTGTTTTCATATACCGTTTTAAATTCTATTTTTTCAGTAGTGGCTACGATCTCTTTGGTGAGAACCGTAACGTATGGTTTCGTCTGGTATAGATTGAGCTGCTGCCCGATCTTCAGCTTATTCGGATTGAATCCCGGATTGGCTTCCTGCAGCTCCGCAGGGGTCATATTATTTGCTATTGCGATATCCCACAAGGTATCGCCGCTCTGCACCGTATAAATCTTTGGCTCTTTGGTGCCTGTAATGAGCAGACTCACCGCATCTTCCGGCTTCATAATGTCGGCTACATTCATGGCTGCCTGCGTTACCGAAACGGGTTCCTTGAAATTCGCGTCTATGATTTGGGAACCGGCCGTCAGATAATGATTTTTCACGCCCTCCAGAATGCTGTTTGCGTCTTTTTCTGTTGCAGCGGCCACCACATTGGCTCCGTTGATGTTAATCGCCCAGACATTTGCCTTGCATAGGTTTGCGGATAATAGCAACTCTTTCAGTTTCTCCTCGGACAGAATGGTTACCTTCTTGGCATTCAGATCCGTGGCTTCCCATGCTAGGGCTGATTCATCCACTGTAAATTCAACTCCGCCGGCTTTTTTTGATAAGTCCGACTTAATCTCTTCGATGACCTGCGGCACCATCTCCGTATCCGTTAGATATCCGGCATCCTTACCTGCTATGGTCAGTCTGTAAACGTCCGGTCCCAGATTCATAAGAAGTGCGGTCGTTATGATCACAGCTCCCAGTACTCCGGCACCAATTCCTATTTTCGTATTTCTGCCAAGCTTGCTCAGTTTTTCAATCCTAAAATCTGTGATTTTGATCTTCGCGGCAGATACTTTGGTTTTAAATAGATCTACAGCTTTTGCTGTGTTTTTTTCTGTGGTTGATTTTATTATATTTAAAAAATCCTTAGCGGGACCTTCTTTAAAACTGTCTTTCAAACTCATTTGGTTTCCTCTCCTTGATGATAACGATTTTTTCTGTTGAAAACCTCCTTGTACATTTTTTTGTTGGTCCGGTATTGCCTGTTTGATGGCATACTCTGGTATATTATATGCAGCCTTCTTTGTTTTATGACTTAGAGAAATATTACAATATTGTTACAACAAAGTCAATGCAAACAAGAGAAAATTCACATATCCATCACAACAAAAAACCGCATTAATGTTGCAATTTCAACATTAATGGCGGTTTTCCAATTTCTACTGAAAAAGACTACCTTGCTTCGGCAGATAATTAATTTGCTGTTGGAAAATTGTGTCGCGGCTATGAAGCGTTTACGCTTCCGGCTCCATAGCAACTCTCTTCATCATTTGCTTTTCCTTCGGCTTATCCCTGAAATCCCTGCTCGCACTGACGATCTTGTCAGCCGCTTCCATTCCCTCGATCACCTTTCCAAAAGCGGCGTACTGACCGTCTAGGTGAGGTGATTTCGCTACCATGATGAAAAACTGGGATCCCGCGGAATTGGGGTCCATGGACCTTGCCATGGACAGCACGCCTCTGTCGTGTTCCAGTTTGTTTTCAAAGCCGTTCGCGGAAAACTCGCCTTTGATACTGTAGCCTGGGCCTCCCGTGCCGGTCCCGGTCGGATCTCCGCCCTGAATCATAAATCCGGGTATGACTCTGTGAAAGATCGTTCCGTCATAAAAGCCTTTTTCCACAAGGTCAACAAAATTTTTCACCGTCTCCGGCGCAATTTCCGGGTAAAGCTCAGCCCGCATCACATCTCCGTTTTCCATTTCAATTCGTACAATTTTCATGTTATCCTCCATTTTTTCCAATCATTTCGCGGGAACTCTCCCGGCAGGCGATTTATTTCCTTATTTTAAACACATTATTGGGATAATATTTCGGTTCCAATGCCTCCCAAAGTTCGGTTTTCAGGTATTCCGGGTAGACCCGCTCCAGGGCCAGAATCTCCTTTTTACTGAGGAAACGCGCTTCCCGGAGCACCTGATTGTCCTTGTCGAATTCCGGATCCGCTCCCAGCGCAAGAACGCCTCCGGTTTTTTCCGCAAGGAAAAAGTTGACGAACCGCTGGCCTCTTGTTTCGGAGACCTCCTCCACATGCCACAAAAGACGACTGATCCGTATCTCCAGCCCTGTTTCCTCAAAAACCTCCCGTACGGCGGCCTCAGCAGCGTTCTCGCCTTCCTCTATCCCACCTCCGGGAACCATCCATATTTCCTTTCCTTCATGGCACTGTTTCACCATGAGGATTTTTCCTTCTTCATCGGGTATGACTACCCGCACTCCACCAATCCACATTTCATTCACCTGATCACCAGGGCTCCGACCGCTCCGGCAAGAAGCGTAAGCTTGATCGGGCCCACATTGAATTTTCCAGCTAATATAATTGTACCCAGAAAAACGATGCAGGGCAACAAATTAATATATTCTTTTGCGTTTTCAGCCAGTTGATTCAGGGAACCATTGAAAATGGATGTTTCCGCAAGAAAAATTACCGCTGATCCGATGAGGCCTACCGTAGCCGGACGGATTCCGGAAAGCACCGCATTCATGGCCTTGCTCTCTTCAAATTTTTTCAGAAAATGCATCACAATCAGGACCAGAATGAAGGAAGGAAGCGCCACCCCGAAGGTGGCCACGGCAGCTCCAAAAAATCCGGTATATTGATAGCCTACATAGGTCGCCGCATTGACTGCAATCGGCCCGGGAGTGACCTGAGACAGGGCAACCAGCCTTGAGAATTCACCAGCACTCATGATTCCGAAATCCTGTACACTCTGGAATATAAGAGGCAGCATGGCGTAACCGCCGCCGAAGCTGAACAGGCCGATTCGGAAAAATATCAGAAACAAATGGTAGAACGGCATCATGACACACCGCCTTTCCTTCGGCGGCAACCGTATGAGATAAGGCCGACCAGCCCGCCAAAAACAATTGCCCAGACTGCATTGATCCCCGCAAACACGATAATCAGAAAGGATACGGCGGCAATCAAGCATTCCAGCTTGCTTTTCAGAATCTGTTTCCCCATCTTGTAGGCCGCCACTGCAATCAAGGCCACCGACGCCGCCTTGATTCCTTCAAAAGCGCCTTGGACATAGCTGTTTTCCTCAATGCTTCCGAGGAACAGGAGAATCAGCAGGATGCTGACAAAGGCCGGCAGGATAACTCCCAGAGTTGCAGCGATGCTGCCTGCCAGGGCTTTCTTCCTGTATCCGACATAGATTGCCGCGTTGACCGCCAGCATACCGGGCAAGGATTGGCTGATGGCCAGGCAGTCAACCATTTCTTCCCCGGTCATCCATTTCTTTTCCTCGACTACAGCCTTCCGAATCAGCGGCAGCATGGCAAGACCGCCTCCGAAGGTAAATGTACCGATTTTTAGAAATACAATGAAAAGCTCCCAGATCAGTTTCATATAACTATATTCCTTTTTTCACTTTTTTCAGGTGTACATCCTTTTTCATGCAGCCTAGCCTGATCAGCAGCGTGATGCCGAAGCAGGAATACAAGGCAACTGTATTATTTCCGGAGAGTTCTCCAATTATAATGTAGCTGACCGCCCCTATGATGGATGCCACCGCATAGATCTCCTTCCGGAATACGAACGGAATCTCCTTGGCGAATACATCCCTCAGAACACCGCCCCCCGTACCGGTGAGCAAAGCAAGGGTAATGACGACGAAAGGCAGATCGAGATTGTTCCGTGTGGCCACTTCCGCTCCGATGGCGGTAAACGCGGCAAGGCCTATGGCGTCATGCACCAGCAGGAGGTTGGTGTACTGGATGATTTTACGATAGAAAAGGATCGTAAGAGTCGCAGAAGCGATGCTGACCAGCACGTAGAGCGGATTTACCAATGCAACCGGCAGCGGTTCGTTGATCAACATGTCCCTGATTATTCCGCCGCCCACCGCAGTAATAATCGCAAGAAAAACAATGCCGTAGTAGTCCAGCTCCTTGTCGATTGCAACAAGAGCTCCGGACACTGCAAATGCGATTGTTCCTATGAGTTCCACTACTAAAATAAATTCCATATGATTTCCTCTTTGTCTTTTAGCGTGCAGCATGAACAATAACGAATCCGATTCTGCTGCTTATGAAAAAAGGCCATAGACCGGAGGATTTTCAGCCTGACGTTTCGCTTTAGGCTCCCCATTCTATGACCTCTGTTTTCTTATCGATTCAGTTCGGAAGCAACGTAAGCGATGGCCTCCTTCGCTGCATCCTCAGCGGTGATCTCGGTATGGGCACTGTCTTTTCTCAGTTTATATTCGACTATACCCTCCCCGGCTTTCTTACCGACGGTAATCCTGACGGGAATGCCAAGGATGTCCGCATCCTTAAACTTGACGCCGGGACGTTCGTTTCTGTCATCCAAGAGAACTTCCACTCCGGCTGCCAGCAGCTTCTGATAGATGGTTTCCGCAAGCTTTTCCTGAATCTCTTCCCCGCTGTTTACAATGGTGACAACCACATGATAAGGGGCGACTGACATGGGCCAGATGATGCCGTTATCGTCATGATGCTGCTCAACAATGGCCGCCAGTGTTCTCGTTACGCCGATTCCGTAGCAGCCCATGATGATAAGTTGGTTTTCCATATTCTCATCCTTATAGTAGGCTCCCATGGATTTGCTGTATTTCGTTCCCAGCTTGAAGACCTGTCCCACTTCGATGCCCCGCGCAAGCTTTACAGGCGCGCCGCAGACCGGGCATTTGTCTCCGGCCTTTATCAGCTTAAGGTCGGTCACGATATCTCCTTTGTAATCTCTCCCATAGTTGACGTTTTTGATATGATGGTCCGCTTCACAAGCTCCTGCCACCATGTTTTTCTGTCCGACCAGTTCGCTGTCCACAACAATTTTACAGTCATGAAGCCCCACCGGTCCGGTAAATCCGCCAACCGCGCCCGTGGATGCTCCCATTGCATTTTCATCGGCAAATTCAATAGCATGCTCCGGAATATCCAGCGCGTTGATCAACTTGGTCATATTCAGTTCCCTGTCCCCTCTGATAAAGGCGGCAGCATAGTAATAATCTTCTTCCGTTTCTTTGTACACCTTGAAAAGCAAGGCTTTAATCGTCTTGGAACGGTCAACCTTCAGGAAATTGGCAACCTCTTCAATTGTCTTTGTTCCCGGGGTTAAAACCTTTTCCATGGGCAATTCCGCTTCCGTAGAAGGAGCATCGTCCACGCAGACGGCCCGTTCCGTGGTAGCCGCCATATCGCAATATTCACAGTATGCAATTTCACTTTCCCCTACATCGGATAATGCTGTGAATTCGTGGGAAACGCTTCCACCGATTGCGCCGGAATCCGCTTCCACCGCTCGGAAGGTAAGTCCGCACCGGGTAAAAATCTTCTCATAGGCATCGTACATCTCCCGGTAGCTTTTATCCAGGCCTTCCCAGTCCCTATCAAAGGAATAGGCGTCCTTCATGACGAACTCGCGGCTTCGCATAAGCCCGAATCTGGGTCTTTTTTCATCTCTGTACTTGGTCTGTATCTGATACAGGTTAAGAGGAAGCTGCCGGTATGAGCTTACCTCGCTTCTGACGATGTCGGTAAAGATTTCTTCGTGAGTCGGGCCCAGGCAGAATTCTCTATCGCTTCTGTCCTTGAGGCGCCACATTTCCGGTCCATAGGCATACCACCTGCCGGATTCCTGCCAGAGTTCCGCCGGCTGCAGCGCCGACATATGAATTTCCTGACCGCCCTTGGCGTCCATTTCCTCACGGATAATTTCTTCAATCTTGCGGATGGACCGGAAACCCAGGGGCATAAATCCATACACTCCGGAAACCAGCTTTCTGATCATTCCCGCTCTCAGCAGCCAGATATGGCTGGGGATTTCCGCTTCATTGGGAACCTCCCGCAATGTTCTGATATACATTTTCGAAAGTCTCATAAATTGTTTCTCCTTTTTATTAAAACCGACGCCTGTGCGCAGATGCCTTCTTCCCGGCCGCAGAAGCCAAGCTTTTCGGTCGTTGTGCCTTTGATATTGATCTTATTCTTTTCAATGCCCAGCGCTGACGCCATACAAGCGGTCATTTCGGCAATGTATGGGGCAATTTTCGGTCTTTGTGCAATAAGGGTCGCATCGATGTTCACGATGGTGTAATCCTTTTCCGAAAGCAATCCGCCTACCTGCTTCAGGAGGAGCAGGCTGGACGCGCCCAGATACCGTTGGTCAGTATCGGGGAAATGCCTTCCAATGTCTCCCAGGGCAGCTGCACCCAGCAGAGCGTCCATGACGGCGTGAAGAAGCACATCCGCATCGGAATGGCCCAGGAGCCCCTTGGCAAAAGGAATCTCCACACCTCCCAGAATGAGCTTTCGTCCCTCTACCAAGCGGTGAACGTCGAAACCCGTTCCGATCCGCAGCTCTCCGCCGCTTTCAGCAGGGCTGGTATTCTCCGAAATTTTTACCTGGCCGGATCGTGCGTCGAGAATTGCTTCTCCCACTGTAATATCTTCCTTTGTCGTGATTTTTATATTATGATAGTCACCTTCTACAAGATACACTTTTTCTCCCATTTTTTCAACTAAAACCGCATCATCGGTTCCGTAAAAATTTTCCGAAAATGCTCTTTGATAGGCTTCCAAGAGCAGCTTTCTCTTAAATCCCTGGGGAGTCTGAATGGAATACAGCCTGCTTCGGTCCAGCGTCTGCTCGAATATCCCGTTTTCCGCCGTCTTTACCGTGTCCTTGACGGGAACCGCGGTTACGGCTGCACCATATTCCGCCGCCTTCTCTATCGCTTTATCTATGATTTCCCCAGTGACGAAGGGTCTTGCTCCGTCGTGCACCAGCACCAGGTCCACATCCTCCGGAATCATTTTCAGCGCTGCAAAAACAGAATCCTGACGTTCCGCGCCTCCGACGATGATCCGGCACATCTGGTATTCTGTCCTGCACATAGCTTCATAATCCTTGTTTATGACAAGATAAAGCTCGTCCACGAATTCATTTTGCACAAATGCTTCGACGGATCTTGCCAGAACGGTTTTCCCGCGCAGACTCATAAATTGTTTAGGAATGCCGCTGCCCATTCTGTTTCCAGAACCAGCAGCGGCAATAATCACAGCAATTTTCTTATTGTTGTACATGTTATTTATCCCTGTTTTTTCGGTTTCGCAAAGATCATTCTGCCCGCGGCAGTCTGCAGCACGCTGGTGACCGTAACGTTGATGGTCTGACCGATGTATTTCCTGCCTTCTTCCACGACGATCATGGTGCCGTCATCCAGATAGGCAACCGCCTGGTTTTGTTCCTTCCCTTCCTTGACGAGGAAGAGAGTCATATCCTCTCCCGGCAGCACGACCGGCTTGAGAGTATTGGCAAGCTCATTGATGTTGAGGACCTCCACGCCCTTGATCATGGCCACCTTGTTCAGGTTGAAGTCGTTTGTCACAACTTTCCCGTTCATCAGCTGAGCAAGCTTCAATAGCTTGACGTCCACCTCGGGGATTTCATCCAGGGATTTTTCCGACGCAGTATTATAGATTTCGATCCCATACTCGCTTTGAATCCGGTTTAGAATATCCAAGCCTCTCCTGCCCCTGTTCCGTTTCAGTCCGTCCGAGGAATCGGCAATGTGCCTCAGTTCCACTAAAACAAACTCCGGAATCACAATGTTCCCTTCGATAAATCCTGTCTTCATGATGTCGGCAATTCTGCCGTCGATGATGACGCTGGTATCCAGAATTTTCGGAGTCGCGTCGTTGATCTTGCTTTTTGCCTTGGGATTAGCCCCCTTTTTGGCTACGAACACCGTAAGAATGTCCTTCCCTTTTCTGGTAGCCACAAGAATTCCCAGGTATCCCAAAAAGATATAGGTAAAAGCAGACAGAATCGTGCCGATGTAAAAGATGTCGATTCCACTGTAAATCTGACTGATCAAAAAAGCAATGAGCAGCCCGACAATCAGTCCGAAGGTACCTGTAACAATTTCGTTTGTCGGCACCTTCTGCAGGTCCGTTTCAATGTTTCTTGCAAGCTTTTGTCCGTGTCGTCCGAGTGCCGGTGTCATTAAATAAAAAATAATTCCGAAAATGACCGCGCAGCATATCGCTGCAATAAATTGTTGTGTTTCCGTCGCAAGAATCTTATCAGCAAGATTCGTACCTTTGATGAGAAAACGTATTAATAAAAAAATTCCGTAACCGAACAATACACCGACTAAGCTTATAATTATTCTTAGCAGCTTTTTTATCATTAACCCTTTTTCATCCCCCTCCTATTCAGTATTCGTTAAGTCTTTCTAAACAGCGGAATTGATAATTTCTTCAGCAGTTTCATGATCAATACCCTTTACCAAAATAATCTCGCTGATTAATATCTGCTTTGCATTGGACAGCATTTTTTTCTCCCCGGTGGAGAGCTTTTTCTCCTTATCCGTACGCATCAGGTTCCTGACGACCTCAGCAACGCTGTAAATATCTCCTGTTTTCAGCTTATCCATGTTTTCACGGTACCTTCTGTTCCAGTTGCTGGACATTTCCGTGGTATCGGCACTGAGCACCCTGATGACCTCGTTGATTTGCTCCGCAGAAATTACAGCCCTAACGCCGATCTCCTGACAGCTTTCGATAGGGATCATGATTTTCATGTCTCCACATGGTACTTTTAAGATGTAATACTTCCTAACTTCTCCGAGAATCTGTTTTTCCTCGATCTGCTCGATGATTCCGGCTCCGTGCATAGGATACACGATTCTATCTCCTATGACAAACATGGCAATCTTCCTCCAGTTGCTGGCGCGCCCGATTTGCGAAGCAAATTTCAGGCAAACGCAAGGGCGGAAATCATAGTTCCCCGGTTAGCTGATTCCAACCGCTCTACTTATAAGTATAAGCCAAACTGAAAGGCACTGTCAAGCTAAACAATTTTTTAGTCTATCATATTGATTTTTGTGTGTCAATAACATTTTGGGTTCTTTCGTAAATATTATTTTCACTTCTTATTATAAAAGACTGGTACTTTGGAAACTCTAATTTTGATGCCATAGAATTTGATAAATATTTACATATTATGCTCGCTGATATAATCATAATTTTATCGTCAGATGACAATAATTTCATCAAATATTCTTGCCATATTTTCATCATATGATAAAATAATATCAAAAATAGACGTTTGAGGGATAATACTCATGCTATATTAGTCTTAGGAGGGAAATCAATTATGTCACAATTAAAAGGAGCTGTACTCATCGGCCAATCCGGAGGACCGACTTCGGTCATCAATGCCAGCGCGCTGGGCTGTATTGAGGCTGCATTGAAATCGGAAAACGTAACAAAGGTATATGGTGCTGCCCACGGCATCAGGGGCGTGCTGGATGACTGCCTTTATGATATGAATCAGGAGGATCCGGCGGAACTGGCTCTGATGAAAAACACCCCGTCATCGGTACTGGGTACCTGCAGATATAAGTTAAAGGATTTCACGGTGGATGATACCGACTACAAACGTATCCTGGAAATCTTTAGAAAATACGATATCCGTTATTTCTTCTATAACGGCGGAAACGACTCCATGGATACCTGTAATAAAATCAGCCGTTTCATGGCGCAGAACGATTACGAAATCAGAGTAATGGGAATTCCGAAAACCATTGACAACGACCTGGCTCAGACAGACCATTGTCCGGGATATGGAAGCGCCGCCAAATATATTGCGACTTCCTGCATGGAAATTTATCGCGACGCCAAGGTATATGGAACAGGCTCCATTACCGTTCTCGAGATCATGGGAAGAAACGCGGGCTGGCTGACAGCAGCCTCGGCAATTGCATCCTATAAAGGCATGGGACCGGATCTGATCTATCTGCCCGAGGTTCCCTTTGATCTGGACAAATTTATCGCCGATATTAAAAGAGTCTATGACGAGAAGGGGGACGTGCTTGCAGCAGTTTCCGAGGGTATCGTCGATAAGGACGGAAAATACATTTCCGAGCTCCTGGCTTCCGGGGAAAAATCCAGGGACGCCTTTGGCCATGTTCAGATGGGAGGTCTGGCCTCCACTCTTGCCAACTATGCAAACAGCAAGATTAACGCCAAGGTAAGAGGCATTGAATTTGGTATCATACAGCGCTGCGCAGCTCATATCGCATCCGAAACCGACGTGAATGAAGCCTACATGGCAGGCGAAGCCGCCTTCAAGGCTGCGGAAGCCGGAGAGACGGACAAGATGGTCGCCTTCGAAAGAGGTGCAGGTCCGGAGTACTCCTGCAAGACCGTTTTAGTACCCCTTGAGCAGGTTGCCAACTTTGAGAAGAAGGTTCCGAGAGAGTGGATCAATGAGGAAGGCAACGGGCTCCTCCAGCCATTCATCGATTATGCGCTTCCGCTGATCCAGGGTGAAAACAAGGTGCCGATGGAAGACGGCGTGCCAAGATTTGCAAATCTGAAAAAAATTAAAACCTGCGATAAGTAAACCAGAATCTGTCCGGCTCTCAGGGGCCGGACATTTTTTATTATGCAGGAGATATCGCTGAAGGAGATATTGACGGAATGACCACTTTTTTTACTTAGAAATCACCAAATTATCATAAAAGTATTGTAGAATATTTTCAGTAATCAAATTGAGCAGTCGGAGGATGCTGTTATGTATAAAATACTGATCGTGGATGACGAGCAGAAGATTCGCGAGGTAATTCGCGAATATGCCGAATTCAACGGATATGAAGTTGCTGAGGCGGAAAACGGCATGGAAGCTGTCGGCCTATGCAAATTGAATGATTACGACCTGATCATTATGGATATCATGATGCCCAGACTGGACGGTTTTTCCGCCTGCAAGGAGATTAGAAAAATCAAGGACATCCCCGTGATCATGCTTTCCGCCCGCGGGGAGGAATACGACAAATTGTTCGGATTTGAACTGGGAATCGATGATTATATCGTAAAGCCCTTCAGCCCGAAGGAGCTCATGGCCAGGGTGAACGTTGTTCTGACCCGCAGAAGCAATGCCGTTTCCGGAAATCTGGAGATATTGAAATTCGGAGGCCTGGAAATCAATATTACGGCAAGATCCGTTACCGTAGACGGCAGGAAGGTTGAGCTTACGCCCAAGGAATACGATCTCCTATTTTATCTGGCGCAAAATAAGAACATCGCCCTTTCCAGGGACAAGCTGCTTTCGGACGTTTGGGGATATGATTTTTTCGGAGATGACAGAACCATCGATACCCATATTAAAAATCTCCGAAATAATCTCGGAGCTTATCGCGACCACATTGTTACTTTGCGAGGGGTAGGTTATAAGTTTGAGGCTTAATATCAACAGGAAAAGTTTAAAGTTTAAAATATGGCTGTATTTCGTTCTGTTCGCAGCGCTGCTGATGTTGGTTCTGTGGTTCCTTCAGATCTTTTTTCTGGACACATATTATGAGGAAATGAAAATTTCACAGACAAGAAAGGTTGCCAACACCATAATTTCCCATTACGGCAAATCGAATCTCGTTGAATTCATATCTACCCTCTCCTATGAAAATGATATGTTTATCCATATCGAGTCCAGCGACGGCACCATCATTTTTTCTCCCTCGCAGAACCTGGAGTGGCCCAGTTTTTCGGGGGACAGGCTCTATCTGTTGGAAATGGGCGTGCTGAAGGAAAAACTTGTTCAGAGCAGCCGCCAGGACATTTCCATCCTTATGAACGATCGCAGACAAAACAATACATTGGCTTACGGGGCGTATCTGGAGAATGAACCCGGGCAGGAGGTAATTCTTTACATTTTTTCCCCCCTGTATCCGATGGAGTCCACCATTGAAATTTTGTCCAATCAGCTGAAATATGTCACCCTGATATCGCTGATCCTGGCCTTTGGTTTGTCATTTCTGATTTCGAATAGGATTTCCAGACCTATCGTGAATATTACCAGCTCAGCAACCAAGCTTGCAGAAGGAGACTACGGAGTGAATTTTGAAGGCGGAGGTTATTCCGAAATCGCTCAGCTAGCGGAAACCTTGAACTATACCTCCGGAAGGCTGGCAAAAACCGACACTCTGCAAAAGGATCTGGTCGCCAATGTGTCCCATGACCTGAAAACTCCTCTTACCATGGTGAAATCCTATGCGGAAATGATCAGGGATCTTTCCGGGGACAACCCGGAAAAAAGGAACGCACATCTTCAGGTTATTATCGAAGAGGCGGACCGCCTGAATCTGCTGGTGCAGGATCTGTTGATGCTTTCAAGGATGCAGTCTGGCGCCGCGGAGCTCCACATATCCAGGTTTTGTTTTTCTGACGCCATCCAAAGTATTTTGAACTCCTTCCGGGTTCTTTGCGACAAGGAGGGATACCGGTTCATCTGCAGCTGCAGGCCCGGGGTAATGGCAATCGGAGACGAGGCAAGGATCAAGCAGGTGTTGTCCAATCTGATCAACAACGCCATACGATACGGCGGTGACGATAAGGAGATCACAATTACAGTAACGGAAACCGATGACGCCGTCTGCTGCCAGGTTTCCGACAATGGCCAGGGAATTCCGGAAGACGAGCTGGAGCACATTTGGGATCGCTACTACAAGTCCAGTTCCAACCGGAGCAGGAATACAGAGGGAACCGGCCTCGGCCTATCCATCGTAAAAGAAATCCTTCTGCTTCATAAGGCCTCCTATGGCGTAAAAAGCAAGTTGAACGAAGGGAGTACCTTCTGGTTTGAATTAAAAAGCTAGGTTATACTTTGGAATAGCCAGGGTATGCTTTAGAATAGCAAGGCTATACTTTAAAAACTGTGAAGCTTTGATTAATCCCTACTTGCAGCGCGGGAAAAGGACTCATGATGGTCCAGATGCTGACGCCGCTCAGTCTGAATTCATCCACCAGGTCCAGCTTGGCGCTTATGCTCCTTACATTTTCAAACCATACCTCGTGGCTCAAGCCGATCGAATCGGTATAGAAGAACCGGGGCGCCTGGACCGAAGGCTCGTATTCAACAGGGGCTCCCACTCTTTCCGCCCTTTCTTCCGCCTCCTGATGGGTTATCATTTCGGCAGTACCACCGCCCACAAAAGGCAGGATCCAGTCAAAAGCATAATTCGAAAGTCCAAGAAGGATATTTCGCGAATCCACTGCGGCAGTAACATTGCTGAGCATTTCACGAATCCGCGCGATAGAAGCCACCGCAGAGGGCGGTTCATAAGCCTGTTCCCAGTAAAATGTCCTGAGCTCCAGAAAATTTGCTGCCCTGCTTAACCTCACATAATCGATCCCGGCGTCGTTGATTCCGGGTACCAGGGAAACGATCACCAATGTGCCCCTGCGGTTAAGCCGTGCAGCTGCTTTTGCAATTGTTATAACAAATTCATCCCTGTCCTCGGCGGCTATGTGCCCAAAGTTGAAAACGACCCCATAATAATTCTTTTCCATGACGGAAAGAACGATATTGTTGATCAACCGATCCCTGACTACCGGATTCGTGAAGACAGTTCTGACCAAACTGTAACTGTATTCCCCGTTCTCGTCATAAGGAGTCACCACCATAAGCGGAGCGACTCCGCTATCAATGGCCATCCGGATCAACAGGTCGTCGTCGAGAGGGACAAGAGCCCCTTCCATCGTGAAACCATAACTGTAACATGATACATAAGTCAAGTCCCCGGCCCACAGCGCCAGCTGTTCCCTTGTAATATCCCCTTGTGCATACCCGTTCACAATAATTGTTCTTTTTTCCTGATTGGTATTAACATTCTTCGAAGTCATTGAGAGCCTCCTGCTTGTCATGAGATACCATTTGCCGTTTCTTTTTTCATTCGCATTGCTATTATTCTATGATAGGAAGACACCGCATGTGTCAACGCAATTCTCTTGTTTAATGCAATTGAATGGAAATGGAATGAATTCATGTCAAGTCTGAGGATGAAATCGGCGCCGTTTATCGGATGACTAGAACGGCGCCGTTTAATGAATAGGGAATCGGTCGACAAGGATCGGCTCGGGCGGAGGGATCGGCACCATGACCACCTCATTCTGCAGCTTGTATATTGCCGCAAAGGCCGGAGTGCAGCAGTAGCCAACCGCTCTCGCCTTCCCCGTTCTTTCAAACAGAGGTGTTTTTTGACTTTGTGTAATCATATCCTTGATCAATTCGTCAATATCCCCTTCATAGCCCAGCAGCTTCAAAAAGTCCATCATATCCTCTGTGCTTGTTGCAATAGAACCGTAATTTCCGCCCGTCTCAGAAGATACTCGGTTTGTAAAGCTGATGAATTCCTTGACTGCTTGTTTGTTTCGTATCGGTAGTATTGTTTTCATATGATTGCCGCTCCTTTTATCTATAATATTACCGATGAGCCGATGTTTATAAGTAGCAAAAAACGGGCTTTCCAAAAAGCCCGTCATTTCTAATGGTTGTATGAAAAATTAAAATAAAAAATTACTTTAGTTCCAGGACTTCATCAGTACCTTTTCCACAAAGATCCTTGTTAGCTCGGGATCGAATTGATACCCGGCATTCCTTTTAATCTCGTAAAGAATCACATCTTCATCCAACGCCTTTCGATAAGGACGCTCACTGGACATGGCGTCATAGCTGTCTGCAAGGGCTATAATCCTTGCCTCAATGGGGATTTCACATCCCGATAAGCCTCTAGGATATCCCTTGCCATCCCATCTTTCATGATGAGAAAGCACACAGTTGGCAAACTCCAGCATCTCGTTGGTAGCGCTCAGTATCCGGTATCCGACGTCGGGATGGCGGCGTATCTCCTCCTGTTCCCTTTCCGACAGCTGACCCGCCTTATTCAGGATACCGTCTTCAATGGCAATTTTTCCGATATCGTGAAGATGGCCGATGAGCTTCAGTTTTTCGGTCTCTGTTTCTGACAGGCCGATCGCCGTGCCTATTTTTTGCGCCACCTCGCCAACCCGTTTCGAATGGCTCTCTTCTCTCGGATTTTTTTCGTACAAGGTCTTGATAATGGTATTGATCAAGTTTCCTCTCAGTCCCTCATTCTGAATGATTTTATGCTTAAACATGCAGTCTTCCGCATTTTTCATGATTTCTGCGAACCCAGTATCAACGAGGAGCTTCGTATCCCAGCCGAATGACATGCTTAGCTGAATTCCGTCAATGGTTACTCCAGCACAGGTCTCCCTGAGCCGCTCCGTAATATCCGCTGCTTCCTTGTCGGTGGTATTGGGCATCAGTACCACAAATTCATCGCCGCCCCAACGGGCAACCACGTCCTGTGGTCTGCAGCAGCATTGTATCAAGTCAGCCGCCCTCTGCAGAAATCTGTCTCCCAGCCGGTGTCCGAAGGCGTCATTGATCATTTTCAGCCCATTGACGTCTACCAAGATGACTGATATGGGAAGATTCTTTTCCTTATCAAGGCGCCTTACTTCCATTTCGCAATATCTTCTGTTGTATAGACCTGTAAGCACGTCGTAATAACTCAGGTACAGATTATCTTTTTCAGATTTCTCCACCTTGGTGAGCAGATTTTTCAAAAGAAAATACAGAATAGCCGACGTGACAGCCACATAGATCACGCCTTTATATGTATTGATGGTTAGAAATGAGTTTTTATTGATGGAAATGAAATAAGCAATCTGATCGGAGAACAGAATCCAGCACACTCCGATCAATAAATAAATCAGCGTGATGCGGATGCATTCCCGCTTGTATTTATACCGGTCAGGTTTAATTTTATTTATAAGTTGCAGCATTAGCCCCACCCCCGGCAAATTGAATTGAAATCAATCGTTGTGAAAAGTGAATACAAGCAGCACTATGATGCAAAAAATTATTATAATGAGCGATCAGACAATCCCATTGAGGATGTTCATACCGCTCATGAAATCGGTGGAATCGGAATCAGAATCCGAATCGGATTCTGAAAGGATATTGAGTTGCATTTGGTAACGGTATAATTCCATAAGAAGGGTCAAGTCCCTGGCATCCATATCTCCGAGATCGATATTGAGCCCCGTGCCCTGATCCCCGATCCCAAAGCTGCTGCTTGCGGCAACGGTCTGACCGGACAGTGAGACGGTTCCAGCTGAAACGGATTCCCCCGCATAAGCCATTACCTTTGAAATGTAATTTTGAGTCTCCTTGAACGGAGGGACTCCATTGTATTTCGCAACGTTTCCGGGACCCGCATTGTATGCTGCCAAAGCCAGCACTGTATTCCCCTCGTAACGGGCAAGCTGCTGACTGAGATATTTTGCTCCCCCCATGATGTTCTGTTCCGGATCAAAGGGATTTGTCACCCCGAGGCTTCTTGCCGTCCCGGGCATAAGCTGCATGATTCCCTGCGCCCCGGCATGAGATTCCGCCATAGGATTGAAATTGGATTCGGCTTTTGCTACCGCCTTCAGCAGGTTCACAGGAACATGATACGTATCGGAAGCCTTCTGGAATATGGCGTCAAGATCCACATTTTTACCTGCAGGCCCAGGTTGGACGCCCCTTCCGTCAACGCCCTGCACGTTTTCCTTTATGATATTCTCCAGCAGGTCGGAAAAGTTGCTCCTGTTGCTTGCCACGCCGCCGGACGAATTGCCGTGAATGCCGTTTTGCTCCGAAATCCCTGTCCGGGTTGTACTGATCAGATTGAAATTGGGATTGATTAAATTGATTGCCATATCCGGGACCTTTCTGTTCTGTTATACCCTATCATTACACGATTCGACAAGAAATGTCAAGGCTAATTGCTTTCCATCCCTTTATCATGTTGAAATTTAACGGTTATTTGCAATAAATTCACGGCATTTACTCATGAATATCTCCAGGTTGTTCTCTTCGGTCTGATGATCCGCATTCAACCTTCCCAACCGGTCGCAATATCCCAGCAGGGCAATCTCCTCCATATCGACTTCCCGAAGCATGCTTTTTATGTCTGCAAACTGCATGGACTTGGCCACAAACAGTATCTGCATATGCCAACGGATCAATGAGACGATATGACGGATCCTTTCCTTGTCCTCCATAAATTCCCTTAAAAATTCTCCCGCCTGCTCCGCGCCCACCTTTTCGTGGTTGTAAGCCGTGATTCTTCCCTTTTTCTGATTGGTCGCATCCGCTTTCCCGATATCATGCAATAACGCCGCCCACATAAAAGCCTCAGGGTCTTTGCTCTGGCCCTTTTTCCCTGCGGCCTCATCCACAACAAGCATGGTATGGTTCCATACGTTTCCTTCCGGGTGGTGCTTGGGCGACTGGGGCACCTTCTTCAGCCGCATCAGAAGAGAAAAGGGATATTCCTGAAGGAGGCCTTCTTCGCTGATTCTGTTAAAATAGGACGACGGCGCATCATCCTTCAGAAGATGCGTCCGAACCTCGTTAAATAATTTCTTTTTCCCTGTCATCATTCACTGTTTCCACTCTTTTTATGGCCGAATACGGTCTGCCCATGTTCAGTCAAATGCAATCCCAAGATAGGGAAGTCTGTTTTCATGCTCTTCCTGAACGGAATCTTCGCCGTTGTACCTTATCATACCGAAAGCTCGAACGGTGCCGCCCAGCGATTCTCCCAACCAAGGAGGGGTTCTGATTATTATTTTTTGAAACGGAAGGTGTTCCGACAATCCGGTCAGCGCTTCCGCCAGAAAGGGCTCCGGAATCAGAAGCTCCTTAACCAGCACCGCCTCGTCCGAGATCCTCTCATAATAGGCGCAACCTTCTGTTTTCCCTGTTTTTATGGCAAGAAGATCGGAATCATAGATACTTCCAATCTTCTTTTGAAAAGAAGTTTCCGCATCTCTGTAATCCAGATAGTCATGTTCCGCCAGCAGCATCCTTCGCCTCCGGTTGTATTCCTCCGGTCCTATGGATAAGATTCTGCAGCCCGGAGCCTTCCCGCCCAGCTTATAAATTTCGCTCCTGTCCAGTTCCGTCTCTCTGACAAAAAAACCATTCCGATAGCCGAATTTCGTATAATACCGGAAAAGCGACTCCCCTGCAGGCACCAGAAGGGTGATCAACACATTGTTTTCCTTTTGGTATCGGTTGCTGTATTCGATAAGCCGATCCGCAAAGCCCCGATTCCGAAAGTCCGGGTGGGTTGCTATGGCAAAGAGCATGGAGGCCTTTTGTCTTCCTCCGTCAGCACCGGCAATATCCGTAGGTATCATGGTCAGCATGGAGGCAACCCTGCGGTCGCAAACCAGAACCATGACCTCGGACAGCCAGTCTCTGCTCTGAAAATATAAATCGATCAGTTTGTCCTCATCACCGAAGCTTAGCTTCCAGATGGCTTTCAAGGCTTCCAGATCGCCTGCTTCCGCAAGGCGTATTTCAAATCCCTCTTTGTTCATACTGCTTTTTACTCCTCGAATAAATACGATAGCATCCTCTCCGGATAATTGATAAACTCCCGGGTCAGCTGATAGTGTTCCGTGTCCTGGTAACGGGTCAGAGTGATCTTCTTATCGTGATCCGCCAGATAAATGTCTGCATCAGGATAAGCCATAAGAATGGGGGAATGAGTTGCAATAATAAACTGGGAGCCCTGCTTTACCAATTCGTGAATCCTGCATAGCAGCGCCATTTGCCGGGACGGCGACAATGCAGCCTCCGGCTCGTCCAGAATATAGATTCCCTCCCCGTGGAAACGGTTGAGGATCAGCGCCATGAAGCTCTCTCCGTGGGACTGCTCATGAAGGGACCGGCCCCCGTAGGACAAAAGCATCGGGGCTCCCTCTTTATCCAGTCTGTCCACCTCCGAGGCGACGTTATAGAAGCTTTCCGCCCTCAGAAAGAAACCGTCCTTCGGTCGTCTTACTCCCTTTACCACGGTAATATACTCATTCAGATTGGAATGGGTATCCTGGGAGGAAAAGTTGAAATTTTTGGAGCCCCCCTCCGGATTAAATCCATAACCAACGGCAATGGCTTCCAGCAAGGTTGATTTTCCGGTCCCGTTTTCTCCTACGAAAAAGGTAACCGGCTTCTCCATTTCGATGCTTTCTATATCCCGAAGGATCGCCAGCTTCGTCACATAGGATTCCAATCCAAGCCTGTCCTTATGCAGCTTAACCGAGCGGATAAATTGCTGATTTATCATAATATACCCCTTTTACGAAAAAATAGTTACGTTTTCAAACGGACCTACATATTATAAATGAGCCGATATCGCGATATCGTTCTTATCAATTACATAAATCAGAACGGAGGATTTTGTCGTGTATATGCAAGAAGAGAGATCGAATTATTACCGGTGCATTTATCCCGATGTGTATTACAAGGTACAGCCCTTTGCAATGATGGCATGCGACGAGATGGATGCCTGCAACTGCGGAATGCCGGACTATGACGAACTCAGAGAGATCAGCGATCAGATCTATGAGGATGTCTGCAGGGTTCATCCGGACCTGGCGGAGCGGGACTCCTACCATGGTATGTCGTATGAAGCAGCCGCCGCATACAGCATGACGGACAGCTTTGTGGAAGCTCAGCAATGGCGCAGAGGCGGTTTTTTCCGCGACCTCATCGACATCATACTGCTTAACGAGCTGTTCCGCAGAAGGAGGAGGAGATTCTGGTAGTCCATATCAAGCATTTCCTGTAAACCAGGTTTTACATCCCTACAGGCTGCTGAACAATCTGAATTGCTTCTCTCAGGCTGTTCACGCCGACCACCTTAATGCCGCCGGGCACATCTGTCAGTCTGGCGGCATTTTTCTGCGGCAGGATCGCCCGGGTAAATCCCATGCGTGCCGCTTCCCGTACGATTTTATCCGCATTCCGAACGGAACGGAGATCTCCGGTCAGGCCGATCTCTCCGACAGCAATGACCTTACTGGAACCCCTCAATCCCTTGCATGAGGAGAAAATAGCCAATGCAACCGCCAGATCGATAGAGGTTCCGTCCGGTTTCAGACCTCCTACCACATTGACATATACATCCTGGTTAATCAGAGACAAGCCGGCCTTTCGTTCCAAAACTGCCAGTATCATGTTCAGTCTGGATATCTCCACCCCGATGGCTGTTCTGCGTGCAAAGCCGATATTGGTGGGGGAGGTCAACGCCTGCACCTCCAGCAGCAGGGGTCTCGTCCCCTCATAAACTGCGGTGGCCACGGAACCCTCCGCATTATCCTCCATCCCCTCCAGGAATGTCTTGGACAGGTTTTGAATCTCGACAAGTCCCTCTTCTGTCATCTCAAAAGCGCCGATTTCACTTGTGGTTCCGAACCGGTTTTTGAAAGCCCTCAGGATTCTGAGCTCCTGGTCCCTTTCCCCGGTGAAGTTCAGGACGCAGTCCACCAGATGCTCTACGATCTTTGGTCCTGCAAGATCCCCGCTTTTCGTCACATGGGCGACAATAAAGACCGGAATGTTCCTGCCCTTTCCGATTTTCATCAGCTCATTGCCGCAGGCTCTTACTTGAGAAACGCTTCCCGGCGCGGACTCCATCTCATCCGAATACATGGTTTGAATGGAGTCAATAATCAGGAACTCCGGCTTCAGCTCCTCCACGACCTGCACGATGTTCTCCATGTTTGTTTCAGCCAGCAGGAACAAATTGTCCATCAGCCCTTTGCAAACCCTGTCTCCCCGCATTTTGATCTGTTCTGCGGATTCTTCTCCGGTGACATATAATACTTTGCCGTATTGTCGGGCTATATTCGCCGCAGCCTGTATGATAATCGTTGATTTCCCGATGCCCGGCTCTCCCGATATCAGCGTTAAAGAGCCTTGCACCAGCCCGCCGCCCAATACTCTGTTCAATTCCCCGATCCCCGTGTCGATCCTCGTCTCATTGCCGGACATAATCTCCGAAAGCCTGCTGGCTTTCACCCTTTCGCCGGAAACACTCCTGCTTCTTCTGTCGTCTTCCTTGCTTTCCACGACCTTTTCTTCGATCATGGTGTTCCATTGTCCGCAAATGCACTGACCCTGCCACTTGGGGCTTTCATAGCCGCATTCCTGACAGACGAAAACAGTTTTGGCCTTCTTGCTCATAAGGGCGCCTCCTTTAATCCAATACCCTGTGCTTGGTTGCATATTGATTTAGTTCATTCTAGCATAAAAAGAACGGGTGTTCAATGTAATTTTGGCGCAGCATGAAGTTGAAACCCAATCGAGTAGGAGGGAAATTTGAATAGTGATATTCAATTTCCCGACCTCTCACAGCACCGTGCGTACGGTTCCGTACACGGCGCTTCAACTTTATTTAAATATGAACTGACTGATAGTGGT
>JAEZLP010000038.1 GCA_023415235.1 Bacillota bacterium
CAGTTATACTATTTTTCATAAGAGTGCCTCCGTTATCTATGTTTTTGTCGTTATTAACATCATAACATATGAGGTCACTCTTATTTTTTTATTTTCTTTATTTTTCCCGTCTTAATTTTACACTAAGTTCCGTTACAAAGGAGCTCTTCTTTTGTGCCGGAAAGGCTTATTTCCCGTCAAAACGGAAAAGCCCTCCGCTGAAGCAGTCCGCGTTATACAGGATGATTACAACATCCGGCCGATGCTTCACCGCATATTCAGCAACAGAATCCTGATATAGTCTCACATCCAGCGCTCTCAGCTCATGTACGCCTGCAGACAGGAAGGAATAGATCGGCAGACCGAAGGAATCCTTGATCATCATAACTTTTCCTTCCTTCACCCTGTGGTTAACAAATTGCAACTCCGCATTGTCTCCGTGGTAAGCCGCATACCGGTTGGTTTCAAGGAGAGTCCCCTCTTCCAGATAGGAATTGGCCAGTACCGCCTCCCGGAAATTCCCTTCGTACACCTTTTCCGCACCGTATTCCCGCTCGTAAAGGGTATAGTCCGTATCAAACTTCGGTGTAATAAGCGTAAAATCGTCGGTTCCTCCGTAGGCTTCCCCCACTCTTCTGCCCATGGATCCAATATAATAGTTCTCAAATGCTTCCTGATTGTAATTGGCAAGATCCGTATAGGAACCGTCAATCCGAAATCCATAATTCCCGGAAATCCTTTCGGCGATTTCCTGATAAGCTAAAAAAGCGCCGTTGATGGTCCAATGATGATCTGTGTCGAAGAACAGCTGGTTCTGATCCAGACCCTTTGACCAGTAATTCTTTCTCAGGTCCAGATAGTCAATACCGGCAGCGTCAAGTCCCTTCAGGAACCGGTCCGCGTTTTCATTGGAATGATCCTTGACATTGGCAGGAAGTTGCTGCTCGTTGGGCGGCAGCTTGAAGGGTGCCTGAATATAAAGCAGCGGAATCTCATGCTTGTCCAGCTCCTCTTTTAACCGGTAGATGCTCTCCAGCGCCCCTGAAACGTCCTGTCTGGGGACCGCATAGGTGATCTGTCCGTATTTCGTCTTATACAGCTCGCCATATCCGATATCCACCATGACGTGTTTCCCCATGAGTTTCTGGACCCAACCGTAGAAATTGATATAATCCTCTCTTTTGTAGGTGTCGGCGTCTATGATTTTTTCCAGACTGTCGATGGCTCCGGCAACCCGCTGAATGACCGGAGTACCGGGCAGGATCGTCGTCCTGTAGTCAATGAGGAATTCCTCCCGCACATTGTGATCTGTGAACAGGAGTCCCCACAGCATGCCGAAAATCGCGGCCAGAAATAGGATGGCCGTAATTTTTTGCGCTTTATTCCTATGAAATAAATCTTTCCAATTCATATGCTTTCCTTTTCCATTTCATTCGAGTCAACTGGTCATCCCGGCGTTCCGGTGAACCTTTCACTAAAAATTGAAGTAAATAAACGGATTGTAGGAACCCTTCACGATATAGGACATAGAAACGAAGAACAGAAACAGCATGGCTGCCGGGTAAACGATCATGACGGCTCCTGTCAGCGCCGGGCTTCCGTTTCTCATTTTTTCTTCCAACCAGTTGAGAATCAGCTTGTATACCGGCATGGAAAACAGGATTCCCAGGATCAGGTATAGTCTGTTTTCTGCCAGGTATACAATCGTATTCCCGTCAAGAAGCTGCGCTCCGTTTAAGAACAGCATGGTTTTCAGATAGGACAGTGCTCCGGAAATGGTTGTCGCACGGAACAGCACCCATCCGAATATCACCAACAGCATGGTATAAAGGTGTTTTGCGGCGACCGCCGGCAGTCTGCCCTCTCCCAGCTTTTCAAAGTTTGTTACTTTTTCTAGAGAAATAGACAGGAAATACAGCAGCCCCCAGCAGATAAAGGTCCAGCTTGCGCCGTGCCAGAACCCTGTCAGGGACCAGACCACAAATAGGTTGAAAATCAGACGTCCGCTGGATTCCACCCTGCTGCCTCCCAGGGGAATGTAGACATAATCCCGGAACCATGTTCCCAGGGAGATGTGCCATCTTCTCCAGAATTCCGAGGTTGACTTGGAAATATACGGGTAATTGAAATTTTCCGGAAAATGAAAACCGAACATCTTCCCGAGGCCGATGGCCATATCCGAATAGCCGGAGAAATCAAAATAAATCTGCAGCGTATACGCAACAGCGCCCAGCCAGGCAAAGGAAGCGGAGAGCTCATCGCTATGTAAAGAAAATGCCGCATCAGCAATCAAGGCGAAGTTGTTTGCCAGTAAAATCTTCTTGGCAAAGCCTTCAAGAAATCTGCATACTCCCTGAGAGAAATCCTCAAAGGTTTCCTTTCTCCCCATGATCTGGTCCGCGATGACGGAATAACGCAGGATGGGACCCGCGACCAATTGCGGAAAAAAGACGATATACAAGCCCACATGGAACAGATTCTTCTGCACCTGGGCTTTTCCTCTGTAGATGTCGATCACGTAGGATATGGCATGAAATGTGAAAAAGGAGATCCCAATGGGCAGCACGATTTTGGAGATGGTAAAATCCGTACCCAAAAACCGGTTGATGTTTTCAATGGTAAACATGAGATATTTGAACACATACAGGATGCTCAGGTTAAAAACAACCATGAGGAAAATGATCCATCGCGAACGGATTCCACGCTCCTTATAATGGGAAACTGCAAGTCCGAACAGCCAGTTGACCGCAATGGAAAGCATCAGAAGAAACACAAATTTGGGTTCGCCCCAGGCATAAAAGCCCAGACTGGCGATCAGCAGAAAAATATTCTGCAGCCTTCTGTGTTTTCTCAAAATGGTATAGTATATAATTAAAACCGCCGGCAGGTAACAGACAATAAAAATCAATGATGTAAACAGCATTCAAGTTCTCCTCTTTGTGTCATAAACAGTCGAAATCGGCTAAGCATCCGTCGAATATTGTATCATACCGAAAGGATTTTTAAAACCGGAAAAAACAAGGCGGAAAAATCAAAGAATAAATATCAAAGCATAAAAAAACAGGGCTCGCATCCGAAATTCGGATCCGTCCCTGTTTCGTTTCCTTCATATGCACGTTTGCCGCAATTACCTTATGGATTGGGCTACAGCAGCTCTTTTCTGGATAGGTTGATTCTGTTCTGGCTGTCGATTTCGGTAACCTTTACCTTGACCACATCGCCGATGTTCATCACATCTTCCACCTTTTCCACTCGTTCCTTTGCCATCTTGGAGATGTGAAGCAATCCTTCCTTCCCCGGCAGGATTTCGATGAAAGCGCCGAAGTTCATGATTCGGGTTACTCTTCCCTCGTAGGTTTCGCCCACTTCCACTTCTTTCACCAAAAGCTCGATAGCTTTGACGCCCTTTTCCGCGGATTCCATATCCGGAGCCGCAATATAGACGAGGCCGTCGTCATTGATATCGATCTTCACGCCGGTTTCCGCAATGATCTTGTTGATGGTCTTGCCTCCCGGTCCGATGACGGTTCTGATCTTGTCCGGATCGATCTGCATGGAGATGATTCTCGGAGCATACGGAGACATTTGAGGTCTCGGTTCACTGATTTCCTCCATCATCTTTTCCATGATGAACATTCTGCCCTCATGGGCCTGTTTCAAGGCATCCTGCAGAATCTGCCTGGAAAGTCCGTGAACCTTGATGTCCATCTGAATGGCGGTGACGCCCTTGGCGGTTCCCGCCACCTTGAAGTCCATGTCTCCCAGGAAATCTTCCATTCCCTGAATATCGGAAAGGATGGCGATCTTGCTGGAACCGTCCTCCTCCACTCTTTCAATCAATCCCATTGCAATACCCGCAACAGGCGCTTTGATCGGAACGCCGGCGTCCATCAGCGACAGTGTGCTTCCGCAGACGGATGCCTGAGAAGTGCTGCCGTTTGAGGATAACACTTCGGATACCACCCGGATGGCATAGGGGAATTCTTCCACACTGGGCAGTACGGGAAGCAACGCTCTCTCTGCCAGTGCGCCATGTCCGATTTCACGTCTTCCCGGGCTTCTCATCGGTTTGGCTTCTCCTACGCTGTAAGGCGGGAAGTTATAGTGGTGCATGTATCTTTTTTCCACCTCTTCGCCGATGCCGTCGATGGTCTGGGCTTCCCCCATGGGTCCCAGCGTGGTCACGGAAAGTACCTGAGTCTGACCTCTTGTAAACAGGCCTGTCCCATGCGTTCTCGGAAGAACACCGGTCTCACACCAGATTGGCCTGATTTCGTCTAATTTTCTGTTGTCAGGACGGATGCCGTCATCAAGAATGAGGCTTCTGACCTGTTCTTTTGTAATGGAATACAGTACTGCGGCAATATCCTTGCTGTTGTCGGGATAGATTTCCGCAAAATGCTCCTTGGTTTCCTTTTCCACCGCATCCATATTGTCAAGGCGTTCCTGCTTGTCGTAGGTCTGGATCGCCGCTCTCATCTTTTCGGATGCGTATTCCTTCACGGCAGCCTCGATATCCTCGGGAACCTTGTAAAGAACGACTTCCCTCTTGGGCTTTCCGACTTCCTTCACAACCTCTTCGATAAACTCGATGATCTTTTTGATCTCTTCGTGGGCGAACATGATCGCTTCAAGAACCGTATCCTCCGGTACTTCGTTGGCGCCGGCTTCCACCATCATGATCGCTTCCTTTGTTCCGGACACGACCAGATGCAGGTCGCTGACTTCCCTTTGCGCAAGGGTCGGATTGATTACAAATTCTCCGTCAACCATGCCAATGAGTACGGATGCAGTGGGCCCGTCAAAGGGGATATCGGAAATGGACAACGCCACGGAAGAACCGATCATGCCGACGATTTCCGGGGAGCAGTCGGGATCGACGCACATAACGGTGGCTACCACCTGTACGTCATTGTAGAATCCTTTCGGAAACAGGGGTCTGATTGGTCTGTCGATCAATCTTGAGTTAAGGATCGCCTTCTCGGAAGGTCTTCCTTCTCTTTTTATAAATCCTCCGGGGATTTTTCCCGCGGCATACATTCTTTCCTCATAGTCTACGCTGAGAGGGAAAAAATCGATGTCGGCTCTGGGTTCTGCAGATGCGGTGGCAGTTACATTGACAACCGTGTCCCCATACTTAACCATTACCGCACCGTTTGCCATCTGGCATACCTTGCCGATTTCAAGTTGCAGCAATCTTCCGCCAACTGCGGTCCTGAACGTTCTGTAGTCTTCAAATCTCATTAACAACTTCCTCCTGTTAATCTTCTTTTTTCCATATTACCTACTTAAAATAAAAGCGGGGAAGTCCCCCGCTTTTGATTTTCGTGACTACTTTCTTAATCCCAAACGAGCAATTAGATTTCTGTATCTGTCCAGATCCTTGTTTCTCAGGTAATTAAGAAGGTTTCTTCTCTGACCTACCATTTTCAAAAGTCCTCTTCTGGAATGGTGGTCTTTCTTGTGGATTTTCAGATGTTCGTTTAAATCGTTGATTCTGTAAGTAAGAATTGCAACTTGAACTTCCGGGGAACCAGTGTCTCCCTCTTTTGTCTTGAACTCATTGATAATTTCTGCTTTTTTCGCTTGATCAATCATTTTTCTTTCTCCTTTAATTCTTTCACCTTCTGCCGTGTGCTACGTCGGAGAGTCGTAAAACTCAGCGGAAGGTATGTATTGACAATACATATTAACATATCCCAATCTCTTTGTAAAGTAAATTTCGATCAATAATACGCGAAACCTGCCCCAAAAAATCATTCCTTGATGAATGGTAGTATTCTTCAGAATTGCGTGGTTTATGCATCTATAGTCGAAATTTAAATTCGAATATTGATCCGGGGAGCTCAAATTGATCCGGAGCTCGGATTGATCCGATGGGATTACGTAGTGACCCTGCTCAGTGTGGCAAAGAAATCGGGATATGAGATGCCGATGCACTGATGGTTTTCAATCCTGCTAGGCCCTTCTGCCGCCAGCGCAAGCACAGCCATGGACATGGCGATTCTGTGATCGCCATAGCTTTCAAAGCTTCCGCCATGAACCGGACTTCCTCCATGAATAATCAGGCCATCTGCTGTGGAATGGACATTGGCGTCGGCCTTTTTCAGCTCCGCCTCCATAGCGTCGATGCGGTTCGACTCCTTAACCTTGAGCTCCTCCGCATCCCGGATCACAGTCGTGCCTTTCGCGAAAGCGGCTGCAGCAGCGATGACCGGCAGCTCGTCTATGAGTCTTGGAATCAGCTCTCCTCCGATTTCAGTCCCATGAAGGGACGAGTATCTGACGGTAATATTTCCGGAAGGTTCAACGCCTTCCCCGCACTTTTCAATGTGAATGTCGGCTCCCATGGCTTTCAGCACGTCGATGATGCCTGTCCTTGTTTCATTGAGCCCTACATTTTTGATAAGGATCTCGGAGCCCGGCACGATCAGTGCGGCAACCATGAAAAAAGCTGCCGAAGAGATGTCTCCCGGGACCGTAATCTCATGAGCGAAAAGCTCCTCTGCAGGTGTTACTTCAATTCTGTTACGGCCATCTCCTGTACGGGCGACGCTGATATTTCCGCCGAAACCGCCGATCATCAGCTCCGTATGGTTTCTGGAGGGTTTCGGTTCTATTATGACGGTTTCCCCATCTGCATACAGTCCTGCCAGGATCAGCGCAGATTTCAGCTGGGCGCTTGCGACGGGCAGCTCGTATTCGATCCCTTTCAGAGGGACCCCTTCTATGGTGATCGGCGCATATCCACCCTCTGTCCCCTTGATTTTCGCCCCCATTTGCCGAAGGGGACCCATAACCCGATTCATAGGCCGTTTGCGGATGGAATCGTCTCCGTCCAGCACAGAAGAAAAGCTTTGAGGTGACAGCAAACCGCAGAGCAATCTTGTCGTCGTTCCCGAGTTGCCTGTGTAAAGCACCTCTTCGGGCCCTTTCAATCCTCTGAGTCCCTTTCCGGTTACTGCGACCTGGCTTCCTTGAATATCGACGGAGATCCCCAGCTTGCGGAAACAGTCAATGGTCGACAGACAGTCTTCTCCCATCAGAAAATTATGGACGACCGTTCTCCCTTTCGAGATAGCTCCAAGCATAATCGACCGGTGGGATATTGATTTATCCGGGGCGACATGGATGATGCCCCTCAATCCTTTTGAAGGATGGATTTCCATAAAGCACTCCTAATTTTTACTTTCATAGCTTCCGATAATTTTGATAAAGGGCAGCTCCTCGCTAAGCTGATAAAACAGGGCTTTGATTCTTTCATCCTTTAAATTGCCTGTAAAATCAACATAGAAAAGATACTCCCACGAGTTTTTTCCGTCTGGTCTTGAATGTATTTCGGTGAGATTCACGCCGTAATCCCCGAATATCCCCAGCACGCCTGCCAGACTTCCGCTTCTGTGAGGACAGGAAAACACGACGGCAATCCGGTCATGGTTTTCCTTGACGATCAGCTTTCCTGATACGGCCACAAATTTCGTTGCATTTTCCTTATTGTGATTGATCCCTTCCACTAGAACCTTCAGTCCATAACGTTCCGCTGCTTCTCTCGAACAGATTGCGCCCCTGCTCTTATCCTTGATTTCCGAGATATCTCTCGCTGCCACCGCCGTATTGCTGCTTTCCCTTGCCAGGATTCCGTGCTCCCTTAAAAACTCAGCGCTTTGAGCAATTGCCTGGGGATGGGAATCAATTTGCCTGATATCCTCAAGACAAGCCTCTTCCAAAGCAGCAAGGCAATGGTTCACCTTCACGATCTCGCAGGCGTTTATGTACAGATCGTGTTTCAATAGCAGATCATAAACCTCATAGACTCCACCAGCCGTGGTGTTTTCAAGTGGCACCACGCCAGCCTGAACTTCCCCCCTGCTTATGCTGAGGAATACGTCTTCAAAGGTATCCACCGAACTATAATCCGCATGGGGAAAGAGGCTTGCCGCCGCCATTTCCGAATAGGAGCCCGGGATCCCTTGATAGCACACTTTTTCCGCTGCCGGTTCGTTTTCCTGATAATCCAGACGAAAGTCCGCGCCAAGCTCCAACAGCTTCCGGTATTGGAAGGTCCGTGAAACCTCCATGACCTTTTTCAAGAATGAGGTGTAGGAAAGCTTCCATTCCCCGTTCATATCAGTCGTCAGGTTTCGGATCACTTCTTCTTCCCGTTCCGGCTTCAAGATTTTATCCCCGGTTTTACTTTTACATTTGGCAACCTGTTCCGCCACCTTCATTCGCTGCAAAAACAAATCCTTTATCTTTAAATCAATTTCGTCGATTTTCACTCTCAAATCACTCAGCATCATACCCGTACGCCTCCAAATACAAGTCCATCAAGGCGATGGCAACCCCTGCCTCCACGACTGCCGGAGCTCGCAGGGCAATGCATGGATCATGTCTTCCGTGGATCACAAGCTCCTCCTGTGCGCCTGTTTCAAAATTAAGTGTGGTCTGTTCCCTGGCGATGGAGGGCGTTGGTTTGATAGCCGCTCTTACGATGATGGGCATTCCTGTTGTAATTCCGCCTGTAATCCCGCCATTATGGTTTGTACTCGTCCGAACTGCTCCGTTTTCCCGCAGATAGACGTCATTGGCTTCGGAGCCCCGCATCGATGCCAGCGCAAATCCCGAGCCAAATTCCACACCTTTCACCGCCGGCACACTGTAAAGAACCGACGCAATCCTGCTTTCCACATTTTGAAATATTGGACTGCCGATTCCGGCGGATGCCCCGACTACGGCGCATTCTATCACTCCGCCAATCGAATCCAGCTCCCGTCTGACCTTATCCACAAGCCCCGCAATCTGATCCTCCACGGAATGGTCGATCAAGGGAAGCGTCTCCCCCCGAAGGCGGATCAAGAGATCTCGGTCAACCCTTACGGGATCGAAGGGCCGGTCTTCAACCGCACCAACTTTATAAAGGTGAGAGCCGATCTCAACCTGATGCTTCTTTCTGAGGAAATCCTTGCACAGGGCTCCTGCAAAAACCAGCGGAGCAGTCAGTCTTCCGGAAAAATGTCCGCCTCCGCGAAGATCATTATGTCCCCGGTATCTTAGTTTTCCTGTATAGTCGCTATGGCCGGGCCGGGGCACAGACCGCAGATTTTCATAATCCTTGCTGTGGGTATCGGTATTGGGTATCATAATGCAAAGGGGCGCTCCTGTGGTCGTTCCCTCAAGAACCCCTGAGAGGATCATTGCCCTGTCTTCTTCTCTCCTGCTTGTTGCAAGAGGATTATTGCCCGGAGCTCTTCTGGCCATCTCGTTTGCGATAAACTCCTGGTCAAAGGCAAACCCGGCAGGAAAGCCATCGATTACGGCGCCGATGCCTTTGCCGTGGGATTCCCCGAAGATGGATAGTTTCAGTTGATTTCCCCAAATGCTTCCCATGATTAATCACCTAACACTTTCATCATTTTTCTCAGTTCCGCTAAGGGAATCTGCTTGATCAGGGTTTTGCCGAAATCCTCCATGAAAACGAAATGAATGCTGTCGCCCTGTTTTTTCTTGTCGGCGAGGAGCGCCTCGTATACGCTGTCCGGATCGGCAGTCAGATTCACAGGCAGCCGGAAGGATTGCAGGATTTCCACTAGCTTTGCATAACAGCCGGCTTTTGTAATTCCAATGCTTTCCCCAAGCTTAACGGCCGCCGCCATGCCGATAGATACGGCCTCGCCATGGGTAATCCCGGCATAATTGTACAGCTTCTCAATGCCATGGCCGATGGTATGACCGAAATTGAGGATTCTTCGCAGTCCCTCCTCAGTTTCGTCCTCTTCCACTACATTTATTTTTATTTGAACACAGCGTTCAATCAGTTCCATAATCAGACCCTTGTGATCTTCCCGGGATGCCATATTCAGAATTTCAGGATCACTGATGCAGCCGTATTTGATCACCTCGGCCATACCGGCAAGATAGATCTTTTCCGGCAGTGTGGCGAGCACCTCCGGATCAATCAGCACAAGATCCGGCTGACGGAATGCTCCCACCAGATTTTTCCCGCGGGGCAGGTCCACACCGGTTTTCCCTCCCACGGACGAATCCACCTGAGCCAGCAAGGTAGTCGGAATCTGAACCAGCTGCCTTATCCCTCTCAGATAAGTTGCGGCGGCAAAGCCCGCCACATCCCCTGTGACGCCTCCACCCAGGGCGATCATCATGTCGTCCCTCCCGAATCTGCGCTCACCGAGGGTGTCATAAATGCCGGAAACCGTCTCCAAAGTCTTGAATTCTTCCCCTGCGGGAATAATATGGTGAAAAACCGGAATGCTCAAATCGGAAAGCTTCTTTTCCAAACTTTCAAGATAGAGATCCGCAACGTTGGAATCCGAGATCACGCAGATATTTGCCGGTGTCTTTTCGGCGCTTTTCGGTCTGCAGAACTCAGCCGCTTCCTGCAGGATCCCTTTTTCTATCACAATTTTTGAAGTATTTTGTTTTCCTCTCAGTTTCAATACCTTCATCCGTACCTCGTTATTTTTTCTCGTAGGACTTATTCAAATCCAAACTATACGCTGCTTTATAATTCCCTATCCACAACTGCGGCAAGGGCTTTCAGTTTTTTCATGGTTTTGTCAAACATCTCGTAGGTAAGGCTTTGGGCTCCGTCGCTCAGGGCGTTCATCGGATCGTTGTGGACCTCGATCATCAGCCCGTCGGCTCCCGCCGCGATAGCGGCCATGGAAAGAGACTCTACCATCCAGGCCATGCCCGACGCGTGGGACGGGTCGATGATCACAGGAAGATGGCTCAACTTTTTCAGTGCCGGAATCGCGCTGATATCCAGCGTATTTCTCGTGAAAGTCTCGTTGGTCCGTATTCCTCTCTCACATAATATCACATTTTCATTGCCACCGCTTAATATATATTCGGCCGACATGAGAAACTCCTCAAGGGTATTTGAGAATCCCCTTTTCAGAAGCACCGGCATTCTGGCCTTTCCCAGTTCAATCAGCAGTTCATAGTTCTGCATATTTCTGGCGCCTACCTGGAAGCAGTCAACCTTACCGATGAACTTTTCCACATGCATGGGATTTGTAATCTCCGTAATAATGGGCAGTCCCGTTTCCGCCTTTGCGATGTTGAGCAGCTCCAGACCCTCCGCCTTCAGCCCCTGAAAGGAGTAAGGTGAGGTTCTGGGCTTCCATGCTCCGCCGCGGATGATGGCAGCTCCCGAATCCTTGATATGCCGTGCAATATCAACGATCTGTTCCTCTCCTTCCACGGAGCACGGTCCTGCCATTACAACAATTTTTCTGCCGCCGATTTTTACCCCGCTCACATCCACAACAGTGTTCTCGGGATGCATCTTTCGGTTGGCCCTTTTATAAGGCTCCTGAACCTTGATGATTTTATCCACATACTCGCTGAGATAAGCGGAATTCCTATCGATGGAGGTGGTGTCCCCCACCACTCCCAAAACGGTGGTTTCCGCGCCAACGATTGGGCAAACCTCCACATTGTAACGGCTTAACCACCCCGCTATCTTGTTGATATCCTCTTGCGTCGTTCCATTTTTCAGTACAATAATCATTTTATTTTCTCTCCTTTACCGATACCGGCATCGAATTAAAACAAAAACCTTTCGCCCCTATGCAGGGACGAAAGGTATTAATTCTATCTTCCGCGATACCACCCAAATTCAGTACTGGATAAGCACTGCTCTCTCTTCGAATACAAATGCATTTGATGCCGTATATTCTATCCCTGTAACGTGGGAATACGCCTGGGCCTACTTAGTTTCAGCCTGGAGCTCAAGAGGGAACTTCAAAATAATTTCTCAAATATCCACTTCCAGTCTACGATGGATAATCCCTGTCAGGTCCGTTATTTTTACTTTCCTCTGTCATCGCTTTTCACTATTTAGATTATACATATGCTAACCGCAAATGATTTGATTGTCAAGAGAGGAAAATAAAAATTTACAAATTTTTCTTCATCGTCCGCTGCTGCACTTTTCCCGTTCCGCATTCAACCTTTCGTGGTAGTGTTTTGCCTCCCCGCAATCCTTTTCAATCTGCTGCGCCAAAGCATTTACGCTGCTGAACTTGATTTCTGGCCTGATTCTTTCCAGAAATTCCACCCTGATCTGCTTTCCGTAAAGGTCTGTGCTGAAATTGAAAATGTGAGTCTCTATATTTTTCTTATTGTCGCCGATGGTAGGCTTGATCCCTACATTTGTAACCCCCTGATAACAGGTCCCGTTGTAGTTGCAGTAGGTGACATAAACGCCATGGGCAGGCGTCACCATGGTTTCGTCGATCAGGATGTTGGAGGTAGGAAAGCCGATGGTTCTGCCGATTTTATTGCCGACGACCACTTCTCCGCCCACCGAATAATTTCTGCCCATATATTTTTTGCATTCTCCCACTCTTCCGTCGGCGATCAGCTGTCGGATAAAGGAGCTGCTGACGAGATTGCCGTCAATCGTAAAGGGCTCCAGCACATGGATACCAAAGCCGTCCTTCAATCCGGCTTTGATCAGCGTTTCCGGAGTTCCTTCCGCCTTGTACCCGAACCGGTAATTGAATCCGCAGTATGCTTCCCGCATCCGAAACGCTCCAACCAGAATCTTCTGAATGAATTCCTCGGCGGAAAGATGCTGCACCATCTCATTGAACTCAAGAGAAAACAAGTAATCCACACCTAAAGATTTTATAATTGCCGCTTTGTCCTCAAGGTACAGAATATTTTTTATAACAGGCCGACCCGCCAGCACATTCTTAGGATGGTTGGCAAAGGTGAACACTGCGCTTTTCAATCCTGCCATCCTGGCACTTTTCACCGTTCGCCGGATCAGTTCCTGATGACCCTTGTGGACTCCGTCAAAATTCCCTAAAGCTACTACCGTTTCTTTTATGTTCTTTATTTCATCCAGTGAATTGAATTGTTTCATATCCTATTCCCTTAGTCATCCTAGAAATTAAGCGTTTTTGCCGCCAAAGGCGGCTTTCTGTTGATTTTTCTAAGCGCCATTGCCGTCGAAGACGGCCCTGTCGCCAAGAAAAATCTTATCCGATGCCTGCAGCTCTTTGCCTATCGGAGAGCTGCCACGACCCTGGATTGATTTTTCTAAGCGCCATTGCCGTCGAAGACGGCCCTGTCGCCAAGAAAAATCTTATCTGCGACTAGTTTTTTGTATTCAAAATTATAAAAGGCTACCCCGAGAAAAACTCCGGATTCCTTTCTGGGAGCTTCTTCACGATCCAGATAAACGCAGTATGCATTACGGTACTCTTCGCGGATGTCAAGGTCTAGGTCCGATTCCTTGAATTCGGGTTCTTTGATGATCCTTGCTTCGGACATTCTGAGATGTCCGCCGTTGACAAACCATTTTGCCCGATCTTCCTTGACAAATGCCTTTCCGAAATGCACCAGTGGAAAGTCCGGCCTCAGAAGATACTGTTCTGGATTCCCATTCGAGAGATCTTCTATGGTAACCGTGTTTTCCAGTGTAAAAACGCCGCTGGCGGTTCGGATCAAACAGCTCATCACCGCTCCGCAGCCTAAAAGCCTGCCTGCATCATGGCAGATTGTCCTTATGTAGGTTCCTTTGGAGCACTCTACATCAAAGGTGACCCGGTTCTTTCCCGGATCACAGTGGACTACCGTAATATTTTTTATGTTAACATCTCTAGGCTTTATCTCAACGACTTCCCCCGCTCTGGCATACTCATACAATCTTCTTCCGTTGACTCTGACCGCTGAGTATCCGGGCGGTAATTGGCTGATTCTTCCCCGAAAGCTGTTCAGGATTTCCTTAATGTCATCTTCGTTAAATTGAAATTCACCCCGGTTGTCGCAGGTCACCGTACCCCAGATGTCCTGGGTATCCGTTTCCAGTCCCAGCTGCATTTCGCAGCGATATTTTTTATAATCCAGATCCAAATATTCGGTAATTCGCGCCGCGCTTCCGATACAGATGGGCAGCACGCCTACCGCCATAGGATCCAAGGTTCCCGTATGGCCGATCCTTTTGATTCCCGTCAGCCTTCTCAGCAACTGAACGCCGTCATGGGACGTCATGCCGGCAGGCTTCAGCAGATTGATGATTCCGTCCTTAATCATAGTTCCTCGAACTCTCTTCCTTCGCTTTTCTGTCCGCTTCCTCAAGATGGGAGATAATCGCGGAGGAAATCTGTTTTTTCGCTTCTTCAAGGGACATGTTCAGAGTGCAGCCCGCCGCTTTTTTATGCCCGCCTCCTCCGAAGGACTGGGCGATGGCAGAAACATCTCCATAGGTCTTTGCACGGAGTCCCACCTTGATCTCTCCGGGCATGGTCTCCTTTAAGAAAGCTGAAATTTCAACACCGCTGATATTTCTGAGGGTTTCGATAAAGCCCTCGGTTTCCTCCATCAGCGCGCCTGTTTTTTTAAGCATTTCCTGGGTTACGTAGGCCATGTCCGCCCTGCCGCCGTGAAGCATTTCAATGGTGGCGATCACCTCATTCAACAGCATCAGCTTTTCATGACGGATATTCTGATATACCTCCACGCTGATTTTTTCCAGATCGATCCCGATGTCAAAGAGATCCGCGGTAATCAGATGGGTATTTTTCGTCGTATTGGTATACTGAAAATTTCCTGTGTCGGTTGTGATTGCCGTATAAATTGCTTCCGCCATTTCAACATCGATGTCGATTCCCATCGTTCTGATCAAATCGTATACGATCTCGCCTGTGGCGCCTGCATGCATATCGATATAATTCAGATCCGCGAAATAATTGTTTGTACGGTGATGGTCGATGCAGATGCTCGTCTTCCCGGTCAGGAACTTGTCCTTCCTCTGCACGAACCGTTCGATATCGCTGCAATCAACGGCCATGGAAACATCCGGTGTCTCCAAAACATCCCGATTATGGGTACAGTAATCCTTTTCCAAAAAAAGCAGGTAGGAGGGAATCTCATCCTCTATGAGGATATGCGCCCTCTTTCCTAACTTCCGCAGCGCTATGCACAGCGCAATGGAGGAACCCAGCGTATCTCCGTCCATCATCACATGGGGATACAACAATACGGTTCCTGCTTCCTTCAGTTTTGCGGCGATTTGCTCCAATGTACAATTCATCATTTTATTCTTCTTCTTTTTCTGCATTCGCAACATCCGATTTGTCGATACCCAGCTTGTCAATCAGCTTTGAGATATGTCTTCCATACTCCAATGAGGTATCCATTTTAAAGACCAGATCGGGTACATGTCTCATTTTGATTTGATGCCCTATTTCTCTTCGGATTAAACCTTTTGCGCTCTTAAAGGCGGCAAGAACTTCATTTTTTTCTTCCTCGGTGGTCTCTTCCGACGCCTTGTTTCCCAGCTTGGTGATGTAGACGGTCGCAAAGCTTCCGTCTTCCGTCACGTCCACAGCGGATATGCTTACAATCCCCGATAGGCGGGGGTCCTTTATCTCCCTGAGGAGCAGGTCGCTGATGATTCTTCGAATTTCTTCTCCCAGCCGGCCCGATCTATAACCTTTACCCATATTCCTTCCCTCTTAACATTCTTCCCGGCGCTTTAGCGACGTTTGGAAGAATTTATGCTAAGAAATCACGATTTTTGAATCGTAGATTTCTATCGTATCACATTCTTCCCGGCGCTTTAGCGTTTACTTCCGTTCGATTTCTTCCATCTTGAATGCTTCGATGATATCTCCTTCTTTAATGTCATTGTAGTTTTCAATACCGATACCGCATTCAAATCCGTGTGCTACTTCCTTTACGTCATCCTTGTACCTCTTTAAGGAGGAGATTTTGCCCTCGTGAATGACGATTCCGTCTCTTACCAGCCTGATCTCGGCATTTCTCTGAACCTTTCCTTCCAGCACGTAGGCTCCGCCGATAATTCCGACGTTTGGTACCTTGAAGGTGTTCCTGATTTCTATCTTGCCCAGAACCACTTCTTTAAATACCGGATCCAGCATACCCTTCATAGCGGCTTCCACCTCGTCAATGACGTCGTAGATAACCCGGTAGGTTCTGATTTCAACATTCTCACGCTCCGCCATGCTGGTGATCACCGAACTTGGCCTTACATTGAAAGCGATAATGATAGCACCAGACGTATTGGCCAGCATAATATCCGATTCCGTCACGGTACCTACTCCGGAATGGATGATCCTTACCTTGACGTTTTCATTTTTCAATTTTTCCAGGGACTGGGTCAGCGCTTCTACAGAACCCTGCACATCGCCCTTGATGATCAGATTCAGTTCCTTGATCTCGCCCTCCTGAATCTGGCTGAAAAGCTGCTCGAGGGTGACGCTGGAATTTCTTGCCATGACTTCTTCGCGAAGCTTCAGTCTTCTGTGCTCGGCAATTTCTCTAGCTACCTTATCTTCCTTGACCGCATTGAATTCATCTCCTGCTTCCGGTACCTCGTTTAAACCAAGAATTTCAACTGCTGTGGCGGGACCCGCTTTTCTGATGGTGTCCCCCTTATAGTTGGTCATCGCCTTGATTCTTCCAGAACAGGTTCCCGCAACGACGCTCATTCCTGCCTGCAGAGTTCCGTTCAGCACGAGAAGGGTCGCAACAGGACCTTTGTTTTTATCCAATCTGGCTTCAATGACAGTTCCCATTGCCAATCGGTTCGGGTTCGCTTTCAATTCCAGAACCTCTGCCTGAAGCAGGATCATTTCCAGCAGGTTGTCGATTCCTTCACCGGTTTTAGCAGATACCGGCACGCAGATGGTGTCACCGCCCCATTCTTCAACCAGGATATTGTGCTCTGTGAGCTCCTGCTTGACTCTGGACGGGTCTGCTCCCGGTTTATCGATCTTATTGATTGCAACGATAATCGGCACATTTGCAGCCTTTGCATGGCTGATCGCCTCGACAGTCTGGGGCATTACACCGTCGTCTGCCGCTACAACCAGTACCGCAATATCCGTTACATGCGCTCCTCTGGCTCTCATCGTAGTAAATGCCTCATGACCCGGGGTATCTAAAAATACGATCTTCTGTCCGTTTGCATAAACCTCGGATGCGCCGATATGCTGTGTGATTCCGCCGGATTCCGATGCGGTCACGTTGGTTTTTCTAATTGCGTCAAGGAGTGAGGTCTTACCATGATCGACGTGACCCATCACTGTGATGATCGGAGGTCTGGCTTTCAGGTCTTCTTCTTTATCCTTAAAGAGTTCCAGCCCTTCTTCCACGATTTCTTCCTCGACTTTTCCCACTACAATATTGACACCCAGCTCGTCTCCAAGAATCAAAACCGTGTCCTCGTCGATGTTCTGGTTGATATTCGCCATAATTCCCAGCTTCATCAAAGCCATGATAACCTGGGAGGTTGATTTCTCAATCTGATCTGCCAAGCCTGCAACGGTAATGGGGACATTGATGATTTTGGTCCCCGGCGGATGATCCGCCAGATTGATTTCAGGCTCAACCGGCTTTGGAGCAGGCTTCGGCTGCGGCTTCGCTTTCTGATGTTTCTCGAGGCTGATGCTTTTCTGCTTCGGCTTCGAAACTCCTTCTTTATTTTCGTCCCCTGACTTCGGGGTATACTTCTGCTGCTGCTTCAAATTGGGTTTCTGGTCCTTTTCATGCTGTGTCTTTGATTCAGCCGGTCTCTGAACGTCTCTCCGTTCCTGAGGCCTTCCGGAGGAAGCCGGTCTATCCTCAAAGGATCTGCTCTGCTCCCCTCTTTGCGGATGTCCTGCCTGTGGTCCTTGGGCCGAACGCTGCTGACTCTGTCCACCGGAGGAAGATCTTTGCTGTCCCTGAGTGGTCTGAGCCGGCCGCTGCTGTGCCTGGCTTCCCTGCGGTTTTTGATGAGGAGCTTGAGTGCTGTGATGTTGTCCCTGGGTTTGCCCTGACTGAGGTCTCTGCTGAGCCTGGCCGCTCTGAGCCGGTCGCTGCTGAGACTGACTACCCTGACCTGGTCTCTGCTGAGACTGACTACCCTGAGCTGGTCTCTGCTGAGCTTGACCGCTCTGTGCAGAATGCTGCTGAGCCTGGCCGCTCTGCACAGGCCTTTGCTGGTGTTGGCTGCTCTGAGCCGGTCTTTGCTGAGTCTGACCGCTCTGAGCCGGTCGCTGCTGCTGGCTTCCCTGGGCTGGTCTCTGCTGCGCATGCTGACTCTGCCCTTGATGCGCCGACCTCTGCTGTTGTGTTTGCGTTTGCGGTTTCACCGCTTGTTTTGCAGGCTTCGCCTCCGGGCTCATACTGGGATGCGCCGCTGCCTTAACAACCACCTTAACTTCTTCCTTATCTTTAATTGGCTCGGTTTTCTTAGGCGTTACCTTGACAATTTTTGTTTCTGATCCGCTTTTTCCGCGCAAAACAGTGTTTCGAATCGCGATTACATCCATGTCGGACAATACGCTCATATGACTCTTTGCATCAATCCCCATGGAATTTATTTTATCTAACATATCTTTACTGGTCATATTCAGTTCTTTTGCTAACTCATGTACTTTTAAACTGGACATTAGAACACCTCCATTCTATTATAACGCTTCCGAAGAAATATCGTTATTCTCCATCGATTTCTTTTAATATGGCATCTGCAAAGTTTCCATCAGTTATGCCGAAAACTCCTCTCTCCTGGCTCCCTGTAACTTTTGACAGTTCTTCTGATTTTCCATAGATTCTAAAGGGGATATTATTTTCGTTGGATAGCTTTGACAGCTTTTTTACTGTGTTTTCCGAGAGATCCTCGGAAAGAATCAACAGTTTCAGCTTTCTTTGCCTGATGGCATGCAGACAGGTATGATAGCCGGAAACCAAATTCCTGGATTTTGCAGCAAAGCCCAAATAACTATCAACCTTTTTTCTCATGTTCAGCCAGCTCCTTAAATAAATTATCCAGCTCTTGTTCTCCTATCTCTATCTCTAAACCTCTGCCAATTGCTTTTTTCTTTCTGGCTTTGGTAAAACATTCCGTATCAGGGCATAAATATATGCCTCTGCCATTCGCCTTTCCCGTGAGATCGATCTTTGGCACCCCTTCTGCTGCTACAATCCTGATCAACTCACGCTTAGGTTTTGACTCCATGCATCCTACGCATCTCCGCATAGGAATCTTCTTCGTTTTCATAGACGCACCCCCTTGTCTACTGCTGCAATCCTAGTTCACGGATCTGATTATTCCTCATCCGAAACCGGTTCTTTTTTCTTTCTTCCCCGTTTCGGCTTTGGTTCTTCGACAGGAGCTTCCTCAACCTCAAAAATTTCGTATTCCTCGCCGGGCTCTTCCTGATAATCTTCCTCTTGTATGAACTCTTCCGGATACGTTTCCGCCTCCGGATATTCGCCGGCATCATCATATTCCTCGAAATCTTCAAAATCAGCGCCTTCAGGGAAGAACTGGGAATGACTCTTGATGTCAATTTTCCAGCCGCAAAGCTTGGCAGCCAGTCTTACGTTCTGTCCTTCTTTTCCGATTGCAAGCGAAAGCTGGTAATCCGGTACAATGACCGTAGCGGATTTCCCCTCGTCATTGATGATGACCTTCTCAACCTTTGCGGGGCTCAGCGCGCTGCTGATCAGCTTTTCGGGGTTGTCGCTCCAGTTGATGATATCAATTTTTTCTCCGAACAGCTCATCCACGATAGCCTGAACTCTGGTACCTCTTGCCCCAACGCAGGCCCCAACGGGATCCACACTTTCATCCGCTGTCCAGACAGCCATTTTCGTCCTGGATCCTGCTTCCCGTGATATGCTTTTTATTTCAACGATTCCATCCTGAATCTCAGGAACCTCCAATTCAAACAGCCGCTTCACCAGACCCGGATGGGATCTGGACAGATATACCTGCGGGCCTTTTGTGGTCTTTTTAACATCCATGATATAGACCTTGAGCCTGCTGTTGATCACATACTTTTCTCCCGGAACCTGTTCCGTCACAGCAAGGATTCCTTCCGTCTTGCCCATGTTGATAAACACCGTATCATTGCTGATTCTCTGTATAATTCCGGTAATGATTTCGGACTGGCGGTTGGAATAATCGTCATAGATCAATCCCCGCTCCGCTTCCCTGATTCGCTGAACCACAACCTGCTTGGCCGTCTGGGCGGCAATTCTACCGAAATCTCTGGGAGTAACCTGTTTTTCGATCACATCACCGACCTGAAACTTGGGATCCACTTCCCTGGCTTCCTCGATGGATACTTCCAATTGATCGTCCATGACCTCTTCTACGATATCCTTTCTCATGAAGACGTCAATATCGCCTGTCTCCTTATCAATGTTTACACGAACATTCTGGGATGTTCCGTAATTCTTTTTATAAGCAGAGACAAGCGCCGATTCGATAGCTTCGATCAGAAGGTCTTTTGAAATTTCCTTTTCTTTTTCTAATTCCTCTACTGCCTTTATAAATTCTCTGTTCATTATGATTCAACAATCCTCCTTAAAAAATCACAGCAAGCTTGGTTTTTGCCACTTTCTCCATCGGTATCTCAATCAGTTTATCCTTCTCGTCCGTCAGAACAAGGTTCCCCTCCTGTATGCCGACGAGCTTCCCAAAGAATGTCTTTTTTCCGTTCAGGCCCTGATACAGGGTTACATCCACATAACGGCCCGCGTATCTGACATAGTCGGTTTCCTTAAGCAGGGCCCGGTCCATTCCCGGTGAGGAGACTTCAAGATAATAATTCTGCTCAATGGGGTCCAACGCATCCAGTCTTGCGCTCAGATATCTGCTTACCTTTTCGCAGTCATCCGTACTTACTCCGCCCTCGGAATCGTCCGTCCGGTCGATATAAACTCTTAGGAACCAATCTTTCCCCTCTTTGATAAATTCCACATTATACAGTTCGTATCCGTTTTTCTCCAAAAACCCGGCCAGCTCTGTGGCAATGAGTTCTTTTATCCTGATCTTGGCCATATTAACTCCTTTTGAATAGACAGTTTTTCCTCTTTACGAATCTTTCGCTCCGTACGTGATAGCTGATTACAAAAGTGAAAGAGTGGGATTGCCCACTCTTTTGCTTTTACAAGTCAAGTTTTCTACTACCATTACAGATTACCACAAACACCTTATTTTTGCAAGTTTTTTCTAAAAAATATCCTTTGCAGCGGTTTAGCAGAAAACTCACAGGGCGGCGCAGAGCGGCTAAAAAAGGCTTATTTGATCCGATTCCGGAATATCCGCAAGCACGCCGTGGTTCATTAACGCCTCGATGGCGGTTTTGTTCAACTTCGCCCTGTTTCTCATGTCATCGATGGAAAGAAACGGTTTCTTTTCAAATTCCGAGGCGATGGCTTTTGCCGCGCTTTCTCCAACACCGCTCAATGCGACGAAGGGCAGCAGCACTTTGCCGTCAGCCGCTAGGAATCTTGTGGCATGGGACTTGCCGATTTCTGCGGGGGCAAATTCATAGCCTCTGGCATACATTTCATAGGCAACCTCAAGAACCGTCACTTCATCTTCTTCCTTCTTGGTCGCGTTTTTTCCCTTGGCTTCGATGAGTTCCATCTTTGCAAGAACCGCTCCCGCTCCCTTCAAAATGGTCTCAGAATCAAATTCGCTGACCTTGGAGGTAAAGAACACAGCATAGAATTCCACCGGATGATATACCTTATAGTACGCGATCCGGTATGACATCATCACATATGCCACAGCGTGGGCTTTCGGGAACATGTATTTAATCCTTCTGCAGGATTCGATATACCACTCGGGAACATTGTTTTCCGCCATCAGGTCGGCCTCTTCCTGGGTGATTCCCTTCCCCTTTCTTACATTCTCCATGATCTTGAAGGCAGTCTTGTTGGGAAGTCCCTTGTGGATTAAATAGTTCATAATATCGTCACGGGTGGAAATTGCGTCCTTCATGGTAGCGGAACCATTCCGGATAAATTCCTGCGCGTTGTTGATCCATACGTCCGTACCGTGGGAAAATCCGGATATCCGGATCAGATCCGCAAACATGGACGGTTTTGTGTCATCAAGCATCTGCCGTACGAACTTGGTTCCGAATTCAGGGATTCCGAAGCTTCCATGAGTAAATTTATAACCGGGGTCCTTGATGTCAAGGCCCTCAATGCCGTTGAAAATGCTGTCCACCTTAGGATCCTTCAGCGGAACGGTAAGGGGATCCACTCCCGTCATATCTTGCAGCTGACGGATCATAGATGGAACGTCGTGTCCCAGAATATCCAGCTTCAACAGGTTTTCGTCGATGGAATGATAATCGAAATGGGTGGTTATGATATCCGTCGACGTGTCATTTGCAGGATGCTGTACCGGACAGAACTCGTATATCTCATGACCTCTCGGAACGATGATAATTCCGCCGGGATGCTGTCCGGTAGTTCTGCGCACTCCTGTGCAGCACTCTGTCAGCCTGTCCGCCTCCCATTTATTGACGGGCTGCTGCCGTTCCTCGAAATATTTCATAACAAAGCCGTATGCGGTTTTTCCCGCCACGGTGCCAATGGTTCCAGCACGAAATACATTTTCCCTTCCGAAAATCTCTTCCACGTATTTATGCGCCACCGGCTGGTATTCCCCAGCAAAATTCAAGTCGATATCGGGCTCCTTATCGCCTTCAAAGCCAAGAAATACTTCAAACGGAATATTAAATCCGTCCTTCTTATATGGTGTATTGCATTTCGGACACAGCTTGTCCGGCATGTCGATTCCGCAGTCATAGCTGTCATCCAAAATGAATTCGGAGTTTTTGCATTCCGGATTGGGGCATATGTAATGGGGCGGAAGAGGATTTACCTCCGTGATTCCTCCCATGGTCGCTGCGAAGGAGGAGCCTACGGATCCCCTGGAACCGACCAGATATCCGTCGGACAGCGATTTTTGCACAAGCATTTCTGCAGAAACATACATTACGGCGTAGCCGTTGTTGATGATGGAATCCAACTCCCGGTCAAGGCGTTTCTGTACCAGTTCGGGAAGCGGATTTCCGTATATGCTCCAGGCGGTTTCCATACAGCGTGTCCTCAGCCGCTCTTCCGCTCCGTCAATTTTCGGAGGAAATTTGCCGCTTGGCACTGGAACAACCTTTTCGATCATGTCGGCGACCAGGTTGGAAGCCTCCACTACAACTTCATATGCAAGCTCCTCGCCCAGATATTCGAATTCCGCGAGCATTTCTTCCGTGGTGCGGAGATAAAGTCCCTTATCCCCCTCGATATCTTTATAGCCCTGTCCGGCCATGAGGATCTTCCGGTACAGCGCTTCCTCCGGTTCCGCATAATGAGCGTCGCAGGTTGCTACCACAGGCTTGCCCAACGCTTTTCCAAGAGAGACGATCTTCCGGTTGATCTCCTTTAATTCTTCCATATCGGCAACGATGCCGCCGTCCACAAGGAACTGATTGTTGGCCAGGGGCTGAATCTCCAGATAATCATAGTATTCCGCAATTCGCCTGATTTCATCCTCTGTTTCCTTGCGAAGAATGCTCTGGTATACTTCTCCGGCTTCACAGGCCGATCCGATCACCAGACCTTCCCGATGGGCCGTCAGAACCGACTTGGGAATTCTCGGCTTCTTGTAGAAGTATTCGAGATGGGATTTGGAAACCAGCTTGTACAGGTTTTTCAATCCCTCTTGTGTCTTTGCAAGCAGGATAACATGGTTGGTATTTTTTGACTTGTAGTCTATTTTCTTCCCCGTTTGATCGGAATCGTCGAAAAGGTAACCCTCCATGCCGTAGATGAGCTTTATGTCCAGCTTTCCGTATTTCACAGTCTTTGCAGCATCCGGAAAAGCCTGCACCACGCCGTGGTCCGTAATGGCAATCGCCTTCTGACCCCAGCCCGCTGCGGTCTTGATCATTTCTGAAATTTCATTCAGCCCGTCCATCGCGCTCATTTTAGTGTGGGCATGAAGCTCAACTCTTTTCTTCTCGCTTAAGTCCTGCCGACCTTCCTTTTCCGTCTTTTCGATATCCTTTCCCATAAGGACAAGGATATTCTCAAAGGTATCAAATTCAGCATTGCCTCGGATCTTGACGGAATCTCCGGGTTTGAGCGCACCGTCGATTTCGTTCCACTTCTCCTCGGACGCGAAGAGTTTGACGCAGATGGAGGTGATTTTATCAGTGACCAGCAGCGTGACCAGCTTCTTGTTGTTCTTTATGGTTCTCGCTTCCTTGCGGAACAGCATTCCTTCAATGGTTGTCTGTCCGCTGTCTGCAGTCAGACTTGAAATGGGAACAGGAGCATCATGGATTGCTTTTCCCATGATTCGGTTGCCCACCATGGGCTCCTCCTTTTCCCTGCGTTTCCACGTTTTCTCGCCGCCGTTCCGGTCTCCTCCCCAGGAGCCGTTTCCGCCGCCGTTCCCGTTGGATGCTTTGCCGTTGGTTCCGTTTCCGGCTGCCGCCTGCTTCAACGCCTTGTCGGCTTCCTCCAGTTCTTTTTTCGCCAGCTCAGCCTTTTCTCTGGCCATCTCCTCATAACTGTCCTCATGATTGGCAAATACAACCTTCGCCTCAATGCCGAAATCCCTGATCAGATATTTTTCAAACTGAGGGGCGACCTTGTCATTCAGCTCGGCTACCGCAACGGCGCCAAGGGCCATAATAGTCAACCGCCCGTCTTCGAAAGCGAATTCCTTCGGGAAGATGGTCTTTGTGACGGCCGCGTAGCTGCCGTTGATTTCATGAATCATATGCTCGATATAATGCTTTATGATTTCCTGTTCCGACAGAATCACATCTTCATAGATAAAATTCAGCGATACTCCCTTAAGACCAGGTATTTCATTTTGTATCAGCTTGCAGATCCGGTCGGTATCTCCGAAGGGAACTACAAAGTTGAGCCTGATATCCAAAGAAAGGACAGCCGTCTCCTTCGAAACAACTGCCTTTTCAATGGAGTAAATGTAACTGTCTTTGGGATGCTTTCCTATTTTATTCCAGCTGATCGTACTTTCGATTAATGATTTCAATGTTGCCTCCGTAATTGCCGCTATTGTATTGTATTTCTTAACCGATTCATATGGTCAATGGTTCCTGATTATTTTCCTTTTTCGCTGTCATCATTCCTTGCCAGCTCGGTCAGCGAGGTAGCCAGACCTGCAAGGCCCTGAATTTCCGAAGGAATGATGATTTTCGTGGCCTTCCCATCCGCCGCCTTGGCAAAGGCATCAAGGCTCTTGAGGGCAATGACCTGCTGGGTTGGATCAGATTCCACCAGCATTCTGATTCCGTCCGCCGTTGCTTTCTGAACCAGAAGAATTGCCTGGGCATGACCTTCCGCTTCTCTGATCTGGGCTTCCTTCTTTGCTTCAGCGGCCAGGATCATTGCTTCCTTGTTTGCTTCTGCATTCAGGATCTGAGACTGCTTGTTACCCTCCGCAATGAGAACTGCGGATGTTTTCTCCCCTTCCGCTCTCAGAATCGCTTCTCTTCGTTCTCTCTCCGCACGCATCTGTTTTTCCATTGCCTGCTGGATGTCTTTCGGCGGAACGATATTTTTAACTTCCACACGGTTGATCTTGATGCCCCACGGATCCGTGGCTTCATCGAGAACCAGTCTGATCTTCGCGTTGATATGCTCTCTGCTGGTCAGGGATTCGTCAAGCTCCAGATCGCCGATGATGTTTCTCAATGTGGTTGCAGTGAGATTTTCGATGGCGGACATGGGATTTTCCACTCCGTAGGCGTAAAGCTTGGGATCCGTGATCTGAAAATAGATTACCGTATCGATTTCCATAGTAACGTTATCCTTTGTAATAACAGGCTGCGGCGGAAAATCGATGACGTGCTCCTTCAGGGAAACCTTCTTTGCGATCTTGTCGATCAGCGGAATTTTAATATGAAGTCCCACCTGCCAGGTGGCGTTGTACGCTCCCAGTCTTTCTACCACATAGGCCCTCGCCTGTGGTACGATACGGATATTTGTGATGACTAAAAAAATAGCAATGATAATTAACAGAAAAATTACCAGTGTTGAAATAATACTATCCATTATTCTTCCCCTTTCACTTTCTCAACGATAAGCTTGACCCCTTCGATTTTGACGATCCTGGCCAGATCTCCCTTATCCAGAATGTCTTCTTTGTCATTTGCGGCAGCGGTCCATATCAATCCGTCGAGCTTGACCTGGCCGGGATGATACGGCCTGATGGGTTCCATAACCAGACAGGTCTTGCCGGTCATCTGGTCGATGTTGTTTTTCTCATGACCGATTCGCAGCCTTTTTTCAGCCAGTGGTCTGGTGAAATATAATAAAATGATCGACACAATGAGAAATACCGCCACCTGGAGTAAAATCGGCCCACCCAGCAAAGCTATGATGCAGGCGGCCACTCCCCCGACGGTAAACCAGATCGTGGTCAGCCCCATGGTAAAGCCCTCTATGACTGCAAAAATCACGGCAATCAGAACCCAGATCAATGGTTCCGATAAAAGAAAATCGGTTAACATAAGCATTCCCCCTTTTACAATGCAGTGTGATACCCTTATCCGCTATTGGATCGCCTTTTCCTGTTTGATAAAATTGACCAGTTCCTTTCCGATCTCTTTCTCCGGAACCGTTTTTACGATTGCTCCGTGCCGAAACAGAACGCCCTTGCCTCTCCCGCAGGCAACACCGAAGTCGGCTTCCTTGGCCTCCCCCGGTCCGTTGACCGCGCAGCCCATTACCGCGACGGAGAAGGAGGGGATGTTGTTTTTTTTCATACTGTCCTCGACAGGCTTTAGCGCCGCTTCCACCTCGGCGGCAATCACGGCAAGATCCACGCCGCATCTTCCGCAGGTCGGACAGGAGATAAAATAGATGGAATTGTTCTTCAGCTGAAGCGCCTTTAAAATTTCCGACGCGAAAAGCACTTCGTTTAGAGGATCTCCCGTCAAGGAAACCCGAATGGTATCCCCGATGCCTTCAAGCAACAACGCGCCAATCCCGATGGCAGACTTGACCTTCCCGCTCTCCACCGTTCCCGCCTCGGTAATTCCGATGTGGAACGGATGATCCGTCTTCCCGGAAAGAAGCCTGTGAGCCTGGTAATTAAGCTTAACCTCCGATGATTTCAAGGACAAAACGAGATCTGAAAATCCCATATCCTCAACTAATTCAATATTCCTAAGAGCGCTTTCCGCCAAACCTTCGGCGGTAACTCCCTTGTGCTTTTCCAATATATCCTTTTCAAGAGAACCGGAATTCACGCCGATCCTGATGGGGATCTGCCGCTCCTTCGCAGCGTCGATCACCGCCTTGACCCTGTCTCGGTCGCCGATATTTCCGGGATTAATCCTTACCTTGTCGGCGCCGTTTTGGATCGCCGCCACAGCCAGCCGGTAGTCAAAATGAATATCGGCCACCAAAGGTGTGGCCACCTGCTTTTTTATCTGCCCAAGAGCTTCCGCCGCCTCCATATCGGGGACTGCGCAGCGCACAATATCACAGCCGGCTTCGGCAAGCTGACGAATCTGCTTTACCGTATCCGGAATGTTCCTGGTGTCCGTATTGGTCATCGACTGGATCGAGATTGGAGCGCCTCCTCCGATGAGAACGCCTCCGCAGTTGACTTGCCTGCTCATAGTATAAACCTTCCCACATCTTGGAATGTGATATAGATCATCAATCCGAACAGAAGCATAAGGCCGACGAAATGAATCTTTCCTTCTGTCTCGTCGGATATGGTTCTGCCGGTCATTTTACGGATTACTAAGAAAAGCAGCCGCCCTCCGTCCAGGGCCGGAAATGGAAGCATATTGACGATTGCGAGATTCAGGCTGATGAAGGCTGTGAGCTGAGCCAGATAAAGCACGCCCAGTTTCGCCGTATCGCCCACAATATAAACGATGCCGACCGGTCCGGTCAGATTTTTTGTAGAAACTTCTCCGGTAATGAGCTGCCCGATGATCTTGATCATCTCGCCTCCCATTTCAAAGGTGCTTTGAGTGCCATATACGATTGCCTTGACTGGATCCTTCGCGTAGGCGGGAGTAATGCCGATGATCCTGCGTCCGTCCTTCGCTTTCACAACGTCGACCGTAAAGCTCTGGACTTCTCCATCCCGCTCTACCGCCACCGCTACGGTTTTTTCGCTGCCTTGACTGATGGCGTCGGTGATATCGGTCCATTCTTCTATCTCTTTATCGTCGATCCGAACGATCCTGTCTCCCGGAAGAAGTCCAGCTCTCATGGCGGGCAAATCCGGCGACAGCTCGTTGATTACATTGGTTGGCATACCTGCGGCAAACATAACTGCCGACAGAATGGCCACAGCCAGAATCAGGTTCATGGTGGAACCGGCTACGACGACCAGCGCCTTGGCAGGGAAAGGCTTGTTGTTGAAAGCCGAGGCATCCGACGATTCCTCGTCCTCCCCTTCCATTTTGCAGTAACCTCCGATAGGGAGCGCTCTCAGCGAATACTCCGTTTCTCCTTTTTTAAATTGAAAAAGCAGCGGACCCATCCCCAGCGCAAATTCATTCACCCTGATTCCGACGGATTTTGCAGATATGAAATGTCCCAATTCATGGACGAAAATGAGCAGACAGAAAATCAGTACTGCATATATTATCATCATCCTATTAAATCCCCCCTGACAGTATGATCGATTTCTATAATCCCTTCCAAGTCAAGATTATAAACTGGCCTATGCTCGTTCATAACCCTTTCTATTGTTTCCTGAATATCGAGAAAACCGATGCGGCCTTCCAGAAATTTTTGCACCAGTACTTCATTGGCGGCGTTCAAAACCACAGGATAGCTTCCTCCGGCTTTGATCGCCTCGTAGGCAAGCCCGAGACACCGGAATGTATCCAGGTCGGGCTTTTCGAAGGTCAGTGTGCCAAGCTTCACAAAATCCACGCCCTCCAGCCTGTTTCCGATCCGTTCCGGATAAGTAAGCGCATAGCTGATGGGAACCCTCATGTCAGGGATTCCCAGCTGGGCAATAATGGAATGGTCGATATATTCCACCATGGAGTGCACTACGCTCTGCGGATGGACCACAACCTCGATTTTCTCCGGAGGAACATCGAAAAGCCATCTGGCTTCAATTACCTCCAGTCCCTTGTTCATCATGGTTGCAGAATCAATGGTAATTTTACTCCCCATCTTCCAATTGGGATGGTTGAGCGCCTGGGCCAGAGTCACCTTTTGCAGCGCTTCCTTGGAAAAACCTCGAAAGGGTCCTCCTGACGCTGTAAGGATAATTCGGTTGATATCGCCATGACGGTTGCCCTGCAAAGCCTGAAATATGGCGCTGTGTTCGCTGTCCACCGGAAGAAGCTGCGTTTTGCTCTCCTTTACCGCATTCATGATGATCTCTCCGCCGGCCACCAGGGTTTCCTTGTTGGCCAGCGCGACGTCTTTTCCCGCCTTGATCGCATAGTAGGTTGGACGCAGCCCCATCATTCCTATCAGGGAATTCACCACCATATCACAATCCGTTTTTGCGGCAGCCACCACCAGACCTTCCATTCCGAAGAGGAATTCGGTTCCCGGATATTTTTTCCCCATTTCAACCGCGTCATTCTCATCGGCAACGACTGCCAGACTCGGCCTATGCTTTTCAATCTGCTGCCCAAGCAGTTCCATGTTGGAGCCGCAGGTTAATACGGCTGCGTGAAACCGGTCGGTATTCTGTTCTATCATATCCAGAGTCTGTGTCCCGATAGAACCGGTTGACCCCAGAATCGCAATCTTTTTCATAAGTTCTCCTCAAGCTCCGAATACGACTGAAGCCGGAAATCGATAATCATTGGCTGATTTCCAGTCAATCACAGAGCAATGACAAGCATGATATAATAATATACCATGGGCGCGGTATAAAGGACGCTGTCAAATCTGTCCAAAATCCCCCCATGGCCGGGGATCAGGTTTCCATAGTCCTTGATGCCCATTTTTCGCTTGAATATGGAAGCGGTCAGATCTCCGAGCTGGGAAATCACGCCGCCCAGAATGCCCAGGATGATACAATGAAGCAGAAGCTCTGAAACCACAAAGTATCCGAAAATGCCACTGAACAGAACACTGCCCAGAATCCCGCCGATGGATCCTTCTATAGTCTTTTTCGGGCTGATTTTAGGACAAAGCTTATGCTTTCCCAATGCCAATCCGGTGAAGTATGCCATGGTATCCGTGCCAAATGCGGTGATAAAAATCAGCCAGACCAGAATTCCGTACTCCCCTGTTTGCTCCACAAGGGTCACATGAAAGGAAAGAAAGACCACATAAAAGACTCCGGTGAGTGTCGCCATGGCGTCGGCCAGCTCCCGTTCGTCAATCTTGAACAGATAGAGCAGGCTTAATAATATTACGGTTAAAAACCAAAGCATATAATAATTGTATTCCGCCGGTGCGAACAGATTGATTGCGTACAGGCCCAGAATACTAATATATGCCACCCCATAAGAGGGTTTGACGTTTAATGTCTCAAACCCATGATAAAATTCTCTCACCCCCATGAAGCCGATGACAAAGCATGCGAGGAGCAGAAGCCTCCCGCCTATAAAAACCAGAGCAAGCAGAGGAAGCATTATGATTGCTGACAATATTCGCGTTTTCATCCTTCGTTCACCTGCCTCCAAACCGTCTTTTTCTGTTTTGAAATATCTCGATTGCTTTTTCGTAATCCTCTCTCGTAAAATCAGGCCAGAGAACGTCCGTAAACACAAATTCGCTGTATGCGCACTGCCAAAGCAGGTAATTGCTCAATCTCATTTCTCCGCTGGTCCGGATGATCAGATCCGGGTCCGGAATTCCTTCGGTATAAAGATTGTCCGAAATCATTTCCTCCGTGATCTCATCGGCTTTCAGCTCTCCGGTCTCCACCTTACGGGCAAGCTTTACCACCGATCTCAGGATCTCGTCTCTGCCGCCGTAGTTCAAGGCAATATTGAACTGGAGCCCGGTATTGTGTTTTGTTGTTTCAAGAGATCGTTCCAGGCTTTTGACCGCATCCTGCGGAAGCTTCTCATAATCGCCGAGCACCCTGACTTTCACGTTGTTTTCGTGAAGCTCTTTCAGTTCCTTCTCGATATAAATCACAATCAGCTTGAAGATTCCGCTGACCTCCTCCACGGAGCGCTTCCAGTTTTCCGTCGAAAAGGCATAAACTGTCAGGTGCTTGATGCCAAGCGCCGAGGAAGCCTTGACGATTTCCTTGATGGTTTGCATGCCCGCATTATGGCCGGCCATACGAGGTAAATTTCTGTTCTGGGCCCATCGTCCGTTTCCATCCATGATGATGGCCACATGGGAAGGTATTTTTTCCAAATCAATCATATTCTGCACACCGTTAACTCCAGTACTCCTTCTGTTTCCGGGCCGGAATCAGAAGGCCCGGTATCCTTCACGGACTTTGCGCCGCGGATTCCGATCCGGATCACCCGCAGCGCCCCCTCTGTCAATTCCTTCTTCGGAGGCTTCGTCTCCGAGATAATATAAGCTAGCCCTTCTGCTTTCAGAAGGGCTGCTGCATCATGAAGCTCCATACCTAAAATATCAGGAAAATCATTCAATGATTAAACCTCCATGATTTCCTTTTCTTTATCAGCGATGATCTGATCGATGTCCTTGATCGCTTTGTCTGTCTTTTTCTGAACTTCATCCAAAGCCTTTTTCAGATCATCCTCTGTGAGTTCTCCTGCTTTTTCCTGTTTTTTCAGCTCGTCATTGGCGTCTCTTCTTTCGTTCCTGACAGCTACCTTCACATCCTCACCGAACTTTTTGACCACCTTGATCAGTTCTTTTCTTCTTTCCTCCGTTACGGCAGGAATGACGAGACGAATTACTTTTCCGTCGTTGGAAGGATTGATTCCCAGATTTGCTACATTGATGGCCTTTTCGATGTCGTGGATGGATTTGGGATCAAACGGTGAAATCATTAAGCTCCTCGGATCAGGAACCGATATATTGGAAATGTTCTTAAGTGGAGTCGGAGTCCCATAGTAATCAACCTTGATCTGGTCCAACAAGGCCGGATTCGCTCTACCCGCTCTGATTGTGTTCAACTCTTCTTTTAAAACCGCTATGCTCTTCTTCATTTTTTCTTCAAGAACTTGTTGTACATCAATACTCATAAATTCATCCTCCGCAATATTATATTTTTGTTTGGATTTCTTATCTGACGATGGTGCCTATTTTTTCGCCGTATACTGCTTTCAGCACATTATCTGGCTCTGAGAGGCCAAAAACATGAATTGGTATGTTATTGTCCATACAGAGCGACGCCGCTGTGGAATCCATAACCTTCAGCCCCTTCTCAAGAACTTCTTTATGGGTCAGTTCGGTATAACGGATTGCGTCTGGATTTGTTTCAGGATCATCAGAGTAGACCCCGTCAACCTTTTTAGCCAGAAGAATGACGTCTGCTTCGATTTCTGCCGCCCGCAGGGCTGCCGTGGTATCGGTGGAGAAAAACGGATTTCCGGTTCCGGCTGCAAAGATGACCACAACATTTTTTGAAAGATGAGCCATCGCGCGTCTCCTGATATAGGGTTCCGCAACCTCTTTCATTTCGATAGCCGTCTGGACTCTTGTCGGAATCCCGATGGCCTCAAACGCATCCTGCAATGCCAGGGAATTGATTACGGTTGCCAGCATCCCCATATAGTCGGCAGTAGCACGGTCCATGCTTTTACTGGTTCTTCCTCTCCAGAAGTTTCCGCCGCCGACTACGACCGCAACCTGCACTCCCAGTTCGACCAGCGCTTTGACCTGTTTTGCCACCATGCTCAGCATGTCCTCATTCAAACCGAATTTTGTTTCTCCGGCCAGCGCTTCTCCACTGATTTTTAAAACGACTCTCTTGTATTTGGGCTCCATAATCGCGTCCTTTCTTAAATTACTCGATTTTTGTTGACATTTTCGCTATGTTGGATCTGTAATCTAAAGGACACTAAGATTAGTGTCCTTTAATTATACCATATTCTGACTAGTTGTTCATCTGTTTTGCAACTTCTTCTGCAAAATTTTCTTCCTTCTTTTCGATTCCCTCGCCTACTTCGTAGCGTACCATTTCAACCACCTTGACGGTTTTTCCGATCGCTCTTGCGGAGTTGTCGATGTACTGCTGAACGCTGAGCTCTCCGTCCTTGACAAACTTCTGCTCAACCAGGCAGGTTTCCTTCAGTTCCTTCTTTAATCTTCCTGCAACCATCTTTTCTACGATGTCTGCCGGCTTGCCTTCATTCAGCGCCTGGTGTACCAGAATGTTTCTTTCGCTTTCAATGTAAGCCGGGTCAATGGAGGATTCATCGATAAATTTCGGATTCATGGATGCAACCTGCATTGCCACGTCTCTTCCCATTACGTTGATCTCTTCCGCAGAAGCGTCTGTCTGGAAGCCTACGATAACGCCGATTTTGCCGTTTCCGTGGGTATATCCCACATAAACCACTCCCGGAGTTTCGCATTTAGTAAACCTTCTGATGTTCATGTTTTCGCCGATCTTGGCAATTTTGTTGTTCAGCGCATCCCGAACGGTTCCTTCCTCTTTATAGGAAAGAGCCAGGAAGGCTTCCATATCATCCGAAGCGGCATCCAGCGCCTTCTGAGCCAAAACATCTACAAATTCAATAAACTCCTCGTTCTTTGCAACGAAGTCGGTTTCCGAATTCACTTCGATGATGGCGGCTTTCTTTGCATCTGCCGCAAATGCAAGCTTGACCAAGCCCTGTGAAGCGACTCTGCCAGCCTTCTTGGCAGCCTTGGCCAGTCCTTTTTCTCTCAGCAGCTCGATGGCTTTTTCCATATCTCCACTTGTTTCAACAAGTACCTTTTTACAGTCCATCATTCCTGCGCCTGTTCTTTCACGCAGCTCTTTTACCAAACTAGCGGTTACTTCCATTCGTTTGTCCTCCTATTTTGAATTTATTATATATCATGCTGTGATTCTCGCAGAATTATTCCGCATCCTCTGTCAAAACTTCTTCGGCTTCCTCCGCAGCAGCTTCCTCTGCTTCCGCAAAGCTTTCGCCCTGGTTTGATTCGATGATGGCGTCAGCCATTCTTCCGGCAATCAGCTTGACTGCTCTGATCGCATCGTCGTTGGCAGGAATGATATAGTCCACGTCATCCGGATCACAGTTTGTATCGACGATACCAATGATCGGAATTCCTAAAATTCTAGCTTCCTTGATTGCAATTCTTTCCTTCTTGGGATCAACAACAAAGATTGCCGCAGGCATTCCCTTCATATCCTTGATTCCGCCAAGGAACTTTTCGAGCTTTTCCAGCTCGGCTTTCAGTTTGATTACTTCCTTCTTGGTCAGCGCTTCGAAGGTGCCGTCTGTTTCCATGTTTTTAATGTCGTTGAGTCTCTTGATTCTGCTGGAAATGGTCTTGTAGTTGGTCAGCATGCCGCCGAGCCATCTTTCGTTAACATAGTACATCCCGCATCTTTTCGCTTCGTCTGCGATGGCTGCCTGAGCCTGCTTCTTGGTTCCCACGAAGAGGATCGGTCTGCCTGTTGCGGCGACTTCTCTCATGAAAGCATATGCTTCATCGATTTTCTTTACGGTTTTCTGCAGGTCGATGATATAGATTCCGTTTCTTTCGGTGAAGATGTAAGGAGCCATCTTAGGGTTCCATCTTCTTGTCTGATGGCCGAAATGAACGCCTGCTTCCAGTAACTGTTTCATTGAAATAACTGCCATAATTTTTTACCTCCTGGTTTTTTCCCTCCACCGCGCCTTCCGTCAAAATGGCCATTTTTCAGGCACCCATTTTTCCGTAACACGGTGTGTGAATTCAATGGTTTAATTGTAATATCCCTCAATTTGAGACATATCCTCGAATACTATACACTATAACGATTTGAAAATCAAGGAAAAGTTGTAGCATTCTGTTCCAAATATCGGATGTACTGATTTCTGGTGTGGCGATAATTATTCTGCCCCACCCGAAGCGTCATGCCGTCGTTAAAGTAAAACACCCCGTCCTCCATCCTGATGATCTGGTCCAGATTGATGATGCAGCTCTTATGGCAACGGTAAAAGCTGCGGTTCAGATACTTGACGATATCGCTCAGCTTTCCGTAAAACCGGTATGCCCGGCAACGGGTATAGATATTGATGATCCTCAGTTCCGATTCGATATACAAGATCTCTCCGACATTGACCCTGACTGTTTCTTTTCTCGTGTTTACCGGAATATAACCCTCTTGATGACTGCCTGCAGCTTTACCTGCTTCACCGGCACTCATAATGGCACCCCCCCTTTGCCTCCACTGGAAAACCAATCATCCAGAATAGGATTGTTCAATTAACTCCTATTATTAAAGGGGGGTAAATTTATGAAAAATGTTGCAGGTTTCTACAAAAAATTAATTTACTTTTTTCGACAACTTTCTCAATAGTCAGCCTTCACTTTTGGTGCCCCTATTTTAAAACCGAAAATCGTCCTTTCTGTCGGAGCTGTATAAAGAAAATCCCGAACCACCTCCGCTGCGATAAGGAGACCGGCTGTCGGAGGCACAAACGAGATACTTGACGGGGATCGGCTGCCGTCTTCCGGCATTTCTTCCCTGTGGGGCACCTCTGTTGAAAAAAGAACCTTAAGATTTTTGATTCCCATTTTCGCCGTTTCTTTTCTGATTACCTTCGCAAGAGGGCAGGTGTTGGTTCTCTTGATATCATCAATCCGAAACAGGGACGGATCGAATTTGTTGCCCGTTCCCATCGATGAGATAATTGGAATATTCTTTTCGTTGGCTTCCTTGATCAGCAGCAGCTTTGCCGGAACATCGTCAATGGCGTCAACAATATAATCATATTCGCTCAGATGGAAGGATTCCAGATTTTCATTGGTCAGCCGCTCCGCATATGCTTTGACGCAAGCCTCCGGATTGATATCCTTGATCCTCTCTTCCATAACCTCCACCTTTTTTCTCCCGATGGTGCTATGGAGTGCAATAATCTGACGGTTGATATTGGTGACATCCACTATGTCATAGTCCACAATGGCAATTGTATGGATTCCCGCGCGAACCAGAGCTTCCACGACATAACCGCCGACGCCGCCCACTCCGAAGATGATGACCTTCTTCTTTTTTAGCAGATTCATGGTGCTTGCCCCCAGAAGCATTTGCGTCCTTTCAAATATTGTTTTCATGTTCCACCTCATCAAATTCAATAAAAATGCACCTTTCCGGTGCATTCATTTTATATAATATCAGATCATTATTCAACAAAAAACCATTCTATTACAGAACTTTGTTAAGAAAGGTCCGGATTCGCGGGTGGTCCGGATTGACGAAAATATCATCCGGCACACCGTCCACTACAATCTGTCCGTCGTCCATAAAGATGATTCTGTCGGATATTTCTCTGGCAAAATTCATTTCATGGGTAACGATGATCATGGTCATCCTTTCCTCCGCCAGCGTCTTGATTACGTGGAGCACTTCACCGATGAGCTCGGGATCCAGCGCGGAGGTCGGTTCGTCAAACAGCATGATATCGGGCTCCATTGCCAGCGCTCTCGCTATGGCCACTCTCTGCTTCTGTCCGCCGGACAGCTGGTTTGGGTAGGCGTCCTTTTTTTCTACCAGACCGACCTTTTCAAGCAGCTCGAGAGCCTTGGCCTCGGCCTGTTGCTTGGATATGCCCTTAACCATGATCGGCGCTTCCATAATATTCTCCAGCACTGATTTATGGGGAAACAGATTAAAGTTCTGAAAAACCATTCCGATATTGCTGCAGATGGCAAGCACCTCCCGACTGCTTTTATAGATCGCTTTGCCGGAGCTGTCCGCTTTCGCAATATAATTGCCTTCAAAGCTGATACTGCCTTTGTCCGCGACTTCCAAATGGTTCAGACAGCGGAGCAGAGTGCTTTTCCCTGATCCTGAGGGCCCTATGACGGAAACAATTTCGCCCTTTTTCACCACCAGATTGATACCCTTGAGCACATGGAGCGAATGAAAGCTCTTATGCAAATTTTCTACTCGGATGATCTCTTCCATTTCGCACCTCCTAATTGTAATACGCAAAGCGTTTTTCGATACGCTTAAAGATATTGATAATGATAAAGGTTAAAAGCAGATATAAGACCGCTGCGATCAGATACCCCTCCACGCTGGCGGTTCTGGAAACCACTGATTTGGCGTTTCTCAGAATATCAGCCAGAGCGATGACAGATACCAGAGCCGTGTCCTTGATCAAGGTTACCGCTTCGTTTCCGGTAGGAGGCAATATCACCTTGATCGCCTGGGGAATGATGATCCTTTTCATCGTGAGCCTGTAATTCATTCCAAGAGCTTTCGCCGCTTCATATTGACCTTTGTCGATGGATTGGATCCCGGCGCGGAAAATCTCAGTGAAATATGCCGCGTAATTGATGACAAACGTCAAATAGGCTGCCATTACATTGCTGAGCTCGATCCCTGCCAGAATGCGAAGCCCGTAGTAGGTAAAGAACAACTGAAGAAGAAGCGGGGTTCCGCGGAAAACCCAGGTATACATTTCCAAAAACCACTTCAAGGGAGTAAATTTCGTCAGTTTTCCCATAGCGCAGAGCATTCCGAGAGGAATTGAAAAAATGATCGTAACCACATAGATCTTGATTGAGATCACCGCTCCCTGCAAAATATACAAGCTAATATTAATCAATTCTTCCAAAAGTAGAACCACCTTTCCTGCTGTTTCCAGATTTATGACCGGAGAAAGAATAAAGCCTCTGCCGTAGCAGAAGCCCTATTCCTTTATTTAATCTAAGGAGCACGCTTATTCAAAGTCGTCAGCGGTCAGCTGATCGACGTCACGGATCACAATGTTTTCACCGAACCACTTGTTGGACAGTTCTTCAATGCTTCCGTCTGCATACAGTTCGTCAAGAGCTTTATCGATTGCTTCTCTGAGAGATACTGCGCCTTTCGCACAACCAATACCATAATACTCGTCCGCAAGGCTTTCGTCAAGTACTCTATATTTGCCTGGCTCCTGAGACATGGTGTATCCGATCAGAATCTTGTCGATGGCAACGGCGTCCAGTCTGCTGGAGCCCAAATCGAGAAGTGCCATCAGATAGTCGTCATATTCAGGAATGCTGGCAACTGATTCTGACAGTTCGGCGTCTGATTTTAAGGCATCAAGACCAGCGCTTTCCACCTGGGCGCCTACAATCTTTCCCGCCAGATCCGCTTTTGTCTGATATTCGGAATCGTTAGCCACAACCAGCACCTGTTCATTGTTCAGATAGGGCTTGGTAAATTCCACTTGTTCGATTCTTGCCGCGGTAATCGTATATCCGTTCCAGATTACATCGATGTTTCCGCTGTTCAATTCCATTTCCTTCGCCGACCAGTCGATAGGCTGGATCACAGCTTCAACTTCCAGCTTCTCGGCAACCAGCTTTGAAAGCTCAACGTCGAAGCCTGTCAATTCTCCATCTTCACCCACAAAGCCCATGGGCGGGAATTGATCGTCAATACCGACTACCATCGTACCCCTGTCTTGAAGATCAGCAAGGGATGTATCCGCGTCGCCTGCGGAAGCCTCTTCCTCGGCGCTGCCGCAGCCTACGGCAAATATGCTCATGATCAGTACGAATACCAGTATAATACTTACTTTCTTAAACATTTTTTTACTCCTCCAACTCATTGCTTAGCTTATGGTGCTATTATACTTTACCGTGCTAAATTTGTAAAGTAGTAAAATGTAAAATTAATAAAAAAAGCGGACATGATGGAATCAAAAGCTTCCTGCTAAATCGAGTAGGAGGGAAATTTGAATAGTGATATTCAATTTCCCGACCTCTCACAGCACCGTGCGTACGGTTCCGTACACGGCGCTTCAACTTTATTTAAATATGAACTGACTGATAGTGGTCTGAT
>JAEZLP010000039.1 GCA_023415235.1 Bacillota bacterium
CAGTTATACTATTTTTCATAAGAGTGCCTCCGTTATCTATGTTTTTGTCGTTATTAACATCATAACATATGAGGTCACTCTTATTTTTTTATTTTCTTTATTTTTCCCGTCTTAATTTTACACTAAGAGGACAACATGAGCAGAAATAAATTTATCCTGCTGGTAATTATTTTTATCGGACTTTACTATTTTCTACCCGACGATGGCGTGTACCACAGCTTAAAAGTGAACGCAGTTGCCATATTGCCCTTTTTTCTGTTATTCCTGATCGTATATCTGGTTATTACCATAACTCTTTTAAAACGCGCCTGGAAAAGGCTCGACAGCCAGCTCACAGATGAAAATGTAATCCGTTTTTCCAAGCTGATGAACATATCCTTTGATGTCGTTCGAATGCTGGGCGGACCAAATTTAATCGAACTTTATAATAAAGTGAATTTTTCTGCATCCGTTTCCCTGAATTCCAAGAGGCTCCTCTATGAGGCAATGCGTCGGAAAAGGCTGGATGCGTCCCCGCCAAAGGCATAAGGCATTCCGGGCGAAATGACGGGATTTAGTTGAAAAATCAACTAAATCCCTATATAATTAATACATATTATTCGTACAAATCATCCGGCAGAAAGCCGTTTGGAGAAATACTATGACTAATCATGCAGCATGTGATTGCAACAGTACAACAGCTGCTAAAGATACACTTGTCTATCTGACAGTTCTAAAAACAATTCTTTGGGTTTACATAGTCCTTTGTATTGTGATAGCAGGAATCAACTATGGTTATGCCCCGAATGCGCCGCAATCCGTCGCAAAGGTAATCATGTGGATATGGTTGATTTATGAAAACTGGATTAAGACTCTGTTTATCATCATTTGCAGTTATCTGACCATCAAAATAACAGGCAGCCGGCAGAAAAGCACCATGGGGAGAAGGAATTTAACAGGATTCATCATCGCGGCGCTGGTTGTTCATGTCATTGCGCCGATCATAACGGGCAATTATGATCTTTATTTTTACGCGATGCCCTTACCCTGGTCTGCCACGCCTCTGCAATTGCTTTATTCAGAGTCGCAGCATTATCAAAGCAGTCTGGCAAACTGGGGACAGCAAGGAATCGTCGGGGCCCTCGCCTTCTTCGTCCTTATGTGCGTTGTAGCTTTTATTGGTACTCTGTTTTGGGGAAGAAGGTTTCAATGTTCGACGATTTGTCTTTTTAACGGCTTCGCTGCTGAAGTTTTTGAGCCGGCAATTCCACTGATCGGAAAGAAACGAAAGCCGAAAATCCGCACGCTAAAGGTTTTTAACAGCCTCCGCTGGGTATTTCTTGGCATAGCCCTCTTCTTTGTCGTCTATTGGTGCCCGCTTTTAATTGGCGTGGCACTTCCAGGCGACATATCCTTTATTACAAAAGTTGCGTCTTATAAGTATCTATGCGGGGAACTGCTGATGGCCATCTTTTTCTGGATTGCTTTTACAGGCAGGGGTTACTGCTATTACTGCCCTCTTGGTACGGTGCTGGGGCTTCTATCAAAGATAAGCAACCAGCGGATTGTGACCAGTAAATCTAAGTGTATTCAGTGCGGCAAATGCAACGACGTCTGCCCGATGTCCATCGAAATTAAAGCTTGTGCTGCCGTCACTGCCGATGTCAAGGATATGAGCTGTGTAGGGTGCGGCCGCTGCGTCGACGCCTGCCCGACACAGACTCTTATATATTCAACACGCGCTATCGAATTTACAAAAGCGAAAGGGGAACAGAAAAATGATCATAATTTATAATTCAAAGACGGGTTTTACAAAGAGGTATGCCGAGATGCTCGCAGGCCAAACAGGACTCAGTCTGTACAGTGCAGACGATCTTTCAAGCATTCCTGAGGGGACGGATGTCGTATTTCTGGGCTGGATATCAGCGGGAAGAATTCAGGGGCTGAAAAAAGTGATAGACAAATTTAACATCAAAGCCGTATGTGCCTGCGGTACCGGTCGAAAAGCAGAGCCGGATGAAGAAATCTTGATGAAAAACAACAGGATTGAAGGAAAGCCTTTCTTTTATCTTCGCGGAGGCTGCCTGCCTCTAAGTCGGATGAAGGGCCCGGACAAAATTGCCTTGTCTGTTTTCCTCAAAATTCTCAAAAGCAAAAAAGATCAATCGGAATCCACTGCAGAAGCAATTCAAAACATTGAAGCGGGATGTGATTATGTCAGCGAAGAGAGACTCGCCCCCGTTATCGAATGGGTTAAGGGTTCGCTTAAGCAATAAAGGTATGGGTTTCCCGACACTGCGTTTCCAATCACTATGCGAAATGCCCAATGTCTGGAAACCTTGTATTTTTTTAGAGTTTAATTACCTTTGGCTCATCGGTAAATGAATAAAATGTTTATCATGGGGCGATGAGAATTGTGGTAAAATAGCTTTCATCTGTCCCTTCATCGATATTGAGAAAGACGCGCTGTGTCGAAAGACCGCAGTCAGTCACAAGCGCCGAACGCTCCGTAAGTTCATACTCGTGCAGGAGACGCTTTACCTCCGGCAGAGCAAGACCGGATTTCATCAACACCTTGCCGCCCGGCAGTTTAAGAGCATCTGGCAGGTCAGGCATAGACGCAGGGAATATATGTAGCGGTGCATTCATATCGGTAAGGCTGCGGTTTAGAAGCGCTGCGCATGCACAAAAGCTTGTAACACCGGGGATAGTCTCCACATCATATCCGCGCTCGAGGAGTATGCGACACAGATAAGAATACGAACTGTAGAGCATCGCGTCTCCAAGGCTCAGTACAGCAACATCCTGCCCGGCATCCAAATGTACTGCAATGCGTTCCGCCAAAACATCATGGTTTTTGGCCAGCTTATCCGAATCGTGGGTCATGAGAAAGTCTAAATATTCAATTTGTTTCCTTGATATATCCACAGCACCTGCTACTATCCTAAGCGCAAATGAGTCCCCGTCAGCTTTACGCGGTGCTGCCAATACATCACATTGTTGAATGCAGGATACGGCCTTGAGCGTCATCAGCGAGGGATCTCCCGGTCCAACGCTTACACCATATAATTTGCCTCGTTTCATCATCAGTCCTCCGCAGTTTTATTATAGTACATCAGCATTTGTAACGATTTTCAATCCCATCGATACGGCTTCTTCGTATAATTTTTTATTTTCCCCATTCAATTCGCCATAACACTGTAAGCAATTGATTACCGTATCGCAGGATTCCATCTTTTTCAACGCCTGGCGATATATATCTTCCCCGATTCGCTCAAAGCTTTTTACAAAAAATACCTCACTTGCCAGATCGTAAGCGAGCTGATAGTCGATGTCGTTTTCATGCAGGATGCCAGTCACAAACGGAATTCGCTTTTTCTGTAGTGTCCGGTACTCAGTAATTCCAGTACCACCTCCCGCAATCACAAAAACCTTTGGCTCACCTTTCGGTCGCTCCATCTCAAAGCTGCCGAAGAGAGGATTATAGCTGCCGTTCGATAATTCATACAGCTCTTCTATCAGATCTCTCCGGAATATTTGCTGAGGACTGCCGAAGTGCGTGATGTATTCCCCTTTCACACACATCACTAGATCAGATACTTTCTGCGCCATTTCCAGTTCATGGAGCGACATGATGACCGTTATCCCGCGTTCTTCCGACATGGCTCTCAGAATGCCGAGAAGCTCGAGTTTATAACGGACGTCCAAAAAGGATGTAGGCTCATCCAAAACGATAATCTGCGGTTCCTGGCATATAGCCCGTGCCAGCAAGATTCTCTGCCTTTGCCCGTCGCTGATTTGTGTGAAATCTCTTTCTCTAATGTCCCATGCGTTCACCATCTCCATCGCCTGTCGAACCTGAAGCTTATCCTGCCTCGAAAGAATGCCCAAAAGGCCTGTGTAGGGGTAGCGGCCTGTAGCTACGACATCCTCGCAGGTCATAAGCTCTGTTTTAAGCCTTTCGGTTAAGACAACGGATACCTGATAGGACATATCTTTACTGTTCATATCATCGATGGAGCGGTTGTCGATATAAACAGTACCATAAATATTCTTTAAATGCTTTGTGATGCTTTTCAGAATGGTCGACTTGCCCGAGCCGTTTGGTCCGATTAATGTCAGGATCTGCCCTTTGTTCAGACGGATTTCAATGTCTTTAATGAGGGGTTTCCCGTTATAGCCAACCGTCAGCTTACTTGTTCGAAAAAAGTATTCCATATCAGCCACGCTCTTTCTTTCTTAACATAATACCTATAACAACAGGCGCTCCGAACACTGCTGTCACGGAACTGATACTCAATTCCAGGGGAGCGAAAGCAGTTCTAGCAATCAAGTCACAGCCCAGGCAAAAAATTGCTCCTCCTAAAAAACATGCGGGAATCACAAGCAGAGGCTTGGAAGTTCGCAAAAACGCCTTGACCAGATGCGGCACAGCTATCCCCACGAAGGAAATCGGTCCGGCAAAGGCGGTAACACAGGCGCATAATATACTTGAAAGTAGTACCAGCACGATACGGAATAGCCTGATATTCACGCCCATATTCTGCGCGTAGCTCTCGCCCAGCTGATAAGCGCCGATTGGCTTGGACATCAGAAACACGATTGCCGAGGTAAGCAGCGTCACCATCGCCATGACTTTGACATCCTCCCATGAAGTTCCCGAAAAGCTGCCGTTTGACCAGTTGTGCAGGTTCACGATGCTGGCGTCGTCGGCAAAGGTAATAATGAAGTCGGTGATGGCTGAGCAAATGTAGCCAATCATCACACCGCTGACAATCAGCATTGATGACCGCTGGACCTTTCGAGCCACCAAGAGAACAAATCCCATGGTAATCATGGCGCCGACAAAAGCCGCCCCGATCAGAGCGGCGGAGCTAACTGCAAAATGCCGGCTGAGTGCCATGACCATGACAATAGCTACCACCAACTTGGAGCCGGAGGAAATCCCCAGCACATAGGGACCGGCAATAGGGTTGTTGAAATAAGTCTGCAACATAAAACCCGACAACGCCAGAGCGCCGCCGAGAATAACCGCAGCTATTGTTCGAGGAAGGCGGATCTTCCATATAATATTATATTCGGTGATGTTTGTCTCCTGACCGAACAATATTTTACCGATGTCCCCTATCCGTACGGACACGCTTCCCAGATTAATATTTAATAAAATCAAGATTAAAAAGAGGATAAGAAGGATTGCCAGCGTAATGCCGTATCTCAAATGCCTCTTCGTATTTTCGCCTGTCAATGTCATTTCATCATCCTTACTATTCGCACATTAATGTCGTTATTATTGCAGCTTGTACATGAAATTCAGTTTCGTCAGGTTACCATCGCTTTCCGTAAGCATCCTATGGATATCCGAAATCATAAGTCCAAGCTGGGTCGTTTCCTGAAAAAGATTCTTGTCCGTACACCAAACATTTCCGTTTTGTACAGCTTTGAAGTCTTTTAACAAGTTACTTTTACTTAACAATTCTGACATGGAGGAAACTTCACCGCCGATGGTGCTGTTATATATGATAAAGTCCGCGTCCTTAGCTGTCGCGTAAAACTTTTCCATTTCAAGATTTATTGTGCTCGTTGCTTTAGTAGGGTCGCCGAGGTTTTCAAAAATATAGTTGCCACCGGCCAGTTCAATCATTTTGGCCACATAGTCGCCCGATTTTCTGGCAACTGCATATCCTGAAGAGTTGATATAGAAAAACGCCACTGTTTTACCTGTGTTCTTTTGACTGGTGACTTCATCCATATAGGCCATTTGTTCATTGAACAGCCGTTCTGCCGTATCTTCCTTGCCAGTAAGAACCCCATAAAGCTTAATCCACTCGGTACGCCCAAGCGGGTGAGATTCGTAGCTTGACTGGTCTGTAAGTACTGGTATGCCTACACTTTCCAATTTTTCCTTCACTTCTGGAGTATGATTTATCATAGTGGACTCAATAGCCAAACTGCATTTGTTTGTCATGATAAGTTCATAGTCCGGCGCGCTGTATTTTCCTGCATATAGGATGTCGCCGGCCTGCATTTTTGTCCTTGCGTTTGGTATATACCAGTCTTCGGCCTTTGTGCCGGACAGCCGGATACTACCCAGAGAATCAAGATCGTCGAAAAGGCACATCGCCGAAGTAGCGACGAGGTAGATGCTTTTGATTGGCTGTCGTAAAACCGTAATGTCCGCATCTATACCTTCCGGAAGCTCGCGTTCTTGCGGAACGATCAGATATCTGCTTTTATCGGCCATAGTAATCAGGGAATAACCACCATTATAATAGTCCACGCTAAAGTTTTTTGCATACTTAAGCTCCATGCTGCTTTCTATCTGCCAGCCGTTACCAAAACCCTTTTTCTGGGTATCAATTGTATTGCCTTTACACCCCGCAAGCAATGCAAATGCTAATATTAAGCTGATTCCAAAAACTATATATCTTTTATTTCTCATTTCTTTAGCGTAGCGGAATCAAAATACAACGTGTAATCGATCTCATGGGCTGTACTCATGGCAATAGTATCGGCGGTGACCGACATATCCGTATCCAGCACAACCGGAATCTCGAAGGTGGAATTTCCTTTGGTTTTAACAGGAGTATATTTATTTCCGTTCACCAGCATATAATCGTAGTTCGGACTGCTCCATACTATAGTAGCTGTCGCTGTGCCGTCTGTGACAACCACTTTTGCCGGTGACTCCACCGTTGCTCGCCCCGAACCGCCCGACAAAGTCACCTCAATAGTATACCGTCCATCGGGTAACTGCACCGCAGATCCGACGGAAATTGCGCCCTCGGGTATCAATGAGGATTGAAACACCAAAATTCTGTCGTACCACTGCTGCTTGCTGATGCTCCAAGCGGCACAGTCTGTGTCCTGATTAAGTACTGCCACTGGCACTTTATAGGTATATTTGCCATCTGCGTTTTCCACAAAATAGATGCACTTATCGTCTGAATCGGTAAGAGCTTGCTCTCCGGTACCCATGTACAATTTTTCGTAACCGTCGCCACTCAATGTCAGGACGGCCGACATCTCTCCGCCCACCACGGTCAGCTGTGCGTCAACGATCCGAAACATGGATGAACTGGACGAAACTTCGATCTTATACGTACCATCCTTGATTTGGTTCCCGTAGATAGGCTTCGGATTCTCGCTCTGGACAGGAATCTGCTCTCCGCTTGTGGCAGGTGTCGGCGTCCCGTTTGTAGCAGGGGGAGTTTTGGCGTTGCAGCCTGTGAACATAACACAGGCCAGGACGGCTGCCAATAAAAAAATCAATATCCTCTTCATTTTATTTTCTCCTTAAATTAAGTCTTGTTTGTGTTTGTCAAGTAAACATATGGGACGGTTCTTCCGGCCGACTGAAAACCAGTCGACCGGAAGTCATATTTTTCTTTATTACTCAGCCATCGTTTCGCCCGCATGTTTGACAATAAGATTTTGAATACCTGGCATCTGTCCAAGACCTTTTATGACTGTCTCAACCTGGAAGCCTTCTTTTTCAAATTCTGTCTTCCAAGAGCCGTCTTCATCGCCCGCCATATCGTTGTTAGCATGGTCGCCCGCAACGATCATCAGCGGCTCCAGCACGACTTTCGTCGCTCCAGAAGCCTTAACCAGCGCCATAACGTCTTCCAAAGAAGGCGTAGCCTCAACTGTCCCGACGAAGTAGCGGTTGTGACCCGCATCGGTCAGAGTCTTTTGCATTTTGGCGTATGTAGCGTTCGACGGTGCTTCGGTACCATGGCCCATAAAGACGATTGCCGTTCCATCAACATTATAAGCCTTCGTATCTTCCGTTATGATTTTAGTGACCTCCTGATAGTCGGCATCGGAACTCAGCAAATTTTTACCGATTTTAAAACTGTCAAACTTGTCCTTGTAGGGCGTAACTTCAGCAACGATATCGTCATACTCATATCCGTTCATAACATGCGTAGGCTGAATCACGACATCCTTAACGCCGTCGGCTACCAAACGGTTCATTGCTTCTTTAACATTATCGATCTCGAGTTTATCTCGCTCTTTGAGCTTGTCAATGATAATCTGGCTTGTAAACGCACGCCGTACCTCGTAGTCGGTATAAGCTGCCTGCAGCGCTTTTTCAATCCCGCCTATGGACAAATCACGATTGTCGTTGTAGCTGGTACCGAAGCTGACTGCCAGAAGAACTTTTTTCGGCGCGTTAGTCGCGGAATCTGCGCTGGACTGACTCGCCGGTTTTGTTGAGCAGCCCGTCGCTATCATTAGGAGTAGCGACAGAGCCAGCGTCAGTGTTGCGATTGCCTTAAACCTTTTTTTCATTTTCTGATTCTCCTTTTTTTCATAATTTCGTTTGATATTATCGCTGATGGGTAGTCTTGCCGTAAATAACCCTTCAGCAAAAATACAGCCGGAGAATCGAGTAGGGGGAATAAATTCCCCCTCTCACACCACCGGGCATGCCGTTCGGCACCAGGCGGTTCAATTCAAATAGTATTCCACACAACTAATGAGTCCTCGCTTTGCGAGGATTTCTTTTGAGA
>JAEZLP010000028.1 GCA_023415235.1 Bacillota bacterium
GGCGGCAGCGGCTCCGGCAAGACCCGCTTTTACGCCAAGCCCAACGTCATGCAGGCCAACACCAGCATGGTGGTTCTCGATCCCAAGGGCGAAATCCTGCGGGACACCGGACGCCTGCTCAAAGCAAGGGGCTACGATGTGCGGATACTGGACCTCATCAACATGGAGCGCAGCCACTGCTATAACCCGTTCGTGTACCTTATTTCCGACAACGATGTGCAGAAGCTGGTGACGAATCTTTTTAAGGCCACCACGCCCAAAGGCGCGCAGACTCAGGACCCGTTTTGGGATACGGCGGCAAGTATGCTGCTGCTGGCGCTCATCTTCTACCTGCTATATGAAGCGCCGGAGGAAGAACAGAATTTCTCGATGGTCATGGAGATGCTGCGCGCCGGCGAGGTGCGCGAGGACAACGACGAATACCAATCCCCGCTGGATGAGCTGTTTAACCGTCTGGAGATGCGGGAGCCGGAGCATATCGCGCTCAAATACTACCGCGACTACCACAGCGGCAGCGCTAAGACATTAAAGTCCATCCAGATCACGCTGGCGTCCCGGCTGGAAAAGTTCAACCTGTACAGTCTGGCGGCGCTGACCGCTGCGGACGAGCTGGACCTATTCTCTATCGGGGAGAAAAAGGCGGCGCTCTTTGCCCTGATACCCGACAACGACTCCAGCTTCAACTTTCTGGTGTCCATCCTTTATACACAGCTTTTCCAGCAGCTATTCCACTGTGCCGACCATAAGCACGGCGGGAGCCTGCCGGTGCATGTGCATTTTGTAATGGACGAGTTCGCGAATGTGAGCCTGCCGGACGACTTTGAAAAAATCCTGTCCGTCATGCGGTCCCGCAACGTGTCGGTGTCCATCATCCTGCAAAACATCGCGCAGCTCAAGGCACTCTTTGAAAAGCAATGGGAAAGCATTATGGGCAACTGTGATGAATTTCTCTATTTGGGCGGCAACGAAACCTCTACACACAAGCTCATCAGCGAATCGCTCCTGGGCAAGTCCACCATTGACACCAACACCTATGGCAAGAGCACAGGCCGCAGCGGGAACTATTCGACCAATTACCAGATTACCGGGCGCGAGCTGCTGACCCCGGATGAGGTACGTATGCTGGACAACCGCTACGCGCTTTTGTTTGTGCGCGGCGAACGTCCCGTTATGGATGAAAAGTACGATATTCTCCGGCATCCCCATGTTTCCTACACCACGGACGGTGGCAAAGAAGTGTACCGGCACGGCGAAGTAACCCAGGCGGTAGCGTCCCTTGCGTTTGTAAAGCCTACGGGCGATATGCCCAGGCTGGAGCCGCTTGCGTCCGGGGAGATCACCTTCGAGCTTTTGTCCGAGGAGGACATGCAGGCGCTATTCCAATCCAAAAAACAGGAGGCTTGATACCATGAAAAACAAGAATACTCAAAAGTTGCCCATGGGCAAGGGGCTTCGCAAGACCCTTGCCGGTTACGCCGCGCTGGTGCTGATGCTGACCGTGTTCAGCACCACGGCTTTTGCCGCTGGAGACGACCCCATACAGGTGGTCAATAACCTTTCCGACTTCATATTCGGGCTCATCCGCGCGATAGGGCTCATACTGCTGGGCTTCGGCATTGTGCAGATCGGGCTTTCGCTCAAATCCCACGATCCGAGCCAGAGGGCCAACGGGTTCCTTACGCTGGCAGGAGGCGTCATTATTACCTTTGTCAAGGAGATACTGACCCTCATTACGGGCTGAATCCGGTGTCCGGCAAGGGGCGGGCACTGAAACCGGCCCGCCCCGATTCTTTCCGAGGGAGGTATGTTGATTGAACTGGATTGTAGAAAATCTGCAAAACGCACTGGACACATGGAACGGCAAACTCTCCGAGATATGGCAGCTTCTCACCCAAAGCCCCGAAGCCTTTAAGGGCGGCGGCATCTGGAACGTCATCGTGGACATCCACGGCGCTGTGCGGGCCATTGGCCTGGCCCTTTTGGTGCTGTTCTTCGTCGTGGGCGTTGTGAAAACCTGCGGCAGCTTTGCCGAGGTGAAAAAGCCCGAGCACGCCGTCAAGCTGTTTATCCGCTTCGTACTGGCTAAGGCCGCAATCACCTATGGCCTGGAGCTGATGATGGCTCTCTTTAGTATCGTACAGGGCATAATCAGCACCATCATGAACGCGGCGGGCTTCGGCGCGGTAAGTGATATGGTGCTGCCCGACAGCATCGTGACGGCGATTGAGAACGTGGACTTTTTCAACAGCATCCCGCTTTGGGCGGTGACGCTGCTGGGCGGGCTGTTCATTACGGTGCTGTCCTTCATTATGATTATGTCGGTGTATGGCCGCTTTTTTAAGCTATATCTCTACACCGCCATTGCGCCAGTGCCGCTGGCGGCCTTCGCGGGAGAACCGAGCCAGAGCGTGGGCAAGGCGTTCATCAAGAGCTACGCCGCCGTCTGTCTGGAGGGCGCGATCATCGTGCTGGCCTGCATTATTTTCTCTGTGTTTGCCGCGTCGCCGCCCGCTGTAGACCCGAACGCAGCGGCGGTCACGCAGGTGTGGAGCTACGTGGGCGAGCTGATTTTCAATATGCTCGTACTCGTCGGCACCGTGAAGATGGCTGACCGTGTTGTGCGTGAGATGATGGGCCTGTGAGGTGAACGTGCATGAAACAGAATGTGAGGATATATCGGCGGTTTCGGGGTTATACCGTGCAGGATTGCGCCTGCATGTATTGCCGGTTTTACGCCGGGAAGCGGCGGGGCTGCCGGCTTGAAGCCTGCTGCTGTCTTGAGGAAAAGCTGCGCGCAGCGCAGCAGGAAGTTTTGTTACCAAACAAAGGAGGTAAAAATCATGAGCAAACCCATTTCATCCGGTGATCCGCAGGCTCTGGAAAAGCTGACCGGAAAGCTGGACGCCTGCCGGAAAGCGCAGGAGCATATGAAGGCGGTCAACGCTTATTTCAGAAAACACGGCACCTGTCAGGGCTTTCCGGATATGCCGGAGGCTACCGCCGCCAAGCTGGACGTGCGGGTACAAAACGCCTATTCGTGGGATAAGCAACCCTTTCCGTCGTATGAGCTGTCAAACAACAACGCGGAGATCAAACGGCTGCAAAAGCGTATCGAGGAAATCTCCCACAACCGCGAGGTGGGCTTTGTGGGCTGGCAGTTTGATGGGGGAGAGGTGGTCATCAACACCGAGCTGAACCGTTTACAGCTCATGTTTGACGAGCGGCCCACCAAAGAGCAATGTGGCGTTTTGAAGCATAAGGGCTTCCATTGGTCGCCTACGGAGAGCGCATGGCAGCGCCAGCTCAATGACAACGCCATCTATGCCCTGAACTATGTGGATTTTGTCAAGCCGCTGGACGGGAAAAGGCCGACCGAGCTGCAGCCTAAAGCGCCTGCGAAGGACACCGGGGCACGGTAAAAAATCTATCTGGAGGTGAACCCTATTGGAAGTCAAAATCAACCGGGAGATTCGGGCGTATACCGAATCCATGTTCTTTGGACTGTCGCTGAGGCAGTTCTTTTTTTCTGTCTGTGCCTGCGGCGTGGCCGTGGCGCTGTACTTTGTCATCCGTCCATATTTCGGCATGGAAACCGTGAGCTGGATGTGCATCGTCAGCGTTGCGCCCTTTGCCGCCATGGGCTTTATCAGCTACCACGGCATGACGGCGGAGCAGTTCGTGTGGGCCTGGATCAAATCCGAGTTTCTCATGCCCAAACGCCTGATTTTCCAGCCTGTCAACGTCTATCACCAAGCCTTAAAGGGTGTTATTGAGAAAAAAGGGCTCCCACGTAGCTTGCCGCGAGGGAAAAGAATCGGAGCGGACCTGTTTGCGCGCTTGCGTGGAAACACAAAAAGCGCAGTATGCGACGACGTGAAGGAGGAAATGAAGCGACATGGCCATTAAAACACTGAGAAACCTGTTTCAACAGGACAAGGAAAGGTTCATCGTTCCGAAAAGCGTTCAGCAGGCCATCCCCATTTCGTGCATTTGGGAGGATGGCATTTTTCTTGTTGGCCGCAATAAGTACGCCAGGACCTTCAAGTTTACCGATATCAACTATGCCGTGGCCTCCCGCGAGGACAAGGAGGCTATGTTTCTGGAGTACAGCGAGCTATTAAACTCCTTTGACAGCGGCGCAACCACCAAAATCACCATTGCCAACCGCAGGCTCAACAAAGCGGATTTTGAAAAGGCGATCCTGATCCCTTTCAAAGAGGATGGACTGGACCTCTACCGTAAGGAATATAACAAAATGCTCATGGACAAAGCCACCGGCGCGAACAGCATGGTTCAGGAAAAATATGTGACCATCTCGGTGTGCAAAAAGAACATTGAGGAAGCGAAAAACTATTTCGCCCGCGTGGGCGCTGACCTCATCGCCCACTTCATGCGGCTGGGTTCCCGCTGCACTGAGATGGACGCCACCGAGAAGTTGAGGGCGTTGCACGACTTCTACCGCACGGGCGAGGAAACCAGCTTTCGCTTTGAGCTTTCCGAAACCATGCGTAAAGGCCACGATTTCCGAGATTTTATCTGCCCGGATACCCTTGAGTTTGAAGCGGACCACTTCAGGATGGGCAACCGCTACGGGCGGGTGTTGTTCCTGCGGGAATACGCTTCCTATATTAAGGACGATATGGTGACTGAGCTGACCGATCTGAACCGCAATCTCATGCTGAGTATCGACGTGATCCCCGTGCCCACGGACGAGGCGGTGCGCGAGGTGGAAAACCGCTTGCTGGGAGTTGAGACGAATATCACCAACTGGCAAAGAAAACAGAACCAGAACAACAACTTTTCAGCCGTGATACCGTATGATATGGAATTGCAGCGCAAGGAGAGCAAGGAGTTTTTGGACGACCTCACCACCCGCGACCAGCGCATGATGTTCGGCGTGCTCACGCTTGTGCATACCGCCGACAGCTTAGAGCAGCTTGACGCGGATACCGAAGCGCTTTTGACCACAGCTCGCAAGCACCTATGCCAGTTCGCCACGCTCAAATACCAGCAGATGGACGGGCTGAACACGGCGCTGCCTATCGGCCTGAGAAAAATTAACGCACTACGGACGCTGACCACCGAAAGCCTGGCGGTGCTCATTCCGTTCCGGGTACAGGAAATCATGGACACGGGTGGTGTGTATTTTGGTGAGAACGCCATCTCCCATAACCTCATCATGTGCAATAAGGCAAAGCTCCTAAACGCCAATGCCTTTTTGCTGGGCGTTCCCGGCAGCGGCAAATCATTCTCTGCCAAGGAACTGATCGCTTTCCTTGCCCTTGCCACCGACGATGATATTCTGATCTGCGATCCCGAGCGCGAATACGCTTCTCTGGTGCGCGCCATGGGCGGCGAGGTCATCCGCATTGCGGCGGGCAGCGACGACCACATCAACGCGCTCGATATGGTGGAGGGCTACGGCGACGGCGGCAATCCGGTCATCGACAAATCCGAGTTCGTGCTCTCCCTGTTTGAACAATTGGATAAGGGCGGTATGGGACCGAAGCAGAAAAGCATCATCGACCGCTGCGTGGAGAACGTCTACAGGGCATTCAAACAAAGTGGCGATATGCCTACGCTGGTCACGCTGCGCGAGGAATTGTTGGCGCAGAGTGAGAAGGAAGCCGCCGACCTTGCGCTGTCCCTGGAGCTGTTTACCTCCGGTAGCCTCAACGCCTTCGCGTACCCGACCAATGTGGACGTGAACAACCGCATGATCGTGTACGACATCATGGACCTCGGAAAACAGCTTAAAACCATGGGACTACTGGTCATAACCGACGCCATGCTCAACCGCGTGACGGAAAACTGGGCGGCGGGAAAACGCACGCACATCTTCATCGACGAGTTCCACGTGGTCTTTGAAAACGAGCACAGCGGCTCCTTCTTCAATTCCGCGTGGCGCAGGTTCAGAAAAAGAAACGCATATCCCACGGCCATTACACAAAATGTGGAATACATTCTGGATTCCGTGCTGGCCAGCACCATGCTTTCCAACTCCGAGTTCATCGTCATGCTCAACCAGGCGGCGAGTGACCGCGAAAAACTTTCCAAGCTGCTGAGCATTTCCAGTGAGCAGCTGAGCTATATCACCAACGCGGACGCGGGCTGCGGCCTGATTAAATACGGCAGCGCTCTTGTCCCGTTTATTAACAGATTCCCACGCCAAACCCGGCTGTATAAGCTGATGACGACCAAGCCTGGTGAAGAAACCCTGTAGGCTTGATCCCTTGATACGGGCGGATTGCCGGAGCAGTCCGCCCTATTCTGGTATAGCGGGCTTGTGATAGCTTTCCAGGGAGGTGAGCTTTTGAGTAAAACCATAAAGACCCACGAAATCAAGCGGGACATTCGCGCACTGGATAAGGCCGGGATTGCCACGGAGCGCATGAAGGATGCCTTTATTCGCACAAAAGATGGAACCGAACGGGCCCAGCAGAACGGACGGGAGCATGCTTCTCCTGCCGAGTACGCCGAGGAAAAGATAGAAGAGAAGGCTGATAACACCATATATGGAGCCGTCCATCAGGTGAAAAAGCAGGGAGGCAGGGCGGCGAGAAAGATAAAGGACGCGCGGCACCGCGCTGCAGACGCGAAACAGGCGGCGGATTTTACGCATGATACGGCGGACGGCGTTCGCCGTCCCTCCGGCCCCATCAAAAAGCAGGCTTCTGACATGCCAAAAGAGCAGATGAAACAGCACGCGCAGGAGAATATGCGCCGCTCCAGCGCCCGTGCTCGGCAATCGGCGGAGCGCACCGTCAAAACCGCGCCGCGGACCGAAAGGACGATTAAGCAATCCGCACGCTCTGCGGGAAATACCGTCAAAGCTACCGCCAAGGGTACGGTTAAAACGGCGGGGAAATCCATCAAGACGGCGCAGAGAACGGCCAGGACCACCATAAAGACCACACAGCAGGCAGCGAAGCTGGCGCAGAAAAGTGCCCAGACCGCCGCGAAAGCGGCCAGAGCAGCCGCACAAGGCGCGCGTGTTGCCGCAAAGACAGCGGCTGCGGTGGCGAAGGCGGTGGTTAAGGCGACGATTGCCTTTGTCAAAATGACGATTGCCGCCGTCAAGGGGGTGATTGCGGCCATTGCGGCGGGCGGCTGGGTGGCTGTGGTCGTCGTTCTGGTGATTGCTCTGGTCGGTCTTTTACTTGGCTCCGTGTTCGGTATCTTTTTTTCCAATGAAACGGATGGCCAATCCATGTCCGAAGCGGTCAGGGAGATCAGCGCTGGGTTTCAGTCCGCGATTGACGCAAAGATTGAGCAGCTCAAAACTGGCGGCGACTACGACGAGGTGCAAATCATTTACGAGGGGGACTGCGACGGAGACAGTGCCAATGTAAACAACTGGAGCGACGTGCTGGCCGTGTACGCAGTCCTTCTCAATACCGACGCGGGGGCGGGGAACGAGGTAGTGACCATCACGCCGGAAAAGTTGGAAAAGCTCAAGTCGTATTTTGATGATATGAACCAGGTGGCATACAGCACGGAGGTGCAGTCCGAAACGCATACCGAGAGAAACGACGAGGGCGAGGAGGAAACCATCACCACGACCACGCTTATCATCCGTATTCGATTCACCAGCCTGTCCTACGAGGAAGCGGCAGACTTCTACCATATGAGTGAAGAGCAACGTGAGCTTTTAGACGAGCTGATGCAGCCTGAGTACGCCGCGCTGTTTGCCTCTATCACCGGCGTGGACGTGTGGGACGGCGCAGACATGACGGAGATTGTGTCTGGCCTACCTGTTGGAACGACGGGGGCGGAGGTGGTCAAAGCCGGGCTGACCAAGGTGGGATGCCCGTATGTATGGGGCGCGAGCGGCCCGAACAAGTTTGACTGTTCCGGGTTCGCCTATTGGTGCCTCAGCCAGACAAGTTCACCCTTGGGTGCGTCGCGCACCAACGCGGCAGGGCAGGCCAAGTGGTGCTACAATAACGGCTGTATGGTAGGCCGGAGCGAGCTTCAGCCTGGCGACTTGGTGTTCTGGCAGAACCTTGGCTGCAAGGGCTGCGGCAGGTGGAAAGAGATCCATCACGTCGGTATCTACGTGAGCAACGGCAAGGTCATGGAGGCCAGCAGTTCAAGGGGGCGCGTACTGGTGCGCGATCTGTGGGAAAGCGCAAACTATCCCATTTGGGGCTTCGGGCGACCATATACAGAATAAAGGGTACGGCAAAAAGGAAGGCTGGGTGTGAAATCGCCCAACCTTCCTGTGCCGTTGCCGTATTTCCTTTGTTTTTGCTGTTGAATTATCCAGACCCATTAATTCGGTTGTTTTCCTCGTTTTGAGAAAAGTGAAATCGCGTCCAGTATGCGTAGGGCTGTTATGAAGTTTAGCACTCTGCTAATTTTTCGTTACATCGTATCGGATGAAATATATCATCACAATGTCCAATAAGCGGCTAACATTGGGTTTTTTAGGTGTTTCGGCCACCGAACTTGCGATTCCCATTCATCTTTTGCTTCCTGAATTCTTGCAAGCCAATTGTAGTGATGAGAGATATAACTGAAACGCCTTGTACAGCATTGCGGATGAATTCAACAATATCTAGATTGTTGGGTTTAATGGGTAAGATTTATGAATAAAATACTGAATTTATTGTGGCTGTTCTGTTTGTTTGGATTTGTCGTTATTTTTTACAACCTTGAGGAAAAGGCCTGAAGACAATGAACCGCCTTTTTCGTGTGGGCGGCTCACAATGCACACTACTAACATAATCCCAGGCAAACCTAACAAGTCCCTTAAGAAGTGCCCTTTCGTCATCTCAAGAAAGCTCCTGAAAAATCCCCGTTCACGGCTATTTACATGCTGCTTAAAGAGCAGTCCACGTTGCTAATCATCCTGAACTGAAAGTTGGTATGATCAGGCTGGATATCAAGGCCTTTGGAAAGCATTTATGAAAAGGAGGACCAAAAATGAAGGTGTGGCTGGGATTGCGCATGATGAAAAGGAAAAGCAGCTTTCAAAATGAGAATAACTCAGTTCAAGTAAAAAATATCTGACTCGGTGAAGATCATTAGTTCTTTTGTCGCATAAAACCAGATTATAAATCGTTCACAATTTGTCTATTAGTGATTACAACAGGTGTGCTTTTTTATTTGATGATCTTTGACGTCTATTATTATATTCTAGTATATGTATATTTTCTTTGTTCGCTATTAGCCATTTGATCATTCTATTGCTGAATAGGTTAGTGGTCTATTGCTGGGAGGTGGATAACACAGATTTTTGGTATTTTCTTTTATATTCATGGTATCAATAAAAAAGGAGAAATGAAAAATGGAGGCCAAAAAGAAAAAACAAAGTTGTGGCTAGTCATTTCAATAGCGCTAATTTTAATTAGCATGATATTCGCCTCCAGCATACAGTCCTCATGGGGGAAAGTAACCGTTAAAGATTTGATCTGGGAGACAATCGCAGGTGTTGAAATGGGCGGATTATTATTCGTTCCCTGTGGAGAATAAGACCCCAGCTATTGTGACAAGCCATCGTATGTTCAACAATCGCGAGTTTGCAGGACGCAAACTTTTTCGATTTATCCTTCCTATACTTTGGCATAGGTCCTGCCGGGAAAGATTGGCGCGCTGCCGATACGGTATATAATGAGACCATTCACAGAGAAGATGCAATGCGTGTGATTTATAACACTGCCATTACTCATCCTTGGTCACATTTTTCTAAGTGTGCTACTTCTGAAATGACTCTGTTCTGCGTTGTTCATAAGCATAAACTCACCCAAAAGCATGGGTAATATTCTGTTATTTTGTGTGCAATATTCACACATTCAAGTGCAACATTTTACTATTCATAGCTTGTGTTAGCTTTTACATTGTTTAGAGGGTACCATTTAAATAGTAAATATAAATGTAAAATTTCTATTTATGATTACAACAACTGTACTTTAATTTTTAATGAATTTTTACGTTAAAAATTATATTATAATTTGAATCATTAACTTCAAGTAATCCTTAAAGGTATCTTTTACAGTAGCTAAACTTTTTAAACGGTTCTATTATCTATTATGCAGGGAGGTGTAAACGATGCTGGCCGCACCAATATAAATGCTTAAGGCGAGTTGCTTACGGAATCTATTGTCAAGGAGTAAGCCCCGTTGATATGAATACATGAGGAGTGGTTCAAAATAATAGTGGTATCCGTATTGCATAGAGTTCCGTGATAAAAAAATCGTAATTCTAGGAGGGTTCTATGGAAGGCACATTACAGAAAAAAGGCTGGAGTGAAATTCTCAAATCATCAAAAGGTAGAAGAAGAGTTCTCGCCGTATTCATCTTGATAATATTACTAAGTAGTCTGTTCGCGAATATTCTGAGCTGCGATTTTGGAAAAGTCAGCATCAAAGATATCAACTTTGATGCTGAAGGTGCGATTATCGATGCGACGCTCTATTCACCGATTGGTGTCAGTGCGGAAGACAAGCTGCCAGCCGTTGTTTTGGCACATGGTATAGGCGTTTCGCATGGTGTTATGGCCGGAACTGCGGAGGAGTTGGCGCGCCGCGGATTTGTCGTATTGAATGTCAGTGCTTATGGGTCAGGGTCGAGTGAGAATCCCAAAACCGTTGAATCAGGTACAAGAGGAGGCTTCGATACACCCCAAGGGTTATACGATGCGCTGCAGTATCTTCGGACACTCAAATACGTCGATCAAACACGTATCGGTATTACCGGACATTCAATGGGCGGAAGACGTATAACGGCTGCGGCCATACTGGATGGCAGTTATTATTCGCTCAATGATATGATGATTAATACGCTGTATGATACTTTTGGACAGCAGTTTAAGGTTGATGAAATCAATATGGATGCTGATGCTTTGGCGGAACAGAGACTTACGGCTGATCAGCTTGAGTGGTATGCTCAGTTAAAACAGGAAGCAGAGGAATATTTGTCAACAAGAATTAAGGCGGTTCTTAATCTTGGTGACGCAACAACAGATTTCTTCGCGCCCCGCATTGTCACAGTTGGCGGATATGAAGTCACCCGTGCCCCGCAGGCCAACGGAGGGTTCCTTATTGGCATATACAACGAGGGAACAGCGGGACCGGCTATCAATAATGTGAGCAACGAAGTTCTCCGTACCATTTATCAAACCGGAGAAAAAAACATCATGCCTGACACATGGTATCAAACACAGGCATATACAAGTACAGAAACCCCGGCCAGCCAAATGGTAGGGGATATATGGGACACATCGATAACGACCTCACAGACACTGTCAGATTCAATTCAAGAACGCAGTGCAAGAATCTTCTTCGCACCGGCGGATCATCATTCACAGGATTTTATTTCTCCTGAGACCACCTCTGACGTTGTTAAGTTCTTCGAGCAAACAATGAGTTATAACAATGGCGAGCTGACGGATCAGAGCACTGTCGCGATAGACGCCAAGGATAGCATTTTCTTGTTGCGCGAAATCTTCAATGGCATTGCCATGGTTGCGTTGATCTTTGCATTGATTGCATTTGCCTCAATCTTGCTTGAAACCTCTTTCTTTAAACAGTGCAAATTAGAAATTCCCGAGGCTGCAAGCGAAAAGAAAAGCAAAGCATTTTGGATTATTTCTGGCATAATATTTGCGACAAGCTGCTGGGCAATTGCGTGGGTAGGAAGCCATGGCCTCACGTTCATGTTCACTTCCGTATTTTTCTCACTGGATTTCACCGTGAACATTGTGATCGGCTATTTGCTGATAGTCGCTATTGCGACGGCCATTGTTTTGCTGGCATATAAGCTTATAAACAAAAAAGCAAACATGAAATATCTTCAATACTTCAATATTAGAATGAAGTTTAAAACGCTTGCAAAAACGTTCCTGCTGAGCTATATATTGTTCCTTTCAGCTTATTTGTCTGTAACGATTCTGGAATTCGTGTTTAATCAGGATTACCGTTTTTGGATGGCGGTTATGACAAAGATGAATCCTCAGAATTTCTTGCTGATGTTTAGATACGCTTTGGTTATATTCCCGGCTTTCCTACTGAATGGTGTGATTATCAACTTTGGCCGTATGAAAGATATGCGGGAAGGCCGTAACACAGCGCTGAACGTTATTTTGGCATGTGCCCCCGTTTTTATTGTCGCGGTCATAAGCTACGGAGTCATGTATCTTGGCGGAAACAACTATCAGCCTCTTTGGGCCTTTGTGACAACGTGGACATTGTTAATCGTCATACCGCTGACAACATACATGAGCAGAAAAATGTACAAACTGACGGGAAGTGTGTGGCTTGGAACGTTTGTGAATACGCTCCTTGTGACGTGGATGTTCTGCTGTTCGCTTTCATCCAGCAATTTGTACCTGATTGGTGATTTCATGACGAAATGGTTCGGAATCGGCTGATTGTTATGATAATGGCTGCAAAAAAGATGGCATCTTGCAGCATTGATTCAATATTTGGTTTGTGCGAGCGGAGTATGGGGGAAAGTATCCCCCCATACGGCTTGCAGTAAAACTTCATTATTGGGAGGTGGTCAAACTTGAATTTATAGTATTTTCTTTTTTATTGATGGTATCAATAAAAAAGGAGAAATGGAAAATGCAGACGAAAAGAAGCTGCAAGCATCGGTGGAGGGGATCCAGATCACGGGCAATTGCTCCTTCGGGTGCAACCGAGAATGTGGCACGAAGGGGCGCGCAGGCAACCTGGGCGACCGTAGTTTAGGACATATCGATGCCGGAACATATGGACTAGGGGTGATATTTACGGATATATAACAGCCATTGAACTTCTAAAAGTAATAGGCAACACTGTTTTTGGTAAATAATACTATAACAATATATTGTAAAGGAGATTACATTGTGGAAAAAGAAAAATTCTTCGCGCTGAAAACAAAAAAAGGATGCATTCATATGTTTGTGCTGTTGATTGCAGCAATTCTTATTTTCAGTTTCTTCGCCCAGATCATCACCACGAGCGGCGGCCAAATCAAAATTGAGAACATCAGAATTGATTCCCGCGGCGCACTTCTCGAGGGCGATCTGTACTATCCTGCGGGTGTAAGCGATAGAGATAAACTGCCAGCTGTTATTGTCATTCATGGTGCCGGCGTGAACAAGGGAAACTACAAGTCGATTGCGGAAGAACTTGCACGCAGGGAATTCGTCGTCTTCAATATCAATGGTTACGGCACAACCGGAAGCGAAATGCCGCTCTATGACGAAACCAACCAAGGTCAAGATGGATATACGATGTTTAGCGCGGCCGGTGGCGCATATGATGCGCTGGAGTTTGTGCGTACGCTGAACTTTGTTGATCAAACGAGGCTATCCCTTGCGGGTCACTCGATGGGCTCGTTCAAGGCACAGTTTGCAGGCGCGATCGACTGCACTTATATGACTTTAAACGATTTAATGATCAATGCGCTGCACGACACGTTCGGGCAAGAGTTCACAGCGGCTGAGATCCTAGAAAATGCGGACGACTTGGCTAAGGCGCGCCTCAACGATTCCGAGATGGCTTATTATGAGAATCTGAAAGCGCAGCAAACCGAGTGGTATAACACAAGAGTACGCTCCTTCCTGATTATTGGCACATCTGGTAATTTTATGGTGCCCCGTCAAACAGTCACCGTGGCCGGCCACGAAGTGTCTAGAAATTGCCAGACAAACGTAGGTATCATCGTCGGCACGTATGACAACACTTCATTTGTGACAAGCGACTACGGGCTTGACGGCCTCTATGTCGACGAAAAAATCGCCACGGATTCATGGTATGCCGTTGACGATATGACAGAATCGAGCAAAATTGTCGGCACGATAAACGATTCCGTTTCCAACAACTCCGAGTTGCTGGAAGCAGCAAACAACCGTCAGCTTCGCTTTGTTACATATAATCCGGAAACGCACAGCAAGAATTTCTTCTCCACCATGACAACTTCTGACTCAGTAACTTACTTAGAGCAGACGCTCCAGTACAACTGCGGCGATTTGATTAACCCGGCCACCACGCCTATTGCAGCAACAAATTCTGTTTTCGTGTGGCGCGAGATTCTCAACTTCCTTGCTATGTGCGCAATGATTGGAATGCTGGTGCCTCTTGCCGGATTACTCTATAAAACTGAGTTCTTCGCCCCCTGCGCGGGAGCTGTCGAAATGAACACAAAGCGTTACTCGAATAAGCGCTATTTGTTGGTCATGCTTTCCTCTGCGGTTATCAGCTTTATAATCATGTACTTTGTAAATAAGAACATATTTGTACCCACGCTTCCCACTAGCGATGCCTTCCCGCTGTGGCCGTCATTCTGGCTGTTGCCGATTTTCCTACTCATTTTTGCGGGATTCTCGCTTCTGCAGCTTATCGTTTTCTTCATAATTGATAAGAAGAACGGCACTTCTGCTTTGGCTTCCTTGAACATCAAAATGAGCGTCAAGAAAATCCTCAAAACGCTTCTGGCGGCGGTAATCATAACATTGACTGCATATGCATCGCTTGCTGTTGTGAAATATTTGTTCAATCAGGATTTCAGAATGTGGATGTTTGCCTTTGATGATCTCAAGGTAGAATACTGGGGCTACGTATTGATGCTGCTTGTATTTTGCTTCATTCCGCTCCTCATTATCGGCTCCGCCCTCAACTATCATCGTCGCACTGATATCCCGGGATGGTTAGAAGAACTACTGGCGGTGGTAAGCGGATCAATCGGTATTTGGCTCATTGCGATAATCAACATTCTCGTGCTTAATGCCGGCGGCGCAATGTTCAGCAATTGGCAGTTCACGTATCAGTTCCTGCTGGCGGCTCCTGTAACAATCATTTTACTCCGTCGGCTTTACAAGGCGACCGGCAGCGTGTGGCTGGGCGCATTTGTGAGCTCGCTCATTCTCGGCTGGTCTTTGGTCGGCTCGGCTGGCTATATGATATATCATGCGCAAGATGTGATCAGCATCTTCTTCCACTTCTAATCCCGTATTATCGTCAAAGGCGCCGTCATCAGGAAAGGTGGCGGCTCCTTTGACGCAATCTCAATTATCAGAACGGCAGCAGGCGGCGCCGGTGTTCAAAATGCTACAGCAATGGACTGATTGATTTTGCAGCGCCAATTACCTTCAACGGAAAACAAATAAGTCTTTTTTAGGCGGGCAAACATTACCGGAGGCTCTCGATTAATAAAGATATTATAAAATTGCGCAGGACATCGATGTTGGCCCTGACGTTTATATTGAGGCGCTTGACAAGGTTCAGATCGTGCTGATGCGATGGCATCTTGCAGTATTGATTCAATGTTTGGTTTATGCGAGCGGGGGATGGGGGGGATGGTTTTCCCCCCATTGCTCGCAGTAAAGCTTCATTATTAGGGTGGAAATGCCAAGAACAGAAATATTACAAATACTTATACGTGGTTTAAAATAAAAAAAGGAGAGATGACAAATGGACACAAAAAAGAAAAAAACCAAGTTGTGGTTAGTGGTTGCTGTGACGCTGATGTTAGTAAGTATGGTATTTGCCTCCTGTATTCAGAGCTCATGGGGCACGGTGACCGTAAAGGACCTGCGCTTTGAAACCACAGTTGGAAAAAACATGAGTGCGCTATTGTTTGTCCCGGCGGGTGTTTCGGCTGAAAACAAGGCACCGGCAATCATTACAAGCCATGGTATGCTCAATAACCGTGAGATGCAGGATCTAAACTTTGTGGAGCTGTCTCGCCGTGGTTATGTGGTATTGGCCATCGATATGTTTTCTCATGGTAATTCAGAAAGCGCAGACTTTGGAACAATGACTCAGGGTGTTGCCGAAGCGGTGAAAATGCTTTCGTCTATTAATTATGTGGATACAGCAAGGATTGGAATTACGGGCCATTCTTTTGGCGGTCTTAACTGCAGCATAGCAGCTATGGATCCCACCTCTGTCGTCTCTGCTGTTTTAATTAATAGCTGCGATGCAACCTATAAAAACGCCGAAACGGGAGAATACATTAACCCCTATGGTGCCAAGGATGTTGGCATTATCGCAGGTCAATATGATGAATTTATGTTGCGTGACGTAGATGAAAACGGAAATACAACCGCTCCGCGTGATTTCATCAAGTATGGCAATGCGCAGTCTTTCCTGAATTTTGGAGCCGACCCAACGGGCAAGGAGCTCCGTTCTGCCAATACAATGTACAAAGAAACAATTGATGGGGAAGAAGCTATCCGTGTCATTTATTCGCCCGCGATTACGCATCCATGGTCACATTTTTCGAAGCAATCGACTACCGCGACAATAGAGTTTTTTGATACAACGCTTGGTACGCCGAATCCGATCCCCGCTACAAATCAAGTTTGGCAGTGGAAAGTGTTTTTCAATTTCCTCGGGCTCGTTGGCTTTGCAATGTTTGCTGTGAACTTTGCGATACTTTTGGCATTTACGCCATTCTTTTCGCCTTTGCGTGCCGATAAGGTCATTCTCCCGAGGCAGATTACAAAGGGCGGTTATGCCTGGTTCTGGGGAAGTCTTGTCGTTATTGCCATATTTAGCGCCCTTACCTATTTGCCGATAATGAAAGCCGTACCGGGGTTCTTGTCAGTAAGGGGTGCCTTCGCACAACAAGCGCCGTTAGCGATATCCATTTGGGCAGCAATTACCGGCGTATTCACTTTGCTCTGCTTGTTCTTGAGTTATAAGTTCTACGGAAAAAAGAATGGGATGGATCTGGCCGAATCAGGTGTGTCCATGAGCATTAAGAAACTCGGCAAGTCTCTTCTTATGGGAGTGATTGTCGCTATCGTAACATATGCTTGGGTTTTCTTTGCCGACTACTTCTTCAAGACGGATTTTCGTATCTGGGTGCTCGCGATAAAAGCATTTGAGTCCAATCAGGCGATAATCGCATTGTTCCCATACGTCTTACTCTTTATGATTTACTTTGTTGTTAACTCGATAGCCACGAATGTATTTAACAACAATACCATTGGTAGTAAGGACGGTAAACGTCAATGGTTAAATACGGCGATTCTCGCGGTATTTAACTGTGTCGGTCCGGCGGTTATTGTATTTCTGCAGTATCAGAGTCTGTTCTCTACGGGAGAAAATCTTTATTCTGCGGATCAGGCACATCTTTTCATCGTGTGGTTATTCCCGATGCTGGTTATGCTGCCTGTTGCTACTGTGATATCAAGGAAACTATACAGGGTTACGAACAATCCGTACGTTCCTGGAGTCATCAACGCGATATTAGTCACATTAATGTCCGTGGCGAACACTTTGACTTTGTAAGAATCCCGAAAATGCTGGGCTGCAAGTTGCGGCCCGGCATTTTATTTGCTTGTACACTTTAGTGTGGTTTTGGGAGCGTAAGCGGACAAAACCAAATAAACCACCGGTCTCTGCCGGTGGAGGGAAGTAAGCTTTAGCTGTAAGAAAAAGACCTCCAATGTTAAAATGATGAAGGTTTGCCGACCGCATCATCAACAAAGGAGGTATGTCCAAAATGGACAAAAACAGTTTAGCACATACAACATGGGAATGTAAGTACCACATCGTGTTTGCCCCGAAATACAGAAGACAAGCAATATACGGAGAAATAAAGATAGACATAGGAAAGATATTGCGAGAACTATGTGAAAGAAAGGGGATAGAAATAATAGAAGCAGAGCTGTGCCCAGATCACATACATATGCTGATCAGAATACCGCCCAAGTACAGCGTGTCCGAGATAATGGGATATCTGAAAGGAAAAAGTTCGCTGAAAAAATTTGATCGGCATGCAAATCTGAAATATAAGTATGGCAACAGACATTTCTGGTGTAGAGGGTACTATGTAGATACGGTGGGGAAGAATGCAAAAAGAATACAGGAGTATATCCGAAAGCAACTACAAGAAGATGCCACCGCCGATCAGATAAGCATGAAGGAATACATAGACCCGTTTACGGGTCAGCCGACGAACAAAGGCAAGAAATAAGGCCGCTTTAGCGGCGGCCTGAAAAATCTATGCGGTTGGCAAACTATTCAATGCGCTTGCAAGCGCAAGCCGGTAATATGCCCTTATAGGGCTAGTGCATGCCACCCGCTGAGCGGGTGGTCATGACTGCCATAACCAACTTGCGATAGGGTTATATTCGACTGACATCTTAGTGAACACATTGATAGTATATATAAATCACTAATAAAAAATTGAGGATGAAAAATGAAGGATGCTATAGTAAATCAGCAATTAAGTGATGACAATGATATTCACATATCCGATATAATAGATGTTGAATTTCTTCAGAAATTTCAAGATGCTTTTTCGAAGGCCATTGGGGTTTCAAGTATTGTGACAGATACGAAAGGCGTTCCCATCACCCAAGAATCAAACTTTTGTGATTTTTGTAAAATCAACAGAAAAAGCGAAGAAGGCCTAAGAAGATGCATGCAAAGCGATGCAATCGGAGGAGAGGAAAGTGCAAAAACAGGGAGACCAGCAGTCTATTATTGCAGCAATGGACTTATTGATTTTGCAGCGCCAATTACTATAAACGGAAAACAAATAGGTTCTTTTTTAGGTGGACAAACATTGCCGGAGATTCCGAATAAAGAAAAGTATTATAGAATTGCGCAGGAAATCGATGTTGACCCTGACGTTTATATAGAAGCGCTTGAAAAGGTTCAGATTGTGCCGGATAATAAGGTGCGTGCTGCAGCTGATCTGCTTTATCTTATTGCGAATGAATTATCAAAAATGGGTTATCAAAGGATGATGTTGGCGAAAATTGCGTCAGAATTATCTGATAATATCAATCAGATTATGGCGAAGACTCAGGAACTCACTGCTTCAGCGGTAACAATTACGACCGATCAGGAGGCTTTAAACAACGAGATTAACGATATAAAAGAGACGGCCTCTCAAATCGGTGAAGTCTCTACAGCGATTAAGCGTATTGCCAATGAAACGCATTTGCTAGGAATCAATGCAGCGATTGAAGCAGCGAGATCAGGCCAGTACGGATTGGGCTTTGGTGTTGTTTCCAAAGAAATTCAACGATTATCGGAAGATTCCAAAAATACTGTCAGTAAAATTATAAATTTTACTGACAGTATTAACGGTTCCGTAATAAAAACTTCCGAAAAAAGTAAATCTACGCTAATAACAACAGAACATCAGGAGAAATTTTTAAGAAATATTGTTGTTTCATTAGAAGGTATTATGGAAATGGCGGAAGTTCTAAATGAAATGACGGAAAAATGAAAGATAAACATTGGAGCAAATTGGGGCTTTACGATTTTAAGCGAAATATCTTGCTGGTTTATCAGAATTTCGATTAAATCGGTTTGAGACGCTATGAATCTAAGTAAAGACAGCAAAACAAAAAATCAGAATAGTTTTTAAAATGAGTAAAGAAACAAGTTTATAATTAAGTTGTATCAATTGTCGGCTTATAAATAATTTAAACTGCGTTCCGTGTGCGCAGATATAAAAATAGGGAGGTAAAGTAAATGAAAAACAAGAACAAGATCGTTATGCTGGTGTCACTTTTTCTCGTATTTGTGTTTATGCTTATAGGGTCATTTTTTAACTCAGGTAATGGCTCGGTTACAGTAAGAAACATTTATTATCCTGATTCTGAAGGGAACATACTGAGAGCGCAATTGTTCACTCCTGACGGTGCCTCATCATCCGATCCGGCTCCGGCGATTCTTAATATGCATGGTGGCGGAGATCATCTGGAGTGCGTTGGAAACTTTAGCTTGGAACTGGCGCGAAGGGGATATGTTGTATTGAATGTTGATGCTTACGGCAGCGGATATTCTGACCCGCTTAGTAGCAACATCGTATCGGGCGCAGGAGCCGGAAATAATGATTCATCTGCACTGAAAAATGACGGAGGTGCAACGGTCAGTTTAAAGCAGCTGCTCTCTTATGAGTTCGTTGATCAGGACAATATTGGCTTGATCGGGCATTCTATGGGCGGAACATTTATAGCCAATGCGGCGCTTGAGTATGCCGACCATGTTAAAGCGATTCTACCTTGGGGCTCGGGTTCTTTTCTGGATTTGATCAAGTTGCATGAGTCAAGCGACTGGACCTTCAATATCGGATATATTGACGCCCAAAATGACGAGATGGTCATCTTTGCGACTCATCTTGACAACACAACCCAACTGCTGAGTCAAGATTTTATAAAAGATTTCTTTGGGGTAGACGAAGATATCGTTCCCAGCGAAATATACGGGTCGTTTGATAACGGCGATGCCCGTGTTATTTATACGCCTACAGCAAGCCACGTAGGAAATATAATTAGCAGCGAGACGATAGGTGATCTTCTTGGCTTTTTCGAGAGTGCTATGCCCACAGACACAGCTTTACAGTCTACGGATCAGATATGGCAATATAAAGAGGCTTTCGGCGCGTTGGCGATTGTCTCATTACTGTGTTTTGTAATAAGCTTAGGGTTTGTGCTACTAAAAGGGAAAGCATTTTCTTCATTGGTCAACGAAGGGTTGAAGCCTTCTGTTCAAATGGGAGGGCTTGTAAAATGGATTGGAATTATCATTTTAGTAGCTATACCAATGCTGACGTTGTATAATATAGGGCTCCCATTGACAACAATAAAAGCCAATAGTTTATTCCCGATGAATTGGGGCAACTACTATGCATGGCTTGCGGCTATTAATGCAGGGATCATATTGGTTCTGTTCATTATCTGGCACTTCGTCTACGGCAAAAAGCATGGTGGCAGTTTGCAAAGCTATGGTTTCCAGAGCCAGGGAGGCGTCGGAAAGACTTTGATGCAGATTGTTAAAGCATTGGGGTTTGCGGTGGCTGTCGTGTTTGTCATTTACCTTGTTGTGAACATCTGCTATGGCATGTTCAACATAGACTTCCGTTTTTGGATATTTGGAATTAAGCCGATGTCAGCGAACAGACTTCCATACATCTTTGGATATCTATTGATGTTCCTGTTCGCCTTTGGTGTTTTAAATACGGTTAGTATTAGTTTTGCTTCACTTTCCGCTGATGATAAAAGTAAGTGGGGTGTGTTTAAGCAATATGCAACCAGTTGGCTTGTTGGCGCCGGCGGATTTACCATTGTATTGCTGATTTACTATTTTGGGTTAAGGGCAAATCATTATCCGCCGTTTTTTGTTGGCTATGGACCTTTCCCAGGTGGACATCCCAACGCCTTGGTATATAGTATAAAACTAATCGCAGTTGTGCCCCAGTTCACCATTGCTTCAATTGTGAATACCGCACTATATAGAAAGACAAAGAATATTTATGTCGGTTGGTTCGTTTCAGCATTGTTATTGGCGGCGATTGCAATTACGTTCAACGCTTTTTCATAATGGTGGCACAACCGTTGCTAATTAAACTACAATTGGCAAAAATCGACGGATGGCAAGGCTTAATCGGCAATCGTTTCGCAAAAAGCGGAGCGTAGAAAGTAAAAACGAGATTTTCATGCCTTTGATTCGAATATGGACATGAAGGTCTCAAAGTCAGAAATTTATTGAAAAAGCTCTGGGTCACTTCATCCTGATCCAGAGCTTTTCGATTTTAATCGAAATATCTTGCTGGTTTTATTGAAGCTAAAATATATAATTGCTATTAAAAAGGCTTGGCAAGCTATGAATATTAGCCTTTCCGGGTGCTGCGATTACCATATAATACATTCTAAATTAGAAAGTTTAAATTATATTAATCTGTGGACAGACTGCTTACCCCGTGAGACTATTATATCTTTATATTTTGATTGAGTTGCCAATATTCTTAAAGTAAGGGAGGAGGCATGATACCCAACGGTCATGATTTTTCTATTCGTGATTGCAACAAGTGTATTCTATTGTCTAATGAATTATTGCTGGAACTGATGTAATATAAATTTCTGAGCTTCAAGAGCCATAAAAAAATATAGGGTTCGAAGAATTAGTTTACATTTTTAACAGGGTTGCATATAAGGATACCTGATTCAACTATGATGACCGAACGAATATATCTGCCCGATATCGGATGAAACGGATAGGGGTGCCCAAAGTTTTATGCAGAATCTGTTGGTATCAGGCTTTGATGTAGATGGAATAGTCATGGACAGAAACAACCCAAATCTGAGACATGGGTAGAGGATATCTAATTAATTCCTCGATAAGCGCGGATACTTAATGCAGCTGTTTTATGTGCAGAGCCTTAATTCCACATTTATGTATATTGGTTTGAATCTTAGTAGGAACAGAAAAAAGATAATAGTCTATTCAAATTTCTAATAAATAATAGAAAAGGGGTATGATAAAATGGAAGCTATGAAAAAAAATCGAAGCATTGTGGTAGTGGCCTTATGTTTGGTCATCATACTGATCTCAGGTTTTGTGAGCGCAGGTGTGATGAGCAATAATGGTGAGATTGTGATCAAGGAAGTGACGATTTCACCATACGGTGGAGACTTGGCAGCCTCAATGTATATTCCAAAGTTGGCACTGAAAACCGATGAAGCGGGTAACTTCATCAACACTGTGCCTGCAGTAATCGTTAATGCAGGTTTCACCAATAGCCGGACTTATCTTGATAATGTGGCCATAGAACTTGCTAGGTGTGGGTTTGCTGTTATTCAAATTGATATGTATGGCCACGGACACAGCGAAATCATCAATAATAGAGGATTTTCTGTTCCCCCCAGTCCTTTTGATGACGACGTTTCACTTTGCGGCGCTCAAGATGCCCTTGACTATCTGCGTACGCTCGGCTTTGTCGATCAGACGCGGATAGGAATGTGTGGCCATTCACTGGGTGGCGCAGGAACCGGACGTATGGCGCAAAGGCTCGCCGGGTTCTATACACTTCAAGACGAACTCTTAAATGTGCTCCATAGTGAATTTGGCATTTCTGTTACTGAAGAACAGGTTGCAGCTCAGGACGCCGATACCGTTGCAGCGGCGCTTAACGAAAAAGATAGCGCTCTTTATGAGCTGCGCAAAGAACAAATAACAAGTGAATACAATCTTGCGGTTCGAAATTATATGATTTATGATGCAGGCCCCACTGGCTGTGATCCGCATGAGGTGGAAGTCGCCGGGATATCTGTATGGCGCGATCTTCAGGCAAACCTTGGTATGGTCAGGAATTTAAGCGGTAATGGTGGCGCTGGTATGCAGAACACAAATGCGCCCCTGGTCTCTGATGAAACGAAGATGATACTATCCCTTGATGGTCCCGCAGAAAAGGATACATGGTATCAGACGAATTTGTCGAACACCACAGAACGGGCTGTTAGTACAAAAATAGCGCCATTATACAGCGACGCTTCAGATCTGTCAGTTCAGGCGGCCGCTGAAAGCAACAGTCTTCGTACGATCGTCACACCATTTGGCTGGCATGGTTTTACTTACTTATCTACAGAAACGGCAAAAGCCTCCGTGCAATTCTTTTCAACAGGTTTTGCGTACAATAATGGTAACATCGTTGCCGGTGACAGCACGAATACCATCATAAATCCAGATGCTTCCCATTGGATGGTTAAAGACATTGCCAGCGCAATTGGGTTTATTGCATTGCTTATACTCATTCTGCCTTTGGTTGAACTGTTGATGAAGGTGCCGTTTTTCGCATCGTTGCGAGGAGAGCCTAAAGCACCGGTACAAAGTAAAAAATCCCCGGTGTTTTGGATATTTGCCGCAATATTTGTACTGCTGCCTGTATTGACCTATTCTATGGGAACCGGATGGGGATCATTTATACAAGCCGGACCACTTTCGACAGTCCAACTGCCAACACAAGTTGCATTCTGGGCAATAATAATGGCGGCTATTCTATTGGTGCTTATGGTCATCAAGTATATGGTATATGACAAGAAGCAGTTTGGTCTCAGCTTCCGTGATATGTATGGCTTGAAATATGGCGGAAAGAACGTTGGAAAATCTATTCTTCTAGCGCTGGCTGTCTTCGGCTTGGTCTCTGTGCTGCTTACGGTTTATTACAACTTATTCGGCGCAGCGAATCTGAAGATTACCCCGGGTGGAGCGATTGTCTTTACGGCGCTGTCCAAGGTGCAGTACTACAATTGGGCTCTGTATGCAATCTATTTCCTGCCGTTCTACCTTTTAAACAGTATGTTGGTCAACTCTGCTCGGTTTAAGGATATGAGTGAAAAAGCAAGTACGTGGCTAATGGCCGTCGTCAATGCTATCGGAATGTTTATATTGGCATGTATCCAGTTCCTGCTTGGCTACGTGTTAACCGGCAAGACTGTATTTCCGACACCTCCGGGTTCATCTGCGCTCGTGTACATGATTTCATTCTTTTTTGTGATGTTGTTTGTTTCGGCAATTATCAACCGGAAGCTTTATCAAAAAACCGGTTCCTCAATACCTGGCGCTTTGCTCAATGTTGCTCTTTTTACAATCCCTGCGATACAGGTATTTATGTATTACTCAATGTAATAGCCGACATCGGTTATCGGTATTTGGAACAACTATAGAGTGAGAAAAGAATACAACTTGCTATACAATGCCCCTGGTCATACGAATGGTTGGGGGCATTGTTACAGCGAAGTTATAAAACAAACGACAAAGCAATGAGAATATTGCCGCAAAAGCGTAAAGTTTAGGTTAATGGAAATTAAATTATCCATCTGGAGTATTCTTTTGAGCGATTCGAAATGCCGCGGGAGTCATGTCTACGATCTTTTTAAAGACCTTTATAAAATATCCACAGTCAAGAAACCCAAGTTTTATAGCAATCAGACTAATTGATAGATCCGTTGATTTTAATAGCCTTTTGGCATGGTCAATTTTAAGCTTGTTTATATAATTACTGTAACTCCCCAGATTTTCCTTTGCAAACAATCTACTGAAATAACTAGGACTGATATTGCATATTTTTGACATGTTGCGCAAAGATAAGTCTCCATCAAGGTTATTGCGAATATAATCAAAGGCTGGCTTTAAAATATCCGGTTCATTTTCTTTTTTTTCTGTTGTTATATCGTAGTAACGATCCGATATTATTTCGCTATACGTATCATAAAATTGTCTATCAACATGAATATATGACTCGTTTTTAATAAGCTCATTTATCGACGAACGCAACTTCACTTCATCAACCAAAATTCTGCATATGGAAAAAAACAGATCCGCAATAATCCTGATCCTTTCCAGATCCATGGTCAGAATTCTTCGATATGCCGAAATGGCGTTTGTATTTTCTAGTGAAACGTTTTTTTGACTGTTTTGAAATATTTTCTCGAGTTTATATTCATCCTCTTGCTTGGATAAACACACCTGACCTCCCAAAAATGCACCTAGGTAATTATCTTCTGACATAATTGGAATAGCAAAATCAACCAAACCTGCATGGCAAATATAAATGTATGGTGACTGTATTCTGGCAGCTTCGATACCCCCACGTGAATCGCAAACTTCACATAATTTGCTGAAGGCAGAATTACTTCGCATGATCTTACAGAAATCTGAACATGAACTATGCTTTGTAATGGGTATTCCTTTATAATCCACAGTAATAATAGCAAGACCTGTAGCTAAAGCTAAAGAGTCCTGTATTTTTTGAAACTTTTCATTTTCAAATATATGCCTAATGTTCAATAGATTTTTCATGTGATCACCTTTTGTTTAATAGAAATATAATGAACAGGATAGTTTATTTATATAATATCTTATACTTAATGACATGAATTTTCAACAACAAACTTTATATATTAAGATTAAAGATACTGTATTGGCGCAACATTCATTTTTATATTTCCATTATTGTTATTATTTATGTGGAATGCTGTGACGTTTAGAGCCATAAAGAAGTTATAAATTATATGTAGAAACACAAGATTAATCTTATTCCTGTGAATCTTCTATGGATTTATTCTGCACTAATATTTCAATCGAATAATTCCATTAATGGCGTCTATAATCTAATGTTCGCGGACAGGTAATTAAATATAATAAAATAAATAATTATTAGGACACTTTTTAAAATATTCTGGGTTTAAAAAAATAAAAAGGAGATAGTCTAATGAGAAGAACGATGATATCCCCACTCAAGTATATACAAGGGGAAAATGAGTTAATGAACATTGGAGAGTATGTATTAGAATTTTCTAGCAATGCTTTGTTGGTTGCGTCTGAGGCGGATCAAAACAGGGTTCAGGAGTTATTAGATGCTGCCGCGGAAAAAACTTCTTTTAATATGATATGTGGAAGATTCAAAGAGGAGTGCACGAAAAAAGAAATCGAGCGGATGAAGGCATTGGCGGAAGAAAACAACTGCGGCGTTATCATTGGGCTCGGTGGCGGCAAAGCGTTGGATACAGCAAAAGCTGCAAGCTTTTTGTCAAACAAGCCGGTGATCATTGTTCCCACTATTGCGGCGACCGACGCCCCCACCAGCAAGTTGGCCATTATCTATTCCGAAGAGGGGACATTTGAGGAATACTTCCACCTGCATAACAACCCCAACTTGGTTCTTGTAGATACTGGAATTATCGCTAAGGCACCCACGAGGTTTTTGGTTTCCGGCATGGGTGATGCACTATCGACTTATTTTGAAGCGAGATCGTGCATCCGTTCCGGTGCAAACAACATGTCCGGCGGAAAAAGTACGAAAGCGGCATACGCAATTGCCAGAACGTGCTTTGAAACGCTAATGGAGGATTCGGTGAAGGCCAAGATTGCCTGCGATAATAACGTGGTGACTCCGGCGCTTGAGAACATCATTGAGGCCAATATATTGCTAAGTGGACTTGGATTTGAAAGCAGCGGGTTGGCGGCTTGTCATTCGGTTCATGACGGGTTAACCGTTCTTGAGGAGACGCATCACTATTATCATGGTGAAAAGGTCGCTTTTGGTGCCATTGTCCATCTGGTTCTGGAGAATGCGCCGCAGGAAGAAATCGAAGATATCATCGCTTACTGCAAATCGGTTGGACTTCCGACTTGTTTGAACGATTTGGGAATAAAGAACCCTACGAATGAAAAAATAATGGCTGTTGCAGAGGCAGCTTGCGCGCCGGGAGAAACGATTCATAATATGCCCTTCCCGGTAACCAGCAAAGATGTATATGCAGCCATTCTTGTTGCTAATAAAATGGGAGGGCAGTCATGAAGAAAATAATAAATCAAGCTGAGAACATCGTCAATGAGATGTGCCAGGGAATCATCAAAGCCTATCCTGACATTCTGGCTCTCAATGAAAAATATAAAATCATAAAGAGAAAGAACTCAAACAAGAGCAAGGTTGTTTTGATCAGCGGTGGTGGCAGCGGGCATGAGCCGGCTCATGCGGGTTTTGTGGGTAAAGGGATGCTTGATGCCGCTGTATGCGGAGATGTGTTCTCCTCTCCATCGACCATTCAGGTATATAATGCGATTGTTGAAACAAGCTCAGAGAAAGGGACATTGCTGATTGTTAAAAACTACTCGGGCGATTGCATGAACTTTGACGCGGCAGCGGAGATGGCCGAAGACGACAATATCGTTGTTGAAAAAGTATATGTGAATGACGATGTGGCCGTGGAAGATAGTCTTTATACGAGCGGCAGAAGAGGCGTCGCCGGTACGATATTTGTGCATAAAATAGCTGGCGCTGCCGCCGAAAGAGGCATGGAGCTTCAGCAAGTTAAAGCAATCGCTCAGAAGGTCATTTTCGGCGTAAGATCTATAGGATTTGCACTGTCATCATGTACGGTTCCTGCTAAGGGATCTCCCACATTTACCTTAGGCGTTGACGAAATGGAATTTGGGGTGGGTATTCATGGCGAACCGGGTATAGTCAGAGAAAAGATACTATCCGCTGACGAAGTGGCCGAGAAAATGATTAATTCCATATTGAATGATATCACATACTCCGAAGGAGAAGAAGTTGCTTTGCTTGTAAACGGTCTCGGCGGGACGCCTTTACAGGAGTTATATGTGTTAAACAATGCTGTACACAATATCCTAAAAAAGAAGGGCATCATAGTTTATAGGAATTTTGTGGGCAACTTCATGACATCCATAGAGATGGCAGGAGCATCGATTTCGTTGCTGAGATTAGATAACGAACTCAAAGTACTGTTGAATGATCCAGCAGAGACGTCGGCGTTTAGGATATAGATTAACCCTAATACTCATTTTGAAAGCACTGATAAAGCAGGTGTGGGGAGACGTCATAAAAAATATCATCAAACCATCTGATATCAGTGCTTTCTCAGTTTTTTGGAGGAATTCAAATGCAAACACTATCAGTAAATGATGTAACGAATATGGTCGCCAAAATGACCGAAGTAATAATTGAAAATGAAGTTCCGTTTTGTGAGTTGGACTCGGCAGCGGGAGACGGGGACTTTGGAATGTCACTCGCAAAAGGATTTAAGGTGATTAAAAGTGAATGGGATAATCTAAACAAAGATGACTTTAGTATCTTTCTCAAAGAATGCAGCATGATTATCACAGAACACTGTGGGGGTGCATCAGGACCGATCTGGGGCTCTGCGTTTCGCAGTGCGAGTAAATCAGCAGTAGGAAAAGTGGAATATGGTGTTTCGGAATTAGCTGAACTGTTACAGGGCGCTGTAGACGGCATACAAAAAAGAGGCGGAGCTAAGCTGGGGGATAAAACATTATTGGATGCTTTAATACCGGCGACAGAATCGCTTAAACAAAGCGCTGAAGCTGGAGAGGCTTTAACAGACGCCATGCGTAGAAGTGCTCAAAAAGCCGTTGAAGGAGCTGAAAGCACAAAAGATATAATTGCCATAAAGGGAAGGGCAAGTTACTTAGGGGAGAGGAGTCTTAAATATCCTGACGCTGGGGCAACAGCAATAGGAATTATTTTTACGGCCATAACTGAAAGTATTTGACATGTATATCTATTTATATAATTAAATGAACAACACTATATAAATATGGATTGAATGATATAACATGGAAAAATTTACCGAATTCATTCTGGGTTACGCTTTATAAAAAGCTCGACAAGGATGAAATGAACTATATTTTATTTACTCTGAAAAAGAGTAATAAAAATAAAGGAGGAAGTGAGAAATGAAGAAAGTATTAATGACACTTTTCTGTTTGGTGCTAATATTAGCCCTTTTAGCTGCATGTGCTCCCAAAGAGGCGTCAACAGAAGAATCGTCCACAGTCACAGAGGAAACTACTGCGATGAACTCAGAGGAGATTACTGATGATGTAACATCTGTGGAACCATCAGAAATGCCGAGTGAAGTAACTTCTCAGGAACCAGATGCAAAAGAGTGGACTATCAAGATTGGTGATATAGATTTAACCAGCTCAACAATAGGCGAATCTACAGAGACTGTTAAGCAGACACTCAAGACAATAAGTGAAGACGGAACGACATCAGAGCATGAGTGCAAAGGTTATATTCTTGCGAACCTTCTGGCAACGGTCGGTGTAACTGAATTTGTAACACTTGGCGTTATTACAATCGATGGAGTCGAATCCAGTCTCGCCATTGAGTCGGCAATGCTCGATACAACAATGATTGTTATTGAGCAAGACGGTGAAATGCTCGATACCCCGGTGCTTGCCATAGATGGAGCCACCTGGGTCGGGAATGTCGCAGAATTGAAGGTCGGATAACAAGATGCAATGCTAAAAGAGGGCGCTTTGCGCTCTCTTTTAGTAGCAGCAGACCTAACAAAGCAGAGCTCGGGCAAACTGTCCGAAAAGAGGATAAAATGAAGATAGCGATTGGGAACGATAAATTTGGATTTCGGTATAAACATAGTATGGTTAATGAATTGCTAAATATGGGACATAACATCATTGATGTTGGCATTCATGATGAGACTATTAATGTCGACCAATTTGATATAGTCCTTAGAGTTGCAAAAGGTTTATTATCACAAGAGTATGAGAGGGTAATTTTATTAAGCGAGACTGGAATTGGCATGGCGCTCGCTGCAAACAAAATCAAAGGTTTGTATGCCGCTGCATGCAATGACATCCAAATGATACATGAATCTATAGTGATTAACAATTGCAATGTATTATGTCTTGGATCAAAACATATTGATAGTATATTTTCTGATAAGTTAGTGGAATATTGGTTGGCATTGAAATATGATCCAGATGGAGAATATGCAGCAAACGGACCAAACATAAAGAAATTAGAGGAAAGATGGTTCAGCTAATTAAATTTCATGCGGTTGATTTTATCTCTTTCCCATAGTCATAAGCCATGGCGCATTTAACAATAAGGAGATGCAGACATGCTAACTGTGTCGAGTTATTATGTCGCAGCTATGACATGCTAGCAATTGATCAACCGAAGCATGGAAATCTGATCTCGTCGGAACGACGGGAGCAGAATCCCCAAGTAATTCTAAAAGTATACAAGGGCGTGTTTCGAGATTCCTCTAGTCTTTAGGGAGATGCCCTTGCGCAGTTTGCTAGTGCTTTCTCCTGATTCGTTTTCTTATGAGATGCTAAATAAGACCTTGGATCTGCTAAATAGCAAAAGGTAAACAGTATTATAATGCAAACTTATTTTTTAATCTATTGTACAGGGTTAATCAAAATTAGAACACATCCGAATAAAGGAACTGTAACGATGGCGCGATATGCATCCTCAATGATGAATTCGCGCGTTGAAATGGAAGGAACAGAGACATCTTTTAAATAATTAATTTCATCTTGAGTCATATTCTCTGGCATGCCCATCTCGACCCAAATATCAAAGGCGGAGCCATGTTCGCGATCTAGAGAATAGAGTCTTTGCTTATATTTGCTTTCTCGGATACCTGATATATGAATGTTGAATTCGATCGTTGGTTTTTCTAAAAATATTTGATATCGATTGCTTTCGGTCTCTCTGGAGAAATCCCCGCTCATACCCAGAGAATCAAAGTAGGTATAGTTATAACACAATATTTGATAAGCATCGTCAGATTTAGTGATAATATATCCGTCGCCTTGCTTAATAATATCAGAACCTAATTTGTTTAACAAATAATACGCATACATACTAGGCTTTGCGGGATTGGACAATACAGAGATGAGGACACACAGTAGAAATACGCGATCATCGCGGTGTTTGAAAGCCAGATTCACAGAAAGAGCGACATTGTGTTCAAACATTACAATTTCCTGAACGACGATAGCCAAACGGATTTTGACGAGCACATGGCCAACAAAAGGCGCTTGCCCTGTATGACACTAGAGTGACTGCCTCCTAAGGTGACAAGCTTTTAACGCTTGCCACTTGCGCCTATCACACGGAGAACGGTCAGTTTGTGGTGGTAGCCAAATACAACAACGGGGAGATTAAATGATGATAATGACGAAATGAGAATCATCCGCAAAAAAGCCAAGGAATACTGTATATAAGACAAGGGCAAACCTGCTGAAAGGCGGGGGCGCAAAGCCATAGGGTCTAAGGCGCTTTAGGGCGCTATGATAGCCTGGTTGCCAGATCCACAGGGCCTGCCCTCTCTCTTATGAGGACGGGCCCTGTTTCTTTTACGAATTTTGACGGATTTTGACGAACAAGTTGGATATCAGGATACCGGCTTTTGCGTTGTGCAGCGAAAGAGGTATCTCGATGAGCATACTGTGTCTATCTCTTATGCCGGGGTTGAAATAAAGACAGCCCCTACATATGCCGACTCCTTCACATACAATTTTATAATCAAATTCATACCTGTACGATAGATGATTGCATCGGAATATTTTGCCATGAGCATCCCAACATCAGGAATTTTTGTGTGCATGCCCGGTTGAGCCATTTTCAGCCGGGCTTTTTTGTATCCTTTTTTGCGGTGGGAATCCTACGCTGCCGCAGTCCTCCGCTCCGATCTGAACTTTCAAAAAATTTCAGATTGGAGAAAGGACGATGTTTGATAACACAAATCCATATACCCTGCGAACAGATGTGGTCGAAGGAATTACGCGCTATTATGTTTCCTTTCAGGATGGACAGGCCATCATGCGGAAAACAGAGGTATCACGCCCGGTGTATCTGGAGTTCTTACGATTTGTCACGCATGAACGGAATTTGCGCCGATGGGACGAACGACATACCGAACAATCCGAGTTCACGGACGAGACGCTGTATCATCGGGCCTCGCACCCGCCAAAGAGCGTAGAGGAAACGGTGTTTGACATTCAACAGAGTGACAGCTTGTTTAAGGCCATCGCAGAGTTGCCGGAAGTTCAACGGCGGCGGTTCATCCTATATCATGAGTTTGGCCTGACATACCAGCAGATCGCGGAAATGGAAGGTTGTACGAAAATGCCTGTCAAGCGGTCGATTGATAGGGCAGCGGAAAAGATTCGGGAGTTGATAAAAAACTTCTGAATAATAGGGGCTACTTTTCGCCCCTGACTGTGGAAACAGGTGAGAGGGCAAAACTTCTCACCTGTTCTCTGTCTAAGCGATGTTGAATGGGCGCTCTTTGACAACCGAATACCCATTTCATCAGGTACGTTCCCATTGCCGCCGTGATGAACGGCAGCCACATTAGCGGTGCGCCATGACCTGCAGAACCGGAAGCAAACAGATTTCACTTTATTTATTTCTGTCTGTGCTTGCCCTTGTTCCAAAGCGAGCGGAAATCCTCCGGCTATCAATACCGGCTTGCCCCCGGTACGGCCATAACCAGGCAATGGGGTTAATGATACTCCCGTCCAGTCACAGCCCCGCATATGCGGGATCACGCAATGAGGGCGGCTTTGTGAGAACCACAGTTGGGGTGAGACTCCCGTGGAGCTGGTACGCAGCCAGCCGCCTGATGATTTCCCATGATGCTTCGGGGTGTCGAGGACAAATTGGAGCGTTTGAGTATACAAGCCAGGCCCAGGGCGGATTTTACTGGGTTTATATTTCTTATGCCGCTTAAATCTTAAAAGCCCTGCGGCCTGCCTTTACATATCCGGAAAGGATGTGAATATTCACAGGGAGGCCGAACCAATGACAAGACCCATTTTGCGCGGCAATATTTACCGCGCCGATTTAAGTCCCGTTGTCGGCAGCGAGCAGGGCGGCGTTCGCCCGGTTCTCGTGATTCAAAACGACATCGGCAACAGGCACAGTCCCACCGTGATCGTTGCGGCAATCACCAGCAGGGACAAACCTTGTTTACCGACACACATACTCCTTGCGGGCTTACAGACCCTTGGGTGTAATTCCATCGCGCTATTGGAGCAAATCAGGACGATAGATAAGACCCGGCTCACTGAATACATGGGCAGTGTTGGTGCTGAAACGATGGAGGCGGTTGACGTGGCGCTGACCGTGAGCGTGGGATTAAGAAGAGTGACGTTTCCAAAGAGCAAGTAACAAAACCTTGCTTTTAATGGTGAGGTGACAAACTGTATTAACTTAAGATTTGCACCTTTGCTTGTAATACGAAGCTTTTTTTATAATTGAGGAGGCTTAATATGAGTACCGAAAGTAGGCTAAACATAAAGGTCATTACAAATGTACCATCCTCAAAGGCATTGTATGATTTTCGGGAAAAATTAGTTGAAATTCTGCAAAACAAATTAAGCCTTAATAATGAATGTTCAGAGGCGAAGCGAGGTGACACAAAACATGCCTTTGATAAGTTCAGAATGCCAGAAGTATGATATAAGATATGTGGCTAATTACCTTAGAAAATCACGTGCTGAAAGTTTGGAAGATTTAGAAAAGCACAGAATGGTTCTAAACGAGTTGTGCCAAAGACGTGGATATAAGTATGTCGAATTTCTGGAAATAGGGACTTCTGATAGTTTGGAATTGCGTCCTAAAATGTCTAAACTATTGAAAGAGATTGAAGATGATACATACGATGCAGTATGTGTTATTGATTATGATAGACTTAGCCGTGGTGATATGGGTGATCAGGATAGGATTGCAAAAACATTCAGGAAATCTGAAACTTTAATAATAACGCCCGATAAAATCTATGACCTTAACGATGACATTGATGATGAAATGGTTGAGTTTAAAGGCTTCATGGCGCGACGCGAATATAAGATGATTACAAAGCGTTTACGGCAAGGGAAAAGAATTGGAGCGAAGCAAGGACAGTGGACGAACGGGAAGCCCCCTTTGCCATATGTTTATCAAAGATATATGGATAAATACAATGAAAAAGGAATTGTAGTAGATGCTGAAAAATTACCCATTTATCGTGAAATGATAAGACTTGCTTTATCTGGAATGGTTCCCAATAATATTGCCATTCACCTTAACAATAAAGGGATTCTAACAAATAGAGGTAATCATTGGAGTGGCGTGACCGTCCAAAGGCTTCTTGTTGATGAAACTCATTTAGGCAAGATAATAAGTAATAAGACGCAAGGAGATGCCCATAAGAATAAACGCCCAAATGCAAAAGCCTATAAAGTATTACCACGCAGTGAGTGGACTATCGTGGAAAATTGCCATGAAGCAGTTAAAACGCAAGAAGAACATGATGCAATCATTAAGATGATTGGTTCAAGAACTCTCATACCTCATAAAAGTCGAAAGCAAATCCATGCTTTCACCGGACTAATCAAATGTGCAATTTGCGGTCATGCTCATACTTTTCAAAAACGTAGTGACGGCATTATATCAGTTAAATCATGCTGGTATATTGATAAGCACGGAAAAAGATGCAATAACTCTGGAATCAGATTGAGCGTCATTGAAGATATGGTATTAAAAGAAATCGGCCTTTATAGAGAACAAATATTATCCGCAACCACCATTCCTGAAGATGTTTCTACTGAAAATCTGCAGAAGGAAGAAATCCTCGAATCAGAAATGATGCTTAATAAAATTAAAAGAGCGTTGGTGCGGCTTAATGATGCCTATGAAATGGGCGATTACAGCCATGAAGAATGGCTTGAGAGAAAAAAGAGACGCGAAGAAGAAATCTATGAATTAAAAAAGAAAATATATGGGTTGAAAAAGAAGGAAATCGAAAAACAAGAAGTAACTGACGATGAACGATTAGAGAGACTTGAAGCCTTTTTCGATTCTTTTTCTACATGTACAAGCAATTCAGAGCGAAACACTCTCTATAAGACTATTATTGAAAGCATAATATGGCTTAGAGAGGGAGAAAATATTGAAATCAAAATTAACTTCTTATA
>JAEZLP010000002.1 GCA_023415235.1 Bacillota bacterium
CGATAATGTTTTTCTTTCCCTCAGTAAGGGGATGTTTTCGAGCCATAAAAATAGCCTCCTATGAAATTTATTTTATCATAGAAAGCTATTTGATTCCTTAATTTACAGACTTTTCTTCACGGGCCCATTTTTTATATTAGATTAGCATTGATTGTCCCCAAGATGCCCCCAACAAAATTTTTAATTTCTAAACTCAATAACCTAACTATATGATAATTCATAAAACCTGATTCTTCTTCGTTCTTATTATCTTAAGATTCAAGATCAATTGGAATACCTGATTCCAAGAATCCTATTTGGTTCATTGTGAGACCTAACATTATTGGAATTAAATAGTCAATATCAATATGCCTTAGACCACAAAACATCTTAGTATAACCATTTATATTACGTACTAAAATTATATCAGGATTATCATTTTTGTAGTTTATTTCAGGTACACAAAGAGCTAACATCTTATCAATTTCACTGTCGTCTAAGATCAAAACTAATTTATCTAAATGAAAAAAATCATCATTTAAATAGTATTCTTTTAATATCGAAATAGAGGCATTTAGCAACTCTTTCTCTGCATTTTTAGTATCAATAATTGTACAATTATCATACTGCTTAAACCAAGTAGTCATACACATTCCATCTATTTCGCGATTATCATCTAAATCTTTTATAACAACAAACTTATATTTATCAAAAGTTGTTTCAACTAATTGTTGCATAAAACCATCTCTAAGCATTTCTAAGCTAAGCTTAGAAATATCTATATTTGAAAATTTATATAAGCTGATTTTTTCTTCTACAGCATTACAAAAAAACGTATAATCAATTAGTACTAAATTATAATATTTTTTAATATTTTCACGTATAGAATGGACTAATTTTTGAATTTGCTTTTTGTATTTCAATCGTTGAAAATCATAGTCAAATTTTCTATGTTCATTTCGTCCTTCCTGGACTAATTGTTTTTTTACCTCGTCATGAGGTAAGTAATTTGCTAGTTTTGCATGAGTTATGCTGAAATCAGGCTTCATAATATCATCACCGATATTATTTTCTAAGTGAATAGCAAAGAATCGATCAAAAAGGTAAGCATATTCTGTTTTATTTATATCTCTTTTAGTCCATTTACGAAAACAACTGTTTTGGGACTCCCCATTTGTATTAACAAAATGAATAGTATTGTATTTATTGCTATAAAAAACATAATAAAAAGAATTAATATTATCTAAAGATCTAATAATCCCTCTCCTATAATATATATCATAATAAAGATCACTGTCGGTATATGTATTTAGAAAAAACCTCGATCCTCTGGTTACTCCAGATGACGAAAAAACGCTACTATATCGTGATATTACCGATACTGTATCACCAATTTCCACTCCATCATCATATAAATAATATTCTAAATCCCTAAACCAATGTATTTTAGTATCAAGGTATATCCCATAAATTACACCCCCCACTCCATATCTAAAGGTGTCATTCTTCAGCATATATAATTGTGTATATGCGATGATCGCCGCCAAATACTCATTTTTATCTAATGTAAATGGGTAGATATAATTTATGAATGATTTTATATTATGAGATAATCCAGTAATATCTTTACCACTTCCAATTTCCGCAAAATCATCTTTTTCGATTATATGATTTCCATCAAACAAAAAGATTCTATTCTTCGTATCATAAAGAACAAAAATAAGTTGTATATTTAAGTCTTGCCCCCCATAGGTTCCTTCTATATCTCTGAAAATATCTTTAATGGAAGTTGAATTTATCATTTGATAGATGTATTCAACAATTTCTTCAAAAATGTCTACATCTCCCTCAAATGTAACAGCTAATTTACTATTAATACTATAAATTTTAAGTTTAATATCTTGAATATAATCTTGTCCATATAGCCCACTGACCTCACCGAATGTCGTAATGTCTTTCTGGATAAAGTCTTTTTTTGATGATAATGCAGAATCAGCAATTAGATATACTCGCTTATCCTTTTTCCATGCTAAACAATATGTCATATGAAACTCCTATGATACTTAAGCTATCGATATGCTTTATAATTACTAGCAATCAGAACTTTTAAACATGTCCGGATTCTCTGCTTTAATGATACTTCTGAGAGCGTTTTCCAGACTCTCAATTAAATTATACTGTATGTATAAGAATCCATTATTCACAAATTCCGGCATATATCCATTGAAATCTTCTTCCATATAGTTTCTATATGTGTTTATGTTGGCTTCATCAAGATTTGCATGGAAATACTTATTTCTATAGGCTCTGATCTTATCTATTACTCTTTGTAATTCAGGATATGCTGATTTAAATTCGTTCCAGAAAAACCTCATTTTTCGCTTAGACTGACCATTTGATTTAATTGATTCATAAAGTGTTTTGTTTGCAGCGTCTAGAAAAAGTTTATACCTATCCATGTTGGTAGCTAATGGGATATTTAAAAACTCATTCTCACCTTGCAAGCTATTACCTTGTAATATTCCTATTCCTAAATTATTAAAAATAATACAGTCACAATCTATAACTAATTTTCTAATAACACGAATTTTCTCTCTGAATTCCTCCCTATCTATTTCTTTTAGATTCATCGAGATTTTGGATTTATCTTTTAATTCTGGTACAATCATTTGTATTTTATTAATGTCTGCTTCTGATAAATTATAAAACTGCTCCAATATTCCTTGTTTTGTGGTCTTAAGATTTATTTCGGTTTTTTCTAACCTGCATATTTTTCCTTTTCCCTCACAAAGAATCATAGATGGTAATAAATCTTTTATTTGTTTAACCTTTAAGTTTTCATACGTCTTTTCTAAAGATAACAAACTATTAACAAAATTCTCTTGATAAACATTTATAACCTCTTTACCACTCACAAATAGAAGCACATTTTCTTTACGTTTTAATTTGCTTTCTAATTGATGATAAAAAAATTCAGTTAAATTAGTTGGTTCTATTAATGGAATTATTATCGTGCAATCAGTTAAATTTTCAAAGAAATCATTATATTGCTTAAAGCTGCATACTGTTTCTTCATTGCTTGTATCTATAGTATCTATTAATTTAAATATTTCTTTTAATTTGCTTCCGTCAAAATAATCACCGATATCAAATTGCAATAGATTTAAATGATCATTTTCATCCATATCTCTTAATATAGTCTCATATTTTTCCATCTTTCTGTTTCTGTCATATGCTAATATCCTTACCTCTCCATTTTTATTTTGGAACAACATAAGACAAACTCTTTTATATTTTGTATCTAATTTCTCGAGTTTAATAACTTCTATTAAGTCGCCTGCTGTATTTAATTCATTTTTTTCCTTAAACTGTTTATAAGCTTTTTTCAAATATGTAAAATCAATATCAGATGTTGTTGGTTGGGGTATATAACTGCGTACATTATGGATATTATTTTTTCTTGCGGCATTTTGTGACATATAATTATTTACACTGATATCAAAATCTCCACAGAGAGAATCGATTAATACCTCCATTTCCCCTCTTTCTAAGTTGTCTATCTGATTTTGAGCTAAATATTCATTTCCCTTTAAAGTTAATCTTTTGTATGCGGGATTAATAAAATCGATCTGATAGAGACTCGCAATTACATCTGAAATTACAAGTTCATCAATTGCAAGCAAATCAGATATATCCTTTTTGGATAATCCTTCCTTATATAAATTTAAAACAAATTCTTGCAAAACAGAGAGTTGCTTCTTTTCATTATATAAATAAAATATTTTATAGTAATATAGCGGTATACCTATTTCTCCATAACCAACCAAAGCATACCCCGGCAAATCGCTTTTATGTAAATCAATTATATCAAAATTACTCATTATAAACCTCCACTTGACAATATTCTCTATTCCTTTCAATATGCTTTACAATCATTGCAAATGGATTGTTTCCAAATAAACCTTTAGCCGATTTAATAAATTCAAGGCTTCCTACAATAATAACGCAGGTTTTACCCCTAGAAAGAGCTACATTTAATCTTCGCTCATCACTTAAAAAACCAATTTCATATTTTTCATTACATCGCACTATACTATAAATAGCAATGTCTACTTCGGAACCCTGAAATGCATCGACATTATCAATACTAATATTTAAAGCACTCCATTTCGTAGTATCATCAGGATTAATCAAATCAACAAGAACTTTTCGCTGCGCATCATAACCAGAAATGATACCAACACTTACTTTAGCCTCTAAAGAAGCCATTGATTCATATTCTCGATTTATCTCTTCCAATGTAGCTCTAATCACTCTTGCTTCTGCTTGATTTTTCTTTGAAAATGCAACATTGGTTTCCTTATTCGACTTTATTTTGTCGGTATTAATCCATATTATGGGCTTGTCCTTCCATTTTCTCAGCCGGTGTTGTCTATCATTTGCACTAATACTACTAGTAATTTTTTCACTTGGGTAAAATACTTCAGAAATCATATTAGAAATTGCTGGATGCATTCTGAATTGTTCAGTTAAAACTACTTTGGCGTCCCGGGAGATTGATCCAATTAGTTCCTCGAATAAACTCTTTTCTAAATCAGCCTTTTTAAGACCCATGGCTCGAAGTTTGTATTTATCTATATTGGTTTTAATAGTTGGCGGTAGTTGTCGATGGTCACCAACCATAATTATCTTTTTCCCACGCACTAGTGGAACGAGGGTCTCTAGTGGTGTGGCTTTTGCAGCCTCATCTATTATCACCCAATCGTATTGCATTTCTCCAAGTTTATTTTTAGAGGCAATACCCATACAAGTTGCTGCAATAATTGATGCTTTATCAGCAAAGATCTCATCAAAATCATCTAATTTGCCCAAGCTTTTATGCCACTGATTTACTAATTCAAAAACTTTTTTAGCACTATCAATTTTCAAGTTGGGGAATTGAAGTTGAATCTCTTGGCTTTGATCATTCTGGAGACTTGATGTATTAATATAAGCGTCAACATCTTCTTTTTTTATTGTGCCGTCATCTTTAGATAAATACTTAAATAGTGCATTTAAAGAGTTAGCCTTAACATCTCTAACCCAATCCTCAATTTGGTTACTATATAGCAGATGTTCTGAGCTTTTGGCGATTTTATCGCTTCTTCCAATTCTAATTATCCGTTTATTAGGTATTTCTTTAGCAGCTTTTTTAACCGCATGATCAACAGCGGCATTAGATTGTGAAGCTAATAATATTTTAGCATTTTCCTCTCTTCTTAAAATCTGGCACATGATTTCCACAATTACTGTCGTTTTACCGGTTCCTGGTGGCCCCTGTAAAAGGAATATGTCTTTCGTAGCCAAAGCCCTTTTAACAGCAATTGCATTTGGAGCATCTTCATTAGTAAATAAAGATTGAGCAAATTGTTCTTTACTAATTGGTATAACTTTATTTATTGTGACAATTGAGGGATCATTTAATATCCGAGAAATATTTGGATTGTATGTATCGTCATTCTTAACACTATTTAGAGCTCTCATATACCTTCTTAAATTAACTTTTTCTTCCTTAGTATCTAAACTTAAAACACCCATTTTACAATACTCGTCAATATCCACATTTGAATCCAGAGTAATAGAAATAGTTGTTTCGTCTATTATAGTATCAAAATTGCCGACTGTTTTTTGCTGATTGCCTCCGAGTAAAGTCAATTGAATGCGATCATTTTTATCTAATACAACATTGCAGTTTCTTATTGTAATACGAACTTTATATCCAATTTCATCTAGTAATATATCAGTGTATGTTCCAATGTTTTTCTTTTCATCTAATAATCTAAATTCATCTATTAAGAGGGCTTCCCAGTTGCTCAAAAGCTTATTATTAATGGAACGTTTTGCTTTCTTATTCTGTTTCTCCCGCTCAACGTCTGCTAAAAGTTGAATAACCTCCATGATATCGTTCTTTTCTGACGGGTTCTGTAATTTGTCTAAAACTGTCCAAGGGATAAATAGAGGAACCCCCTTCGAGTTTTCAATTTCCCATATAACTTGATCATCAAGTGCATTTACATCAGTAATTAAAAAAGACTTTTGATCATCAGATAATTTGCATACATATTTGATTTTATCCCCAATAAAATAATACGCATTTCTATATTTAAACGCGCTATAATTTCTTGTATCTGCATTGATAAAGTATTTGATTTCAGAAAAATTATTTTCATTATCAACCATTCCAAGATTGTATAATTTATTCCGTGCTCCTGAAAGAGGCTTAAAAAACACTTTTCTGGTCTCGGAAATACAATTGATTTGTAGTTGTTTTAAAACATTTTCAACTTTATAAGCACTTCTAGGCCTTTTGTTTAGGTCTTCATTTATTAATTCCCGAATTAACGACTTGATTTCAGTTATATCAATAGTTTCTAAATAATTATTAATTTCTGCTCTGTTATCTGGTGGCTCATTTCCGGTAAATATAAATCCCAGTAATAGACCTAATGAATATAAATCACTTTCAATCCTTGCTTCAAGCCTTTGAAATTGCTCTGGCGCAGCGTACCTTACTGACATATAATTTTTCATTGTTGTGGATGAATCATAAAGCATCCCTATAATTTTGCTAATACCAAAATCAATAATCTTTATCCTTAAATTATCATCAATAAGAATGTTTTGGGGTTTTATATCTCTATGTATAACCTTCTTTTCATGTGCATGAATAAATCCACTTACAATTTTTAAGGAAATATCAAGTTTTTCCTCTAAATCGAGGGTATGACTCTTCAGATAACTATACAAGGTTTGATCTTTAAAGTATTCGGTTACTATAAAAGGATCTTCATCAATAAAGCCTGAATCAATATATTTGATAATACTATCATGATTTAAAATGGACAAAGATTTATATTCCCTGTAAAATAATTCCTTGGCTACATCATTTCCAATTGTTTGTGCCTTAAGCCTCTTAATAAATACAGGATCATTCGTAATTAAATCTTCGCAAACATAAGTTTTACAATGCAAATTACTACTATCATTTTCGTGAATAACATTGTATTTTTTACCAATAATCATACTCAATCCCCTTATTACAACTCCACGATCCATTATAATCAAATGCTTTAATGTATATCTATTTTTTCTGTGTATCAATTAAGGTCTCAATTCTCTCCCATATCAACATTTTATTGACCTTACTTAAGCCCTCATATTTAGATATTAGATCGATATGCTCTTTGGATAATTGCATATCCTTTGTCAATAGGTTCAATGGTAACGACATCTGCGTTTTACATAAAAGGAAATCGGTGCTAGTATTTAAGGCATCGGCAATTCTTGAAAGAATATCCCATTGTGTATCCCTTCTGTCGTTTTCATATCTAGATAAAGTTGCTTCACGAATACCAACTTTCTCTGCGAGTTGTTTCTGGGTTATTCCTTGTTTAAGTCTTAACTCTCTTAGCCTTTGTCCTAATGTTTCCAATTTAACACCACCTTTTTACCAATATTATAATAAATCTGGAAATTCAAAGTCAATTATTACCACATTGATATGTTTGCATTACCAATAACGCATGTCATCCTGCTATTAGTAATAGAATTTCCTTATGAGCAGAAACATACTGGGTTAACTTTGGGTCAAAAACACACCGACGATTTGTTATATGTTATTTCCTATAAAAATATAGCTTTTTCAAGGATTTAAAGCCTGGGTATTACTTGGGTTGGGTACTACTTGGGTCAATATGGATCATATACCCCATTGGGTTCAGAAATGGATACAAGTAGTTCAGATAAGACTATTGCCAGAAAATCTTCAACACCGATTAATATTGATGGCAAAATCGCTAATTTTGATATTTATAACATAGGAAACAGCAACTATTTCAAATTGAGGGACTTACAAGATAAGCTTGTTTTCGATCTGAATTATGACGAGACAACAAAATCTATAATAATTAATACTGATAATACAATTTAATAACTTTAGCAAACTAGTTTTATAATACTAAATGCCAACCCTTACATTTAAGAGTTGGCATTTTAATTTAGTGGTGATGTAAAGCCCTCACTTCCTATTTTTTCGGGCTAGAATACTCTTTCAAGTATTGGAGATAGAAAGGACAAGATTGGTATTGATCAGTAAAGCTATTGCATAACTCTCGGCTTACTCCGTTCACTGTTTTAGCTTTTGGTCGATATGAATTTGATGGATGGCAGGGGTTTGAACAACTGTAGCCATCATGAAACATGCATTTCATTTTTTTCCTCCTTATTTTTTAGTAGAATGTAAGAGTTGTATTTTCCTTAATCCAATCGTTTAAAGCTTCTTCATTAAAAAGAATCTTTCTACCGATTTTAAAATACGGCAACTTGTTCTCTCTGACCATCTTCGTGATCAACCAATAAGAACAATGTAAATATGTACTGGCCTCCTTTGCAGTTAATACTGTTCCCATAACCTCACCTCCTTTCAATTCGATGAAACGGCAGCTATTGTTTAAGTTGTACCTTGCTTTAGTTTAATGCCTTATCAAAGTTATTGCCGTTTTATGATATATTACCTCGTTTTAGTTTAATTGTAAATATGTTTTTGTTAAACTATTTAAATATTTTTTCTCGTATTGGTTTAATATATGTCTTGACTTGATTTATGTTGTTATGATATAATCCTATTAAAGTTAGGAGGTGAGCTTATATGGCTCTTTCAAGGGAAAATAGGCAGACAATGTTCCACTCAAATCTAAAATATCTAAGACAAATAAATAATGATACACAAAAAAAATTGAGTGAAAAGATTGGAGCTGATAGCAAGGCAGTATATTTTTACGAGCAATCTAGAGAACCAAGTTATGAAAAACTGGTCAAAATCGCTATTGCTTATAATACTTCGGTGGATTATCTTTTAGGAAAAACTAATGACAGGTGCCCCTATACAAATTATTATGACAATAATTTCCACGAGCCTGAATTTCCAGACGCTTTCAATAAAAGCTTAAAAGAAATTCGAAATAGTAGAAATCTCAGTCAAGCTGCATTGTCCGAAAAAGTTGGTTTATCAATACAGTCAATTTCTAAATATGAAAATACCTCTAATACTCCTTGTTTCAAACATTTAATAGAAATATCTGATGCATTAGATTGCAAAGTAGATCAATTGTTGGGTATTTCGCCAGAGAATAGTATTAAAGAAAATGATAAAAATGATCTAAAGTATATACAAGAAAACATTACCGACTTTAGCGAATTTGTTAAATTGCATAGATTAATTCGCGATAAATTTGAAATAAGGCATTCTTTTGAGCTAACGCTAAAAGCTTATATTTCATATGCAGAGAAGCTTGATAAAGGAGATGAATAAACAATGGCGAGTAGTGGCACAATCGAAAAACGCGGCACAGGAACTTACCGTTTAGAGATTTCCGATGGTGTTGATAACAACGGCAAGAGAATAAAATATCGCAAGACTATTAAGGCGAAAAATGACGGTGAAGCCCGTAAAGCTTTAGCGCTTTTTGTAGCTGAGATTGAAAAGGGACAGTATGTGGATTGCAAGCAGTTCACGGTTAATGATCTTATTACCAAATGGTTAAAAACCTATAGCAGCAGTCTAGCGCCTAAAACCCTTTGGCGTTATAAGATTATGCTCGATAATCGTATTCAGCCCCAATTAGGGCATATTAAACTACGTAATCTAAAGCCCTTGCACCTGATAGACTTTTACAACCATTTACAGGCGAATGGAGCACGTTTTGATGGCAAAGAAGAAGGTCTGTCCGCTAAGACCATCCTTCACCATCATCGACTTTTATCAGTTATATTCCGAAACGGCGTCGAATGGGGTTTACTTCCATTCAATCCTTGTGATAAAGTGAAGCCTCCAAAAGTACAACGAAAAGAGGCTAGTCATTACGATCAGGACGAAGTACGTCAACTTTTTCAGATGCTGGAAAGTGAACCCTTAAAATATAAGGCGATTGTAGTACTGACCATAGCTTCGGGTTTAAGACGTGGAGAAATAATGGGTTTAACTTGGTCAGATATTAATCTTGTTGAAAAGACTATAAATGTACGACAGACAAGCCAATACATAAGCGGACTTGGCACTTTCACTAAAGCACCCAAAAATACAACATCAAAACGAATGATATCAATTTCTGATTTTGCTGTTAAAGTTTTGCTCGAATATAAAGAAAATCAGGAGAAAAATAAAGAAGTGCTGGGAAACAAATGGAACGAAAGCGGAATGGTGTTTACGCAGGACACAGGAGAGCCAATGCACCCCGATACAATCAGCCAATGGTTCCCCCAATTCATTAGACGCCATAACCTACCGCCTCTTACTTTCCATCAATTGAGACATACAAATGCTACTCTGCTAATTGCATCCGGAATGGATATCCGATCTGTCAGTGCAAGGTTAGGGCATGCAAATACTAGTACAACATTAAACATCTATGCGCATGTTTTAAAAAGCGCAGACAAAGAAGCCGCCGATAAGCTGGACAATATGTTTTCTTCTTAATATGTCTTCGTCCCCAAATCGCCCCCATTTAGTAATTTATAAAAGATTTATACAAAAAATCAAAAGACCTGCAATCGTTGAAATTGCAGGTTATTTTCGTGGTTGCGGGGAAGGGATTTGAACCCTTGACCTTTGGGTTATGAGCCCAACGAGCTACCAGCTGCTCCACCCCGCGGCGTTCATTCAAGCAGCGTCTGCTGCCTATTATTATGCGGTCAGTTTCAGATTCTTATGGTGCCGGAGACCGGGGTCGAACCGGTACGATCGGTAAAGATCGCAGGATTTTAAGTCCTGTGCGTCTGCCAATTCCGCCACTCCGGCATTGTTGGCTCCAAGGGTGGGGCTCGAACCCACAACCTATCGGTTAACAGCCGAGTGCTCCACCATTGAGCTACCTTGGAATACCAATCCATCATCACTGACGGCAAAATTTATTATACTACAATGCTTTACCCTTTGTCAATGAAAATATCGGTCATTTTCACAGAATTGTAACATCCAATATTTAGTACCATTGATTGACGCAGAGCCGGCCGAAATAGCAGCGGCCGGTTCTGCGGTTAATGAATCATTGATAATATCCCGGAGCTGTCAGCATGTTCAGGAAACCTGCTCCGCTCCCGCATGAAATGCTTTGATGTTGATCTCCTCGAAGCCCTTCTTGACGTTAGATCGGATTACTTCCTCCCATTCGATTCCGGGAATGTTCATTGCCTTGACGAGGGCGCCCAAAAGCACGATGTTCATGGTCTTGGAGTTTCCCAGCTCCGCTGCGATCTCTCCGGCCTTGAAAACCGATACCTTGGCTTTATGTACCAGCTCGTCCAGGATACCCTCGGGATACTTTGCCGCACCCTGCTGAATGGGTACGGAAGGGATCTCAAAGTCGTTGATGACCATCCTGCCGTCCTTTTTCAGATATTCGATCCAGCGCAGGGCCTCCATCTTTTCAAAGGCCACGATGACGTCAGCCTCTCCTTTTCCAACGATGGGGGAATATACCTTTTTCCCGAACCGGATCTGTGTACTGACGTTTCCGCCTCTCTGTGACATGCCGTGAATCTCCGACATCTTTACATCATAGCCTGCCTGAACAAGGCCCTCTGAAAGGATCTTGCTGGCCAATATCGTTCCCTGTCCTCCGACTCCAACCAGGAGGATGTTTTTAACTTCCTGATTCATATTACTTTACCTCCTTGATGGCATCAAACGGACAGACTTGCCTGCAAACGGAGCAGCCGGTACAGGAATCCGGATTGATGGTGATCTGATCAGCCGCTGTGATAGCAGGGCAGCCGGTCTTGACACAGGTCTTGCACTTTCTGCACTTCTCCTGATCGATTTCACACTGTTTCGGACTGAGGTCGAAGTCCTTCTTATCCTTTTCACTGAACTTTTTCAGGATGCAGGGCCATTTTGCAATGATGACCGTGGGCTCATCCTTGGCCAGGGCGTCTGTCAGAGCGGCATCCGTTGCCTTAAGGTCCAGCGGATTGACGATATAGATATTGTCTTCCTTCACGCCGATTGCTCTGCAGAGCATAGGGATGTCCACCTCGTTTGCGGGATCCCCCATCAGGGTAAATCCGGTTCCCGGATTCTCCTGGTGGCCGGTCATTCCGGTGATACGGTTGTCTAAAATTACATTGACGGTATTTCCTCCGTTATACACCACGTCCATCAGGCTGTTGACGCCGGTGTGGAAGAAGGTGGAATCCCCGATCACAGCAACGACCTTCAGGTCGGAGTTGTTCTTCTTCAAGGCCTGTGCCGCTCCGTGTCCGGCGCTGATGCTTCCTCCCATACAGATACAGGTGTCCATAGCGGAAAGCGGCGCTGCGGAGCCCAGGGTATAGCAGCCGATATCACCGGTTATGATCACATTCTTTTTCTTTTTCAAGACATTAAAGAAGCCTCTGTGGGGACACCCTGCGCAGAGTGTGGGCGGCCTCATGATCGCCTCTTTCTCAGATTTCACGGTTTCTGCCGAGATGCCGAATACTGCTGTCCGGACAATATCCGTATTCAGCTCGTCCATTTCTGGTATGATTTCCTTGCCGATGCACTTGATGCCTGCCATCTTCAGATGGTTTTCCATGTAGGGATCCATCTCCTCGATGACATACAGGGTTTCCACCTTGGAGGCAAATTCCCTGATCTTTTCCATGGGCATCGGGAAGGTCATGCCAAGCTTCAGATAGGAAGAATCCTCTCCGAAGACCTCTCTTGCGTATTGGTAAGCGACGCCGGCGCTGATCACGCCGATTTTCGTGCCATTGTATTCCGCTTCATTGATGGTTGCCGAATTGGAGTATTCCTCCATGGCTTTTAAACGATCGATCAGCTTTCTTCTCAGCGCTTTTCCATTGGCTGGAGTCGCCACATATTTCGTAATCTTTTTTTCATAAGGAATCAGGGGTTTTTCCGTTCTTTCCTCAAGTTCCACCAGGCTCTTGCTGTGGCAGATTCTTGTGGTCATCCGCAGCATGACCGGAGTGTCGAACTTCTCGCTGAGTTCAAGTCCCAGCTTCATAAAATCCTTTGCCTCCTGGCTGTTGGACGGCTCCAGCATTAAAATGCGGGCTGCTGTCGCATAATTCCGATTGTCCTGTTCGTTTTGGGAACTGTGCATTCCCGGATCGTCAGCCGAGACCAGAACGCAGCCGCCTGTTACCCCCGTATAGGCAAAGGTGAACAGCGGGTCCGCAGCCACGTTGACGCCCACATGCTTCATGGCGGCCATGGACCGGGCTCCGGCTATTGAAGCTCCGATTGCGGCTTCCAGCGCCACCTTTTCGTTGGGCGCCCACTCGCAGTAGATATGGTCCTTATAATGAACCATATTCTCCAGTATTTCCGTACTCGGCGTTCCCGGATAAGCGGAGGCGAAGGTCAGACCCGCTTCATAGGCTCCCCTGGCAACAGCCTCATTTCCAGTCATCAGTTGTTTCATAATATCCTCCCTTGTGAAATCACAAATCCCTCAGTTCTTTTCCTTATGTCCGCCGGACCGGATCAGGTCAGCTTTCTTTCTGTATTTCAGCTCGTTCTCCTTGTCCTTGCTTTCCGCGTAGATTTCGGCAAGCTCCTCCATGGATTCCACATGGGAGGGATTGAGTCCAAGGGTCCTTTTAAAGCTGTCAACTGCGTCCTTGTTATTCCCAAGCCTTCTATAGGCAACCCCCAGGTAATAGGACATGGGCCACCAATCTTTATATTTCGTATTGAGGAATGGCTCCAGTACGTCAATTCCCAACTCATATCTGCCGGAAAGCACCGCGTTGCACCCTTCCTCTATCCTGACTGGCTCCACAAGCTGCCTCAATCTGTTCTTGATCTCCTTGGTATCCTTGGGATGCCGGGACATCTTCAGGAAGGTTTCCCAGGCAATTTTTGCCTTGATATACAAGCCCATGTTGATGTAGCAATACCCGAGATAGTAATGAGCAAGAGAGTACCTTGGGTGGATAATGGTCAAAAGCTCAAAAAATTCAATAGCTTCTGCCTTGAAACGGCCGACGTACTCCTCATTGTTGCTGGCAAGATAAAGCTCCCTGCAGGCTCTTGCATAGCTGTACATGGCATGGAGGTTGGTTGGATCGATGCACAGCGCAGCCCGGAAATGGATGGCGGCATTGTCGTAGTCCTTGTTTTCTGCCGCGTCTCTGCCAATCTTAACCATTCCATTGACAATCTTGCTGTTGGAAAACCTTCTCATGAATTCCAGATAGCTTTCCATATGCTCAAACTTGGGATCAATTCCCATGATCCAGGCGATATTCTCTGCGATATGGTTCATTTTCAAGCCTTCCCCGCCTTTGAAAAGCTCCAGATCCTGCTTTCGTAAAGGAATCGGCACACCCTCCATATGCTTCATGCCGGTTCTTTTGATAAACTCTTCGCTGAATTCGTCAAAGACAAAATTCTTCGTATATTTCTTGAAGTATTTCCCCACTCTGTCGGGTCGCAGTTTGATATCATACTCTTCCGGGCTTTTCTGAGGCAGTTCCGCCTTCATCTCTTTCTTTTTCAGTAATTGCACCATCTTTTCACCTACAGGATTTCCCATCCCTTTCTCTCAAATTTTTTGATTGCCTCCGGATTCAAGGTGTCTTGCATGTCCAGAATGAGCAGTTCTTTAATTTTGTCTTTTATATTCGGTGTAAATCGTTCCTTCCAGCCTGCATAGAGCAGGAATATCCGATACAGGTCTTCTTTTTTATGGGACTTGTGCTGGAAGCCCTTTAAATAATAGTAATCCGCCAGTTCCTCATAAAAATCGAAGGGCGTTTCCGCAAGCTCCCCGATTGAATAGTCCAGCGTACGGTGAAAACCACCTCGATTATAGTATAATTCCAGAAGATTTTCGATCTTTTTTAACCGGATCATTGCCAAGGATGATATGTATTTGTTTGAAATAACCTCGTAGGGCGCTCTGGTCCGATATAAATATCCGTGTTCCTCCGCCTGTTCGCGCAGTGGAGATCCCTTGATCAGCTTGAGAAAACCAAGCTGCAGATGATGTCCCTTCAGTGAGTACACCTCGTTGAAGGACTTTCGGAAGGAGGGATAATCCTCATAAGGAAGCCCTGCGATGAGATCCAGGTGGATGTGGATGTTTCCCATTTCCACTAGCCGCCTCACATTTTCCGAAAGCTTTGGAAGATCGGATTTCCGGTTGCATGCCCGAAGCGCGTTTTCATTGGTCGTCTGCACTCCGATCTCAAACTGGAACAGTCCCGGCCGGGCGGTGCTTAAAAGCTGCAGCAGTTCCTCGTCAAACAGCTCGCCGCACATTTCAAAGTGGAAATTTGTCTCTCCGTTATCGCTGACAATGAGATATTTCATGATTTCAAAGCATCGCCGCTTGTCCCAGTTGAAGGTTCTGTCGATAAACTTGACCTGCTTCACCTTTTTATAGATAAAATAGCTCAGATCTGATTTCACCCGCTCCATGGACAGGCTTCTCACCTTGCGGTCCACGGAGGAAAGGCAGTAGCTGCACTGAAACGGACAGCCTCTTGCGGATTCGTAATACATGATTTTATCTTCCTCGCAAACCAGGCTCAGGTACGGGAAAGGAACCGATTCGAATTGCAGGGGCGGAGCAGGGGGATTCACGAAAATCTTGCCTTCCGACCGGTAGGTAAGACCTCTGATTTTCTCAAACTCCCGTGTGTCCTCAATCAGGGCTTCAGCCAGCTCGGAGAAGGGCGCTTCTCCTTCTCCCGAAATGATAAAGTCGATGAATTTGTGCTGACTCATGAAGGGGATCACATCATAGCTCACTTCAGGTCCTCCCAGGAGAATTTTAATCTCCGGTCTGGCCTTCTTGAGGGTTTCCGCCAGACAGAGGGTCCTGTCCACATTCCAGATATAACAGGAGAAGCAAATGACGTCATAGCTTTTTCTAAGAAACTCCGTCAGAATGTAATCCTCTTCGTTATTTATAGTGAACTCCTGGATATCAATGGCATTTCTGCTTTTTTCCGCGCTGGCGTAAAGATACTTCAATGCCAGATTGGAATGCACATATTTGGAGTTCAATGTGGTAAGCAATATCTTCATAACCGCTCTCCCATAATAAATTATCTCATCCGGACCGCTTCGCATGATATCCCGATTTTTCCGGAATATCACTACAGCATGCGGAATCTGTCATCCTTCAGCAGATCGGCATTGTTCATCGCTTCTCTCAGCTGCGCGAGCATCCGCTCCTTGTCCCGAGGCAGATCGCCCTTAAGGGATACGTAGTTGGATGCGTGGTTGCTTCGGAATACGCAGGGTTTCGTGACATTGACGTTTTCCAGAAGCAGTTCGGTCTCTTTCAGCACTTCCATGGGGGACAGGAGCTGAAAACGCCCTGCTATAATATCCTCGTAAAGCTCAGCGCCGGGCTCGGTGATCAGTGTCAGCAGGCCGACATAGGACGGCTCCATTTCGCTGATCATGGTTCCCGATTGGATCGCGTGATCCTCCCAGCCTTCCTTTCCGGCCAAACCGGAAATAAAGGTCACAGACGCCGGAATGCCGGCCCCTTCGATGCGTTTTACCGATTCGATGATTTCAGCTCTGGTAGCGCCCTTTACGATATCGGTCAGCACCTTATCGCTGCCGGATTCGGCTCCGATGTAAATGATTCCGATCCCGTGATCCCTCAACTCTTCCAGCTCTTCCTTCGATTTTCTCAGGACGTCCTGGGGCGAGCCATAGATACCCACTCTTTCACATTCGGGGAAATTCTTTGCGATGTGATCCAGAATCACAAGCAGATCCTTGTTTTTCAGAACCAATGCGTCCCCGTCCGCAAGAAAGATCCTGCCGACCTTCCTGTAGTGCCTTCTGGCGGAGTCCAGATCCTCCAGCACCTCTTCCAGCTTTCTTACCCGGAACCTCTTGTCCTTGAACATGCTGCAGAAGGTACATTTATTGTGGGCGCACCCGATGGTGGCCTGTATGATAAGGCTGTACGCTTCACTGGGCGGCCTGTAAACACTGCCTTCATATCTCATTTGTTACATCCTTTCCGGCGCTTCCATTCCCAGCAGCAAGAGACCGTTTCGAATGGTCTGCTTCGCCGCGTAGACGAGAAGCAGCTTCGCTTTCTTTTCTTCTTCATTATCTACGAGAATATGCTCGTCGTGGTAGAACTTGTTGAAGCTCTGCGCGATATCCACGATATGTCTTGTTATGATAGACGGTTCATATTTGTCGCCTGCCTCCAGAACCACTTCCGGGAACCGGTAGATCAGCTTTGCAAGCTCATAGGCGCTGTCTCCTGATATATGTTCCATATCAGCCTGGTCTGCCGCGCCAATGATCTGGTTTGTCAGTTCCCCGCCGTTTCTCAGCACGCTGGCCGCTCTTGCATGGGTGTACTGTACATATGGTCCAGTCTCGCCTTCAAAATTCAGAACCTTTTCCCAGGAGAAAACATAGTCCTTGATCCTGTTGTTTGAAAGCTCCTGGAAGATAACCGCTCCGATACCCACCTGTTTTGCGGTGACGTCCAGATTATCCGTGTTGACGTTCTTTTCCAGAATGATCTCTCTGGTCTGGTTGACCGCTCTTGTCAACACCTCTTCCAGGAATACCACTCTGCCGTGTCTTGTGGACATGGTTCCTTCTTCCAGACTGACCAGACCGAAGGGAATATGAACGCAATCCCTTGCCCAGTCAAATCCGAGAAGCTCGATTATCTGGATCCACTGCTGGAAGTGAAGGTTCTGCTGTGATGCTACGATATATAAATTCTTGTAAAAATCATAGTGCTCTTTTCTGTAAACCGCCGCCGCAATGTCTCTGGTGATATAGAGAGAGGAACCGTCCTTCTTGGTAATCAGGGCCGGAGACATACCGTATGCATCCAGCTCTACGATCTGGGCTCCTTCCGATTCCTTCAGCAGGCTGGCGTCCTTCAGCATGCCGACTACCCGGTCCATCTTGTCGGAATAGAAGCTTTCTCCCGCATAGGAATCAAACTCAATGCCGAGCATTTCATAGACACGGTTGAACTCCTTCAGGGATTCGTCCCGGAACCACTGCCAGAGCCGGGTTTCCTCCGGTTCTCCGTTTTCCAGCTTTGTGAAGACATCTCTTGCTTCATCCTCCAGGGTTGGGTCCTTTTCCGCTTCTTCATGGAATTTCACATAATATCCCAGAAGCGTTTTGATGGGTTCTCTTGTTACATCCTCTTCGTTGCCCCATCTTCTGTATGAAACGATCATCTTTCCGAACTGGGTTCCGTAATCGCCCAGATGATTGATTCTCACCGTATCATAGCCAAGGAAATCATAAATTTTATAGATGGAGTTTCCGATTACCGTGCTTCTGATATGGCCGATATGGAACGGTTTTGCAATATTCGGCGAGGAAAACTCCACGATGACCTTTCGGTTGTTGCCGATGGTGCTGCTGCCGTAACGGTCCTTCTCCGCCGCAACGCCGGCTACGGTTTCCCGCAGAAATACTTTTCTGGAAAGAAACATATTCACATAGGCATTGACATTTTCCACCTTTTCAAACAGTTCATTGCCCTGAAGCTTTTCGGCAATCGCCTGCGCGATCATCGGAGGAGCCTTTCTCATGACCTTTGCAAGCTTGAAGCAGGGAAAAGCATAGTCTCCCATCCTGCTGTCCGTCGGGATTTCAATCATTTCCCTGATTTCCTCCGCAGTCAGGCCTTCTATGGCTCCGGCCAGCGCTGCAGATATTTTTTCTTTAAAATTTATCATGAATCAATCCTCCTATTTTTGATTATTATATTCTGTTTCATGCTTTTCGGCTTCTTCCCGCTGGTTCTCATTGATTACCGGGATTCCTCTCTCCTTCAGCATGGCGGCAAAGATGCCGTCCCCGTCGATCAAGACTCCGGAGAAGGTTCCGTCGTATATCTTTCCGCTGCCGCAGGAAGGGCTGTTCGCTTTCAGAATCGCCAACTCAATCTTCTGACCCAGTTCGGCGGCTTTTTTCTCGGCTTTCGCCAGAGTCTTTTCCGCACCAGAAATCAGATTTTCCGTGATATCCCTGCCATTTTTATCTATGGCTCTGCCGCCTTGGAATTCCGACGGCGGCCTCGGCGTGGGAAGTTCTCCTAGGGCTTCCGGGCAAACAAGCATATAATCCTTGTCCTTCATAAATTCTCTGACCCATGATCGTTCATTATTGCCGCCGTTGTACTTGCAGTTGACCCCTGCAAGACATGCACTGATTAAATACATCTTTTGCCCTCCGCCGAATTCTAATTAATGGAATTATTATATATCCTTTCAGACAACTAATCCAGTTTTATCTTACCATCGAGGTTGTAAGGAAACCGTCCGCCGGCCCCTTATTTGAGAGAAACCACCGTCACTCCGTCTCCGCCCTCGTTATAGGCTCCCTTGCGGTATTTTGCCACATGCTTGTGGGTTTTCAGCATGCCGTGAATCCCCTCCCGCAGAATGCCTTCCCCTCTGCCGTGAATGATGGTGACTTCCTTCAGTCCGGCAATATAGGCGTCATCCAGGTATTTGTCCACATCCATAATCGCGTCATCCAAGGGATTGCCTCTGACATCAATGCTGGGTGTGATGCTCTGTACCTTGTTTCGGTATAAGGTGCCGTAGCGGGAGGTTTTGCTGTCCTTCTTTCCGCTGCCGTCCTGAATTTTCGTGATGTTGTCGAGGCTTACGCTGATTTTCAGAAGTCCTACCTGAACCATCAGCTCATTTTTGTCATCGGGCAGTGAAAGCACATTTCCCTTTTGATCCAGGCTCAGCACTTTTACCCTGTCTCCGATCTTCAGCTCGCTGGCCCTGACCGGATTGGGATTTTCCGCCGCAACCAGTTTTTCTTTATATCGATCGGAAGTCTCCCTGATCCTTCTTCTGACTTCCTCGTATTTTCTGTTTCTTTCGCCGGTATCCCGGGTTTTCTCCAGCTCTCTCAGCTGCTTTTGGACCTCGTCAGCAAATTCCTTTGCCTCTCTGATCATTTCCCTGGCCTCTTCCTTGGCCTTGCTGATGATCTTTTCCTTCTGCTCCGAAAGCTTGGCCCGCTCTTTATCGAACTGCTCCTTCTGCTTTTTCATTTCCAGATTCAGCATGATGGCCTCGTCCCGTTCTTCCTCGGCCAGCTTTCTGTCCTTTTCGATGGAGGTGATCACCTCTTCAAACTCGATATCTCCCTGTTCCAGCATACCTTTCGCGTGTTTGATAATAACAGGCTTCAACCCAAGCTTCTGGGAGATTTCAAATGCATTGGACCTGCCTGGAATCCCAATGGAAAGCCGGTAGGTAGGACTGAGAGTTTCCACATCGAATTCCATGGAGGCGTTTTCCACACCTTTTGTGGACAGAGCGTATTTTTTCAGCTCTGTGTAATGGGTGGTGGCGATTGTTTTTACTCCCTTGTCGTAAAGATGCTCCAGAATGGAGATGGCCAGCGCCGCTCCTTCTGTCGGATCGGTTCCGGCTCCCAGTTCGTCCAGCAGCACGAGAGTATCCTTGCCCGAATTCTCCACGATGTTGACGATATTGGACATATGGGAGGAAAATGTACTCAGGCTCTGCTCTATGCTCTGCTCATCTCCGATATCCGCAAACACCTTCTGCAGGACGGGCATTTCCGTACCGGAGGCTGCCGGGATATGGAGTCCTGACTGGGCCATCAGCACAAAAAGCCCGACCGTTTTCAGAGTAACGGTCTTGCCCCCCGTGTTGGGTCCGGTGATCACCAGGGTATTGTAGCCTTTTCCAATGGCTATGCTGATGGGTACGACTTTATTCTTGTCGATCAGGGGATGCCTGCCGTCCTTGATTCTTAGAATCCCCTGGGTATTGACCTCTGGCTCGGTTGCCTTCAGCTTGACTGAAAATTTACCCTTAGCAAATATGAAGTCGAGCCTGACCAGAATTTCCTGGTTGTTCAGGAGCTCGTCCTTCACCGCTGCCACTTCAGCGGAAAGCTCGGCCAGAATTCTCTCGATCTCCACTTTTTCCGCAAGCTCCAGCTCCCTCAGCTCGTTGTTTAGGTTGACGATCGCCTGGGGTTCTATGAAAAGAGTCGCGCCCGTGGAGGATTGATCATGAACGATGCCCGGGAATTTTGCCTTATGCTCCTGCTTGACCGGAACTACGTATCTTCCCTGTCTCATGGTCACCAGCGCATCCTGAAGAATCGTCCTGTTCTCCGAAGAATTGAGGATCTGGTTCATCTTCGCACGGACGGCCTCGTTCTGCCTCTGGATGCTCCGTCTAATATTTTTCAGCTCCGGACTGGCGCCGTCCGCCATCTCATCCTCTGAAAGGATGCATCGGTCAATATTCTCCTCCAGGCGTTTCTGTATGCTTAAAACTTCCGCAAGACCTTTTATGATCGGCAGCTCCGGCAAATCGCTTTTCAGAAACGCAGCTGCATTCCTGATCACCTGAAGATTGTACAGAATCTGAAGAAGCTGCTTCATGGTAAGGGTGCTGCCCTTATCCGCAAGATGGATATAGTCCTTGATGTCGTAGAAGCTGCCCAGGGGCAGGGCTCCCTTACGCATAATAACGGAAACCGCTTCCGTGGTTTCCGCTAACATTTCTTTGATTTGAAACACATCAAGGGCGGGCTTCAACTCTCCAATCATTTTTTTCGTGATGGAGGAAGCCGCTTCCGCCCCTAAAAGGTCTATTATTTTGTTGTATTCTAAGACTTTGTAAGCTTTCTCATTCATAAAAACTTAATCCACAATCTTTTTATATCTGTCCAGATCCCCTTTCAGCCGGATATTTTCCATCTGCAGATCAAAAAAGCTGCTTTCCATATCCTTGCATTTGGCTTCCAGCTCTTTAAGAGCGGTAGATTCGGACGCCTTATCCTCCTGCTGCGCTTTCAGCTTGTTTGATAATTCTTCGTTTTTTGCGAGCAGGGCGGTATACTTTTCTTCCAACTGCCGGTAGGACGTGGTTAGCCTGTCAAGTTCCACCGTTCTTTCATTGAACAACCTCTGAAGCTCTTCCTTCTGTTCAATGCTGGCCTGGGCATCCTCCTTGTACTGGAGGAAGCTTTTCTTCGCCTCATCCCACAGCTGGACATAGTGCTTGGAGTCTTTTTCAAGTTGTTCATTCTGAAGCTTCATGCTGTTCAGCTTTTCCAACGCGGTAAAGTAATCATCTGCAACGTTGACGGCAGACAGCACCGCCAGAGACGATACGGAGCCGCCGGGCAGAGCTCTTGAGATGTCGTGCATCCTGGTGTTGACATGGTCTGCAACCCGCATGATGTGTTCTCTCGGCTTATCTCCTGCTATGGTATACTCCTGCCCATAGATTTTCACAGTTACCCTATTCTTATCCTCCATGCTTTTTCCCCCTAATCCATTATTATGCTTGAGACATCGTTCTTGCAGATTTTAGTTACATATCACGCAATACGACGTCAAGCTTTTCCTTCAAGGCGTCGAGGACCTTCTGATGCACCTTGACCACCTCTTCGTCAGTCAGTGTTCTGTCGGCAGCGCGGTAGGTCAGGTTGAAGGCAACGCTCTTCTTTCCTTCCTGTACCTGTTTCCCTCTGTATACGTCAAACAGTTCGACCTTTTCCAAAAGATGCCCGCCTGCTTCCCGAATCACGCTTTCCATTTCTGCAACATAGATATCCTCGTTGGCAAGAAGGGCGATGTCCCTTGATATCGCAGGATATTTGGGAAGCGGTTTATAGTATTTTACCGTATTGGCATGGCTCATAACCTGGTCAAAAGCCAGTTCGCAGCAGTAGCATCTTGTTCCGATTCCGTACTTTTCCGTTACGTCCGGGTGAACCTCGCCCATGATGCCCAGTTCCGTATCCTGATACATGATCCTCGCGCATCTTCCCGGATGATATACACCATAGTCGCTTTCAGGCACATAGGAGGCTCCGTGGATTCCCAGAATGGCAAAGAGCTCTTCCACCATTCCCTTCAGGGTGTAGAAGCTTTCCCCTTCTCCATAGCAGCCGATTGCCATGGAATCTCTCTCGTCGGGAAGCGCTTCCTCTTCCACCAGACTTTTAAAGAAGGTGTTGCCGATCTCGAAGGCCCTGACCTTGGGAATGTTTCTGGAATAATTCCGTCCCAGAACCTCCATCATGTTGGGCGTCAGAATTGTTCTCATCACGCTGTTTTCTTCTCCCAGCGGATTTATGAGACGGACGAAATTCCGTTCCCAGGAATCTTCATCGATTCTCACGTTGTCCACGCCCTTGGGGCTGACAAAGGAATAGGTCTGGATTTCATTGGCTCCCATGGCTGTCATGGCATTTCTGGCCAGATCCTTTAACGTTCTTTCTTTTGACTTTCCGGCTTCCTCGCTGCCTCTGGGCATGGTCATAGGAAGCTTGTCATACCCATAGATTCTGGCGATCTCTTCAATAAAATCAATCTCCTCCTGAAGATCCTGACGGACGGAAGGAGGGGTTACCTTCATGTTGTTTCCAAGGCGGGTTACTTCCATCTCCAGGCTCTCCAGAATATCTGCCATATCCTTGCCTGAAATTTCGGTACCCAACACTTTATTGACACGGTCAACCCGTACATTGACGGAATAGGCCTCCGGCTTGACGGGATAAACGTCCACAGCGCCTTTTATGATCTTGCCTGCACCCAGGATCTCGATCAGCCTGCAGACTCTGTCGGCAGCGGCTTCACAAAGATTCGGATCAATGCCCTTTTCAAACCGGGAAGAAGCTTCTGTTCTTAACGCCAGCTTCTTGGATGTGGAACGGATGCTGTCGCCGTTGAAATTGGCGCACTCAATGAGGATGGTGCTGGTATCGTCCTTGATTTCCGAATTCAGACCTCCCATGACGCCGGCGATGCCGACGGAGCGTTTTCCGTCCTTGATCATCAGCATGCTTCCGGTGAGCTTGCGCTGTGTGCTGTCCAAGGTGGTGAAGAGCTCGCCTTCCTCGGCGGTGTCCACGATGATCTTGTTGTCCTCTATATCTCTGATGTCAAATGCGTGGATCGGCTGTCCGTACTCCAGCATGACGTAATTTGTAATATCGACGATGTTGTTGATCGGTCTCATTCCCGCAAACATCAGCCGCTTCTGCATCCACAGCGGGGATGGCTCAATTTTAATATCCGTCGCGATTCTGCCCACATATCTTCTGCAAAGCTCAGGCTTTTTGATCTCAATTTCGATGAAGTCCTTTGCCTTGCCTTCTTCCTTCCGGCATTGGGTTTCCGGATAGGCCACTCTGCTTCCGAAGGTTGCTGCCGCTTCTCTTGCCATTCCTATCATGGAAAGGCAGTCGGGCCTGTTGGGAGTGATTTCAAAATCCACTACCGTGTTTCTCAGATTGACCGCATCCTGAATATCCATTCCAAGAGGATATTCCTTGTCGAGGATCCAGATTCCGTCTCTCAGTTCTGCCGGAATTACTTTGTCCTCGAATCCCAGTTCCTCAAGGGAACACAACATACCGTTGGATTCCATGCCTCTCAGCCTGCCTTTTTTAATAACTCGGCCGTCGGGGAGCTTTCCCCCGTGGAGGATCACAGGAACATAGGCTCCCTCAAAAATATTATCTGCGCCGGTAATGATCTGGATCAGGTTTTCCTCTCCGATATCGATCTGCGTTACCAGCAGCTTATCCGCATCAGGATGCTTTTCGATGTCCACGATTCTGCCCACAACGATATTTTCGATGCCTTCTCCGTAACGCTCCACGGTTTCAATATTGGAACCGGACATGATCATCCTTTCGCAGAATTCCTCCGTGCTTACATTGAAGTCCGTATATTCTTTTAACCATTCTATAGGTACTAACATGCTTTCTACCCCCTGCGGCCTGCGCCGCCAATTATATTTTGTTTATAAATTACTTGAATTGCTGAATAAAACGCATATCGTTTTCATAGAGCAGTCTGATATCGTCAATCTCGTATTTGAGCAGCGCGATTCTCTCGACGCCCATACCGAACGCAAAGCCCGTATACTTTTCTGTATCGACATGGCCCACCTTGAGCACATTGGGGTGCACCATGCCGCATCCCATGATTTCAATCCATCCGCTTCCCTTGCAGAATCTGCATCCCGCGCCGCCGCACTTGAAGCAGGAAACGTCCATTTCCGCGCTGGGCTCGGTAAAGGGGAAGTAATGGGGTCTCAGCTTGGTCTTGACCTTTGATCCGAAGAGCTGTTTCGCAAAGGAATCCAGCGTCCCCTTCAGATCCGCCATGGTAATCCCTTCATCCACCAGAAGTCCTTCCACCTGATGGAACATAGGGGAGTGGGTGGCGTCCGGCGTATCGACACGGAAGCAGCGGCCCGGTGAAATGATTTTGATGGGAGGGTTCTCCTTCATCAGCGTTCTTGCCTGAACCGGCGAAGTCTGGGTTCTCAGCAGTGTGTTTTCGGTGATGTAGAACGTATCTGACATATCCCTGGAAGGATGGTTCTGGGGAGCGTTCAGAGCGTCGAAATTGTTGAACACCGTCTCGACCTCCGGACCTTCCGCAATGCTGAATCCCATATTCATAAAGATACGCGATATCTCATCTATGGTTATTGTGATCGGATGCTTGACTCCGAGATGGAATCTGGTGCCCGGCTCCGTCACATCGATTTTCTCCTTGATAAACTGTTCCGCTTTTTGCAGTTCCTTCATGGAGGCAAACTTTTCCTCCAGCAGCGCTTCGATCTCCGCTCTCACCGAGTTGGCGGCCTTTCCGAATTCCTTTCTTTCCTCGGGGTCCATGGAACCCATGGAACGCAGGATTTCAGTCAGCTGGCCCTTTTTCCCCAGAAACCTGATTCTGATTTCTTCTGTTTCATTGACCGAGGAAGCCTTCTGCAGCTGTTCCTTCGCTTCCTGCAAGATTTTCATCAATTGATTCTGCATAAACCGTTCTCCATTTCTATTTTAATATTTCTCTTATTTTCATTGTTAAATTTGTCCCTGCTGTTTCAGTAGTCTCCATGTCGCCGGCATTTGCGATCATCGCTGATGTCTCTGGCGAACCGACTCGTACATCAGAATGCCGGCTGCCACCGCCGCGTTGAGGGATTCAATGGTTCCTTCCATGGGAATTTTGATCCTTACATCGGATTCTTCCAAAAACTCGCCGCAAACTCCGTTTCCCTCATTCCCGATTATAACCGCGGCGTTCTCTTTCAAATCCGCGTCATAATAAAAACTGCTGCAGTCCAGCGCGGTGCATATGATTTTTTTCCTTCTGCGGCGCAGCATCCGGATTGCTGTTTCTGGAGAATCCGTCAACAGCACCGGGAGCCGAAATAAGGAACCCGTGGCCGCTCTCACGATTTTCGGAGAATAGATATCGGCCGTACCCTTCAGAAGGATTGCTCCCAGATACCCCGCGGCGTCGGCGGTACGGAGGATGGTGCCTATGTTGCCCGGATCCTGGAGCCGGTCCAAAACGATCACATTGGAGGAGACTGCCTCGGTTGAAAAAAATTCGTCCTCCGTATAGATCTTTTTTTTCACGACAGCCAAAATTCCCTGCGGCGTCTCTGTATCCGAAAGCTTTCGAAAAAGCTCTGATGACAGAGCCGTAACGGGTACCTCGGCCATCGCCAGGTCCAATTGCTCCGAGCGAAGGTTTTCCTCACCGTAGTCGTCGCTTCGGAGAATCATTTCAATCCGTGCGCCATTGTTTAAGGCTTCCCGTACCAGGTTGGGCCCTTCAATCAGATATCGCTGCTGTTCCTCTCTGTACTTTTTCTGTTTCAGCTGCGATACCGTTTTATATAATTGGTTTTCCCCAGAGGTTATTCGTTTCATTCCCTTTGCCACCAACGGAAAATTGCTTCTTTTCCGTCCTGCCCAGAGCATTTGCGGACAAATGCATTGGGTCCTAATTAGAAAAGCCGGCTTTTACCCCGGCTCACCTTTCAAATCTTTAGTTAAAAGCTGCCCATTTTATCCTTGCTAAGAAAAGATGGGATGTCAAATGCGCCGGTTACCTTTGATTGGAAAATATCATCCCGAGGCTGGTTGTCCGCATTCGCTTCCGATGTCGTTTCTTCGCCTTCTTCCTCTTTGGCATGAGCCTCTGCCTTGTCTCTGCTCGGCGATAGGATATCTGCCGGTCTGTCTTCAAATCCGGTTGCGATGACTGTGATGACAATTTCGTCATGCATGTCCTCTTTGACGGAAGCACCGAAAATTACGATAGCATCCTTGTCCGCCGCCTTTTCAATCTGGTCGGCGGCCTCGTTGACCTCCAGCATACCCAGATCGTAGCCTCCCATGATGTTAAGTAAAATGGCCTTCGCTCCGTTGATGGAGGTTTCCAGCAACGGGCTTTCAATGGCAGCCTTCACGGCATCCGCGACCCGCGTTTCGCCACGGCCTCTTCCTACGCCCATATGGGCAATGCCCCGGTCGCTCATTACCGTCTTTACATCGGCGAAGTCAAGATTGATGAGCCCGGCTTCCGCAATCAGGTCCGAAATTCCTTGAACGCCCTGCTTCAGAACCTCGTCCGCCATACTGAAGGCTTCCAGCATGGAGGTGTTTTTTTCCGCGATTTGCAGCAATCTGTCATTTGGTACGACGACAAGGGAATCCACATATTTTTTCAAGAACTTGATCCCAAGCTCTGCATGGTCTTTTCTTTTCTTTCCCTCAAAAGTAAACGGTTTAGTTACAACACCAACGGTAAGCACTCCCAGGTCCTTTGCCGCTTTTGCAATGATCGGCGCAGCTCCCGTTCCGGTTCCGCCGCCCATTCCGGCTGTGATGAACACCATATCGGAACCCGCAATGAACTTGGTAAGATCTTCTATGTTCTCTTCCGCCGCCTTCTGGCCGATTTCAGGATTGGCGCCTGCGCCCAGTCCCTTTGTCAGCTTTTCTCCGATCTGCAGCTTGGTCTCTGCTTTGGAACCCGCCAGCGCCTGCTTGTCCGTATTGATGGCCATAAAACTGACTCCGTTGAGTCCCGCATCTATCATTCTATTGACAGCATTGCTTCCGCCGCCGCCAACCCCTATTACCTTTATCTGCGCCGTGCTCTGCTCGTTTACTTCGAAATGTAACATAATTCCCGCAACCTCCCGTTACCAAAAATGTTGTATTTTTATCATAAATTGCAGAAAATTTATGATTCCGTGATTCTTTCCCCCGGCAAAAGCCGTATCAATTCGGAATCATTATATCATAAGACAAGCGGCATTGCACCTATTTCTTGTTGATGTTGCTATCTTTTTTTATGATGTATTTGTCTATTACAAGCCTCCGGATCACGGCAAGATTCTGGAACAACCTGCCGCCGAAAACAAGAATTGCGGCGTAGTACAGAGGCACTCCGAGACGGTCTCCCAGATAAGCGAGGAGGCCCGCCAAAATCGCATTGGTAACAAAACCAGTGATAAAGATCAGGTTGTTGTATTTGCCTTCCAAATGGGACCTTGCGGCTCCCAGAATGGAGTCGATGGCTGCCAGCAGTCCCATGGTGATATAGAATGAGTATTCCGTGGGATAGGAGATATTCAGTGTAAAACCTAGGATGATCCCTCCCAGCAACCCTAAAATCATTGCGATTAACAACTTCTATTCCTCCTCTTGCGCCTTTTTTATATATTTATAGGTCTGTTCTTCCGTAAATTTGGGAATTTTGATGTCATCCCTGATGGTCACCTTGAAAATGACTCCGTAATCCTGAAGCAGGGTCCCGTATCCCTCCGGTCCGATCAGAGCTGCCGCCATTCGCTTGGAATCTCCGATGGCTCGGATTTCAAAGGGTCGTGCAAAAAATTGATCATTGATGCGGATCGTATATCCGGAGCAGGATATGGAGGATTCGTGCATGAGCCTCTGTCCGTTGACCGCAATGACTTCCGCTCCCGAACGGTTCAGCTCGTTGATAATGGTCAGAATATCCATATCATGAACCAGCACGTCGTTGGGATCTTCTCCCTCATACAGCTCTCTGGTTCCGTCGTCCACATGGACCACAACGCCTTCCCCGCGCACCGCCGTGTTGCCGCTGATCAGCTTGTAGTAATCAAGCTCTTCCAGCAGCTTATCCTTCAGGTCGTTGTTTTCCTGATTGGCCAGCATCCGATATTCCGTCAGCCGTTCGCCGGTTTCGGCAATCAGCTGTTCGATTCTGGTGATATCCTTTTTTTCGCTCTCGATGGTTATTTCATAATCATCCAATGCCTTGGCAGACACATAGAGCTGCTGTCCGTTGGTTACTCTGGCCTGCATGATAAGCGTAAAGCCGATCACCAGACAGAGGCAGAAAAAGCCAAGCATTCTCAGTTTCATAGCGATCACCAGCCTTATTACTCTTCCACGACAGGTTCGGCGTACCGGTACTTAATGATTCCGCTGAATCTCGGAATTTGAATTTCATCCTTCTGCTGAATATTGACTCTCAGCCCGTAGTTTTTCATAGTTTCAATGATTCCGAAACGAATCGTAAGGGTTGATTCGATGGTTTCCGGATTTCCGATGGCTTTTATGATATACGGCGGCGCCGTAGGCACCGTATTGATGTTGACATTGTCGCCTGCCAGACTGATTTCCGTGGTTACGATAATTCGCTGCCCATTGATCGAAATCGCTTCCGCTCCGGCGTCCTTCATCTTGTTCACCAGGCTTAACAGCAGTTCATACCGCAGCATAATGATGCTGTACTCATTGGAAAATTCCTCCGTGGGAAGAGGGTCGTCCACAGTGACCACGACACCGGGACCTTTCACATCTACAACTCCTGCGGCCATTTTATATTTTTCAAGATCGGAAACAACGCCCTTCAGGAAAAAATCTTCGTCCGCCTTCTCCTTCTCGATCTGATCCAGTCTGTCCTCCAGCTTGTTCAGCTCCTCCAAGGCGGCGTCTTTTTCCGCTCTGACCTGTTTCAATTGCTCCAGGTATCCCTGCGCCTTGGCGACAGGAACAAGCCCCCCCTGATCGGAGCCTTGAGTCGTTGTGATTTGAATTGATATCACCAGCCCAATGAACAGAGCCAGAAACCCAATTACGATGATTCCGCTGAATTTTTTCATTAAAATATTTCACCCCTAATCTACTAACTGCCTTTATCGGCAAGTTGTCGCCATTGTCGGCAGGGTTGTCCTGCTGCCGTTCATTCCACAAGCGGACTGAATGAGAAATACTTGTCGCTTCCCATTTTAATCACGCCCCGTTCAATCCCTTTGGTATACAAATCGTAAAGTACCTCCTGCAGAGACGCCATATTCCCCATAATATCCTCTGGCGTGCCCTCGCAGACGAGCTGGTCGTATATATATGCCTTGACCATAATATCAGAAATCTGAATCTTTTTAAAGAACAGCTCATGTTTTTTTACTTCATCCAACAGCTTCAGCGTGTCCGTCAGGGCGGCGTTTTCCTCCACCGCCAGAGGCGTGCCTGGCTCCATGTTTTCAATGGTCATTCCAAGCAGCAGAGTCAACACAGGTTCCCGATCGGTTTTTCGCAGAACCATGCCTTCTTTATCGATGATGATATAGCTGCTTCCATATGGAACAGCCGCATCCTCCTTGCGCTCCTCGACAATGATCACAACCTCGGCGGGCAGCCTTCGTTTCAACTTCACATTCTTGATGTAAGGATCTGCTAAGAGCTGCTCCTTCATCTGGGAAAGAGACGTTTCAAACAGATTCCTTCCGGTCTTCGCACCCGCCAGGCTGATCACCTGCTCCTCCGTATAGTAGCGGTTATTTTCTACCGTAATTTTCTGTATATCAAACAGGCTGGAAGTAAAAAAGAAGTACATCCCGGTTGCAAAGGCTACCAATACGATAAATCTTAAAAAATAGTGCTTCTTTTTCCTCTTCTTCTTTTTCCGAACTGTCTGCTTTTCCTTCATAACCAACTTCCTTCGTATCCAATTCGGTGCCTTTTAAATCAGCGATTCTCGCTTGATTTGCGCGCCGATTTTGCTTAAGGCCATCTCAAATTTATCATAACCTCTGTCAATATGGCAAATGTTTTCTACAATCGTTTCGCCTTCCGCCCCTAATCCTGCGATAACCAGGGAAGCGCCTCCCCTCAGATCCTTTGCCATCAATCTTGCTCCCGTCAGGGTTTTCACTCCGGTAATCACCGCGGTTCTTCCATCCACTTTGATTCTGGCTCCCATTTTCCTGAGCTCCTCCACATGCTTAAAGCGGCTCTCAAAGATGGTTTCCGTAATAACACTGGTACCCTGAGCGACGGTCATGAGAGTTAAAAACTGGGATTGCATATCCGTGGGGAAGCCCGGATAAGGCTGTGTTTTCACTGTATCCACCGCTTTGAGTCTCGCCGGCGAAATCAGTTCGACAGTGTCCTTCCCTTCGCGAATCCTGCAGCCGGCCTCCCGCAGCTTCGACAAAATCATACTCATATGTTCCGGTATGGCATTCCTCAGGACGACACTGCCGCCCGTGATGGCCACTGCCGCTAAAACGGTTCCTCCTTCAATTCTGTCAGGAATTACCCTATGTTCCACCTGGTGGTATGAATTTTTGCCCTTTATGACGATTTCACCGGTGCCGGCCCCTTTGACATTTGCACCGCAGGCATTTAAAAAGTTCTGAAGGTCGATGATTTCCGGTTCCTTCGCAGGATTGATGATCCTCGTTTCCCCCTCCGCCGCAGTGGCGGCCAGCATCACATTTTCGGTTGCGCCGACGCTGGGGAAATCCAGCAGGATCCTGTCCCCGATGAGACGGTCCGCAGTACATTCCAGAAATCCATGGGATTCTTTGATGGTTACGCCCAGTTTTCTCAGCGCCGATAAATGAATATCAATCGGTCGCAGTCCGATTTCACAGCCGCCGGGGTAGCTTAATGTTACTTTTCCGCATCTTGCAATCATGGGTCCCATTAAAAAAACCGATGATCTCATTTCTCTCATCAGATGCTCCGGTATGGTAAAAGAACTGACCGGCTCCGTGTCCACGACGACTCCGTCCTCTTCCTTTGCTATTTTGCATCCGAGCTCTTTCAGGATGGTAAACATCGTCTGTACGTCGGATAGATCAGGACAGCTTTTTATTTTGCATTCGTTCCCTGTTACGATGGTGGCGGCTAGGATTGGAAGCACTGCATTTTTCGCTCCCGTAAGCTCATACTCGCCGAAAAGTCTTACACCACCGTTGATCCGAAATTGTTCCACAAGAATTACACCTCCGCAGAATATCATATTCCGCATTATTAGCGAGTTAAGAGTGGAAAAGCAGTTTCGTTTCTGCTTTCATCAACTCTTATTTATAATATGAATTTCCGGAGAAGGTGTTACTATATTGAATATTGGGGTTTCAATCATATTAAATGCCAAGATGGTCATAAATCACATCCGCCGCATCGATTCTTCCGACTCCTGCGCTGGCGGCGGACATTGCGTTCAGGGCCTCCTTGTTGTTTTTCAGCCTCAGTATGGTTCCGATGAGCTTTTCTTCGTTCAGATCCTTTTCTTCAATAATAACGGCGCCACCCTTGTCCGCCACAACCCTGGCATTGAAATACTGATGGTTTCCCGTCACATTGGGGGAAGGGATCAGAATCGAAGCCTTTCCGCAAGCCGTGATCTCCGAAACCGTAAGAGCTCCGGCCCGGCTGATGACCAGATCGGCCGCTGACAGGTATTCGTGCATATTATCTGCGTATTCCAGAATATTTATGTTGTCATTCAGGTTGATTTGCCTGTCTTTCAGAGAGGCAAGAACCTGGTCGTAATAATTTCTGCCTGTAATAAAGAACAGCCTGGTATCCGGCAGCCCATTGACCGTTTCCACAACATGAATCATGGTGCTGTTGATCTTACCCGCTCCCAGACTGCCGCCGAAGCATAGAATCACAAACTCGCTTGGAGTGATGCCCATCTTTTCCCTGCTGTGACCCATTCCGCAGAGCAAAAAGCTTTTTCGGATAGGATTTCCCGTAACAACCAGCTTGTCAGGCTCCTTGAAATATTCCTTTGACTCGGGGAAACTAACGAAAACCTTGTCCACGTATTTCTCCAGAAGCTTGTTGGTTACCCCCGGAAAAGCATTCTGCTCATGGATGAAGGTTTTGATCCCGCTTTTATGCGCTGCTCTGACCACCGGCCCGCAGACGTATCCACCGGTTCCGATGACCAGATCCGGCTTGAAATCTTTCAGTATTTTTCGCGTCTGTCTGCTGCCTTTGATGAGATCCGCGACGGTCTTGATATTTTTCCACAGCTTCTTCCTGTGAAAGCCGCTGACGGTAATAAAACGGATCTCATATCCGTTCTTTGGGACAAGATCCTTCTCCATGCCCCGTTTCGTTCCCACAAAAAGGATCTCCGCTTCCGGATGCTTTCTTTTTATTTTGTCGGCAATTGCGATGGCCGGATAAATATGTCCTCCGGTTCCGCCCCCCGTCATGATTACCTTCATAATACCCTCCGTTCCGCCTACCTTGCGGAGTGTCTCGATATATTCAACAATATTCCCATGGAGCCCATGAACAGCATCAGAGCGTTGCCTCCGTAGCTGATAAAAGGCAGGGTGATCCCTGTGGGCGGCATGGATGATGTCACCACCGCGATATTTAAAACCACCTGCAGAGCCAGCATGATGGTTATGCCGGACGCAAGCAGGGTTCCGAACATATCCGGCGCATTCAGGGAGATATGCGTTCCGCGCCAGATCAGCACGATATAACAGGCGATGAGCGCCAGACAGCCGATATAGCCCAGCTCCTCGCCGATAATTGCAAAAATAAAGTCGTTCTGCGGCTCAGGGAGATACAAGGTCTTCTGAATGCTCTTACCCAGACCCACTCCGAAAAGTCCTCCCGAGCCCAACGCCAACAGGGACTGAATTACCTGATACCCGTCTCCCAGAGGATCCTGGAAGGGATCCAGAAAGCTGGTCAAACGCTTCATCCGGTAGCCGCCTTCGTCTGTGAGGATCAGGAAGGTGACTCCGATGGCTCCCAGGCCCACAATTCCTCCCAGATAGAGTATATTCAAGCCTGCTACGAACATCATCCCGACGATGATTCCGCAGATGGTGATCGCAGTGGAAAGGTTGGGCTGAAGTATAATCAGTCCGAAAAACAGACCGCACAGCATAAGCAGCGGCAGCACGCCTTTGGTGAAGGATTTGATGCGCTTTGGATCCTTGCTCAAATACCAGGCGACAAAGATGATGGCTGCGATTTTGGCTACCTCGCCGGGCATCAGGGTAAAATCTCCCACACCGATCCAGCGGGTTGCATAATTTCTGGTTACTCCCAGCGGAGTAAATAAAAGACCCAGCAGCACAATACTGACGATCAGAATCGTCGGAGCTGCCTTGGCATAAATCCGGTAGTCGAACATGGCGCAGAACAGCATGGCTCCCAGGCCCAGCGTCGCCCATATAATGTCCTTTTTCAAATAGCTGTAGGGGTCTCCCGTATCGTTTATGGCACTGTAATAGCTGGAGCTGAATACCATGATCACTCCGAAAACCACCAGTGCCAGAACAAGAATGGTCAGAATAAAATCTCCCGATTTCATTCTGGTCTTTTTATTACGAGCCATTTATTTCTCCAACTCTCTCACACAGTTTTTAAAATGCTCTCCCCGCTGCTCGAAGCAGGTGTACATGTCCCAGCTGGCACAGGCAGGCGAAAGCAGAACGGTATCTCCGGGTGAAGCCAGCTTATAGCCCGTTTTCACGCATTCATCCATATCCTTGCACAGGGTGATATTATGAAAGCCGAGCCGTTCGGCAGTCTCCTTGATCTTCGGAGCCGTCTTGCCAAGCAGAACCAAATGCTTTACCTTACCCTGAAAAGCGTTGATAAAATCCTCGTATTCGGACCCCTTGTCATAACCGCCCGCGATGAGGATAATGCCGTCCTTCATCGCTTCGATGGCCTTGATGGAAGCGTCGGGATTGGTTCCCTTGGAATCGTTGACAAAGCGGACCCCGTCCACCTCGCCGGAAAATTCCAGGCGGTGCTCCACCCCTTCGAACTCCCTCAGTGTCTTTGTGATGACGGACGGTTCGATTTCGGCAAAGTAGCCGATGGCAGCTGCTGCCAACGCGTTTTCAAGATTATGAGCGCCCGGTATTTTCAATTCGTCCTTGCTGCAGATCTCAATGATCTGGCTCTGTTCATTCTTTATGACGATGTCCCCGTCCAGGACAAAGCATCCGAAATCCAGCACCGACTTGCGGCTGAAGGGAACAACCTTTGCAGGGCATTGGCCGACCAGCTTCATGGCTTCTTCATCGTCGTAGTTTACTACAAAGTATTGGCTTTCATCTTGGTTTTTGAAAATCATGGCCTTGGCCTGCGCGTAATTTTCCATGGTTTTATGACGGTCCATATGATCCGGAGTAATGTTCAGCAAAGCTGACACCTCAGGCTTGAAATCCCTCGTGGTTTCCAGCTGAAAACTGCTGACCTCCGTGACAAGCCAGTCGTCTTCCGTGGTGCAAAGCGCCTTGGAAATCACCGCCACCCCCACGTTTCCGACCACATAGGTCTTTCTGCCCGAGTTTTTGAAGATTTCACCCACAAGCGTCGTTGTGGTGGTTTTGCCGTTTGTCCCGGTGATTGCAGCATATTTTCCCCTGCCGACCCGATAGGCGATTTCCAGTTCGCCGATGATCTCGGCGCCGGCCTTCTTCGCTTTCTGAACAAATCCGGTATCCAGAGGCACGCCGGGACTGATCACCACCATATCCAGACTGCCCGTATTGTCAGGCTCTTCACCGAAATAACAGGTTACGTTTTTATTCCTCAGGAATTGAATTAATTGACTGTCTATTTTATCTTCTTCCTTCTGGTCATAAACCGATACGACGGCACCCAGCTTTAAAAGCGCCTGGGTTGCAGCGATACCCGATTTTCCCATGCCCACTACAAGGATTCTTTTATTTTCCAACTGGTTCATGTTATCCCTTCTTCCTTTCGTACGCTAATCGATGAACATGATCGCCGACAGGCTGATCATACACAAGACAAGCGTTGCCGCCCAGAATACCGCTACCACCTTAGTCTCCTTCCACCCGCTCAGCTCGAAATGGTGGTGAAGCGGAGCCATTTTAAAAATTCTTTTCTTTCTGGTTTTATAGCTTGCAACCTGTAATATTACAGACAGGGCTTCCGCCAGATAAACGCCGCCGACAAAGGGCAGTAGCAGAACGCTGTTCATGATAATCGCCGCAGCTGCTATCCCGCCGCCCAGCGCCAGGGATCCGGTATCACCCATAAAAACCTTTGCAGGATGCTTGTTGAACATCAGGAAGCCAAAGCAGGCCCCGGCCAGAGCAGCACAAAAAAGCGCCGCAGTCGGAGATCCGTACAAGGATCCGACGATTCCAAAAAATAGAGCAACGATCATGGTAACCCCGGAAGCAAGTCCGTCCAAGCCATCCGTCAGGTTAACCGAATTTACCATCGCAACAACGACAAATGCGATAAACGGGACATACCAGACGCCGAAATCCACATTCACATTGAAAAACGGGATGGCGATCTTTGTTCCCATCACAGAAGTATTCGACTGATAAAAAGCAAGAATCACTGCAATCAAAATTTGCAATACCAGCTTCTGCTTCGCCGTCAATCCAAGATTTCGCCTCATGGAGACCTTGACGAAGTCGTCTAAGAATCCCAACGCGCCGAAGGCCAGAAAAGCGCCCAGTATCACCAGCATATCCACGGTGGTCCTGCCGGAAGAAAGGCAGGTGATTAGAATAGCTCCGATAATCGCAAGGCCTCCCATGGTAGGCGTGCCTGATTTTACCATATGAGACTGGGGTCCGTCTTCCCGGATGCTTTGACCAGCTTTGATCCGTTTCAATACTGGTATAATCAGCGGTGTGCCGATTACGGTGATTAAAAAGGCGATAAAGGCCGGTACGACAATTTGTAAGTAATCCATGCTTAATTCATCTCCATTATTTTCTTTACAACCTGATCCATGGCCATGCCTCTGGAGCCCTTAAGCAGAACGACATCGCCAGATGATATCATACTACCAATATCGCCCATCAGCAACTCCTTTGTCTCATAATAATGGACTTTTTCATCTCCAAGTATTTCCTTTGCGGCCTCCGCCATATGCCTTGCCTGGTCTCCGACGGCAATCAGAATGTCAATTCCGCTTTCTGCGGCATATCTTCCAACTTCCTCATGGAATGCGTCCGAATTCTCACCCAGTTCAAACATATCGGCAAGAACGGCTATCTTTCGGAATCCTTTTGTCGCTGTCAGTACGTCGATTGCAGCCTTCATGGAGTCGGGGCTGGCATTGTAGGTGTCGTCGATAATCTTCATACCGTTCTTCCCCTTGATGTTCAGCCGTTTATCCGTGATTTCCAGTTTCTCAAGGCCTCTGGCCGCCTCCTCCATTGTGATTCCTGAGGATACCGCCGCCGCCACAGCTAAAGCGCCGTTATACGCATTGTGGCGTCCCGGTACACGGAGGCGGAAGGTCTGCATCCGCTCCTTGTACTCTATGGTAAATTCAATCCCGTCTTCCCCGAAATCCAGAATATTGGAAAGGATAAAGCTGCTCCTTCCCGTTTCTCCCGTTGTAACAACCCTGTAATTGCCAGCTACGTTCTCCTTGGAAAGATACTCCTGATCCTCGTTGACGATCAGAATATTTTCGGGGGTAAAATAATTGGTGATTTCCAGCTTTGCTTTCAATATGTTCTCCCTCGAGCCGAGATTCTCAATGTGGGATATTCCGATATTCGTGATAATTCCGATATCCGGGCGAACCAGCTTTGCCAGCAGATCGATTTCTCCAAATTCGCTCATACCCATCTCGAATATTCCCACTTCCGTATCCTCCGGAAGAGAAAGCACCGTCAGGGGCAGACCGATATGGTTATTCAGATTTCCAATATTTCTTGATGCTTTGTATTTTTCAGAAAAGATCCAGTACAGCATTTCCTTGGTTGTGGTTTTTCCCGTGCTGCCTGTTACTCCGATCTTGATGATTGAGAAGAGGGACAGGTAGTAGAATGCAAGATCCTGAAGCGCTTTGGTGGTGTCTTCCACCAGGATGAGATTGAGGGAAGCTTTGTCATAGTTCTTGTCGGTAAAGCTGATGTATTCCCGAATCTGTTTGTCACCCGGTTTCCTTGAAAGAACCACGGTTCGGCAGCCCCTTTCCAATGCCTGAGGAATAAAATCATGGGCGTCGTGCTGCTCTCCGATCAGCGGGAAGAAAAGCTCTCCCTCCGCAATCTTCCTCGAGTCCGTTGAAACCCCAGTTATTTCGTCCTTTGGATCTCCCAGCAGCAATTCCCCTTTTACTGCTTCAGCAATTTGTTCTATCGTTATTTTTTTCATTCTATTCACCGTTTTCCAGTATTTTTTTCACAGCTTCCCTGTCATCGAAATAAAATTTCTCCGTGCCGATCAGCTGATAGGTTTCGTGACCCTTTCCGGCTATCATTATTATGTCTCCTTTTTTATAGATGGAAACAGCTTTTTTAATCGCTTCAAACCGGTTTTCTATGACTTCATAATTACAGCCCGATTCATAGATCCCCGCTTCGATATCCGCTGTGATGGCCTCCTGGCTCTCGGTTCTCGGGTTGTCGCTGGTGATGATGCAGTAGTCGCTGTATTTCCCGGCGACCATTCCCATGAGAGAACGTTTCTTCTTATCCCGGTCGCCCCCGCACCCGAAGATGCAGATCAATCTGCCCTTCTTGAAGTCGTTGGCAGTCTTCAGTACCTTTTCCAAACCATCCGGAGTGTGAGCATAATCCACGATGGCGATTACGCCCTTGCTGTTTTCCACCAATTCAAACCTGCCGGGAACCCCCTTCAGCTCCTCCAGTCCTTTTCTGATGGACAGGAAGGAATAGCCGGAAGCCCTTGCGCAGGCGGTAGCAGCCAGTCCGTTATATATAGTGAAGATTCCCGGTGTGCTCAGCCTCAGCTCCTCCGTTTGTTGGCGATGTTCCGTTACCGAAAAGACGGAGCCCTTTTCTGTGGTTTCGAGAATTTTACCGAAGTAGTCCGCCTTTTTATCTTTCAGGGAATATCCGTAGACTTCTTTCCTCTCCTTTGTCAGAAGCTCGTAAAGCCGCTTCCCGTATTCGTCGTCCAGATTAACCACAGCCGGCCCGCGATTGAGGAAAAAGAGCTTCTTCTTCGCTGTAAAATAATCCTCGATATCCTTATGAAAATCCATATGGTCCGAAGTGAGATTGGTAAAGACGGCTCCCTCAAACTCGATGTCGTCCACCTTTCCCAAGGCCAGCGCGTGAGAAGAAACCTCCATGACACAGTGGAGGATGCCCTCTTCCTTCATCTCTGCAAAGAGCGCATGAAGATCGCTGGATTCCGGCGTCGTATTCTGTGCTTCATATTCCTTGCTTCCCACAAGATATTTTATCGTACCGATCAGCCCGCACCGGCTTCCCCCGGATTCTATAATGCTTTTCAGCATATAGGCGATGGTCGTTTTTCCGTTGGTTCCCGTGATTCCGAAAAGATGAAACGGGACCTCTCTGTTTTCGTAAAAATTGGCGGACATCTTTGATAATACCCTCCTGCTGTCGCTGACCTTCAAAACGGGCACTGTTCTGATATCGAGGTCTTCCTCGCTCACAATCACAGAGGCTCCCCGAAAAGCCGCATCCATAGCATAGATATGTCCGTCCGTATGAAATCCCTTTATACAGACAAAGACATATCCCTTTTTTACCAGTTTTGAATTGTATGTAATCCCCGTAACCTCAATATCATCAAGGCTGGCAGGATAAGGTAATTCCGTTCCGCGCAGCAAATGTTCGAATTTCACCTTGCCGGTCCTCCTTTGCTGTTTCAGTCAGGCGCATACGATGCCTGCCGATGGATCGGCATCGCATGGTTTGCCCTGGCAGGATATCAATTCTTGTACAGGCAGACAGTGCCTCCTTTTTGCATTTTTTCACCTGGTTTCGGATACTGGTCCACTATGACAAAATCCTCTCCGCCCTGATCGGCTGGAGACAAGGTATAATTCAATGATGCTCCCGCCAGAATTCCGATCGCATCGCTGAGATTCTGATTGGTCACATCCGGAACCATCGTATAAGCACTTTCCATTGCCTGTTTTTCTTCCTCGCTGTAGGAAGGCTGTATATTCAGATATCGTAATGTTTCTTCCAATACAATCTTAACTCCGGGAGCGGCGGTCTGGCTTCCAAACTTGACGCCCTTCGGATTGTCGACAATCAGCAGAATGGCAATTTGGGGATCGTCCATAGGCGCCATGCCGATAAATGAGGAAAATGTCTCTTCACTATAACCGCCGCCTTTTGCTTTGTTTGCCGTACCGGTCTTGCCTCCGATTCTATATCCTGGTATTTTCGCTGTTCCGCCGCCGCCTTCCCCGACGACCGCTTCCATGATCAGACTCATCTCTTCCGCGGTTTCTCTTGAGATAATCTGACGAACGACCTTCGTATCAAATTTCTGAATGACGTTGCCGTCATCATCACGCAGTTCCTTTACGATTCTCGGCTGCATCAGCTTCCCCTCGTTGCCCAGAGCGGAGACTGCCGTGATCAGTTGGATCGGGGTTACGGCTATGCCCTGGCCGTAGGACATGGTTGCAAGGCCAACCGGTCCTGCGGTTGCTTCATCCTGAAGGATCGCATACCCTTCGCCTGGATAGTCGACTCCCGTTTTATCGCGGAGTCCGAAGAGTTCCATATAGTCAAAATATTTATCGTAGCCAACCCTTTGGGCGAGCTGCACAAAGACGGGGTTGCAGGAATTTCCCACTGCCTCAACAAGATTTTGATGGCCGTGGGGGTTGTAGGAGCGCCAGCATTTCAGCTTCTGTCCGGAGACAACAATCGAGCCGGTGCACGTAAACTTATCATTCAGGGAAGTGACGCCTTCCTCCAAAGCGATGGAGGTGGTCAGCAGCTTGAAGGTGGAACCCGGTTCATATGTATCGCTGATCAATGGATTTCTCCACATTTTATTCCAATAGTCCAGCTTTTCCTTGTCGGGCAGACTATCCACATAGGCGGCTCCACCTGATGTAATTGGAACTCTCGGGTTGTTGGGATCATAGTCCGGGGTCACACCCATGGCGAGGATATCACCGGTTTTCGGATCCATGACGATGCACATGACCCGATCCGCCTGAGTATTGACCTGAACCGTATCCAGGGCCTTTTCCACATAATGCTGGATCACCTCGTCGATGGTAAGCACAAGATTCAGCCCGTTCTCAGCCTGGAAATACTTCTCCACTCCATAGGACAGGCTGTCGCCGTCCCTATCTGTATTTTTGATCCATCTTCCCGGTACTCCGGAAAGATATTTATCATACTTCAGTTCGATACCGGCCAGCCCCCGGTTGTCGTCTGTTGTGCTTCCAAGAACGTGGGCTGCAAAAGCGCCCATGGGGTAATAACGTTTGACATCTTCCGCAATTTCTATGCCCTTCAGTTCTTCAGCCCTGATCTGATCCGCTTTTTCCTTGTCAACATATTTGGCAATCTTAACAAGGCTGCGGTTCTGGCTGATGATCTTAAGAATTTCATCTTTATCCATGCCCAGGATTTCCGCCAGCTTGGCTGCGGTTCTCTCCTGGTTTTCCTGCGCTTTTTCCGGCGTCTTTGCATCCTTTACAACCCCGGGCCTTGCCCATATGCTGTTGGTGACCGCGCTGACTGCCAGCTCTTTCCCGTTCCTGTCATAAATCACTCCTCTTTTTGCCGGAATCGGAATGTCTCTGGTCTGCTGTTCCACGGCAAGCTTTGCATAGCGTTCACTGGCTACCACCTGAATCCAGCCTACGCGAAAAGCAAGACCTGTACAGAGGATACAGGAAATAATAAAAACGAATACCAATCTTCTCTTGTTCTTGTTTGTTGTCGGTGACATATTCGGTCTCTCCTCGGATTATTCCAGTCAGCGTCTTGGCTGATTCCGGACATAATGGAAAAGCCAGATTACAACCTTATCTCCATAATTCAGTTGTCTGGCTTTCTAGGCAATATGCAGTTGGGACTTTCTGGACTGATCAGAGCATCGATATTCCGGTTATGATACTTTTCTAAATTCATAAAATGCAAGGTCTTTATTCAATTATGCTAAAAACCTTGCATTTTATTCAAAGGCGCATGTTCGTCCTGTCCGCCTTTGGTTCAGCCGGCCGATCCTCATGGGCTGTGAAGCGGTGTCGGCTGGTTTCCGGATTCATCCAACCGGCCAAGCCTGGCATTTCCTGTTTGACCGGCAGTCCCTGATTTTTTATATCAAACACATCTTAAACTAAATAATTGTTTCGTCTTGTACTTAGAATTTTTACATCCTTTATGCTTGAATATCTTAGTTTTTTCCCTTTTTCATTATATATCCCGTCGGTCAATTATATGCCTGTTCCTTTAGAGCCAGCGCAAAATCCTTGACCTTTTCCTGGGTTCCGTTGATGAACACCAGCTGTTCGGAGGTAGGATAGACCATTCCGAGCTCCGTTACCGCCCGGGACTCCACGATCTGTATATTGGATGCGCTTTCGATCTTCACATTGAGATTCTCGATCTCTCCCTGAATAACTGCGTTTTCCTTGATCATCGTGTTGATATGTACCTTGACGCTGGCCGCATAGGCAGTGGATAAAATCACGCCGATACAAAGGACTCCGATCAATACGGTGAGCATCAACAGCCTGGACTTGTCCTTCGCATTGATCGTGGAACTCTGGCTCTTCGATTTTATATTTTCTTTCTTCACTGTCCTTGGCTTCATATCAAGGCCGTAGCGTTTGTAGCTGTCCTGATATTCATACCATTTCTCTGCTGCCATCATAGGATTCTACCTCTTCTTTTCAATTACTCTGAGCTTTGCACTTCTCGCCCTTGGATTCATATCCAGCTCCTGGGGAGTCGGCAATACAGGCTTGCCGCTTACTTTTTTCACGTCTGCCTTCTTCCCGCAGCTGCAAACCGGAAACTCCTTCGGACATATGCATGGATTTGCCCTTCTGTTAAATGTCTCTTTAACGATTCTATCCTCCAAGGAATGGAAGGTGATGATGCACAATCTGCCCCCGTCTTCCAGAACGTCGATGAATTCATCCACCGCTCGCGTAAGCTGTGAAAGCTCGTCATTCACCTCGATGCGGATCGCCTGAAAGGTACGCTTCGCCGGATGGGGGCCTTCCCTCCTGGCTGACGCCGGGATAGCCGCTTTGATGATATCGACCAGCTCCGCCGTTGTAGTGATGCGGTGCTTCTTTCGTTCCCTGACGATGAACTCACTGATCCGGGACGCCCAGCGCTCTTCCCCATATTTCCTGATGATATCGGTCAATGCTTTTTCTTCGTATTCGTTGACTACAATTTCTGCCGTTAGCGGGTCTTCCGCGTTCATTCTCATGTCCAGAGGCGCGTTCTGCATGTAGGAGAAACCTCTTTCATAATTGTCCAGCTGAAAGGAGGAAACCCCCAGGTCCAGTATCGCTCCATGGATGCTTGAAAGCCCCTGTTCTTTCAATACATCCTTGATGTTGGCATAGTTGTTCTGAACGTATATTTTTCGGCACGGATAGTCTTTCAGTCTCTCGCCGGCCGCCCGGATGGCGTCACCGTCTCTGTCGATTCCTATGAAAATCCCCTTTTGATCTAATTTCTCACAGATTCCGGAAGCATGTCCTCCTCCGCCAAGAGTGCCGTCCGCGTAAATACCATCTGGTTTGATGTTCAGATTTTTTATTGTTTCTGAGAACAGTACCGAGGTATGTCTGAATTCCATCGTCTTACCTATATACCAAACTCGGCCATCTTTTCCGCGATCTCATCAGGTCCGAGATTAGTTCCTTCATTATAGTTGTCCCATTCCTGCTTGCTCCAGATTTCAATCTTGCTCAATACGCCTATTGTTACCAGTTCTTTATCTATTTTTGCATGCTCCCGCAGATTTTGCGGAATGGTAAGCCTTCCCTGCTTGTCCACCTCGCATTCGACCGCGCTGGAAAAGAAGTATCTGACGAAAGCTCTTGCGTCCTTGTTCGCCACCGGGAGACTGGTCAGTTTATCCTGGAATTTGCTCCATTCATCCATCGGATAAATGTAAAGACAGTTGTCCAATCCTTTTGTGAGAATAAACCTGCTGCCAAGCTGTTCTCTGAATTTTGAGGGGACAATGATTCTGCCTTTTGCGTCTATGGAATTTTGGTATTCGCCGATAAACATAGACTATTCTCCACTTTAACTATTTATTTAACACCACTATACTCCACTTTGCTCCACTTTTCAACCACCGGAATGCAAAAAGTAGATAAAAACCATAAGATTTTAGTTCTCTCCATACTGGGGTGAAGCTGATTTTCCGTTTAAAATACAATATCTTGTGGCGGCAAGAAAAAACGCCAACAAAATGTTGGCGCCTGACGAAACCCTTTTCTATTGATATTTCAGTGTTTTTAACGAATATTTCCAGTTTTGGCCTCGCTAGAAAGAGATGTATCCTTGTGCCAAACCGTGATCCAGAAGAATCTGACAGCCCGCCATTGCGGCAGAAAGGCACAGAACAAGAACCATGATGAACATAGCCCAGCCGTCGTAAACAATTTTCTCCTCTTTATTGCCCAGATTGGCGACCAGTACTTCGATTCCCAGCAGAATCAGGAGGGCCGGCCATAGGCGGAATATATAATAGTAGGTGAGTATTTCCGGGATCAACAGACGGGCGGCAAAGAGCGCTCCCGCGCTGATCAGGGAGATTCCCAGGGTCAGCGTACCAACGCGTCTAGTTCTCGCGGCCATCCGTATTCCCCTCCTCCCCTGTTCTTTCAACATTCTGCGAAAGATCGCAGACGCTCTGGTTTTCTGCGTTGTCGATCTCCTTCTTCTTGCCCATGATCAGCGCGATGCCTGCCCAAATGATCAATCCTCCCACAAGCAGCTGCGGAATGATGTTTCCCAAGCCCACGATTGCCTGGTAGATTTCCGTCGGCAGCAGTTCATAAGTTGAAATGATATCGAGTATCACATTGTTCCAGAGGGCATAGATTCCGATCAGGATCAGGAACACTCCAATGGCCAGGTTTTTTTCCCTTAAGAAATTAAGATTTAATTTATCCAACTGTTCCCTGGTAAACAGATACCGGTCCTCCTGGGCGTAGAACTCCTCATCATCCTGAAAAACCTTGTTGACACAGTCGAAAAAGGCATAAAACCAGATCACCGGCGCCAGGAAGGCAAGAGGACCGATATTGACCACCGAGGCCACCATCCACAGTCCGAAAAACAATCCCATAAAGGATACCCCCAGCTTCATGAAACCGTTGTACATATGTCCAGCCCCAGGCAGAAAGGCAAATACAATCGTCCAGAACTTGCTTCTCTTCGTAATCAAATTTCTATTCCTCCTTCCAATATTTCATAACCTCAAAATCAATCAATTTATCCGAAAAACCCCTTAAGTTTTCTGTTATCACATTAACCTCGGGCAATTCCTTATGGATCGAAAGGCCATAATTCATACCATAGTTTATTGTTCCTGAAAAAAGCAGGAATAAGGTAATACAGGCGGCAATGCTGACGCGGAAGCTGTAACGATAAAGCTCCCTGCGACGGGAAGATCCGGATTTTACCGCCCCTGCATCACTCTTCCGCTGATCCCGGCGGATTGCGGCAAATACAGCCATTTTAAATCCGGGTGGAAGCTCCGGAAGTTGTCTGCCTTCGAAGCTTTCCGCCAAGGCTGCCGCGCATCGATCACATTCCCCAATATGCGCCAACGCGTGAATGGCAGCTTCCCCGGACGTCGAGCCGTCCCTCAGCGCTTCTACTTGGTCTGCTGTCAAATGTTCCTTGCTCATCCGAATTCCTCCTTCCATAATTTTTGAAGCATTGCCTTCGTCCTGTAGATCTGCGTCTGTATTGTCTTCAGGTTCTTGCCGGTTTCTTTCGCAATGTCCTGAGCGCTTTTATGCCGGCAGAAATATGCGATGGCAATGGTTTGGTATGGTTCTTTCAGGCTTCTGCACAAATCCTCAAGACGTTCCTCCATATCCCGCTGCAGTATTGCGTCCTCGGGAATCGGCGTATGGTCGCCTACCTGATCAAAGGTTTCCCGGGGTGCGGGCACGCTTCTTCTTGCTGCGCTTTTCAGATAATCCCGGCATTTGTTCGACGCGATCTTCACCAGCCATGCCTTCGGATTTGTTCCGTCAAAGTTGTCCAGATTTTTATAAGCGGAAAGAAAGGTGTCCTGCGCCAGATCCTCAGCTTCATAATAATCCCCCGTCATGGAATTGCAGACAGCAAGGACAAGCCTTCCATATTGCTCCATAGCTTCTTCCACCCATTGATGTTTCCTGTCCGGGATCATCCGCAACCTCCTTTCTCAAATCCCAGGGACACGACGCTGCCGGTACGGCTCTCTGCTTCGGCCGCGGCCGGTCAGACTCCGCAGGAGACGCCCCCTTTATTACCCCTTCTCAACCATATAACGATGGTTTCGCCGGATTGTCTTCAATATAATTGTGGCAATGGGAAAAATAATTCATATAATGTACCATACTGATTGTCTCTTATATAGTAAACCAATTTCAGGAAATTTGCTATGATGAGAGATCTCCTTCCCGGCGCCACAGCTTTACGGCTGTAGCTGGTAAGAATCGAGTAGGAGGGAAATTTGAATAGTGATATTCAATTTCCCGACCTCTCACAGCACCGTGCGTACGGTTCCGTACACGGCGCTTCAACTTTATTTAAATATGAACTGACTGATAGTGGTCTGATAGCGATATCAGACCTTTTCTTTTCAAGATTTCCGTAGTTACCGCTCTCTGCATTACGATTGAGCTTGCGATTCTGGCGTATCCTTTTCTGGAGTTGGCCCATTGCCATGCTTGCCCTTTTGAGATACCCAGCTTCATCAGAGCTTTGTATTTTGTCCTTGGCTTCTTCCATTGTTTCCAGATGCACATTCTAAGTCGGAATCTTGTGTGCTTGTCGATTTCTCTGCACATGGTTTTCATTCTGGCTATCCTAAAGTAGTTTACCCATCCACGCACTAGCCAATTGAGCCGCATGATTCTTTCGTCCATGCTCACGCTCCATCGTCTTGATGTTAATTCCTTGATTTTAGCTTTCAGCTTTGCGATAGACGTTTCATGAGGCCGGGCCTTATACTGCTTTGCATACGAGTCAAAATAGAAGCCAAACCCAAGGTATTTCAGCTCTTTCGGTGTCTCTATTCTGCTTTTGCTTGCATTGACTTTCAGTCCAAGCTTGTTCTCGATGAATTTCGTAATGCTTGTCATGACTCTGTCTGCCGACTTCTCGCTCCCAGTAAGGATAATGCAGTCATCGGCGTACCTCACGAAGTTCAGTCCCCTGACTTCCAACTCTTTATCAAGCTCATTGAGCATGATGTTGCTGAGTAATGGCGACAGGTTACCGCCTTGCGGCGTCCCTATGACGGATTCCTTGTATTCATCGTCAATCATAACTCCGCTTACAAGATACTTCCGGATAAGCGATACTACGTCTCCGTCTTCTACGCTTCTTGCAACTAGGTTCATCAGCCGGTCATGGTCCACGGTATCGAAAAACTTTTCCAGGTCGATATCCACGATCCATGTGTAATGCTGATTCAATAGTTCGAGAGTTCGCCTTATGGCTTGTTCTGCGCACCGGTTTGGCCGGAATCCGTAGCTGTTTTCATGGAACTGTTTCTCAAAGATCGGCGTCAGTACCTGGGCGATCGCCTGCTGGATGCATCGGTCGTTAACGGTCGGGATTCCGAGTTCTCGTACTCCCCCGTTTGGCTTCGGGATCTCTACTCTTAACACCGGACTGGGTTTGTATTTTCTCACCCGTATCTGCTGTTTGATTTCCTCTCCGTTTGCTTTCCAGTATGCTTCCAGTTCTTTGACTGTCATGCCGTCTACTCCGGCAGCGCCTTTGTTGCGTTTGACCTGCTGGATTGCCTGTTCCATGTTTTCGGCACTCAGTATCTTTTCCAGCAGTTTCTCAGTGTTCATACTCTGCTACCTCCACTCTTCTCGCCGCACTCTGCCATCTGTCCGCTCGATTAATCAAGGGGCTTTCAGCCTGATGTTTCTTACAGAGTGCACCATCATGATTTTAGTAACTGTTAAAGTTGTTCAGCCCTTCGCTCTTACTGTCTTTCGGCAGTCGTCCTCACTACTATGGCTTCTGCTGACTTCTCACGGCAAATCTTTTTCAACCGAGTTTCCTCGTCCGTGAGATCTCCCCAGGTAAGAACGCAGTCTTTCTCTCCATGTGCCTGCCACATTTACGTTATCTGCTCTCGTAGCTATTGGACTTTGGCTTGTTATGCAACCTTATCCGCAGATACCGCCTGATGTGATTTCTGTTCGTCAGGCCGGAGATTTGCCTCGGGCTTCCTTCAGATTCCGCCTCACGGTGGACACCCTTGCCTCTGGCTATACACTTCCCGCTACTGGCGTGTTCGGGACTTTCACCCGTTAGACTGCGCCCATGCTGGGCGCACA
>JAEZLP010000056.1 GCA_023415235.1 Bacillota bacterium
GTGCAGCACTATCTGATGAAATAGATTATATGTTAGAGGAAGTAGAAGTAGGAGATTTAGTTGTTGATGTAAGAATAGAAGATAAAATGATGTCAAGCTTAGATGCATCTTTTAGTATTACGTCATATGATGAGACTTTAAAGCTTAAGTATTCTATGGAATTTATAGATGAAAAAGATAATTATGGTTTAGACTTTAGTTTTAAGTTTGGTGTGGGAAGCTATGACTCTATTAAAGGTAGCATAATGTATATAACTGATGATAAAGAGTTTAGCAGAAAAACATCTTTAAATATTAATGTTTCAGAAATGGATGAATCAGTAAACTTTGATTTTGTTGAGAAACTTAAGGATAAGAAAACTTATGAGAACTCATTATCTCTTAATATTAATGATGGATATAGTGATGTAGTAATTAAATTTGATACAGAGGGATCGTATAAAGATAAAGAAAGAATTGACTATAATGATATTGAATTGGCTGTTTTAGCAGATGGAGAATCTGTTAAAATAAACTTATCAGGATATGCATCTTGCGTTAAAATAAAATCTATAGAAGAAATTGATGAAAATAAAATCGTATATATAGATGAGTTAGATGAGCAAGATTTAAACGAACTGTATGAAGAATTAGTGAGAAATTTATATAAAATAACAAATAGTTTTGATGGAATGATATAGCTTTAAAAAGTGCTTAGTATAAATACTAAGTACTTTTTTTATATGCTTTCTAGAACTCTATTTTTTTGTAGATAATTTATTTGTTTTGTGGTAAACTTATTAGATGTAAAAGTGTAAAAAAGTCTTTTGCACTGTGTTAATTTAAGGAGAATAAGAAATAATGATTAATATAGGAGCACATTTATCAATAACAAAAGGATTTTATAAAACTGCTCAAAGAGCATTAAGTATAAATAGTAATACATTTCAATACTTTCCTAGAAATCCTAGAGGAGGAAGTGTTAAAGCATTGGATTTAGAAGATGTAAAAAAGTTTAAAGAGTTTATTGAAGAAAACAATTTTGCACCTATTCTATGCCATGCACCCTACACTTATAATTTATGCTCAGCAACTGAGGATACAAGAAATTTTGCTCGTATGGCATTTAGACAGGATTTAGAGAGATTAGAGCTTTTACCTGTTCATTTATACAATTTCCATCCTGGAAGCCATGTGGGACTTGGTGTTGAAAAAGGAATAGAGTATATTGTAGAAATATTAAATGATGTTGTAACAGAAGATATAACTTCTACTATATTACTTGAAACTATGTCTGGAAAAGGATCGGAAGTTGGAAGTAAATTTGAAGAATTAAAAAGCATAATTGATGGTGTTAAATATAGTGAAAAAATCGGTGTTTGTATGGATACCTGCCATATTTTTAGTGCAGGGTACGATATAGTTAATGATTTAGATGGGGTTATCGATCATTTTGATAAAGTTGTAGGACTTGATAAATTAAAAGCAATCCATCTGAATGATAGTATGATGCCATTTGGTAAAAATAAGGATAGACATGCCGAAATCGGAAAAGGTGAAATTGGCTTAGATGCTTTAATTAGATTTATAACACATCCAAAGCTAAAACATTTACCATTTTTCTTGGAAACACCTTTAGAGGAAGATGGACACAAAGAAGAAATTGAGATGATTAAAGATTTAATAGGGAGAAAAAATGATTGATACTAAAAAACTAGATAAGCTTTTATTAAAAGCTGAAAAACCAGCAAGATATGTTGGAAGTGAGTTAAATGAAGTTATAAAAAACAAAGAGGACATTAATCTTAGATTTGCATTTGCATTTCCAGACGTTTATGAGGTTGGTATGTCTCATCTTGGTATGCATATATTATATAATTTGTTGAATTCTCAAGATAATATTTGGTGTGAAAGAGTATTTGCCCCTTGGGTTGATATGGAAGAGATAATGAGAGATAATAACATACCGTTATATGCTCTTGAAAGTAAGGATGAATTAAAGGATTTTGATATAATAGGATTTACTCTACAGTATGAAATGAGCTATACCAATGTTTTAAATATGTTAGATTTAGCTAATATTCCTGTACGCTCTGAAGATAGAAGTGAAGACATGCCACTTATAATAGCAGGTGGACCATGTGCCTTTAATCCTGAACCTTTATACAATATTATAGACCTATTTGTACTAGGAGAGGCTGAAGAGGTTACACTAGAGCTATGTAATTTATATGAAGAGAAGAAACAAAATGGATATACAAAAGATGAATTCTTAGAAAAAGCTGCACAAATTGAAGGTATATATGTCCCTAAGTTTTACGATGTTATATATAATGAGGACGGTACTGTTAAAGAAAGAAAAGTACTAAATCCTAATGCACCAGAAATTATAAAGAGAAGAATAATCAAAGATATGGATAAAAGCTATTTTCCTGAAAAAATAAAAGTGCCATATATTGATACTGTACATGATAGAGTAGTTTTAGAAATATTAAGAGGATGTACTAGAGGGTGTAGATTTTGTCAAGCTGGAATGCTTTATAGACCTTTTAGAGAGAAAAATGTAGATACATTATTAAGTCAAGCAGAAAGCTTAATTGAATCATCAGGACATGAAGAAATATCTTTATCTTCATTAAGTTCTAGCGATTATTCATGTTTAGGTGATTTAGCAACTCAGCTTCTTGAAAAATATGAAAAGAGAAATATAGGAATTTCATTGCCATCGCTAAGATTAGACACTGTAACATTTGACTTAATTGAAAAATTACAAGAGGTTAAAAAATCTGGACTTACATTTGCACCTGAAGCTGGATCTCAGAGATTAAGAGATGTTATCAATAAAAATTTAACTGAAGAACAAATACTAAATCCTGTTAAGACAGCCTTTGATTTAGGTTGGTCAACAGTTAAACTGTATTTTATGATTGGTCTTCCTACTGAAACTATTGAGGATGTTATGGGTATTAAGGATTTAGCCTATAAGATTAAGGAATCATTTTTTGACAGACCACGTGAACAGATAAAGGGTAATCTTAGAGTTACAGTAAGTGCTGCATGCTTTGTTCCAAAACCATTTACACCTTTTCAATGGTTTGGGCAAAACACTATTGATGAGTTTTATGACAAGGCTAAAATGTTAGATAGAGAAATTAAAGATAAAAAAGTTGTATATAATTACCACGCACCACGTATTAGCTATTTAGAGGCTGTTTTTGCTAGAGGTGATAGAAGAGTAGCTGATGTGTTAATAAAAGCTTGGGAAAAAGGTTGTAAGTTTGATGGATGGAGTGAATTGTTTAAATACAATACATGGATAGAAACTTTTGAGGAATTAGGTATAAACACAGATTTTTATTCTACAAGAACAAGAGAAATTACAGAAGTATTGCCTTGGGACTTTATAGATATTGGAGTTGAAATGAGCTTTTTAATTGATGAATATAATAAAGCACTTAGTGAATCTACTACACCTAATTGTAAAGAAAAATGCAGTAATTGTGGAATTAACAAAAGAAGAATAGGTGGTGTATGTAAACGTGTATAAGGTAATTTGTAAATATACTAAAACTGGAGATTTAAAATTTATATCGCATTTAGATATACTAAGACTTATGCAAAGAGCCATATTAAGAGCAAAGCTCCCTGCAAAGTACTCTGAAGGCTTTAATCCACACATTAAGATAGCTTTTGGTTTTCCGTTATCACTAGGAGTTGAGAGTGTTGGAGAATATTTTGAGCTTGAATTAACGGAAAAGGTTGATATAGAAAAACTTGTAGATGATTTAAATAATGTTTTACCAAAAAAGGTTAGAATAGTGGGCTCAAAGTATTATGAAGGTAAAGAATCCCTTATGACTTTGTGTAATTATGCTGAATATTTAGTTAATATAGAATCAAATAATCTTGATTTAGAAAAATTAAATACTCTACTTAAAAAAATGATAGATGAAGGTGTAACATTTATCAAAGAGAAGAAAAGTAAAGCAAAAAACAAGGTAGTAAAAAAAGAAATTAACACAAAAAATTTAATTCATTATGCATGTGCTAATAAAATAAATGATGAAAAAGTTACTATTGAGGTTGTGTTTAAAACTTCTGGTGAAGGCAGTATGAAGGTTTCTGATTTTATAAAGATTTTAGAAGATAATAATATGGTTATAGATTATTATTCAGCTCTAAAAGTTGATTCCTTAGGTGCGGATTTAAAACCAATATTATAAAAATTGAGGTAATCATGAGACAATTAATTATAACCAGCTCTTTTTCCTACGAGAAAGTAGCTATATTAATAGATGGAAATTTAGAAGAATTTTTTTATGAGAATAAAAATGAATATAGTTATTTAGGTAATATATATAAAGGTAAGGTTATAGATATATTACCTGGTATGCAGGCAGTTTTTGTAGATGTAGGTCTTGAAAAAAATGCTTATTTATACATTGATGAACTTTTATCTAACAAGACTTTATCTGAAAAAAATTTAAGTAAAAGAGAAGTTTATAATATAAGCGATATTGTGAAAAAAGGTGAGGAATTAATGGTTCAGGTAATTCGTGATCCAATAGGTGAAAAGAATGTAGCTG
>JAEZLP010000006.1 GCA_023415235.1 Bacillota bacterium
TTGAGATTAAAGCCCGGATGGACGATGAAGTGGATCCTTACTATATCAGTGAGCTCAGAAAGCACCCTGATTTCATCAAGGCGTACGATGAAATGAGCGTGGAAGAATTCGACACTTACGGACCGGTGAATAAAACCCTCGATCAGTTTGCTGGCGGATACGACGATCTGGTAAAGATCATCAGAAAGTTCATGATCAAATTCTAGCATATCAATATCTTAGACCGTATGCGGGAGAGGAAGAAATTCCTCTCCCGTATCAATCAATAACTTCAATGAAAATCTTTGCGATATTCACATGAATTCTGTCAGCGGGCTTTAAAGTGCCGCCAGAATGTTAAGGAGAGAGAAATGGTTACAGTTTACGGTGAAATGAAAAGGGGCTACAACGAGATCTGCAACATGGTTGACAATCATCCCGATATGCTGATGGATATCGGCATCCAGGTGATGGATCCGGGCGAAACTCTCACCATTGAAGAACCGGATAAGGAAACCTGCGTGCTTCTGCTGGAGGGAGAAATTACCCTGGCGTGGGAAGGTCAGCAGGCCGATGCGGCGAGGAAATCCATCTTTGATGAAAATCCTGTTGCGCTTCATGTTTCCCGGGGCGTGAGAATTTCCGTCACTTCAAAAGAGAAAACAGAAATACTGATTCAGAAGACTACCAATGAAAAAGACTTCCCATCCAAGCTTTACACTCAGGAGGATGTAGGAACGGAAATTTTCGGAGACGGCGTCTGGGAAAATACGGCGCGCAGGGCGTGTAGAACAGTTTTTGATTATAGTAACGCACCATATTCCAATATGGTAATGGGAGAACTGATCAACTATCCGGGCAGGTGGTCCAGCTACATTCCCCACGGTCATGATCAGCCGGAGGTATATTTTTACCGGTTTGACAGGCCTGAGGGCTTCGGAGCCTCCTTCCTCGGCGATGAAGTGTTCAAAATTGAAAACAACAGCGCCTTTTTTATTCCGGGGGGTCCGACCCATCCACAGGTTGCGGCGCCGGGATTTGCCATGTATTATTGCTGGATGATCCGGCATTTGAAGGACAATCCATGGACAACCCGTGTCAATGATGAACGATATACCTGGCTCCTTGAAAAGGATGCGAAAATCTGGCCCAATAAGTGATTCAACTAATAATTGAATATAATGTAATTGATGTTGAAAATAACTCATTTTTCTGTTGAAATATGAGTTATTTTTATTTTTTGCTAAACTCTTCCAGTAGATGGACGATATACCGAATAGATTAACCGAACACATTATACGAAAGGAAGAATTGATCATGAGAACGAGTCTGGCAAGAAGAATAGCTGTATTTGTTGGAATATTAATCTTCGCGGCTTCTGCAATTTTGGGAATTATTGCGGTGAAGGTGAGTTCTGATGCGCTTCTGAAACAAAATCAGGACTCCATGCTTCAGTATGCGGAAAACAGCGCAAGCTACATTGATGAAAAGCTTTTCGCCAATCTGAGAGTACTCAGTGAAGTCGCAATGAGAGCTCAAACGACAACGATGGACTACGCTGTTCAAAAGGAGTCCATTGCTCCTGACATTGAGCGGCTGGGGTATCAAAGCATGGCGGTGGTTCACATGGATGGCAACGCGCAGGATATTCAAAGCGGGGATTTCACAGATCTGAAAGACCGGGATTACATCAAAAAGGCCTTGGCCGGACAACCATGCATTTCTAATGTTCTGATCAACAAATTGACAGGGGAGCCTGCGATCATGGATGCGGTTCCGATCAAGTCCGGAAACCAGGTTGTAGGTGTTCTGATCGGAAGAAGGGATGCAAATTTCCTGAGCGAGATCACCAATGAATTGGGTGTGGGGGAACGGGGTTTTGCTTTTATCATGGGAGCGGACAGCACCATATACGCCCATCCGAACAAGCAGGAGGTTCTTGATCAGTCTAACGTATTTGATAAGATTGAGGTCGATGGAGATCAGGGCCTTGGAGCAAAGCTAAAGGAGCTTGGCCTTGGAAAGCTGGGGACCATTGAATATTTGAAGGACGGAGATGCTCGTATCGTGGCTTTGGCACCGGTTCCCAATACGGACTGGACGCTGGGAATCGGAAACTATAAAGAGGATGTGACGGCCGGGTCCGACACTCTGAGAAATATTATTCTTGCTATTGCACTTGCGATCGTTGTAATTGGGATATTTATGGCTGTCGCCCTCGCCAGGGTGATCAGCAAGCCCATCAAGGAATTGACTGTAATTGCCGATATCCTTGCGGAGGGTGAGGTCGATGTTGATGTGACCGCCCGCTCAAATGATGAAATCGGAAAACTTATGGATTCCTTCAAAAGGATGGTGGATAATACCAAGAAGCAGGCGGCCATTGCGGAACGAATTACAGCAGGAGATCTCACCATCGAGGTTGTACCGAGATCGAACAAGGATGTTCTTGCAGTCAGCATGAAATCGGTCATCGAAAGTCTGAGGGCATTGGTTCATGAAACTCAAATACTAACAACTTCTGCCGCCGAGGGAGAGCTTGACGCCCGGGGCAATGCGGACCTTTTCCAGGGCGGCTTCCGGGAGATCGTCGATGGATTTAACAGAACCCTTGACGGAATAGTGGAACCGATGAACGTAGCCATGGATTTCATTCGCAAGGTTGCCAACGGTGAGGAAACTCAGGAGATAGAAAATCATTACAAGGGTCAATATGGAGCGCTGGTGGATAATCTTATGATGGTAAGAGAATCCCTTGATGTACTGAATTTGGAAGCGGAAAAACAGACAAAGGCAGCCCTGGCAGGTGATTTCTCCTACAAGCCCGACACAGACCTGCTCAAGGGCAGCTACGCCCTGATCATGGAAAGCTTTAATGAAGCGATCGGCCACATCATTGCTCCGCTTCGCATGTGCGGCGAATATATGAGAAAGATTGGGGCAGGAGAAATTCCTGAAAAAATTACCGAGGACTATCAGGGTGAGCTGGACGATATTAAAAACAGCATCAATGCATGCATTGACGGCCTGGGAGCCCTTGTAGAAGGCAGCGATATGCTTTCAAGAATGAGCAAAAACGATTATACTTCTACTCTGGATGGAACCTATGTCGGCATTTATGAAAAAATGAGGCACAGAATCAATAATGTAATCGCAAGCATGCGGGACACTATCGAGGTAGTCGGGAATGTGGCGGACGGAGACCTTTCCAAGCTTCCCGAATTGAAAGCAATCGGAAAGCGCGGAGACAACGATATCCTTATGCCTGCGCTGATCCGAATGCTGGAAAACGTAAAAATGCTTGTAGATGAAACGAAAAATATTGCAGACAATGCTGTTGAAGGCAATGTCAGAATTCGGATCGATGTGGATAAATACAACGGGGAATACAGGAATGTGGTCAGCGGAATCAACAAGACGATGGATGCGACCGGAGCGCCGATGATTGCAGCGATCGGCATTCTCAAACAGCTGGCGGAAGGAAACCTGAACGTAATGATGCAAGACGAGTTCAAGGGAAATTTCTCAGCGGTCAAGGAAACAATCAATGCGACAATCATAAATTTAAGAAGCTATATATCCGAAATTTCCTACGTCTTATCCGAACTGGCCGACGGCAATCTGAACCTGGCGGTAACAGCGGATTACAAGGGTGATTTCGTCGAAATTAAAAATTCATTGAATAATATCATTGCATCCCTCAATGAGGTAATGGGAGAGATCCGTCAGGCGGCGGACCAAGTTTCAGCCGGATCCAGGCAGGTATCGGACGGAAGCCAAGCCTTATCCCAGGGCTCCACGGAACAGGCAAGCTCCATTGAAGAGCTTACCGCTTCGATTGCCGAAGTGGCCTCCCAGACGAAACAGAATGCAGTGAACGCAAACGAGGCCAACAAACTGGCCGGAGAGGCAAAAACCAATGCGGAGAAGGGCAACCACCAGATGAAGGAAATGCTTGATTCCATGGTTGAAATCAATGACTCCTCAGCAAATATCTCAAAGATCATCAAGGTCATTGACGATATCGCTTTCCAGACCAATATCCTTGCATTGAATGCAGCGGTAGAGGCCGCAAGGGCCGGCCAGCACGGCAAGGGATTTGCGGTTGTCGCCGAAGAAGTGAGAAACCTGGCTGCCAGAAGCGCCGCTGCTGCCAGGGAAACCACGGAGCTCATAGAAGGCTCCATCAATAAGGTACAGGCAGGAACAAAGATCGCCAACGAAACCGCATCAGCCCTTATGGAAATCGTGGATGGCATCGATAAGGCCGCCAATCTGGTGAACGGAATCGCACAGGCGTCCAACGAGCAGGCATCCGGAATCGCTCAGATCAACAGGGGAATCGATCAGGTGGCCCAGGTGGTGCAGAACAATTCCGCAACCGCGGAAGAAAGCGCGGCAGCCAGCGAAGAGCTTTCCAGCCAGGCGGAGATGCTAAAGAATATGGTGGCGAGGTTTAGAATCAGCAAGGATCCGAAAGCGCTTTCCGGCCCATCGGCGCTTCCGGAGAGCGTCGGGGAAGATCCTCCGCAAAAGGAAGAACCGTCCAATCATAAAATTCGGCTTGATGGGGAGGACTCGGATAAATATTAGAATCAGGTTCAATATCATTTGTTGCGAAACAGCATGCCGTACAGCATGCTGTTTTCTCGTATTAAAGGAAAGGGTCACAGGGCAATCCGGGTATTGACACATACGGAAGAAATGATGTAGCCTAATGAGGTAGATAGTATCCGGAATAAAACCGGTCTGCATGGCGGGAGGAGCATATGAAAGTAATTAAGGCAAAATCTTACAGCGATATGAGCAGGAAAGCGGCAAACGTGCTTTCCGCCCAAGTGATATTAAAGAACAACTGTGTTTTGGGGCTTGCTACGGGAGCAACTGTTCTGGGCATTTACGAGCAGCTGATCGATTGGTACAACAAGGGGGATATCGATTTTTCCGGTGTCCGTTCCGTGAATCTTGATGAATATGTAGGCCTGCCGGGGAACCATGAGCAGAGCTATCGCCACTACATGGATAACAACTTTTTCAATCATATCAATATAAAATCGGAAAACACCCATCTTCCCAACGGGATGGCCTCGAACATCGAGGAGGAATGTCACAGATACGACGCCCTCATCGAAGCGCTGGGCGGAATCGACCTGCAGCTTCTGGGTCTCGGACATAACGGCCATATCGGGTTTAATGAACCGGACGAGGCCTTTGAAAAGCTGACCCATTGCGTACAGCTTAAGGAAATCACCAGGAAGGCCAATTCCAGATTCTTTGAAAGGGAAGATCAGGTTCCAACACAAGCGATCACAATGGGAATAAAAAGCATCATGCAGGCGAAGCGAATTGTGCTTTGCGTGAGCGGGACCCATAAAGCGGAGATTCTGAAGCAGGTGCTGACCGGTCCGGTTACGCCTGCACTCCCCGGTTCCATTCTCCAGATGCATCCGAATCTCACCGTGGTGGCCGACGAGGAAGCGCTGGCGCTTCTTTAGATCGCTTAAGCAGATCAGCTCAATATTGTTTCAGCAAAAAGCAGTTTTACCGGTAGACGGAAACGGACCGGGCAAACTGATTTTTTGGTTCTATTCTTCGCCGCCGCCTATATACTGATAAAGGTATTGGGGGCCCGGTTTGCCGATCGTATTGCAAAAACACATAATTAGCAGGGGAAAGAGCAGCGGGAGGACAGGAACAGAAATCGGAGGTTTAGAAGCTGTGCAAAGGGGTATTGAAAGTGCAAAAGCAATCGAGTGAAATATCCTTTTCCTGTAATCTGAAATTAAGAGACAATTTCAGCAATTCCAAAAGGAGGTAAAAAATGTCAAATATGTTCTGCTTTCAATGTGAGCAAACTGCGAGAGGAGTTGGATGTCAGGGATCGAGCGGTGTATGCGGCAAGCAGGCCGATACTGCCGGTCTCCAGGATGAACTGATTGGCGCCCTGGTAGGCTTGGCCTATGCGGCAAACGACGCGGAGGCATCAGACGACACCGACAGAGTAATGATCGAAGGACTGTTTACTACCGTAACCAATGTCAGCTTTGACAACGAAGCAATCAAAAAACAAATTGAAAAGACGAAGCAGGAAATTTCCAATCTCGTTACAAGGTGCGGTGATTACAGTTCCCAGTGCTGCAGAGAATATAGCTTTGATGTAAAAAACCTTTGGACGGCCCAAGATGACATCCGTTCGTTGAAATCCCTGATTCTCTTTGGGCTGAAGGGAATGGCGGCGTACGCTTATCATGCTCTTGCTCTTGGCTATACGGACAAGGAGGTAAATAGGTTTTTCTATAAAGGCATGCGTGCTGTCGGTCTCGAGGAGGGGGAAGTGGATACACTGCTGCCGGTAGTGATGGAAACGGGGCATGTCAACCTGAAATGCATGGCGCTTCTTGACAAGGCAAATACCGAAACCTACGGCACTCCCGTGCCGACCGAGGTACCACTCACCATTGAAAAGGGACCCTTCATTGTCATTTCCGGCCATGACCTCCATGATCTCAATTTGTTGCTGGAACAGACCAAAAACAAGGGAATCAACATTTATACCCACAGCGAGATGCTTCCGGCCCATGGATATCCAAAGCTGAAAGCATACCCCCATCTCAAGGGGCATTTCGGTACTGCTTGGCAAAATCAACAGAAGGAGTTCGATGGTATTCCGGCGCCGATCCTTTTTACGACAAATTGCCTCATGCCGGTAAAGGGAAGCTACTACGACAGAATATTCACCACGGAGGTGGTGGCTTATCCTGAAATGGTGCATATCGACGAGAAGAAGGACTTTACTCCTGTGATAGAAAAAGCCCTGGAGTTGGGCGGATATCCGGAAGACAGAAAAATGACAGGGATCAACGGCGGAGAAACCGTTACAACCGGATTTAGCAGAGGAACTGTGCTTTCTGTAGCCGATAAGGTCATTGATGCGGTGAAATCCGGAGCGATTAAGCATTTTTTCCTTGTGGGTGGATGCGACGGTGCGAAGCCGGGCAGAAACTACTATACGGAATTTGTGAAACAGACACCGAAGGATACGATTATATTAACTCTTGCTTGTGGCAAATTCAGATTTAACGATCTGAACATCGGGGAAATCGGAGGTCTGCCGAGAATTATGGACATGGGACAGTGCAATGACGCCTACGGTGCGATTCGGGTTGCGCTCGCCCTGGCGGAAGCCTTTGGATGCAAGGTTAACGATCTGCCGTTATCCCTCGTGCTGTCCTGGTATGAGCAGAAGGCTGTCTGTATCCTGCTGACGCTGCTGGCTCTGGGCATAAAGAATATTTATCTGGGACCGACGCTGCCTGCATTTGTGTCACCCAATGTCCTGAACCTGCTCGTGCAGGAATACAATATCAGCCCGATATCCACACCGGAGGAGGACCTGAAAAAAATACTGGGCTAGCTCATTTCAAAAAAAGTTTATCGCAGAAATGATCATTCTGTGATAAACTTTTTTTATTGAACAGAAAGCCTCCAACGAGGACATGATTAACAATACGAGAGGAATGTCAGAAGTAAATGAGAATCTATGTGATCAGCGATACCCATGGAAGGATAGACAGGGCCGTTGAGATATATAAAAACCTTGAAGAAATCGATTTAATCATTCATCTTGGCGATCACTGGAACGACGGAAAAAGGATGAGAGAACAGCTGAACGTTCCACTGATCGGAGTAAAAGGAAATATGGATGGTTCTTTTTCCAGAGACGGATATCATATTCTGGAAACGGATTTTGGAAAAATATATGTGGCCCACGGGCATATGGAGAAAGTAAAGCAGAGTTATGAGAACATCATGTACAAGGCGGAATCCATGAACTGTAAGGCTGCTTTTTTTGGACATACCCATATCCCGCTGTTTTGTGAAGCGGAAGGGCTGTACCTTTTGAATCCGGGAAGCCTTTCGCTTCCGGCAGGGGGCAGAAAAGGTTCCTACGCGGTGGTAACCGTGACTAAGGATTCCATCAATGCGTCAATCCTTTACGAGGATATTCCGCCGCAGAAAAGGGCGAAATCCGGAGCCATCAAGAACATGCTGAATGACAGCGATCGATTTTAGGAATAATTGGAATATTTTTTATCGCGAATTAAATTGAAATCTGTTGAAAAACGTCGGTAGGATAGATATAATTAATTGGCGGCAGAAATAAAAAAAATCAGCGGTTTGCCGTTTCAGAAAAAACAGTTCTATCCATAATAGAAAGAGTGTGCTATGTATTTCGGAAGTGTACGATTCTTTAAGCATTTGATTGTAACGGCAATTCTGCTTCTTATTTTTGGACTGACTATTGCCACAATCAGTCTGGCTGTCATCAATAATAATTATAAGAGCCAGATTTCCGAGCTGCAGTCTGGTACTGTTCTAGCACAGTCAAATCCAGTAGAAAACAATCATCAAAATAGCCTTTCCTTCGAGTATCAGGTACTATATCCCGAGATGTATGCAAAACTGGCAAAAACTACAAAAACAGAACGGGATACGGTCTACCTTACTTTCGACGACGGCCCGTCGAAGAGAACTGCCGAAATCCTGGACATCCTGAAGAAAGAAAACATCAAGGCGACCTTCTTTATCATAGGTAAGGAAGGAGCCAAGGAGAAGGAGCTTTTGAAGAGGATCACCGAGGAAGGCCATACGATCGGGATCCATACTTATTCCCACGTTTACGACAACATTTACGATTCGGTGGAAAACTATCTGGAGGATTTCTATCTGACCTATCAGCTAATTTATGAGACAACGGGCATAAAACCGGAAGTATTCCGGTTCCCGGGAGGCAGCATCAATAAATACAGTGCCCCTTTCTACGAAGAGATCATAGCCGAAATGACCCGGAGAGGGTTTACATATTATGACTGGAACGCTTCCAGCGGCGATGCGAATGCCAATGCAACCGCGGTTTCGGTTTACAACAGCAGTGTGCAATCGTCTGCAGATAAAAACCGCGTTATCCTGCTCATGCATGACAGCATCAACAAGACCTATACGGTATCGGCGCTTCCCGGCATTATCGATTACTACAAGACAAGAGGCTTTCAATTTCAACGAATCACTAACGATGTAAGCCCTATATCGTTTAACTATAATAATTACTGACCCATGGAGGCGGACTCTGAATGGTCCGGCCCGCTACAATAAATTTACGAAGTTTGGAGGAAGGTTTAGATGGGAGTAAAGAATAATTTTTCCCAGGCCGTGTCGGAGTTGATCGGCATTTCCAGGAATGTGGAACCGGAGAATAAAAACGAGGGAGATGAAGAGCCTGCAAAGGCATTGGAAGCTGAAGAAGCCACAGGCGTTGGGACGGAAGAGGAAGATACTATAAACGAAATGGCTGAAATGGAGGATTCGAATATGACAGCGGAACAGAAATCGGAAGCTCCTCAGACAATCCAAAATCCGAAGGAGAGAATTATGGCTATGCTTGCAGCGCAACAGGCGCAGCAGTCACAGGCGCAGCAGACACAGGAAGTGCCGCAGCCGGAGCAAGCCTCGCAGCAGGTCGAATCGGCCGGACAGCAGACGTCGAATCAGATTCAGCCCCCCAAAGGGCCGAGAACTGAGAACGGCGGCGGTGTAACAACCATTGCAAAAGGAACCGTTATCATCGGTGAGATCAATGCGGACGGAGATGTTGAGCTTTTGGGAAGCGTCAAGGGCAAGATAGCATCTCAGGGTGATATCAAAGCGAACGGCAAGGTTATCGGAGATCTGATTGGAAGGGACATTGAGTTGGTCGCCTGCGCGGTTCAGGGGAATATCATCGCCAGCGGGATGGTTACCGTAGACGGAGACTCCGTTGTTGTCGGCGATGTCAAGGGTGAAAATTTCTGTCTGGACGGCAAGATCAAGGGCAATGTAACCGTTGAGAAAGAGGCGAAGTTCCAGCCGAAGGCTATTCTTGCAGGGAATGTTACAACTGCATCAATTGCGATGAGCCAAGGCGCGAAAATCCAGGGCGAAGTCAATATCCCATTAAGTGAGAAGGAAACAGACATGTCCTTTGATATTGATATGATAATATAAATAACCAAAAATGGTTAATTGGAGGGATAAAGAATGGCGACAAAGAATAATTTCTCTAAAGCGGTACTGGACCTGATGGGTCTGCCGGGCAATGAAGATGCATCGGATGGCAGACAAGATGCTGATGTAGAAACGGTTTTTGACCAGAATAAGAGAATCGATATGACATTGGGAAGAGAAACGGAAGCGGAGAAAGAGCCTGAGTTTGACATCGAACGCAGGAGATTTCTGTATAACGCCAAAACAGTAACTGCCGGCAATATTACTCCGGTTCAGGAGGATGTTCCTGCAACTGTGATATCAAGATCCATGGTAATCGTCGGTGAGATTACTTCCAGTGGAGATATTGATATTTATGGTGACGTAAAAGGCTCTGTCAAAACGGACGGCAACATCAAGGCTACGGGAAAGATCATCGGCGACCTGACAGGAAACAGCTTCACATTAAACGGCTGTACGATTCAGGGCAACATAACCGCCCAAGGAAATGTGATCATTGGCCAGAATACGGTCATTGTAGGAGATATTATCGCAGACAACATCAAGCTTAACGGAAAGGTGAAGGGAAACCTCAATATTGCCAAAATGTCCGAGTTGCTGGAAAATGCGCTGCTAGTCGGCGACGTCCATTCACAGACTATCTCAATGAACCAGGGCGCCAAGCTTCACGGCAATGTAAGCGTAGCTCTTGACAATTCACAGAGCGAAAAAGAATTCGATTCTATTTTCGGAATGTAAGGAGAGGTATTACGATGAGTAATTTGGATAACAAGGTAATGAAAGGCGCAGACCTGGGCGGGAGCTTTTCCGACTTAATGAAGAAAGTTGTAGAGAAACAACTGGAAGAGGAAAATACGGCTCATACGGATCAGAACAGCACAGAGTCGCCGGCGGCTGCTCCGGAAGAGCTGAGCAGCCCCGAGCCGGTTATTAAATCGGGGGAGGCTGCTGATCCAAAACCTGTTGAAGTGCCGGTTTTCGAATGGAAGGAAGAGGAAAAACCGACAATTGAAAACTATCAGCCGGTATCGGAAGTGGGTATTATTTCAAGCATGACGTCGATCAATGGAACGGTAAGCACAAAAGGCCATATCAGGATCGAAGGAGATATAATCGGCGATGTTTTTGCCTATGGAGATATCAAGGTGACCGGAAAGGTGGCCGGCGACATCGAGGGCGGGAACATTGAGCTGGGCGGCTGCAAGGTCGACGGGGACATCAAAGCCCGCGGCGACGTGACCATCGGCAAGGACAGCGCTCTGACCGGCAATTTAAACGGTCAGCTGATCACAATTGACGGAAGGATCAAAGGAAACGTAGAAGCGCTAAAAGGCGCCCATATGTCCAGCACATCCCTTGTGAAAGGATCCATCACTGCGCCCACCCTATCCATGAGCGCAGGAGCCGAGCTCCAGGGCAAGGTCAACGTATCCAAGGACGACGCCGAATAATCCGAAGCAAGGTTGAAAAACCGGTACAAGACGGATAAATCCTCACCAACGACATAAAACCACTGAATTCGTTAATCCATTCAGTGGTTTTTTATTTCCATCCGGTACCCCAAAATCCCATAAATCATTTTTTATAATCTCCATAAAATCTTCATAAGTAAATGGTAACTTATTTTTATTAGATGAATAATAACGTTGAGACAGGAAAGGAAAAGTCATGAAAAAGAAAAATATATTATTTGCCGTTGTAATTATTTTCGCATTGGGGCTTACAGCGTATTCGGTATTTTTTACCGGCGGGGAAGACAGAAATGAAACGATCGCCTCGGTAAAATCTGTTACGAATGAGAACGGTGACATGGTGATTCCAATATCTGAAATCACAGAGGATGCGTCATTTTATTCCTATGATGAGCTTGACTCAAAAATAGAAGTGATTGCAGTCAAAGCATCTGATGGAACGGTAAGAACTGCGTTTAATACGTGTCAGGTATGCTACAGCTCGGGAAGAGGTTACTATGTTCAGAAAGGCGATCAGTTGGTATGCCAAAACTGCGGCAACACTTTCAGTATGGATGATGTAGAAGTGACAAGAGGTGGATGCAACCCCGTGCCGATTGATGGTGAACAAACAAAAACGACTAATGATTCTATTGTTATTCCGAAGGAATTTTTAAAGGAAGCAGAAGTTATCTTTCAAAATTGGAAGATTTAATAACCAATGGGCAAAAACTGAAAAGATTCTTTAAAACCACTGAATTCATTAACCCTTTCAGTGGTTTTTCTATTTCAATCCGGGACAAATTATGTTAAACTTAAACTCAGTTTAGAGGGATTGTGTGAAATTATGGACAGAAACAACTTTGCGCATATGAATACAACGGTACTGGCCTTTTTGGGCGATTCAGTTTTCGAAACCCAGGTCAGGATGCATGTGGTCGGGAAGGGCCAGGTCAATGCCGATCTGCTGCATCGCGCGGCGGTGCGTTTCGTCAGGGCCGATGCCCAGGCTTATGCGCTGAACGCTATGATGGACAGCCTGTCGGAGGAAGAGCAGGCCCTTGTGAAGCGGGCAAGGAACAAGAAGATTTCAACCAAGCCTAAAAACGCCGATCCGGTCGTATACAAATGGGCGACCGCCTTTGAAGCCCTGATCGGATTTCTCTATCTGTCGGAGCGCAGGGAGAGAATGGATGAGATCATCCGGAATGCCATTGAACTGATTGAAAGGAAAAACTGACAGACAATGCCGGAAACCAGGACAAAGACCAAACAGACAGCAGCGGATCATCAGAACACGCATGGGAAGAAGCTGAGTGGGAAAGAAATCGGAATGATTGCCCTGTTTGTCATCCTGCTGACTACACTGACCCTGAAATCCTTCTTTTTCGACGAGGTGGATAGTCTTACCCCGGAGGAGAAACATTTCAAGGATTTTATAGAGTACTCGGTAGCCAGGGATTATGATGGTTTTTTTGAAAATCCCCCGTGGATGGTGTATCGGGTCATCCGGATCGCAATGGCGGAAGAAGATGAGAAAGCTGTACTGAGGTATGAAGACCCGAACACCGGCAGCATGGTCCGGATCGTTCAGGACGGGAGATACGAGGCAGATGTGAGGGGGTATCTGCTATGGATTCTACCGATCAAAGAGTTTTCGGTTACCGCTGAAATTGAAAAATAGAGAGGAGCAAAATAATGAGCAAGGCAGATGAAATATTCATTCAAAACTGCAGAGACATTATTGAGAACGGAATATGGGATACGGATCAGGAGGTAAGACCACGCTGGGAAGACGGATCTCCGGCCCATACGGTAAAAAAATTCGGCATTGTCAACAGATATAACCTGAAGGAAGAGTTCCCCATTCTTACGATAAGACGCACCTATTGGAAAAGCGCTCTTGATGAATTGCTTTGGATATGGCAGAAGAAATCCAACAACATTCATGATCTGTCAAGCCATGTTTGGGACAGCTGGGCCGATGAAAACGGATCCATCGGCAAGGCATACGGATACCAGCTTGCCAAAAAAAGCAAATATCCCGAGGGAGAATTCGATCAAGTGGATCGGGTGATCTATGATTTGAAGAACAATCCGGCAAGCAGGAGAATCATGACCAACATCTATAACTTTGAGGATCTTCACGAGATGGCCTTGTACCCCTGTGCCTACTCGATGACATTCAATGTGTCAGGCAATACTCTGAATGCGATTCTAAATCAAAGGTCTCAGGACATGCTGGCGGCAAACAACTGGAACGTGGTCCAATACGCGCTGCTGACCCACATGATGGCGAGGACGGCAGACTTGGAAGCGGGCGAGCTGGTGCACGTTATCGCCGACGCGCATTTATATGACAGACATTTGGATCTGCTTAAACCCATGCTGGAAAACAAACCGAAGCCAGCGCCAAAACTGTTCATAGATCCGTCCGTCAAGGATTTCTACTTATTTACCAAGGATCATTTTAAACTGGAAGGCTATGAACCTTACGAATTTAACGAGAAAATTCCGATTGCAGTATAGCATGCACAGCTTTTTTCTAATAATGGGAAAGCTCATGGGCTGACGGGATAGGAGGTTGGAATGAAAACGATAGTAGCAGTTGATAATAAATGGGGAATCGGAAAAGATGGCTGCTTGCTCTGCCATATTCCCGGAGACCTGAAATATTTCAAGGACAAGACCCGGGGCAAGGTTGTCGTCATGGGAAGATCTACCTTTGAATCCTTGCCGGGGAAAAAACCGCTTGCAGACAGGATTAACATCGTGCTTTCCAGAAAACCGGACTTTCAGCCGGAAGGCTGCATCAAATGCAGCTCCATGGGCGAACTGTTCAAGGTATTGGAGAACTATGATATGGAGGACGTATTCATTATCGGCGGAGAGGACGTCTATCGGCAGTTTTCCCCTTTCTGCAACGGCCATCTGGTAACCAAGATAAACGCCGAATTTGAGGCGGACAAGCATTTTGAAAATCTTGACCAGCGCGAAGATCTAGAATTGGTGTCGGAAAGCGAGCCACAGCGGGAGAACGGTATGGAATACCGGTTTACAGAGTACAAAAGAAAATAGCTGGCTGCTAAAGAAAGACGGCCCGGCTATATCAGGAGAGATCAGGAGAGAAATGAATTGAAAGAAGAACAGACTTCCGGTAAAAATAACATAATCATCGGCAGAAATCCGGTTATTGAGGCACTGAAAAGCGGACGGGAGATTGAAAAGCTGATGATCGCCAGGGATTCGGAGGGATCCATCCGAAAGATCATCGGACAGGCCAGGGAGAAAAACATTGCCTGCCAGTTTGCAGAGAAGGCGGCGCTGGACCGAATCGCGGACGGAAAAGTCCACCAGGGTGTTATCGCATATGTTTCAACCTATGAGTACTGTGATCCGGAGGACATTCTGGAAATCGCCCGACAGAAGGGAGAGGACCCGTTTATCATCCTGCTAGACGGAATCGAAGATCCTCATAATCTGGGAGCGATCATGCGAACTGCGGACGGAGCCGGAGCCCATGGGATTATTATTCCGAAACGGCGAGCCGTGGGAATCACAGACACAGTGGCAAAGGCGGCGGCGGGAGCCGTGGAATATGTTCCCGTTGCAAGGGTTTCCAATATCGCGCAAACTATTGACAGACTAAAGGAAAAGGGTGTCTGGATCGGGGCCTGTGATATGGATGGCAAGGAATACAGCAAAGCCGACCTTAAAGGAAGCATTGCTATCGTCATCGGCGCAGAAGGCCAAGGAATCAGCAGACTGGTCAGGGAAAAATGCGATTTCTGCATTTCCATTCCCATGTACGGCAGGATTAACTCTCTCAACGCGTCCAATGCGGCAGCGGTGCTGATGTATGAAGTAAGAAGACAGAGAAATGGTTAGGTCATAGGGCAAGGAAAAACGGAAGGGAAATCAGGTTTAGAAGTGGACATGGAAAAGAATTATGATCAAATGGAGGATGAGAAGCTGGTTATGCTGGCTCAGGAGGGCGATGAACACGCTGAGGAATTTCTCATCAGAAAATACAAGGATGTGGTCAGAAGCAAGGCGCATCTCTATTTCATGGTGGGCGCCGACAGCGAGGACATCGTCCAGGAGGGCATGATCGGTATTTTTAAGGCCATTCGGAGCTATAATAATGTCAAACAGGCCTCCTTTCACACCTTTGCGGAAATCTGCATCAACCGTCAGATTATTACGGCCATCAAGCGGGCTACCCGCTTGAAGCATTCTCCGCTGAACACCTCGGTGTCGCTGAGCAAGCCGTTATCCGAGATGGAGCCGGACACCACACTGGAGGAGACCCTGTCGTCCAACAGCAATACCGATCCTGAAGCGCTTTTTCTGCTGAAGGAGGACATGGGCTATATTGAAGGCAACGGAGCCGAGATTTTCAGTGATTTGGAGCTGACCGTCTGGAATGAGTATCTGAAAGGAAAATCTTACCTGCAGATAGCCGAGATTACGGGAAGAACCCCCAAAGCGATCGATAATGCGATTCAAAGGACGAAAAGGAAACTGGAGCTTTATCTTGGACGTTAAATTGGCCTTTAAAATGTATTGACATCGATGGCTGAGATATAGTAAAATAACCATTAGTGTCGGACAGCTAGTTTTGCTGTTGTAGCTCAGTAGGTAGAGCACTTCCTTGGTAAGGAAGAGGTAGGCAGTTCGAACCTGCTCAACAGCTCCAATTTAATTAAAAAATGATACTTTCTATACGGACGAAAGCCAGAATGTATCGAACCAATATTAAGACGATGAAAATCTGCGAGTCAAAGATTCCGGATTTTCTTATCTAAAACGGAGGAATGAAAAATGGCAAAAGCTAAATTTGAAAGAAACAAGCCCCATGTTAACATCGGGACAATCGGTCACGTTGACCACGGCAAGACCACATTGACAGCTGCGATCACAAAGACATTATACCAGAGATATGGAT
>JAEZLP010000026.1 GCA_023415235.1 Bacillota bacterium
GCTCTTAATTCTGGAAAGCGTACTCAATTGGCACTAGCATTACGAGCGTTTCGAGGGATTTAATACACAGACTTTTGACTATGGGGAAACTCTAGCTTTATTTTTCCCGTCCTAACTTGACGCGATCACGTGTAAGGTTTGGTTTGATTTTTACCCTTATTTTGGTGTATAATGAAAAATAATCATGGAAGACACTCTGGTCCTCATTCATCCCTTTTGTTTCTGTCGTGTCTCATTGATTATAAGAGGAGCATGGAATTGAGCTTGAAAGAAAGATTCAAACCTTATATAGCCCTCCCCTCTACCGCATTGTTTCTGGCCGGTCTCCTTATGTGCGCCCCTTTACTTCAAGGAGTTCTGACCAGTCTGGTCGATGCGACCTCCTACATTGTCTGGCATACCACCTTTGAGTTTTCCAGCATTATCATCGCAATCTGTATTTTTTGCGTCGCCTACTATTCCTTTGAACAAAATCAAAATTTCAGATACCTGTTCCTCGGGAGTATGCTCCTTCTGATGGGCTTTATCGATTTTTTCCATACCCTGAGCTACAAGGGGATGCCTGATTTTCTTGTGTCCTATTCCACCTCCAACAGGGCGACGACTTTCTGGATCATCGCCAGACTGACCGGTGGTTTCGGTCTGCTCGTCTCAAGCCTTATCCCACCCCAAATAAACCGCCGGGTTAATAAATCAATATTTTTAATACTACCCATTTTGTTAAGCCTGGTCATTCTGATACAGGTTACATATTATCCGGACCTTCTGCCGCCCATGTATATCGAAGGAGAAGGGCTGACCGGCATCAAGATCATGCTGGAGATTGTGGTGATGCTGTCTTACCTCTTTGCCATATTTGCTATCCTGAATGGATATAACAGATATAAGGACAAAAATTATATTCTCCTTTGCTGCGCTCTCCTTGTGGGCATATTCAGCGAACTGTCCTTTACCCTTTACACCGATGTGTATGGAATTTATAATTTCTTGGGCCATCTGCTGAAAGCAATCATGTACTTTCTTATTTTCAGGATTACTTTTATCCAGAATATCAGGCAGCCTTATCTTGATCTTTCTCTTGCCAGGGATGAAATTAAGAACTACGCGGACAATCTGGACAAAATTGTGGAACAGAGAACCGAGCAGCTCAAGCTGATCAACAAAAATTTGCTGGATGATCTGGAATATGCCAGAGGTATTCAAATGGCAATGCTCCCAAAAAAGCTGCCGGATTCCTCTGCAACAGCCTTTGAAGCCTGCTATTTCCCTGCAGAGCGGGTAGGCGGAGACTTTTACAATATATTTCAGATTGAGGAAACGAAAATAGGGATGTACATAGGCGACGTTTCCGGCCATGGCGTGTCAGCCGCCATGTTAACGGTATTCTTAAATCAAACCATCAAGACGGAAAAGGAAAATACCCATGGAATCCGGGAGCCGCTGCTTCCCGCGGAGGTTTTGACCAAACTTTTCAATGATTTTAATCAGGCGGGTTTTGCCGGAGAGGTTTACATCGTCATGCTTTACGGTATTTACGACCTGATCTCAAAGGAATTCATCTTTGCGTCCGCAGGGCTTAACGTGCCGCCGCTCATTGTGACGCCGGCAGGAAAAGTCCAGGAGCTGGTCATTAAAGGTTTTCCGATCTGCAAATTTCCCAGGGGCCAAAACATAGGATACTACGACTCCCGCGTCAGACTGAATAAGGGAGAAAAAATGCTGTTCTATACCGATGGTCTTATTGAAGCGGAAAACAGAGATCAGGAGCAATACTCCGAGTCAAGACTGAAAGCGCTGCTGCAACAGAACAGATACAAGGACGTTTCCCAACTTTCAAAGTGTATTGAGGAAGATGTTCTTCGATTTATGGGGAACAAAAAGCATCAGGATGACATTACCTTTTTCATCATGGAGATCAAGTGATCCCAAAAAATTGAAAAGGGGCCGGACGCTCCAACCCCTATCTAACCTATTCACAATATTAAGCTGTTAATAATCCCAATTCCGTTCCGGATAACGCTGTCTCGGCACGGAAGACGCAGGCTTCCGCGGAGAAGCCGGTCTTTGAACGGGCACTGCCGGTTTTTGACCGGGCCCGGAAGATCTTTGCGAATAAGGCGGCGAATTGGAGGCATAAGCCGGTTCTTTCACCGGCAGTGGCCCTCTCGTCGTTCCTGTCGGAGTAAGCGGGGTTACCGGAATGAGAAACTTCTTCTTGATCCAGTTTGTGTCCTCGATATCAAGCCTTCCGATTCCAGCACTGCTGATTGATGTGATGTAAAACATATCGTCTCTCCCGACAACAGAATTGACATGGTTGTATAGTTCGTTGTAGCTCAGAGTCGTGTTGATGAGCCAAAAGGATGATAACGGTCGGATACAATCTCCCAATTTGCTGATGCGTTCGTTGATCGGGTCATAATTCTTACTGTTATGTAATTCACAGGTAATCATAAAAACAGCCAAACGGTACACCTCCTTTCCGGTCAGTATGCTTTCGTATGCAAGGCAGTCATCTTTTCTATCATCATAAATCGATCAATTCCATCATACAATGAATTAAATTCGACAAATTCTGACAATGTTGGCTTCTTTTTATAGTAAAACAAACCCAATCCGGAAATTCTTATTTTAAAAAACAAACTGTTTCAGGGAACTCTGCGCGACGAGTCGGTCCAATAGGTGATTTTCGATTGATCAGCCGGTTCCATATTTTTTACGGAAAAGCTGTTGAAGTAAATATCGTCGCCATATGATGAATTCATGGGCAAAAAAAAGACCAAAAGCGAAAAGCTTTTGATCTTCTTCCGGTTGAATGAACTTATTCGGCATTCCCGATGACTTCTTTTGCCATCCCAATGATCTCATTCTTTCCGAGTTCATATCCGTTGTCCATCAGTTTGTAGACAATGCCATCCTTGACCCAGCCTACATACTGTACATTTGAAATTTCAACTTCTTCGGAGCCGTAGCTGATCCACAATACGCCCTGTTCCATCAGCTTGTTTTCTTCCTCCGTAGGAGTATAGCTCTCCGGAACCACCTTAAAGGTTACCTGAGAGTAAGTCAGATCATACTCCCCGTTCTCGATCATTTCTTCATTCAGTCCCGGCTTCCCTGAGATTCCCGGGCCTTCCGGATTAGCGCTCAAGGTCAGCATCTGATCCTTTTTCGCATTATCCCTTGTGTAGAAGAATGAAATCCCCTTGATTTCGTTCACTGTGTTGTTGTCGCTGTCCAAGGCGGCGGTATCGCTGACCGACGCACTTTCGAAATAGAATCCGTTATCGAATTCTTCGATATAGTCCGGAACAAAGTTTATCGCTTTTTCGACCTGGCTGACCGTTGGAAATTTATTGAATTCCAAGCTCGAATGGCTTACCAGGCTGGTGACCTGCGTGGCTGCAAATACTGTGGCAGCGGACAGGATCAGAACCAGAGAAACAATAACAACTGGCTTCATCCTTTTCCATTTATATTCCTTGTTCATTAAATTCGTCTTCCTTTCTTTCCCTTCGATTTCCGCATTGATTCGTTCAAGGAGCCTGTCTGACGGCGCGATTTCATTCGCTTTGCTTTGCAAGGCTTCCTGAATCCTTTTATCAAAGAACTGATTCATAGCCGGCTTTTCCATAATATCCATCCTCCTTAATTTGCAGGATTTCCAGATTCTTCTGCAGCGCCTTTCTCGCAAAATACAGTCTGGATTTCACGGTTCCTTCAAGGCAGCCCATGACCTGAGCAATCTCTCTTGTGCTGAGTCCGCTGTAGTAATACAGCAGGACGGCGGTCCGTTTCTTTCGGTCAAGCTTCCGGATCTGTTCATTCAGTATGTTTGAAAGCTCCGCATCCAGATACTGCTGCTCGATGCTTTTTTCCCCTGTTGATTTTGATTCTTCAAACACATCCGGGACCGGTATATTCATTTTTTCAGTTTTGGAATATCTCCACGCAGTCCGGACCAGCAGCCGGTAAAACCATGTCCGAAAGCATTCCGGATTCTGAAGTTTTCCGATTTCTACATAGCACTTCACGAAAGCATCCTGTGCTACATCCTCTGCCGAGGTCCTGTTGCCTGTGATCAAATATGCCGTTCTGACAGCTTTGTTTTTGTACAGATCATACAGCTTGGTAAAAGAGTCGGAGTCACCGTTCTGGATACCTATGATCAAATCAGTCTCGTTCATGAAACCCCCTCCTTGTTTGGTGCACCTGTATATAAGAGCACGGGGATCGAAATTTGGTTCAAAATAATTTTATCAAATTATTCAAACGTTAACTTTAAATTTCTTCCAATCATATTATATCAATACAAAACTGTGTTAGAGGAGATAAAAAATATGAATAAAAATATGGATCATTATACCGGGAACAATCCGTCTCAAGATAGAAATGAAGGTGGAATTGCAATCGCGGAAATTATGGGAGGTCCCCTGGCGCCCGGCCTGTACGGAATGGTGACCTTCCGGGATCTTGGGGCCTGCACGGAGGTCTGCATCGAAGTGAACGGATTGCCCTCCTACAGACCGGCTCAGGGCGGACAGTCTCCCATCGGACCCCACGGCTTTCACATACACGCAAACGGGGTATGTGAGGTGGGCGATCCCGCCAATCCGTTCGAATCTGCCGGCGGACATTGGAATCCGACGAACCAGCCCCACGGCAACCATGCAGGAGATTTTCCCGTCTTGTTTTCCAACGGCGGGTATTCAAGAATGTGCTTTATAACAAACAAATTTCATGTCCGGGATGTTGTCGGCAAATCGGTGACCATTCACCAGAATCCCGACGACTTTAGAACGCAGCCCTCCGGTAATTCCGGAAAAATGTTGGGATGCGGCGTGATCAGGATGAGCATGTCCAGAGGATGGTAAAAGAGAACTAGTTCACTTTTATTCTCGACGCAATAAGGTAATTAATCAGGGAGATCACAAGGGCGCCGGCAAACACATACTTGTATCCGTCGGCTCCGTTGGCATACCAGACATAGCCTGCCAGAAGAGGGATCAGCATTGATATCAGATGATCCATGCTCTGACCCATCGATAGGGTTCTGGCGACTTCGGAGGGGTCGCCGGAAAGTTTTTTCACATAGGTAGCCCTGGCCATTGATGCGGATTCCATCAGCTTATCCATTACGTAGCAGATTCCCGCAATGACAAGGGCAGTTTTGAAGGTAAACAAAGTATCGGCAAAAATAAAACCAATGCAGGCGATAAACATGATCACCGCCTCAAATTGCATGGCGAATTTTTCGCCTCTTTTATCGATCAACCCTCCAAACCATGGCTTAAAGAATATATTGATCACACATACGATAAAAAATAAAATCGTGATTGTTGTAACCGGCTGCGCGTAAATATCAATGATAAGCCAGGGCACAAAGGTAAGCGTAATTTGCTTTCTTGCCCCGTTCACCACCGACATGACATAATAGAGCTTATACTCCCTGCGAAAGATGAACCGCTTTTCGCTGACAATTTTCTGTTCGTTCCGAATGAACAGAAACAGGAAGCCTGCCAGTATCATGGCGCAGGCTGCGGCAATAAAGACAGACTGGTAAGATGGCTTAAAAAACTTATATAATATGTACAACACCGCGCTGGTGATGATGATGGATAAGCTGCCCAGCCCCTGGACTCTTCCCATGCTCCTGCCGAAGCCTTTGTCACGGGCAAAGCCCATTGCTATGCTGTTGGACATAGGGATATAGATATGCTGTCCGGTGCTATAGATCACGAGAAAAATCAAAATAAGGGAGAACTGATTCGGAACAAGACCAAAAAAAAGCAAGCCAATTCCTCCCAATATATTGGCAACCGCCGAAATCCGGATGTCTCCCAGTCCGTTCAGGATACCGATCAGGACTACCGTCAGAAGTCCGGGAAGCTCCCTGGGCGTCTCCAGAAAAGACCGCTGCATGATCGTAAAATCCAAGTCCTCATATAACCGGTTCGCAAGGGAGGTGCTTTCAACGGCTGACACGATCCCCAGAAGAACGCTGATGATTAGAAAAATGAATAAATCTCTTGATATCTCAAGTTTTCCGATACGGATGGTATCGGTATCTTTGCTGTTGTTGTGTTTCATCTGCTACTGTTCCTTTTCATCAAATAATTCATTATAACATAAAAAAGCCGGTTTAAACCGGCTTTCCATGATTTCTCTCAAAGAATAAAATCGGACATTTTAGTTTCTTCCCATTCAACTCCTTTTGGAGCTATATTGGAATACAGCGTGATTGAATCATTCTCATCAAGAATCGCTTTCAATTCAAAATTCATTACTTTTGGCTGCAGATATTCGTCGTACATCTGTTGGTAATTGCTGTTGCCGCTATCCTTCGCTTCTTTAATATACTTGACGGTATCTGGGTCCCTGTCATAATTCTTATGCACAAGCTCGTATCGAAAAACGGCTTCAACCCTGCCATTTACAATCTCTTCTTGATAATCAGAGATTACGAAATTTAACAATTCATAATAGGGAGAGAAAACCTTTTTACATTCTGCTTCCATATAAGCGCTGATCTTTTTAAAGTTTTGCAGATTATCCATTTTCGCTAAAGAATATCTGAAATTATGATTGCCATTCGCCTCGTTGACCGGGATCCAAATCGACGCTTGCCTTTCGGAACCGTCCTCCCCGGTCAGCGTTGGCTGGAACAGTTTGACCTCTGCTTCTCCATCTTCCCACTCAAATTTAATCACTGCCAGCGGGGGTTCCGAATATGGGTCCTCATACACTCCCTTCACCTCGGCTCCTGAAAGGTTTAATTGATGAATGGCAGCCGATATTGGATCTTCCAGGATCCTGGTCATGTCTCGGACATTTTTATCTGCCTGAGCCTGATAAGCATCTGCTAAATGCATAAAATCCGGAAATCCGTGCTCAAATGCCTCATCAAACTCAGCTTTACTTTCAATGCTGTCAAAGTGCTTCATCTTAACCTGCGTGGCTTCATAAGTATCCTCAAGTTTTTTCACTGTAATAGTCTGTTTCCCCACAGAAATGGTTGGGTCGGATGTCATGAAGTAGTAATAGATATGAATGGTGGTGTCATCCTCTATATCTATCACATAATCTTTATTCCAAGGCCATGGACTGGACCAGCCCATCCAACGCTCCCCATTTTCCGCTACGTCGCCAATGGTAAAATACAGCTCTTCATTTTCGCACAATCCGTAAATGGTATCCGCGTCTCTCTCTGAAAACGCATCCGCCCATTTAACGGCAAAAGCCTCAATCTCTTTTACGTCGTCATTGCCCAAATCCTCTATATTCTCCTTCGCTGCGGTAAAGGTACAGCCAACCGCCAGTGCTGCAATCAGCAGGACAGCAGCCAGCGTAGTAATCTTCCTCTTCGTATTCTTAGCGATCATGGCCACTCTCTCTTTGATTCCTTTTGCGCTGCCGTACATGGTGGTTGCCATCTGAAACACATCACGCTTATGATTGTTTTGCTTGATTAAATCCACCAGCGCCCTGCCATAGGCAAGCCTGTCTTCAGCTCCTATTTCCCTGAGCACGCTGTAATCGCAGGCCAGCTCGCAATCTCTTTTTGACATCATTGCGGCTGCCCAAACCAAAGGATTAAACCAATAGAATGCCAGCAGGCCGCCTCTGACCACAGCCCACATCAAATCGTGATGCCTGTAATGACATAATTCATGAGCAATGGCGAAACGAAGCTTTTCCTTGTCTGCAGCAACCTCAGAGGGTACATAAATGCCCGCTTTTCCCATATGTCCCATAAGGCAGGGTGAATCAAGCCCTTCTGCGGTATAGACTGGAAGCTCGCGCCTTGCATCCGCCTTTATGTGCATCAACAGCGTTCTGTTCTCCGCAACCCTCTTTGCAAACCTGCGGTTTACATGAATGAGCCATAGTGCCAGAGCGATAGCCCCAGCAGCCCAGACAGTCATAAGCACCAGCTGCCAATCAATGGACGCTGCCGCAGAAATCCCCTCACCGCTGGTCATGACGCCCGATTTCACATTGTCCATAATCAGTACGGCATTGTCGATCGCCTTTGCTGGCGCGTTGCCAGCAAGAACCTGTTCCGCCGAAGACGCTCCTCGGATTGTCGCTTCCGCGCGGCTTACTGCATTCATTAAGCTTAGCGCGCTTTCTATCGGATGAAGGCTCAACCAGCTGAAGGCCGCCAATCTCAGTGCCACAAGGCCCCAGAGACCATACTGAACCATAGGATTGATTTTCCCCTTAAATACATATCTTATGGTGAGTATGATCAAGATCAGGACAGATGAGGTTATAACGGTATCAATCATTTCTCTTCCTCCTCTGCCCTTTTCAGTATGGCATACAGCTCGTCGATTTCATTCTTTGACAGACTGTTTTTCTCAACCATTGTGTTAAGCATCAGCCCCAGGCTCCCGGAATAGACCCTTTCGAGAAAGCTCTCGGTTTCCCCCAGCGCCGTTTCAGTACGCTCAACCGCCGGATAATACTGCTTTGCCCGAATCCCTTCCTCGTAACGCACCGCCCCTTTGGCTTCCATGCGCCCGAGCATTGTGATAATGGTATGCTTGCTCCAGCCGGTGGACTCTTTCAGCGCAGCCGTAAGTTGTGTGATGGTCCGGGGTGCTGCCTCCCAGAGCACATTCATGATATTCCACTCACAGTCGGATAAATTGATCTTTTTCATATAATAAATCCCCTTTATTGAAAGTAGACGTCTGTTTACCTAACAGTATCACATCGGTACACATATGTCAACCTAATATTGGAACTTCCTAATAAATCAAAATGGAAATTCTCCTATTCCTGAATCTGCGGCATTCGGATCATATCAGTCAGTCTCTTGTCTACCATAATGCCCAGCTCCTGTTCCAGACGTTCCTTAAATGAGTAATAGAGCTTGACCGCTTTGCTTTTTCTTCCTTGCATACGGTACAGCTTCAGCAGCTCCAGGCAAAGATTCTCATCATATGGTTCCAAGGCGAAGGCGCGCCTCAGAATATCCTCCGCCTGACTGAATTCTCCGTTACTGATAAAAAACGAGCTCAGCCTTTGGCAGGCCTCCAGAAAAATCGATCTGAGCCGTTCTCTTTCATGCAAGAGCTGGTCGCCGAAATCGTTTCCCTCAAGCAAATCTCCTTTATAGATCTGAACCATGCGCTTCAGAATCTCCGCCAGCTTGTTTTCATCCTGGGACTCATGTTTGACCATCCCGGCCCACTCCTCGTAAAGATGCAGAAATTCGTGGAGATCAAGTTCCAGGGAGCTGTTCTTTCTTATGATCAATCCTTCCGGAGTTTCCTGGATAAATGCATTGGCTCCTGCGGTCTCCACCTGATATCCGGAAAGTGTTTTTCTAAGATGATACAACGCTGTTCGCTGAGAGGCGGTAGAGGATTTGCTGTCGGTATCCGGCCAGAGTATCTCAGCCAGAACCTCTTTCGATACAACACTGCCGCTTCGAAGCAGAAGATATTCCATAAAGGCCTTCACCTTCTTGGTTTTCCACTCCGTTTCCGGGATTCTGATTCCATTTACCGAAATCTCAGGATTGCCAAAGAGAGATGCCTGAACAAAATAGGTCGGCCCTTGATGATCCCTGTTGTATGCATAAACGAATTCATCCACAAAGGATTGGATCCTGTTTTCATCCATTGTTTTAATTTTTTCACTCAGGTATTTCGCCGTGTTTGTGTTATAAAACCGAAGCAGCAATTCCTCGGCATATGCTGCGCTGTAGCCGTACCGTATTCCGCGAAGCGCCATCTCCGTCAGTGTGGGAATATGGATATCCCAAAACATGAAATAACGGCCTCCTGCCGCCAATTCCAGCGCCTGCCTCAAACTGCAGTGTCCCTGTTCCGCATCGCCGGCGCTGAAATACAGCCTGGCCAGATGGAAATATGCGCCGCAGAGAGTCTGCTGGCCCTTTTTTTCTTTCGCCGACTCGATGGAGGATAACAAGCAGTGTTCCGCAAATGAAAAGTCCCCCGCCTCTCTGGCGATTGCTCCCAGAATAGATTGCGCCGCCTCGAAGATCAACAGGCCGGGCCAATGTTCCCGGATGAGATCAATCTCCTTCATCCCTGCTTCAATATCCGGCGCCGGACCGTCCGGCTGTATGCTCCACAGACTCTGTAAAAGCTTACACGCTGCAACCATCGCCTTGTTGTTGATACATAGAAAGTGGAAGGTGGATTGGCTGAGCATAGCATCTGCTGCGCCCCTGTCAAAGGACAGATATTTTTCATATGCAGTGAGGCGGTATCCGTGAGCAGTCAGATATTCATACTCGTATTTTTCTCCAATGGAAATCACCTTCGCGGTATGCGCCGACAGAGAAGCCTTTTCATTTTTCAGGAGCTGGGATAAGGATAGGAACATCAGGATGAATCCTGTGGAAGGCTCAATGTTCTTGAATTTGTTCAATTCCAGGGCAACTTCCATACAGTGCGTCGCATGATCAAGCTTGCCCAGACAACAGTAGATGATACAGGAAAGGATGAGATACAGCCATTGACTGTCTTCAGGGAGCTGCGTAAACAGCATGCCTTCGCTCTGCGCTTCGGCATCGGTAAACCGGTCTTGTCCGATGGACCGGACCATATCAAGAATCGTCAGCGTGTTTTCAAGCTTTTCAGGAACATTCACCCGCTTTTCTTCAAGGCCGTTTGACATGCGGACCAACTCTTTCATATTGTTACCGCACATATAGATATAAATTAGAACGGAAGCAGCATCATAATAGGTCGCAAGGTCCCCGCGCTGCAGAGACAGTTGAAGTACTTGCTGGAGTGTGTCCAGCATTTCCAGCTGTCTGCTGTTGGGCATCAGCTGCGCTTTGTATAAAAGAAGCACCGGGTTATTCCGAATCGTATCCTCCGGCAGCAAATCCAGCCATTGCTTCAATTGCCCGGTCTCACCGATCATGAACTTGTTAAACCCTTCGCTTGATACGATATCCATGGCAGAAGCAGTGCTGCCGCATTTTGTCAGATGCTCAGCGGCACGGCCATAGATTTCCTTTTTCATAAAGTACCCTGCCGCTTTCAGATGAAGTTCGGTGATCAGGCCGCTGGGATAGCGATCGTTTAATATGGTTAGCAGGAATTCCCGAAACAGGGAATGAAATCGATAGATCACAGGACTGCCGGGAATCCGCTGGATGAACATGCCAAAGCCTATGCACCGGCCGATCAAAGATCTGATATCTTTGATTTCCAAAATATTGGCTGCTTCCTCCTCTGAAAACTCCTGAAGCAGCGCCAGCTTGGCTAGCGCGCTCTGCGTCTCGTCATCTACTGACTTGAGCACTTCCATGGACAGGTATTGAAACAGCGCGTCCTCATGAACCAGCATTTCCGGCTCAATAGATCCGGCCTTATTTTTTTTGCTTTTTAATGCCTGGTACAGTATGATAACCCCTGCAATCCAGCCTTCCGTGTTTTTTTCAATAAAATCGGTCAGCTTCCTGTCTGAAACGCTTTGGTCCAAGCTGTCCATGAAAGCCATAATTTCGGAATTGCTAAAGGCAAGGTCATCCACACCGATCTCCATTATTTTCTTTTCTAATTTTTGTTTCTCTGTGAAAACAGCCAGATTGGCTCGGTTCATCAGTATTATTGTGCAGTATGGAGGAAGGCTGTCCAGTAAATATCTTGTCAAGCTGCATATTTCCTGGCTCTGAGCCACATTGTGAAAATCATCCAGTACAAGATAGATGCGTGTATCTCCGGCCTTATTGTGATTCTCCCACAATTCGCTGCAAATCATGGAGATAATCTGCTGAGGGGACAGGTCAGCCTGTTCCTTAATAACTTTTCTGCTGCTTTCAAATGCCGGGGCTTTTGATGGGAATAAAGCTTCTGTCAAATGTGCAAGGAATACCTGCAGGGACGTGTCCTCCAAATCCAGACGATACCAGCAGATCCTGCAGGGTCTGGCTGCATGGTGATTTAAATAGGAAAGCGCCAATGTTGTTTTCCCGTATCCCGCCGGCGCGCAAACAGTCACTGCTCTACATTTGTCCATATCTTCGTATAGCTTTTGCAGCCGCTCAGTCAGCAAAAAATTCTCCGTCAGCTCCGGCATCGTCAGCTTGCTCTTTAACACAGGAATGCTGCTCATCAGTCAACCTCGCAAATCAAAATATGACATGAGTTTCTCAGGATAGAAAAAAATATTAAATATTTACTTTATTTTACCATTGATCAATTCAATTGTAAACGGTTCTTCCATTGTATTAAAAGGCTCCGGGGGCTTTTCCCGCCTTTTCTTCATTTTATATTTTTTTTATGCCGGTACGTTAGAATCAAATACAGTTGACACCTATCAAAACGGATAGGTCTTTAGAACAAATAATTGAGGCAATATGAAAGACGGGAGGTGAACGAGGATTGCCTACTCTGCCCGAAAGGTTGAATCGTCTGAAAACACTGACCCCACGTGAGCGTGAGGTTTACGAGCATTTGATCTGCGGCCGGAAAATGAGGGAGATTGCCGAGCTTCTCGGCATAACACATGCCACAGTTAATTTTCATTGCCAGAGGCTGTATAAAAAGCTCTGTATCAACACCCGGGCACAGCTTTTTGTGCAATATGCGGCACTTGATGCCGCCGATTCGAAAAAGCGAAATAAGGCAGATCTTCCGAGCGACATCGCAAGGAAAAAAGGATTAAAAGATAATTCAAATTCAAATTTATTTTAAAAAAGAAAGGAAGATTGAAAATGTTTTGTACACAATGCGGATATAACGCAGAAAATGCAAAGTTCTGCCCAAGCTGCGGAGCAGCTCTTTCCGGAGAAGTCGCCGGTCAGCAAAACGAAAATATGACCGGTTCGGTGCTCAGACCGGCAAGTGCGCCGGTTCGTATGCAGAAAGCCGACGAGGTGGAATATCAGATCCATGGCGAGGATCTGCAGTTTGTTGAAATCATGCTGGACCCGGGAGAGACAATCGTTGCTGAAGCAGGAGCGATGATGTATATGGACGCAGCGATCAAAATGGATACGATCTTTGGAGACGGCTCGGGAAAAGAGGGCAATGATCTCAAGAGCAAGCTCTTTTCCGCAGGCAAGCGGATGATTACGGGAGAGAGTCTTTTCATGACCTCCTTTACCAACACGGCAGCTGATAAAAGATGCGTTTCCTTCGCCGCTCCCTATCCGGGAAAGGTAGTCGCCTTTGATCTCAGCGAGCATGGAGGAATGATGATCTGCCAGAGGGATTCCTTCCTCTGCGCAGCAAAAGGCATCTCTATCGGTATCGCTTTTCAGAAAAAGATCGGAGTCGGTCTCTTTGGCGGAGAAGGCTTCATCATGCAGAAGCTGGAGGGTGACGGCCTTACCTTCATGCATGCGGGCGGCACCATCATCCGAAAGGATTTGAAACAGGGTGAAACAGTCAAGCTGGATACGGGCTGTCTGGTGGCCATGACGAAAACAATAAACTATGATATCCAGTTCGCTGGGGATATCAAGAGCGCTCTGTTCGGAGGCGAAGGACTGGCGCTGGCTACTCTCACCGGTCCGGGGACCGTATGGCTGCAGTCCCTGCCCTTCTCCAGACTGGCCGACCGGATCCATTCCGCAGGGAAAGGCGCAGGCAGGAGCAAGGAGGAAGGCAGCGTCCTCGGTGGTCTGAGTATCGGTACCCTTCTTAAGAACGACTGATCCAGAGGTTTCTCCTGCTTATTTAAACCATAAAAGCAGGAAGAAACTGATTTGAAAGGATGATACTGATATGCAAAGAATACCAAGATTACGCAGGACACTATCCATCCTGCTATCTATCGCACTGTTCCTGACGATGACGCCTGTTATGGCCTTCGCGGAGGATGATACCACCCCACCGGAATGGGAATCCGGATGGCCTTTTGGATCCAGTGTTAGCGATAAGGAATTCAACTTAAGAGTAAAAAGCAACGAAAACGGCATAGTCTACTATGTAAGTCTTGAAGATGGGGCGCCCGCCCCTTCCGCTGACCAGGTCAAGAAGGGTTGGGATGCCGCTGGTAGTCCGCTTCCCGCTGGCAGAGCGTCAAGCCTGGTTATAAGTGCTGGATTAGATTACTCGATCCGTGTTAAGAATTTGACGCCGAGCACTGCCTATGACATTTATGTAGTATTAGCGGACAGTGCGGGTAATCTTCAAGCATCTCCGGAATTGGTGGAAGTCATCACGACCGTTCCGGATGCCGATAGATCAGGAATCACAAACCAGGTCATGGATTCCGACGGTTCAAAACGGGTAACCCTGACCGTAGTCGTGAAAAACGCCGAAGATGTAAGCTCCCGTGGTTATTCGGCGTCAGACTTCGGCGTAACTGTGGACGTCACGCCGACGACATTTAACGACAACTCGAAGTTTACCTACTTCACGGACTATGACACCGGGCAATATACCGTATTATTTACAGGAACTGCCGACGATACCGAATATGCCTTTACGAATCTTACCGTGGCGGGTTATGTCATCGAGTCCGGTCCGGTCACAGTAAGAACCCCGCCGGCGACTGCGCCGCCATCTGCCAATGTCTGCGAGATCGGAGGCACGCCATACTCTACACTTGGTGAGGGATTGGCGGCGGTGACGACGGGCCAGACCATTACCGTACTGCGGGATGTAACGGAAACCAATCCTGTAGTAGTAACCGGTAAAAGCATCACTATTAACCTCAATGATCATGACCTGACCTTGGATACAAGCGGTATATCAGGTTCAATTGCGTTGAAGGTAGAAAACGGCGGCAGCGTCGACCTGACCGGAACGGGCGAGTTCAATGTTATCGGCAGCTTAGCCGGTGTAAGGGCAGACGGTGCGTCCTCCTCCGCTACTGTGACGAATGCCACGGCTGTCAGCAATAACAGCCATGCGGCAGACGCCCACAATGGCGGTAACGTTTTGGTATTAAAAGATGCCATAGCAACAATCGGAGCTTCCAGTAACGCAACCTTTGCCACTTCAGGAGGCACCGTCACTGTGAATGGGAATGCAGAAAGCAGCTGGCATTGCGCTTATGCCAATCAGCTCGGAAGTTCCGTGCATATCAAAGGCAGCGCAACCGCACTAGCGGCACAAGATAATGCTGCAGGTGCGAAGGCCGGAAGCAACGCTGTTGTCAGAGTTGATCAAAATGTATCCGGTGTAGTATATGGAGCCCATGCCGAAAGCGGCGGCAGGATCATAGTCGGCGGCAATGCTACTGCCAATGATTCAAATGGTACTGGTGCGATTGCAGAGGGCAGCAGCCAAATTACTATAGATGGTACTATTACGGGCACGTATTATATCAAGACCGGCTCAACCACGAAAACAAGCGGAGACAAAACCACCCCCACAACAAAACCAGGCTACTATACATATTATGATGGCTCTAATATCGTATGGGTCAAGGCAACCGGTGTGGCTACAACCATGCAGCCCAGACACATCGCCGCCGGGTCAGGACATTCCCTCTACCTGAAGGGGGACGGTACGGTATGGGCCTGGGGAGGAAATAGCAACGGTGAGCTGGGTATAGGAACGGTCGGTTACACGTATGAGGTCCCGGCTCAAGTTCAAGGACTCTCCAATGTAAAATCTATTGCTGCCGGCCAAGGCTTCTCACTGGCCCTGATGGAGGACGGGACTGTTTGGGCATGGGGTTCAAACGGAAACGGCAAGTTAGGCCCTGTTCCGTCTCTAGACGCTCTAGTAAGTACACCTGTTCAGGTCACCGGTCTTCCTGAGATTCAGGCTATTTCAGCCGGTTATCGATTCGCTCTTGCCTTGGATGCGAGCGGTAATGTCTGGGGTTGGGGTGCCAATTTAAAAGGGCAGCTGGGTCAGCCCACTACGGAAGTCATCAGCACTCCCGTACAAATATCCGGCCTGTCGAATATCGTAGCGATCAGCGCCGGTAACGAGCATTGTATGGCACTTGATAACCATGGACGTGTCTGGGCTTGGGGAGACAACTATTATGGTCAACTGGGCAATTCCTCCGTGTCAAGAGGCACTATTGAAAGTTACAGCGTGGTTCCGGTTCAGTTTTTAAATTTGGATTCAATCACAGTAGCCGCTATTTATACTGGTCTTCAGAATTCGGTATTATTGACCGATTCAGGGACTGTTTACAGCATTGGTTACAACGGTGACGGCGTGCTGGGCAACGGAAATCAAACTGATAGCAGTGTGCCGGTGCAGTCAAATTACATAAATATTACTGATCTGGGCGGGACGGGAGGCTTCTATACAGCTCTGCGCAGTGACGGCACTGTATGGGCGTCTGGTGTAAACAGCTTTGGCGAGCTTGGAGTCGGTACTAAAGTTCCAACATTGGGACCGGTACAGGTAAAGGGCCTGAACGGTGTTGGTTTTCTAAATAATATCGTAGAGATTTCGCAGGGAAAGGGCGGAAACCATTCCCTGGCTCTTGATTCATCAGGCACAATCTGGGCATGGGGCTACAACGGCCATGAACAATGCGGCGTGGCCACGTGGAGCTCCGAACCAAGAGAAATTACGGCTCCTGTTAATATTTCTTTCGTTCCGGCCCTATCGGCCGCATCGGTAAGCATCGTCCCGCCGGCGGCAGGAGGAATTCCGCAGGGTGCCGCGGAAGTGGAGGCAGCCACAGCCAATGCCGATTACACAGTGACGGGGATCACGTGGAACGAGGACATGACAGCCGGTGGAAAATTCAAAGCCGGACAGATCTATACCGCTACGGTAACGCTGACCTCCAAGAACGGTAAAGAGTTCCGGTCTGCCGCCTTTACACCGTCGGTGTCAGGAGCTGCCTCCGTAGGTACCACGACGACAAGCGGAACAGGAACCGGCAATACCGCGACCTTCACTGCAACATATCCTGCAACGGCAGCATTAACCGTAACGGGCATCAGCATCAAGGCCCAGCCCTCCGATCTGAGTTACACCTCAGGGGAAGCGCTGGATCTGAACGGCCTAGTCATTACCTTGACCTATAATGATTTTACGACAGAAGACGTCGCTTTCACCAACTTTGCTGCCAAGTCTATTACCGCCAACCCGGCGCACGGGACCACATTGTTGGTGGCAGCTCATCATAATCAGCCGGTGAGCATAAGCTGCGGCAGTTATAGTGTTAATACCTTAAATCTGACGGTTACTGAGGCAACACAGCTGATCTGGCACGAACGGACCATCACACCCTTTACTCCTGGAGGGGGAATCCTGGCATCCTTGATTCAGTATTACGGGACCTGCTTCGGAGCAGGCATGTATGTGACGGTAGGTTCGTATGCGACGATCCTGACCTCGACCGACGGCGGAATCACCTGGCAGCGTGCTTTTGGAGCTGAGAACGTCGGAGACCCTGAACTGAGAAGCGTAGCGTACGGCAACGGCACGTTTGTGGCTGCGGGGAAAAATGCGATCTACTATAAAACAGGGAGCGGCACTTGGACCAAAATCGATATGCCAGGCCTGGAGTTTCAGGATGTGATTTTTGCCAATGACATCTTCGTGGCTGTAGGCGATAATGCACTGAAATGGTCTGCCGACGGATCTAACTGGCAAAACCCGGATAATCGACCGAACCCTGTAAACGGCTTTTATCTCGGGAGCGTCGCCGCCGACGGCAATGGTCATTTTGTTGCCGTGGGCAGCAATAAGGACGGTTCAGGAGACAAAACAGGATACTTGGTCTGGAATTCTGGCAACGGAAGGAACTGGGCGAGCGCCACTGCACCCAATAAAAACGGAATCCTGCACGGAGTAGCTTACGGCAGCGGTGTTTTCATGGCGGTGGGCGGTTCAGAAAGCAATTCCTGGATATCCAGCGATCTGGGAAGCAATTGGATAATGTCCGCAGCGGCATCGGGTTCCACAATGAATGACATCGCCTATGGAGATGGCGTCTTTGTAACAGAAGGCGGGTCCAGCTTGGGGCATTTCAATGCGGATGGCAGTGTCTGGATCGCCGATGCTACGGCCTCCGACTTTGTGACACACGTTTCTTATGTCAACGGCGCCTTTGTGGCAGCAACGCTGGATAGAAAAATCTATCAGTCGCAAACTGGAGCACCCGTGACTTACACCATAGAGTCTATACCAAACCAAACCATGACCGAACTGACGGCAGGCTATGGTTCGGGCACACAGCAAACCAAAACGATAAGCATTACCAAAACCGGAACTGGCAACCTGACCAATCTGGCAGCGGCACTGAGCGGAACCGGGGCGGGAAGCTTTACGGTGACTCAGCCTGTGACAACCACGCTGGATGGAACTACAACTTCCACCACCTTTACGGTAAAAGCAAAGGACGGCCTCGCTGCCGGCACTTATACAGCAACGGTAACCGTGAGCGCTGACAACATGACAAATGTGACGTTCACCGTTACCCAGGTGGTACGCACAGCAGGCAGCCCCCCATCCGGAAACAATAACGGCTCAGGCGGTTCCGGTTCACGTTCCGGTTCCAATCCACCGCCTCCTCCCTCCTATCAGGCAAATGTCTCAGGAGCCGTTGATTCCGGCGCTCTGCCGGTCAGTGTGAGCACGAGCTCAAACAATGCTGTCATAACAGCAGGCACACTGCAAGGCGACAGCATGACCGGGGGAAATCCGGTGGTGATCGCCGTTCCCTCCATACCTGGAGTTAACAGCTTCACTCTTGAAATCCCCACTGATTACCTCTCCGCTCCCGGCGGGGAAGGCGCTTTCACCTTGGCAACCGACGCGGGAAGCATTACCATGCCGTCAAACATGCTGGCAACCACGGAAGGTGAGAATGCAAGGATTACGATCAGCCAGGGAGAGCCCTCCGGACTTCCCGATGATGTGAAAGAACTAATTGGAAACAGACCCCTGATCCAGCTTACCCTGACCATGGACGGAGAGCAGACCGAATGGAACAATCCCGACGCGCCTGTCACCGTTTCCGTCCCCTATACGCCGACCACAGAAGAACTGCAGGATCCGGAGCACATCGTGGTATGGTATCTTGACGGAAACGGCAATGCAGTATCAATACCAAGCGGAAGATATGACTCGGTCACAGGAACGGTAACTTTCACCACCACCCATTTCAGCAATTATGCCGTTGCTTACGTGCATAAGACCTTTGCTGATTTGACCGGTACAAAATGGGCAAAGAAAGCGATTGAGGTAATGGCATCTAAAGGGATCATCAACGGCACGGGGAAGGATTCGTGTTCTCCAGCAACCTGCATAACCAGAGCGGATTACATGGTGATGCTGATCAAGAGCCTGGGGTTGACAGCCGATTTCAAAGAAAACTTTGCCGATGTGAAGTCCGGCACGTATTATTATGAGGCGCTCGGCATTGCAAAGAAACTGGGTATAGCCGCAGGCAGCGGTGACAACCTCTTCAGGCCGAAGGAGAAAATATCCCGGCAGGATATGATGGTTCTGGCTGTTCGTGCCCTGGAAAAGGCGAAGAAGCTGAAAACAGACAGCAATACCGGCGTCCTGGATCAGTACGGCGACAAGGATCGCATTTCCGGATACGCATCGACGTGTCTTGCTGCGCTGATTCAGAATGGATTGATTACGGGCAGCGGGAATAAGCTCAATCCACGAGGAGATACCACACGGGCGGAAGCGGCGGTGTTTCTATACCGAGTCTACAATCTATAAGCCAAACAGGCATGAAATATAATTTTATGAAATGAGGTAAAAAAGTGAAACGTTTATTATTTGTAATTGTTCTAGCCCTTGTATTGAGCCTGGGAACCGGATTGGCCTTCGGGAAGGCTGCATCAGCAGCAGATCTGGGCACCTATTCCTGGGAGGGAAAATGGCGTTATGGTTCCGAAGGATCCTGGGGAAATTGGGAAGGCGGAGTTAGAAACACAGAAGTGATTCTGGCAACCCAGCCGGTCTACGATCACGCATCCTCCTGGGCGGTCTCTGAACTCAACAAAGCCGCTGAATACGGTCTGATTCCCGATACCCTCAAAGGGGCTGACATGACGAAGCCTATTTCGAGAGAGGAATTTGCAGCGCTCGGCGTAACCCTTTACGAGCAGGTCACCGGTATTACGGCAGCAGCCGCTTCCCCCAATCCTTTCACGGATACGAATAATCCGGAGATCCTGAAAGCGTTCCGTCTGGGAATCACCACGGGCACAAGCTCCAACACCTTTTCACCAAAGGTGCTGATCAATCGGGAGCAATGCGCGGCTATGCTGTTCCGCACCATCAAGACCATCCATCCGGACGGAAACTACAGTGCTGCGGGAATTCCCGATTTCCCGGATCAGAAAAACATTGCCGCCTATGCTGTTGATGCAGCGAAATATATGGCAAAGCAAGGCATTGTAAAGGGAGATTCAAAGGGTTATTTTATGCCCAAGGCGACCACTGATGCCCAGACTGCAGCCGGTTACGGCATGGCGACAAGAGAGGCTGCCATCATGATGAGCCTTCGAAGCTACGAAAAGATGGATGAAATCAAGGAAACCAAGGCACCGATTTCTCAGCAGAAACTATCAGATTCCTCAGCCGGCTCCATTACAGGCACATGGGTCCTGGGCACTCTGTCCGGAGGAAATTATAATGCATCCACAGGAAAATACGAGGGGGGCGCGTCAGGTCTCGGTCAGACATACACCTTTAAATCGGATGGCACCTACGTTTCCCTGGCAGTCTGGTCAAATGCAATTTGGCTCACCGGAAACTACAGCGTAAAGGACGGAGTGCTCACACTGACCAACAGGATCTCTGAGGAGAGCAATGACGGCGGCAAGACCTGGGGAGCGAAAGAAACGCTGCCGGACGCCAAGGCATATTTTGCTGCAGGTACAGATGATACGGGGAAATACCTGCTGATCGGAGAGGAAGGCGCGGTGCCTCCCCTTGTTGACAAGACAAATGCTTTGAAGTATCGCTCAAAATAGCAGAATAATATAAAAAATACAAAGAAGGAGGAATTATAATTGAAGAAATTTATTGCTATTTTCCTGCTCCTCGCCCTGGTATGCTTTACCGCCGCAGGCTGCGGAGCAAAGGATAAACTGGAAGAAAAGATGGCGGAAGAACTGACGGAAGCTATGCTTGAGCAAGGCGGAGCAGAGGACGTGGAAATCGACGGAGATAAGGTCACAATCACGGGTGAAGACGGCGAAAAAGTGTCATACGGAGGCGGTGAATGGCCGGATTCAGATTTGGTAAAAAACATTCCGGAATTTAAAAAGGGCAAGCTTGCCAGTACAGTGGAGACAACAAACTATCTCATGGTAAGCTTTGAAGAAGTCGATGAGGCAGATGCCGTTGCTTACATTGAAAAGAACAAACCTGATTTTACTGTTGATCATTATGAATCGAAAGCCGAGGACATGATTTCCTTTGCCGGTTCAAACGAGGAAGGGCTGCAGCTTACACTCACATATACAGATACAACCTTTACCATCATGCTGTTTCTGGATGAATAGAAAAAAACAGCAGAAGTAATAACGAAAGGAAAGGAAAATGCTATGATAAAAAGAATTCTGATCTGCAGTCTGATGATTATGTTAATCCTTGCTTCTTTCGCAGGCTGCGAGAACAATGAGTCGCCCCCCGCCTCCACCGCTGAATCGGAAGAGGCCAATGCGGAGCAGACCGAATCCGGCGCCAGTCTTTACGCCGAATACCTTACGGTGGCTGATGTGGAAAAGATCACCGGCATGAGCGGTCTGACAATGAAAGAAGAAGCCATTACGTTGAAATTTTATAACAAAGAGGGTATCGACATTCTTGAGGCCCGCTTTGACGGCAGCGATTTTTATGCGGATGAAGTGGAAGCAAACGAAGAATACTATACACCGGTATCCGATCTGGGAGAGAAAGCTGCCATCTGCATCCCGGATATGCCGTACCGGGTTACATTCCTTCAGGGGGATCGCGCTGTGATGGTGCAGACCATACCGCAGGATGGAAATCTCCTGGTTTCGGAGGATCAATTGATTGCAGTTGCTAAGATAATTTCCTCCCGCTTGTAGTGTCAGTTCCTTGTCCGAGCTCTTCGGATAATACGGGGACTCCATGACACATAATAAATGCTCTCTCGGAGCTAATCCGAGAGAGCATTTTTAGTTATTCAATCCAATACATCAAACCGAAAGGCCTATTTGTTGCAAAACTCCTTTACAGCTTCTATTACCCTGTCAATTTCACTTTCCAAATTGTATGGAGCAAGGCCAACACGGATCAATCCACCCACTTCTTCCAAGCCCCATACGTTATTGATTATTTCAATTGCATAATAGTCGCCATCCCATGTAAATAGACCTTTTGATGCTAAGTGTTTTGCTACCTCGTTTGCGTTTATTCCTTCGACAAGGAAGGATACGGTAGATGTTCTCTGGCTTCCTTCGGGTGGCCCGTAAACTTTAACTCCGGAGATAGCAGCCAGACTTGTGCGAAATTTTTTTGCAATCGGCTCTTCATAAGCATCAATTGCCAGCATTCCTGCAACAATGTTCCTTCTTCTTCCGGTTAAACTTGCAAGCTCCTCTTCAAAATATTGGGCATGGCGTTCACCTATTGTTGCGATAAATTCAACTGCTTCCGCGGCACCGCAGGCGAGTTCCATAGCAGGGGTACCCGTTTCAAATCTCCATGGCATTTCTGTGTTGTCGTTTGCCATAACTCTTATTGTTTTTATCTTCTCACCAATTTCCTTCTTAACATACATAACACCAAGATGTGGTCCGAAGAACTTGTAGGGTGAGCAAAGAAGTACATCCGTTCCGATTGCTTTCACATCAATCGGCCGATGTGGTGCATAATGTACAGCGTCGATGACTGTGATAGCACCGTATTCATGTGCTAAATCTATGTATTTTTTTACATCTGTAATAGTACCGCAGGCATTTGCCGCCCAGTTTACTGCGACAACTTTAGTTTTATCAGAAATTTTCTTCTGAAAATCTTCAAATTTTAAAGTACATGTCTCGGGATCAACTTCCACGCATTTGACAATAATTCCAAAATCCTCAAGAGTTCTCCATGGCGAGCGGTTTCCCTCGTGGTCAATTTCGGTGATGATCACTTCATCACCAGGTTTCATTGTTCTGACAAGACCAAGGGCAAGCTTGAAATTGTTCGACGAAGTATTCTGTCCAAAAGCAATTTCTTCAGCACTGCAGTTTAAGAAATCAGCAAAAGTCTCCTTTGCAGACCAATATAGCCGGTCACTTTCCATAGACGTTGTAAAGCATCCGTGAGAATTAGCATTATGATAATATAAGTAGTCGCATATTTTTTCTACAACTCTTTTGGGAACCTGCGATCCTCCTGGTCCATCCAGAAATGCTGCAGGATAGCCGTTGACAGTCTTGCTGAGTGCAGGAAACTGTTCTCTTACAAAGTCAACATCAAATACAAAGTCTTTTCTCATCTTTAATCTCCTTCTTGAATTAACTGAAATTTTACTCTATTAGATATATGAATATTTTCGGATAGTGTTTAGAAATTGTCATTCTATCTCTAAGTGATTTTCTGACTAATTCATTAATGGCAGCTTATCTAAAACCCTTATCAAATCGCTGAAAATTCCATAGGCTGTTTGCTCAATCTCTGGTTCATGTTCTACAATTGAAATAGTCCCCATTAGATCCGTTGTGACAGATACAATCGAAGATGTTCCGTCTATATTGGCAAACAAAGTGTTTTTGCTGATTTCCATGGGTTTGACAGTGCCAATAACCTGACCGTTTTCAATAGTACCTCTGCAAATTAATTTTATCGTATTTCCTCTTAATGCCGCAGCTTTCAGATCATCAGCCGTAATGTTCTCAATTCCTTTTCTGTCAATATCATTTGGCGTAATTCCGGCATTCATTAGGACATTAAGCAGCGCGGTCGTCTTCGCGGCAGCGTCCCAGCCTTCTATATCCATAGCGGGGTCCGCTTCGATAAAGCCTCTCCGCTTTCCCTCCTCGATCACGGTATCATACGCCTTGCCTTGTGCAAGCTCCTCTAGCACAAAGTTGGTCGTGCTGTTCAAAATACCGTTTACCTCTGTTACCTTGCAAAATTTCAGGGTTTCATCTACAAGGTTAAAAATCGGAGTCCCATCCATAACTGAGGTTTCAAAATAAAACAGACAGTGCTGCTTTTTTGCAAGCTCTCTCAGTTCCTCATAAGCCCATGCTATCGGCCCTTTATTTGCTGTGATCACATGTTTTCGTCTAAGCAAGGCACCTCTGATATGATCAATGGCAGGCTGTCCAGAGAAAATCATAAGCGGAGTCAACTCGATCAAAATATCATAGTCGACTGTTTCAACAACTTCCATGGATGTAATCTTTGAATAAGCAGGCCAAGTCGGATCAAAACTTCCTCTGTTCTCCAAATCATCGCATGCCTGAAGCAAATTGATGCCGTTCATATCTACCAGGCTGCCTTTGCTTTTTGTGGTAATTGCCACTACATCAACATTAGTTCCGTAGATTTCTTCTATATCTGCTCTTTTTTCCAGCATTAACTTAGCAAAAGCCCGTCCTGCATTGCCGAATCCTAAAATTGCTACTTTTAATGTTTTCATAAATTAGACCTTTCTCAATAAAGACACAAACGAAAAGAAAATACGCGTGCCTTCATCATGATTGTAAATACGAGGAATGCAGATGACTCTGCATCCCTCATATTGATCATTCAAGTATAATATGGTTTAACTCCTATAATAAGTTTAATCAGCCGCCTCTGCCTCCAGTGCAGCAATTGTCTCAGGATCTTCTTTCCATACAAACCATCCAGTAAATGCATATACGATTGAAATAATCGGAACCAGCCATAGCATTACTGCAAATGGACCGTATTCTAGCGGACTTACACCGAGTACCCCGGCGTAATATACGCCGCCCAATGTCCATGGGAGTAGGGGATCGAGGCAAATTCCGGATGTTTCGCATGTTCTTGAAGCTACGATTTTCTTTATACCAATCCTGCTATATGCTGGTGCGAACATTCTGCCCGGTATCAGGATGGCAACGTAGGGACTTGCTGAAAGCATGATTGTTGCGAAGCCAGCAATCGTCTGCGAAACAATTAGATTTCTTGCATTCTTTGTGATTACTTTGATACTGTAGAGCAGCGTTTCCATTACTCCGGTTTTTTCCAGAATCCCGCCATAGCTTAATCCCAGATAACCGATGGAAACGGTCCACATCATGGATTGCAACCCGCCTCGGTTCATCAGCTTGTCCACATCAAAGTTGCCTGTGTCAATTACAAAGCCATAGTTCATATACGACATCATTTCAGTAATAGAGTATCCCTGCAGCAGGACCGCCAATATCATACCGATCATGGAAGCTGCAACTATTGTGGCAAGTGAATTAACTTTCTTAATCGACGCCGTAAGTATGAAGATTAAAGGAATCAGACTGGCCAGGGCATATCCCGGCGAGACGTTGAAATTATCGCTAATGGTGGTCAAAATCCCATTTATCTGCGAATCATCGATCATTCCGCCCCGGAATTTCAGCCCCCAAATGATTGCGCAGACCAGAGAGACAACATAGGCTGGAAGCGTCGTAGTGGCCACGCTCTTGATATGTTCAAAAATATTGACCTCGCAGGCACCAGCCGACAGATTAACCGTATCAGATATTGGTGATAACTTGTCTCCGAACAGCGCGCCAACTACGATGCAGCCTGCAGTCATGGGAAGCGGCACGCCGAGTCCTCCGCCGATTCCAACCAACGCTACGCCAAATGTAGCTGCGGTACCCCACGAAGTCCCTGTGCAAAGTGATGAAACGGAGCAGATGAGAATCGTAGCAAACAAGAAGATGGATGGGGAAAGAATTTGCAATCCGTAATAAATCAGTGTCGGTATGGTTCCTGCGGCAATCCACGCCGGAATCATAACACCAATGAACATCAGTATCATCATTGAGACGGTTGCAATTTTACAGCCATGTATAACTCCCTCTTCGATAAGAGATAATTTAACCCCCTTAAACATTAAGAGGACAACTGCAAAAACGGTAGCGAATATCAGGGTCATATGTACGTCTGGGTTTCCTGTTTGCACAACTTGGATGACAAAACAAATTACTAAAAATAGTACGATTGCCAGCGATACCGCCAGGCCTGGTTTCGGAGTTTCAGATGATGTCGGATTAGTTCGCTTTTTTACATCTTTGTCTTTCATAGCTCTTCCCTTTCTTAAAACTGTTTTTAGTTATTTCTGGTACGCGATTTCTCCGCCTATTACGGTCATTAGAGCGTTGATGTCCTTGATCTCTTCTACATCACACCTCATGTAATCGCGATCTATAACAACGAAGTCTGCCAATTTGCCAGCCTCCAGCGTACCCTTTAGTTTTTCTTCAAAGTGGGCCTCCGCCGCCCAAATCGTTGCGGCTTTAAGAGCTTCTTCCCTCGTCATGCACTGATTTGGATACCAACCGCCTTCCGGCTGTCCATCTCTGCCTTTCCTTGTTACCGCTGCATAAAATCCATGATACGGATTAACCAGCTCCACAGGGGCATCCGATCCGTTCACGATGTGCAGTCCCGCGTCAATAATATCTCTCCATAAATACGCCCTTTCAAGTCTGCCGCTGTTCTTTCCCATTCTTTCTTCCATCATTAGTCTGTCGGTGGTACATTGAACCGTCTGCATGCTTGGAATCAATTTATATTTGACTGCTTTTTGCAAATGCTTCGGAGTGATTAGTTGATAATGTTCAATACGATATCTATTATTTTCAAGAGGGAGTTCATCAAGAACTCTTGTGTATGCATTAATTACCTGTTCGGTAGCACCATCTCCATTGGCATGGATAGAAAGCTGGAAACCATTCATTCTTGCTTCTTTTACTGCCTCATATAGTTCTTGATCTGTATATCTGCTGTTTCCCCTATGCCCTGGCCTGTCCGCATAGTCATCAAGTAAAAATGCACTTCTGGCACCAGAGGACCCATCTGCAAACAATTTAACACCTCTAACGGTTAAATGGTTATTATACAGACCGATTTCTACTCCTTTCTCATAGCAATACTTCGCGGCCTCCCCCTCTTTCGCATATACATACAATCTGAGCTTCATCTCTTCTGATTCACACATTGTTTTCATAGCATCGATTTCGGATATGCTCGCACCAGCGTCCATAATACTTGTAAATCCGTAAGAAAGAAGGTGCTCCTGGCCTTTTCTCAAAGCATTCAACTGGTTTTCACCCTCATATGCAGGAATGACTGCCATCAACTGATCACCTGCAGTATCAACGAGCACACCAGCTGGACTGCCGTCAGAAGATCTTATTATTTCACCGCCATCCGGGTCAGGTGTATCTCTGCTGATCTTTGCTAGCTCAAGAGCCTTTGAGTTTGCCCAATAAGCATGGCAACAACTTCTGATGATACATACCGGGTTATCAGGAGAGACTTCATCCAGTTCTTCTTTTGTAGGGAAACTGGTATCCGGCCATATATCGTTGCTCCAGCCTCTGCCTAAAATCCAGTCGCCCTTTTTTGCATGTGCGGCTCTTTCCTCAACCTCTTTCAGGATTTGATCCTTCTGCTTAAAAAGCGCATCTATCTCAACAAGAGACTGACTCAACCAGCCGAAATGGGTGTGACCTTCAATAAGACCTGGCAATACCGTTTCCCCTTTAAGATCGATCACTTTGGTACTCTCTGTGATAAAACGCTTTGCAATTTCATTTGTTCCTACATAAATTAAATAGTCGTTTTTTGCTACCAATGCTTCAGCAACTGAAAAATCTTTGTCTACAGTATAAATGTTTCCGTTAAGATATACCGCAGTTGCACCACTTTTATTGTAGTTCATGTCTCTTACCTCCATGCTTTTAATACAACTTGAAGAAATAATTTTATCCGGCACCTCCTCGACACATTTTATTTTTCTTCAATGCAACCCTCTAAGCCTAATCATATATCCTTTGAGAATATTGTAAATTGTCATAGCCTCTAAAAAGAATTCGAACTTTTTGTAATATATACAACTGCCCCTATTCTTCAAGGGTTGTGCTCCCATCAGTTGTACGGTTAAGTATTATATGGTATTATTAAATTAATAAAAACTAAACCTGCTTAGACAGAATTCCTTTTTCATACCGGTGACAAGGAGGGTATCATGTTAACAGTATTGCATTTACTTGCGCATCCAATGTTTCGTAATTTCAGCCTTGTGAGTGACACCTCGGGGCTTTATAATTCGGTTACTGGTACTGGTATTTGGGACTGGGAATCAAAAGAGGATATTGAGGCTACATTTTCCTCCGGGGAATTTATTTTAACAACCCTTTCGATTGCAAGAGATAGTGAAGACACTGTGGACGAATACTTAAAAATTCTTATCGATAAAAATGTTGCCGCTATTGCGATTAAAAACGTCCATCATTGCCAAATCTCCGATAGAACTATCGATTATGCCAATCAGCATCATATCCCGATTTTTCAATTTTCCGATACTTTTATTGATGATTTAATCTATATAATTAAGAACGCATTAATTACAAATGATTTAAACAAACTACGCATTGATAAGTTGCAAGGGATAATGAACGCGCAGAATGATGCAGATGTAAAAAACCTCGCCAGTGAATTAAACCCTTTCTTCAAAGAAAATTGCATCTGCTGCTGCGGAATTCCAAAATCAGAGGATAATCCGGAAAAAGCGGTAGACAGTTTTTATGAATTTTACAATCAGCTTGTCAATTCACAGCATAGTGCTGCAAATGTCACACATTTACTAGTAAAAGGAAAGAAGTGCTTTTTCTTGATACACAGCAGTGATTCAAATCCATCTGCTTTAAAAAATGAACTCCTCCATTTAATAGCTGACCTTGAAATCTCTGAAAAAGACTTCTGTCTAGGTTTAAGCTCGCCGAAATTAGAACTTGCGTTGCATCATGCTCTTTGGGAAGCTCTTTATAGTGCTGTTACCTGTATTATTGATAATGAGACTTGCTTAGATTATCAGAATATCGGAATTAATCAATTTCTGATGCCTGTTGCCGATTCTGATTGGATTAAGGGTTTTTACTCAAAATTTAATAATCGATTGGAAAAATACGATAGAGACCATAATTCAAATCTTCATCAGACCTTGGTTCAATACATAAAATGTGGAGGTGACATCACACTGGTTGCTGACAGATTATATCAACACAGCAATACTATTAGATATCGCTTAGCGAAAATAAAAGATGTTTTAGAAATTAAAGATAAGATTGAAGCCGATATACAAATGTACGTCTATGTGCGATTATTTGATATTTATCAAAACCTTAAACCTGATAACTTAATTTGAATAGAAAATATATCTTCAAAAAAGCCAGTGATCCAACTAAAGTATCGCTATCTGCATTTTTATTGCTTGATAGCGATAATTTTTTTGATGATGATCTTTTAGAAAGGGAAATTTGAGGTTCGACTGAAAGCTATTCATCTCTTTATTTCACATTTATAAAATCAATTCCCGCTCAATCTGCGTTGGATCATCAAGATTGAATACCACCAACGCCAGTTCCGGACCATTGTGTGCTGCAGAAAAAGAAATCGTACGCCCGAACTGTTGTTTCCAGAAACCTGTAATGGCCGCCGACTCATGAATATGGCCATGCAGGGTAATATAGGGTTGCTTTTGTTCGATAAAACGCTGAATGGCGATGCTGCCGACATGAACATCCAATGGCACATGGTCAAAAAACTTTCCATCTAGCGCGGCCCTGTCGAGATAGGAATTGTAAGGTGGGGAGTGAAATAAGAATACAGCCTTCTCCATGGATGCATCCTTTGTGAGTTGTGATAAATCGGCCTGTATGGTTGAATTTTCCGTGTCGTAATCCGGTTCAACCGTCCTGTATCCTTCAGTAGGCGGTACGCTTCCGGGATCGGTGAACACTGAAACATCAAACTTCTCCCAGTCTTTGTCAAGAAAAGGGGTTGGTGGTATATAAGGATAGCCGTAAATCGTGTAGGACCCAAATTCGGCTTTTGAGTTATTCAGATATTTCCAGAGCCTCTTCCTCTCTCCTTCCATCAGTTTTTCTTCTCTATCGCGATGGTCGTCATTCCCCATAATAACGAAAACTTCAGGGTAGCTGCAACCCAATTGCTTCTTCACACTAGAAAATCTGGGAATCAGATAATCTGAAATAAAGTCCGCAACTCGTTCGCTGCCAATGATCGACGGTGCTCTACCATTAGGCAATAAATCACCGCCTACAAATACCAGTGCAGGTTTTCTTTTGATGATTTCATGAAATAGGGATTCGTATTTGCTAATACTGCCATGAAGATCGGTAACGAAGAAGCTAGTTGTCAATATTTTATCCTTTCTCAAGGCGCGATTGTCTGGCAAACATTTTTCATGCTTGCAATGGGATTCAAACGGCCGTTCTCTTTCGATGCGTTTCAATACTATCAAAATCGGAGCTTATTTGTCAAGAAAATTAATAAAGTAAGCCGCCAAATAAGCCACTACAAAGAAAAAACGTCTCCGGGAAATCCAGAAACGTTGAAATTCGTGGTTGCGGGGAAGGGATTTACACAGATGTGCCTTTTATAGACTCATTCAGCACATCTGCCGTCCTGCGCCATCTTCGTGGCTTGGACCGTCCGCCTAAAAACAGTCCGCGACTGTTTTCTTGACGGCGGACGCCCTTTCGGGTTCAAATCCCTTCCCCCTTGGAGTCAACGTAAGCGTCAAATAGTAGACACATTGAAATAAATATTGAAATTTGAGAAAATGCTCCTGACCAAGCACGATATTCGTGCGGATGAAGGGAGTATTGATTATGAATCAAAGAGGAAAAGAAGAGCAG
>JAEZLP010000027.1 GCA_023415235.1 Bacillota bacterium
CTGCTCTTCTTTTCCTCTTTGATTCATAATCAATACTCCCTTCATCCGCACGAATATCGTGCTTGGTCAGGAGCATTTTCTCAAATTTCAATATTTATTTCAATGTGTCTACTATTTGACGCTTACATTAAATTCATCCGCAAACTGATAACAAATCTCAGCAATCTCCATATCGCTTTTTCCCTTCTCCGAAAAGAAAATGCCGATGAACATCAATGAACCCTCAACCAGTCCACATTGAGCCCGATAGCCACCAGCACCATGCAACCCAATTGCAGCGTTTAAAGTTTGCTCTCCGATTTCAATCTGTATTATCGAGCACTAGCATTTCTATTTATGGATACTTATAATATAAAATTTGTTCTTTACCAACTCGCCATAAGCAATCAAACAATCTTTTCCTTCAAAGTTGTATTTTTTACATCCAACTTCTTTTTGTTGCACATCATGCAGGATTTCCGGCCCCACCAACAAATTGATATTATATCTTTTCTCCAATACATATCGAATGTTTGGCTCTGAATTATAAACGATTTCCCCTGTTCTGGTAAAAATGACAATATGGTTTTTACTCTTTAATTCCGCCGCGATATTTCTCATCAGCAAATCAATCGCAGCAATACCGATTTCCGTGCCATTTTCATCCCGCATTAATTTGGTAACACATATAACATAAGAGTCTGAAGTATCCCTGACGGGCATGGTTATTGTGACTGGATTATGAACGGAATCCTTTACCGTATCGGTATACCAGGGTCTCTCTTTCAGACTATAACAATCTCTCTTTCCGCATTTGCACTCATCTTGTCTGCTTCTGCCTGCGTTGTCAATGGTATCATCGTTGCATTTTATTCCAAGAGAAGTCAAATATATATCATCCGAATCTTCCTTTATCTTTTTCAGGACGGAAATCACTTCATCATATCTTTTATGCTTAACCGTATGGGTATCGGCATCACAGGTAAGCAGGAAGTCTATTATTAGCTTGTTTTCAGCGAATTTATTGATAGTTTTTGCCTTCTCGATAAAATAATCGCTAATCTTGGAACGGTACTGTTTGATCTCATCTTCATATTGATCAATGATATTTGTTAAATCTCTTTCCGTGTGCTTAGCGAACATATTAGTACTCCTTTTCATGCAGAAAATAATCATAATATACGATTCTATCGTTTTTAAACACTATCTTGCAGACCTGTTCGCTAATATAGCTGGTTATTGCATCTTCCATGTTGATTTCATTCTCATGTCCATGCTTTACTATTTTTTCAAAATCATCATAGGGCAGTGCTATGCCAAGATGATAGGTCCTATTTAATAGAATGATCTGCCGAAGAATAGCAAATTCATAAACGTAGTCAATACCAACGCTTTGAACAATCTCTTGAACTTCTTTAAAATTTTGGGGTTTTTTCTGAGTATTATCAATCGCAGTATTATAACAAGATTTAAAGGTCTTCAATGTCTGATGTCCCCTGCTGATAATAAAGTAGAGCTTTGAAATATCTTCGTCAATTCGCTTTTTATCTTTACCGGTATAAGCCGCTGAAGCGGAAATAAAATCCTTGTACGCTCCGTCAAAATAATCAATGTCCTCAGAACGCTCAGAGATTCTATACAGGCATACAATGAAATTATCGTATAATTCCTGCATTAACAGCTGCAAATGCTTATAATATATTCTTTTATTTTTATTCCTTTCCGTTAGGAGTTGAAATGAAACAGAACCTACGATGGCGAAAATAGCGCCTGTGAATGAACCGACAAGATTAAATATGTAATCCGGAACAGCTTGACCCAAAAAGCTTAGATATATGGGCAGCAAAATACTTGCAAATGCTATTATACTTAATAGCAACAAAATAATTAACATCCTTGCCTCCTAACACGAAAATATTGACCGATAATTCCTTTTCTTTCTTCCGATTACGGCCAGATCAACTCGATCCGGCCTTCGGGGCAGATATCGCAGCACAACCCGCAGCCTTTGCATTTTTCCGTACTGACAGACGTCCTTCCGCCGGTCTTTTCCATCGCTCCGTAAACACAGGCTTTGACGCATTTTTCACAGGATGCATGGATGCATTCGCTTTTAAAATGGGAAACCTTGGGCTCCACCTGTATTTCATCAAAGGATTTGATTTCGGTGAGGGCAGCGCCTCGAATCTGCGGCAGCTCCGTTACTCCGTTCTCGTCCATCCATTTTTCCAGATCCTCTGTCATCTTCCCGATATGGCTGAACCCGTCGAGCATAACGGCTGTACCGACTTGAACCGCTGTGGCGCCCAGCATCATATATTCCAGTACATGCTCATAGCTGCTTATGCCGCCGATTCCGCAAACCGGCAGCTTTGTGCTTTGGGCTATGGTGGCTACCGACGCCAGGCCCAGGGGCCGGATGGGGCTGCCGGAATATCCTCCGTAGGTTGGAAGATATGGCTTTCTGCTTTTCAAATCAACGCCCAGAATACACCGGACGGTATCGATGGCGCTGATGGCATGGCCTCCGGCTTTTTCCACCGCGCAGGCAACCTTGGACATGTTGGTGACGTTCTGCGAGAGTTTGACCATAACCGGGATGTCCACACTGCCAACTACCTTCCTGGTCATCTCGTAGATTTTTTCCGCACTTGCAGTCATTACCTCCAGGCCTTCTCCCATAGGAGACGCCAGTCCAAGCTCAATCGCATCCACACCGACCTTTTCCATCTTCCCTGCGATATAGCTCAACTCTGTGGAGGTCTGGGCACAGATATTGGCTATGACGATACCGTCGTTGCTTTTTGCAATGTCGATCTCTCTTTCCCACTCTTCCAGCCGGATGTCGCTGTAAAGCCTGATGTTCTGAACTCCGTTGTTTCGATATGCAATTCTTGGCCTGACATCGATATTTACCTCGTTGACGATGGTTTCTGTCACCACGGCGCCGGCGCCGGCCAAAATTGCCTTCCGTATCATTTCTCCGTTTCTGGACCAAGGTCCGGCGGCGACAATGATCGGATTTTTTAATTTCAACCCCATAAAATCAACAGCAAGTGTCATAGTTCCTCCTCCTATGGCAATTAGAAGATTTCTTTCACTCTGTCCTTGTGTCCGCAGGATTTTCTGACCTTCAATTTGGACTGGATCAGGATTTCCTGGGGATCATCGTCTTCCTGGGTCTGCTCTTCCATAATATCAAATAACAGTCTGGCAGCTACGAGTCCCATGCGGTACATGGGCTTTGTCACCGTGGTCAGCTTCGGTTCCAGGTATCCGGATATTTTTAAATTGTCAAATCCCACAACTGCAATATCCTGGGGTATGCGCAGCCCCGACTGCTTTATTTTTTCCATCGCGCCTACGGCCATGATATCCGATGACACAAAGATGGCTTCCGGCCGTTCCTTCAGGTTCAATAGTTTACTGGCGGCAAGAAATCCGCCTTCGATGCTGTTCTCCTCTTCAAAAATGTACTCAGGAGGGCAGTTCAATCCTTCCTCTTCCATGGCCTTTTGAAATCCCTCAAGCTTATCTGTGTTCTCAATCTTCGGCCTGTTTCCGTATATCATGCCGATTTTCCGATGTCCCACTTCAATCAGGTGCCGCGTCGCCTCCGCCGCAGCTGCCTTGTAATCGGTGTAGACCAGGTTTTCACCGGCAAGCTCCTCGTTTTTCCCGATCAGAACAACAGATATATCCTGTTTTTTCAGCTGAATCAGATCGCTTTTTTTCAGATAGGTGGAAACCAGAATCATACCGTCGATTCTCCGGTCGATAAAATTCTCGATATAACCCTTCTCCTTGTTTCGGTCATCTTCCGTGGCGCAGAGCATAATATTATAATTTTTCTGATGCGCAACGTCTTCCACGCCTTTTGCAATCTCCATATATCCCAGATCTGTAATCTCAGGAATGAGCAGCGCAATTGCCCCCGTCCGATTGAGCTTCAGGCCTCTCGCCATCCAGTTGGGCTTGTAGTCCAGGCTCTCCATCACACTAAGAATATGTTCCTTCGTGTCCGGAGCAACGGCATCGGGATGATTCAAGACTCTTGATACGGTGGCAACCGATACGCCTGCCTTTTTAGCTACTGACTTAATATTCAAAGCGGGATTCCTCCTGTTTTTGATGCAATGTAATGCTTTACATCGCCAGTATATCATAAAGGGAGCGGGAATGAAATATCGATTCCCGCTCTTCATGGAAGTGTTAAATTGCTTCTGCTATTTCAGTTTAAAATCCACCGTTTCTGGCTCCTCGTTTATGTACAGCGTTCTTACAGCCGGCGCGGTTTTGCTGACGATCTTCCCTTTTCGTATGACATACAGGCATTCGCTGATCAGCCTCACCGCTTCCGCATCGTTTCGCGCATCCAGGATAACGATATCTGCAGGTTTTCCGACTTCCAGCCCGTATCCGTCTTCAATTCCCATTGTTTTTGCGGACCTTGTGGTTATCATATCCATCAGCATTGTAATCTGATCATGTCCGTTCATATGAGCCGTATGCGCAAGCAGGTTGGCCGCCATGATCATGTTACCCTTCCCCATGGAATACCATGGGTCCATGATGGAGTCATGGCCGATGCAGACGTTGACGCCTCTTTCCAGCAGCTCGTCAACTCTGGTGTGTCCCCTCTTTCTGGGATACCCGTCGGTTCGGTTCTGCAGGACGGAGTTGTCAAAGGGGTTTGTAATCATGTTCATTTCGGCTTTCTTCAAGATCCCGAGCAGTTTGAAGGCATAGTCGTTGTTATAGTTGTGCATGGCAGTGGTGTGGCTTGCCGCGGCTCTTCCCTGCCATCCCCGGTTGATGTTTTCCTTCGCCATGACCTCAATAAATCTGGAATGGGGGTCCCCCGTCTCGTCGATATGAATGTCGATGAGCTTGTCGAATTCCTCTGCCAGCCGATAAACCGTTTCCACATCCCGTACGCCGTCCTCCCTGGTGTATTCGATATGAGGCGCTCCGCCAACGATATCGGCGCCCATTTCCAGCGCTCTTCGCAGTAGGGCTTCCCCGTCAGGCTTGGTGAAGATTCCGTCCTGGGGAAAGGCCACCACCTGAATGTCGATGATGTCCTTTACTTCTTCTCTCAGCTCCACAAGACTCTCAACCGTAACCAGGGTGGGATCGGAGCAGTCCGCATGAGTCCGTACGCGCAGAACGCCGTTGGCGACATACCATTTTACCGTCTCCCGCGCATTTTCTTTTAAGATTTCCTTCGTTAAAAATGGCTTTCTTTCTCCCCAAATGTCGATGGCTTCCAGGAGTGTTCCCGATTTGTTTGGCCGGCTCAGATCCCCCGCGGAAAGCACGGCATCAAGATGAACATGGGGATCCACAAAGGGAGGTATGACAAGGTTTCCACCGGCGTCTACCGTCTGAATGTTCTCAGCCTGAATGGAATCGTCGATCCTGGTGATTGCTCCGTTTTCCACTAAAATACACTTGTATCCGTCCTGATTGCGCAGTTTGGCATTTTTTATAAGTAATGAATCCATTGTTGTATCCTCCAGATTAAGCCTGTATTAAGCGTATTCCGCATCCTCGCGAACTTCATGCATATCGTTTATCTTCAGAGCCTTCAGAATTCCGTTTGCGGCAGGAATCGCCAACACAGCGAGGATAATTCCCTGCAGTGAAGGAACGCCGACCTCATAAACCCCTCCGAAGTAGGCAGCGGCACAGCCGATGAGATACGCGATCAGCGGTGCGATTCTCAACTTTCTAAATTTAACATAGTCCAGCATCGGTATATTTTTTTTGTATGTAAAGAAGTAATCTCCGATAATTACGCCGCCCAGCGGAGGAATAAAGGTACCAAACAGATTAAGAAGCGGAATGAAATGTGCACCAACTCCGGCGACCGCTATGGCTGTAGCAATCACAACACCCCAGATAATAAAAGGTCCTTTGCTGGCTTTATTAAACATTTCAGCCCCCGCAACACCGAAAGCATATGCGGTGGCGTTGTTCGTCGTCCAGATGTTCAGTGTAAGAATAATCATAGCCCAGAAGGTAAGCCCCATGGTAATCATCAGCTCGATCAGATCACCGGTCTGGAATGCAAAGCCTCCGACCATTCCGGAGAAAACCATAATGCCGTTGCCCACCAGGAATGCCAGAAGCGCTGCTATAAATGCGGTTTTTCCGTCTTTGGCAAATCTAGCCCAGTTTGCAGCCTGTGTTCCTCCGGAAGCAAAGGTTCCGACAACTACGGTGATTGCCACGGTTACCGACATGGTGGTTGTGGGCTGTATGCCGAAGAGATTCTCCAGGCTTCCGACTTTATTGAAGGCCATCCAGGTGACGATCACTACGAGTGCCACCATCAGCGGCATTGCGACATACGAGACGATGGCCATGCTTTTAAATCCGTATAATGCCGTTGCACCCATGATCACAGACCAGAAAATCATAAAGAAGATTTCCCAGCCCGGCAGGCCAAGGCCTTTTGCAAAAAGAATCCCCATGTATTCCGCAGTGATCGCATACCATAGTACTTGAGTGCCGCCCAGGATGATATCCGCCCATTTCGCTCCTGCGCTGCCAAGGGTATAGCGGGCAAGCAGTACGGAAGTCAGCCCGGTCTTAGCGCCGATTGCGCTGATGATTGCCACATAGAAACCCAGTATGGCACTTCCCGCAATCAGGATCCAGACAAGCTCCGAGAAGGGAAACGCCGCGCCCAGCTTGGCGCCTGCCGCCATGGTAGGCGTGAAGAAGGTGAAGCCGATCAATACCCCGGTTACTGCCAGCAATCCGGTTCTTGCTTCTTTCGGCACATGACTGAGCGGATAGTCTTTCTCAACAACTACCGCTTTTTTCGCCTTTTTGTCAGACATAATAACACTCCTTTCAATCTTTTTTTGCAGATTACTGCCTCAGGTAATCAATTACAACAATTTGTGGAATAAATTACGTCCGATACCCATGATTTTCAAATGTATTATTGATGTAATCGATTACATTTTTTTATATCATAGCACGGCCTGTAGTTGATTACAATACTTTTCTTATCAGGCCGGCAATAAGAATTTTTATTAACAAAAACATGAAATATATGCGAAGGGCTACTTTATCGAGGTAAGACGAGAGCTGAAAATGGAGTAAGATACTAATTCTCCGGAACTTTTTCGGTTATAGATTAGTCAAAAGGATTAACTGCTAAACAAGGGGGGTAAAAAATGAAGTTAAAATTTAAAGTGATTGCACTAACCACTGTACTATTATTGTCCATGACAGGCCAAAGCTTTGCCGCGTCATATCCTTTTTCGGATATCAGTGATATCCCATCAAAGGATAAGATTGTCAAACTCTACAATGAAGGCGTCATAAAAGGAGCCGGAAGTGGATTTTATCATCCGGACGGAACCCTGACTGCCGCGCAGGGCGTTCAGATGATCGTCAACGCTTTTGATATCAGTCTTGCAAGCTTTCTGTTCATTAAGGCTCCGCTGGCAACGGACTGGTTTAAAAATGCCAACAACAACGCCTGGTATGCGGACGCGTTAATAAGGGCGGGAGCAAACGACATCGGACTTCCGGCCGACTTGGATCCTAATGTAAAATGGACCAAGGAAGATTTTACCTATTATTTGATTATGGCGATGGAATCCTGCTATAATATGCCCATGATCAATATGATGTATATCGATACTGCGGATGAGGACGATATGACGGCTGAATATCAGGGAGCGATCCAAAGAAGCATGAAATACAATATTACGGCGTTGGATAAAGGCAAAAAATTCTATCCCAAGAAACAGCTTACAAGAGCAGAGGCTGCCGAAATGATCTTTAACGCTCGTACATTGGTGTCAGAAATGAAACTGGAAGTAAAATAAAGCCAAAAAGGAACGTCGCACTAATTTCTTTTAGTGCGACGCTCTTTTTTATATTCTGCATAACCCTGTTTGGAGCTATTATTGCTTTTCAAACAGGTTCATGGCGCGCATCAGCATGGCTGCGACCTCGGCGCGGGTAGCGGTTGCCTTGGGGTTCAGCCTGTTGTCGGTTGTCCCGGAAACAATCCCATTGGCTACCGCCCAGTTCATGGCAGCTGCGGCAAAATCAGATACCCTGTCCCTGTCAGCGAAGCCTGCGAGGCTGTCACCTGCCGAAACATTCATACCGGTACTAATTGCATAACGGTACAGAATCGTTACAACCTGCTCGCGGGTTATGGGGTCGTTTGGCCCATAGCTTCCGTTGTATCCGTTGATGATTCCGGCGAAAACTCCCCATGCGATGGGATCGGCATACCATGAGCCATCGGGGACATCATCGAAGTTCGCGCCGCCGGTGACAGCCGGTGATCCAGCCATCCGATACAGGACTGTGGCCATCATGCCGCGATCAAAGAGCGCTCCGGGAGCAAATGTGGTCGGGGTGGTGCCGTTCATCAGCTTTGCCCAAACCATACGGCCTACGCTTTCAGCAAACCAGTCGGTTGACTTTACATCGGTAAAGGTGTTCGCTGCCAGTTTTGCCGCCTCTTCCGCAGTCAGTTCCTTTTCTTCAGCCGGAGCAGAGGAGGCAGCGCTGCCGGAATGGGAGCCGGAGCTGGAACCAGAACCGGAATGATATGCAGGCGCGGTGTATTCTCCGCCCAACATATTAGAAAATGCAAAGTTGCTGATAAAAGCGTACTCGTCCCTCTGATGAACCTTGTGGGTCAGAGAATTGGCAAAAAAGGCCACGTCAATATCGTTTCCGTTCTTGTCCTTGCCCTCATAGGAGAATGCCTGGATGGAGCCATTCAGGAAATCATCGAGATTCGCTTCTGTGGATCGCAGGAAGCCCTCGGTAGGCTCCCGGTCTCCGTCCATACGAACCAGAATTTCGGCACCTTCCGGCGCACTGCTGAAATATCCGGCGCCGTAGCCGTACATCACATCATCGCCCTCCAGCACATAGCTTGCGTTAATTAAATTCACTGCGGAATAGGTTACAAAGGCCAGCGCGTCCATGGAACCTCTGACTGAATTTCGGCTGATGTCGTCGAAGAAATTATTCAGCCTTGTCGTTGCAGTTGCAGTGGAGCCATAGCCGATATAAGGTTTACCGGCTTGTACGGCAGCCAAAGCGGCTGTGTCCAGAGCACTGCAGCCAATTATGATATCCGCATCCTCCAGGTTGGAAGTGGTCTTAAAATTCATGAGCTCCATGGCTTGGCGATCATAGTTGTAATTGTATGCATTGATACGGTCATAGTTGATATATCCGGAGGAGGAATCCCCGCGCATGCCGTTGATATAGATCTTTGGACTCTCGGTAATCAATTTAGCCGCAGGGTAGTTTCCGGAGATACAGGTGCCGGTCAGCATAAAGTCATCACAAACTGCGAGCCAATCGTTATAGGAGCAGATATAATCCCCCCTGTAATCCCCTTCGGTAATCATGCCGACGGTTCTGCCGTTCTGCAGCAGCTCGTTGACAGCAGCAGTTGAGTCTTCCGATGCATTCGATATGATTACCTGATAGCCGGTTCTGTCTCCGGCAAGAGAGGACTTTGCCGTCGCCGCGTATGCCAGACATTTCTCATAGTCCATGGGCTCGCCGCAGACAGCCTTTATGGCTTCATAATCGTCTGGCCTGACGCAGGTCACCATGTCAAAGCCTCGGGTCTCGTTGAAGGTCGTGATTCCTTCCGAATAAAGGACTGTCCAGTCTAGAATGAGCGTCCCGTCGTACAGAGCGCTGTTGGCAACCGAACGCTTGGCTTGATACATGGTGACGATCATGGTTCCGGCAGGATAGGTTTTCCCTTCAAAGGTAAATGCCTGTTCCGTCAGGAGAATCTTGACGTCATTGCGTGAGAGCCATTTCATCATGTCGAAAGCAGCCTGGAGATTGCTCTGATGATTTCGGTCCAAGGGAATAATATAGCACTCAGGATAGAAGTTGCCGTTTTCCCCTTCTCCATCAAACTCAGGCCGGAAGAGATCGGCCTCGGCGCCTTCTACGTCGTACTGGTTGCAGAACCACTGCCCCACAAGGTTATAGGCGTTGGAGTTGTAGTTTTCGACGCCGCGCCGGAAAATCTCCAACTGGGCTTTTAGGTATTGCTCCTTGTTGTCAGCAACATAGTCGGATTGCCCCAGTTGCCCGTAGGCTGCTGCCTTGGTCGCTTCATCGTTATATGCCGGCAGCTCAACCGTATATGCAACACTGCCGTGTAACATGGCAAACTGGGGAGTATAGGAGGTGGACATGTCGTCCCATGGGTCTGCCCAGTAGGTCTCGCTGGCAGGATCGTCATCCCCCGTGTACTGCAGATAATCGCGCTGGGGAATGACATAGCTGTTGTATTCATCGTTATTCGCCACCGCCGCGATACCAAATGCTTCTCCGCCGGTCATCAAATGCCTGGCAAGAAGATCGTACTCAAAGTTGGGCTCGTGAGGCGGATCGCAGGGCTCACACTGGAAGGTCTTCACCCGGCCGTGGAGCTCGGTCAAGCTGACAGGATTATACGTTCCGATCAGCTTCTGCATGTTCTGGGTTTCATTCTGCGTTTGGAATGAATTGTCCCGGTTGAGGTCAAGCCCGCCGGAGGAAATGCGGCTCATGTAAATACGGCCTTCCACATTTTCTTCTGGTACCAGGATGAAAAAGACGTCATCCAACAGCTCGTCTACCTCCACTATGTTGGTATCCATTTCATAATATGTTTCCAATTCAACAGGTCCGGAGATGGTATTTCCTGCTTTAAGATATCCCAGGTAGGTTGCGGAGTCTTTCACAAGATCGGGAACGGCAAGGCTTCCTTTCTCACCCGGCGTTCCCATCTCGGCAGCAAGCTGCGCCTCGCCAGCCTCCGTAAAATCTTCCAGCACATCGTATTTGATTGTTTCATTTTTCACCAGCATCCAGGCAAAATCCAGGATAGAGTCTGTGGCTGCAGTCTCATTGGAATGAATGTTGGAGAACATTACGGGAACCTGATAATCTTCAATCGTATTGGTGTACAGTTCTGCCAGCACCTTGTCCGGTTCGGTTTCGGCTCGTTCACACAACTCCAGCCAACGATCTACAGCCTCCTCACTCTTGGCCACGATCAGGTAAGGCATGTCGTATCCGCATTGGCTTCTCCCCATTGAGAATTTTTCCACGTAGTAATCAGTATCATAGCTGGCCAATTCTTCAATTTCGTCATAGACTTCCCCCATGGTACGGAAATGGTCATAGGGCACAATTTTAGCAGCCACCGAGCCCAGGATGGCTTCTCCCTGAACAGCGGCAAGGCTGTACCAGCCGATATAGTCCATCATCAATGTGGCAGAACCATGAGGGACGCTGAGATCGCTATAGTAGGGCGTGCAATCAAGCTCCAGCTTAAGGCAGACTGTATCGCCGACTGCTACAGCAGAGGTTGTGGTAATCGGAAATAAAGCATTGTTGCTGTTGTTTTTCCAATCGGTCAAATCTCCGCCTGTCTCATAATTAGGGTAGAGTTCGGGATTTAAATAAGGTTCCGAGCGAGAAAGCGTCCATTTGAAATCTGCCGCTGCGATTGCGGTTTCGGCTTCCTCCTTGCTCATTTCGACGGGAATCATTGCTTCAAATGTGCGGGCATCGGTCATTGATATCCAATCCATTCCGTCATCGCCTGTCGTATTGGTAAAGGTGGCCCCCGGTGTACCGGCAGGCGCTTTCCCAAGCTCCAGGGAAGGCAGTTCGCTTTCAGGCAGGGCGTTGGACTGAATCACGAATGCGGGGGACATCATGACCAAGGCTAGCAGTACTGCGAGTCTTTTTCGAGCGTATTTTCCCATCGGGATGTTCATAGCATTTTTCTCCTTCGTTTTAAATTTACGGTTTTTTTACAAGAGTACCGCATAAAAACTTGTAGCCTTTCGTCCTCTGTCGGAAGGGCTATTTCACAACAACATATTAAAAGAAGTTGCATATTGAAATCTGTCGGAACTTCGTGACGGATAAAAATATAAAAAAAAATACCGTACCTTGCGTGCGGTATTTTTACTTATTTGATTCTGACGATATTACTCTTTCACTACCAAAACCGAATTATAGAATACGATATATCCCTCCTCCGGTACCTCTACCACCGTAGCTCCGGTGATTTCCGTCCGGTTGCTGATCTCTTCCTCCAGTATGGAATAGTATTTCCCTGCCACATCCTCGTTGGCCGGTTTCAACGTATACTGCCCGGGCCCAATATCCTTCCCTATCTTGTATTTCCCGCTTAACAGGATTCCCTTCGTCGCCTTGATCGGATTCACATTTTCAGCAGCCGTAAATCGATATTCCGTCTCAAGGACGTCATAATCGTTCACTTGGACCGTCATGCAATACAGCTCATCGCTCAGGCAGGTATCGTCATTGACGATGATGCTGTTCGGTTTCAGCATCTCCCCGGTCCAGAAGAAGTATTCGCCAGCCGGGATGTCCACGCCAATTTTATAACGGCCCGCATCATAGGATTCCGGATTGTCAACTGCAAAAGTAACGGAAGGCTCGTAGTCGGAGGAATAATTGTCAGTCAGATCCGGTTCCTGTTCCTGTTCCTCCAAGGAATTGGCTGGAGGGCGATTGTCAGCCGGATCAAGGTCTCTTTGATCTCCGAAGCCGGGATCCTTCATCGTGAAGATAAACACAATGACCAAAATAACCACCAGCGCAACTCCAATGAGATATTTCACAAGCTTATCTGGCTTGACCTGCACCTTGCCGAGACCTTTTTCTTCCTTTTCCAGCACTTCCTCATCTTCCGACGTTTCCTCATGTTCCGGCTCTGAAACGGACTCCGATACTATGTCTTCCGGCTCTGCATCCCCCGGCGCCAGGGCTTCTGATTCTGTGTTTTCCGGCACCTCGGGTTCCGTTTCAACATCTTCAGTTTCTACTGCTTCCGGCATCTCAGGTTCTGGTTCCATAACTTCCGATATCTCAGGTTCTGGTTCTACAGCCTCCGGCATTTCGACATCCGTCTCTACGGCACCAGGTACCACAGCCTCTGTCTCCGGTTCGCTTCCGTCGGAAATCAGAAGCGCAACGCCAATGTCGCCCTTCGTATCCTTTTTAAAGTATTTATTGATATTCTCCAGCAGCGCTTCGCTGACCGTCTCTCCGTCGTATTCCCCGAGCCATTCAAAAAATGTGGCGCAGGCTGGGGACAGGCTGTCCGACTCGTATCCATATAAGCTATGGCAGGCACCTTCGGTCAAGAGCATAAATCCAAACGGTCCCTGCGCATCACCCTTGTAAATTTTTAGATGCTTCCTATATTCTCCTGTTTCTGGCATTGATAATACTGAGCAGCCGCCGTTCCATCGGGCAATCAGACCGCTGCCCATATGCCCTGCCAGATAGCGATTTCCCTTTAACGCAACAAACAGCAAGGATATTTCAGTGCTGACCGGCTTAAATCTCCATCCCTTTGCAGGTTTGGTCAATAGTGTCTGAACTGTTTTATTGATGAAGTCCTCTGGGGAAGCATACAATTCGTCAAAACGCTTCGCTATAATTGCGGCTGCTTCCGTCGTCAGCTCCGATTGAGACTTCGATGTATTTCGTGCGGCTGACGGCTCCGCTAGAACGAACCCGGCAACGCCGTTGCTGTCAATCACCCTTACGCTTGCCCGGCTCTCTGACTCATTCGTTGTACCGGAACCTCCGGAGACGATTCCATGGGCATATTCCAATCTCATTTCCACCTCTTAAATTAACTGAGAGTATTTTTTATAATTCTATTATACATGATCTTCGGATTCGTGTTAATCTCCATTTTTTCGCCACTTTTTACCCTCCCGCTGCAGCGCTGCCGCCGGACTGCCCCGAATCCGCTGGAAACCTCCGCTGTTTCATGCTATAATAAATTAAATATGAAATGATCGACCAACATTTCACCGTTCATTTCATATTTTCTTTTTGACTTTATACAACAGGAGTGGAACATGGAAGAAATCACCATAGAAAGAGCAGTGCTGCACATCCTGGACACAGGGATCGGTGCCCCCGTCCTGTCCGATAGAGCTCTGCCCTTGGATGAATCAACAGACTTTTTCAAAAGGCACATCGAAAAGCTGGCAGAGGACAGCGAGATGAAGGAATGCGTTTTTGAGGATGGAGGCAATCCGGTCAGGGACCTGATCGGCGGCATGAATGAAGAGAACTTTATTTCCGTTACTCAGCAATTGGCCGCATCCTTATATGAAATCATGGTAACAAGCGCGGAGATTCCAGCCGCCGACGTACTCTTTGCGGTTTTCAGAAGCGAAAGCGACCGTTTTCTGGGAATCGTCAAATTCAATTACAAGGAAGCTTATACCCACAAGCTTGAAAGCATCGAAGGAAAAACCGCTGCAACGGTCATAAAGTATAAAGCCCTGCTCGCCAATGAATCCCAGAAGGTGGATGAATGCATCTTTACCAGCCTGAACAGCTTGAAGATAAAAATGAAGGAAAAGAAATATGAAATCGATGGCCGGAAGGACTATTATCTTTCCCCTCTTTTCCTGCGGACAAAGCCGGCCCGCTCCTATAAGGAGCAGCTTCGGCTGGTGGAAAAATCGGCGGAGAAGGTCGTAAAAAAATACTACGCCGGAGATTCCCTGAAACAGGCAGAAGTAACGATGGCAATTAAAAATAATGTGGACAGAAACATGGAAATCGATATTGACGATCTGGGCAAAGAGGTGTTTCATGACAGTCCCGATATGCAGACTCAATACAAGCAGGAGCTGACACAAAAAGGTTTCACGGAAAAGAAAATTAAAATAAATCAGCAGATCTATCACGAGCTGGAAAAAAGCCACCGGATCGTCACGGATCTCGGGATCAGAATGGAAATCCCCTCGGATTTGATGAAAAACAAAGAGAAAGTGGAATTCATCGTCAATCAGGACGGTACCATGTCCATCCTGATTAAAAACATCAACGAAGTTAAGAGCAGATAGGCCTCATGGCAGGTCATTGAAATATTTTGCCACGTCTTTTTTACCGAATCGCCGGGCAAGTGAAATCGGGGAGTTGCCAAAATTGTTTTCCTGATAGGGATCTGCTCCGTATTTTCTGAGCAGTTCGATCATCGTTCCATCATTTGTGTAGCAGTAAACCGCACGGAACAACGGCGTGTTCCCGTCGTTGTCTCTGGCGTTTACTTCTGCGCCGTTTTCAAGCAAACGGCAAGCTGATTTGACTGATTGGGACTGAGCCGCAAAATGCAGCGGCGTCCAGCCGTTTCTATCTTTCAGATTGACGTCCATGCCTTCGGAGATCAGAACGCAGACCTTGCCTGAGTTTCCCTCATTTGCGGCATAGTGAAGCTCGCTTCGTCCCGTTTTGTCGAGTTTCCTATTCATGTCATACTACCTCCAATACCAAATTGTGAAGCCAATACAACATACTCTATATCAATCCTTGTCACTATCAGTCTACCTTTGATTTCCGTTCCTTTCAATACCTATTTTCAGACAGAAACCCCCATGGGCCCTCCCGGGAATCCCTCGGTCTCGACGCCGCCGGGGTTCTTCACCTTTCACGGGGAATTTTCATAGTATAACATATGAAAATATTTGAAATTGGAGGAACCTATGCAAAACCAATATAATAAACACAACAATTTACGGCCTCCTTATGACCGGTTCGGTTCGCCGATGGGAGGAAGGGTACGTATGAATTGCAACCATTGCTTTCCGGAGATTTACTATATAGTACAACCTTATGTCATGTCTCTTTGCGATGAATTGGATTCTTTTTTCGAGGGGGAAATTACAGAGGAGATGTTCGACCAGTGGGGCGACAATATTCAAAGGGATGTTCTTGCAATGCATCCGGAGCTGACGGACTACGTAGGGTGGCACGGCAGAATGCAGTCAGTGGAAGGCTTGCAAAGAGATTTTGACAGAGATCGAGACTTTTTTGATAGAGACCGGACTGATCGAGACCGGACTGATCGAGACTTTTTTGATCGGGATCGGACTGACCGTAATAGAGATAGGAGAGGCAGAGATCGGAGATTTCCATCTTTCCGATTCCGCCGCAGAGGGCTGTTTCGGGATTTCATAGATCTTTTGCTGCTTAACGAGCTCTTCCGCCGGGGAAGGATCTCTTAACAAAGTGAATCGGATTCTTTCTGTACAGCGGATAATCGAGTAGGGGGAATAAATTCCCCCTCTCACACCACCGGGCATGCCGTTCGGCACCAGGCGGTTCAATTCAAATAGTATTCCACACAACTAATGAGTCCTCGCTTTGCGAGGATTTCTTTTGAGA
>JAEZLP010000036.1 GCA_023415235.1 Bacillota bacterium
CGATAATGTTTTTCTTTCCCTCAGTAAGGGGATGTTTTCGAGCCATAAAAATAGCCTCCTATGAAATTTATTTTATCATAGAAAGCTATTTGATTCCTTAATTTACAGACTTTTCTTCACGGGCCCAGTTCTTCCGTTTCGTGCTTTCTCTTCCTGCTCATCAAGCTGATCACCGCTTCTCTTGCATCAACGGTCTCGTTGATTACGTGATAGATCTGTTCCGTGATCGGCATCTCAACGCCAACCTTCCGGGCCAGCTCATAGGCGGCTTCCGTGGTATAGATTCCTTCCACCACCATGCCGACGCGTTTCGTCGCTTCGGAGGGTTTCATTCCTTCCCCGATCATGATGCCGCAGCGCCGGTTTCGGCTATGCATGCTGGTACAGGTTACAATGAGATCGCCGATTCCCGTCAGGCCGGAGAAGGTGCTGAGATTGGCGCCCAATTTAACGCCCAGCCTGGCAATCTCGGTGATACCGCGGGTCATCAGCGCTGCCTTCGCATTGTCACCGTATCCCATACCGTCTGAGATCCCCGCTCCCAAAGCGATAATGTTTTTCAGCGCGCCGCCCAGCTCGACGCCGGTCACATCGGAATTGGTATAGATTCTGAGTTGATCCGACATAAATACATCCTGGATATATTCGGCAAGCTCCTGTTCCTCCGAGGCGGACACCAAAGTGGTGGGCATTCCTCTTCCCACTTCCTCTGCATGGGAGGGTCCCGATAAAACAACGTATTTTGCCTTTGGCAGCTTTTCAAAAGCGATTTCCGATAGCCGCTTCAGGCTCTTCTGTTCGATGCCTTTGGCTACATTGACCAGCACCATATCGGGTTTCAGATAGGGCAGAGCGCCGTCCAGCGCGCTTCTGAAATGCTGTGCAGGGGCGGAAAACAATACAACATCGGCTCCCTCCACCGCTTCCTCCACGGTATAAGAAACCTGAAGCAGGTCCGGAAGACCGACCTCCGGCAGGTATCTTTTGTTTTCTCTGTTCATTTCCAGCTCTTTCAGATGCTGTTGATCCACGTCCCATATCTTAACGGTATGTCCGTTGCCGGAAAGACTGACGGAAAGGGCGGTGCCCCAGCTTCCTGCGCCGATCACGGCAATTTTCTCACTCATTTCTTTTCCTCCTGTTTTTTAAAGCTTACCTTTGGTTCTTCTCCCTTAATGAGTCTTTTGATATTCATTCTATGCTTGAACAGAACCAGAGCTCCCATGATGGCAGCCACCGGCAGGTAAGCATGATTGAAGCAGTAGGCTGCAAAGGGAAACACGATAGCAGCTACGATAGAACCAGCGGATATCCGCTTTGTCGTTACAAATAGAATTACCGCGGCGCCTAATTCAATCAATCCCAGCATCGGCTCCAGCGCAAGGGCAACTCCAAAACCCGTGGCAATCCCCTTTCCGCCGCGAAATCCGAATACCATAGGCCAGATATGGCCGACAAAGACTGCAAGGCCGCATATCAAAGCAGTTTCCTGCCCACCTATGTATCTGCCCAGAAGCACGGCTGCGATTCCTTTTAATATATCGATGGCAAGAGTGGCGGCTGCGGCCTTTTTCCCTAAAACACGCAGAACATTGGTCGTTCCTGCATTGCCGCTGCCCTTTTCCCTGATATCAACTCCCATCGCCCTTCCGATGAGGATAGCAGGCGAAATATTACCCAGAAAATAGGATAATACGATTGCTATGACTGGAAAAATATTACTCATTACTGTCCTCTCCTTTTTCTCGAAACACAAACTTGATCGATGTTCCTTCAAATCCGAAGCCTTCTCTGATTTTATTTTCCAAGTATCTGGCATAGGAGAAATGCATCAGCTCTCTGTCGTTGATTTTAAACGAGAACAAAGGAGGCTTAACTCCTACCTGAGTCGCATAGTATATCTTAAGTCTCTTTCCCTTGTCGGACGGCGGCTGTTTCATCATGGTCGCATCTGCGATCAGGCTGTTCAGCTGTCCGGTAGGTACTCTGAGCGCCCGCTTTTCCGAAACGAATTTCACCATATCGATGACATTGTTCAGTCTTTGCTTTGTCAGGACGGAAATAAACACGGTAGGGGCATAGGACATGAACGTCAGCTCCTGAGCGATCTCCTTCTGATATTCTTTCATGGTATTGGTCTCTTTTTCAATGAGATCCCACTTGTTTACCACGACAACGATGCCTTTCCCCGCCTCATGGGCGATTCCGGCGATCTTCTTGTCCTGATCCGTAACCCCTTCCTGCGCGTCAATCATCAGCAGCGCTACGTCGCACCGTTCAATTGCGGCAATGGCTCTGATTACACTGTATTTTTCGATATCTCCCGTGACCTTGCTCTTTCTTCTGATTCCGGCTGTATCGATGAGAATATACTTATCCTCTCCCTGGGTAAATGGCGTGTCGATAGAGTCCCTGGTCGTGCCGGCGATATCGCTGACGATAACCCGCTCCTCTCCCAGGAGGGCGTTGATCAGAGAGGATTTCCCCACGTTGGGTTTTCCGATCACCGCTATTTTGATGGTGTCGTCCTCCTCATCCTCTTCCGCAAAGGGCAGCTTCTCAACGATCAGGTCAAGGACATCCCCAAGATTATACATATTCGCGGCGGAGATTGGGATGGGGTCACCCAGACCCAGCTCATAAAAATCATAAAAATCGTCCGGAAGCTTTGGTGAATCAATCTTGTTTACCACAAGGATGACTTCCTTCCCCGTTTTCATCAGCATGCTGCCTACTTCCCGGTCAGAGGCTGTCAGGCCATCCTTGCCGTCGACCATAAACAATATGACATCCGCCGTATCCATGGCGATTTCAGCCTGGGTTCTCATTTGTGATAAAATGACATCGGTAGAGTCCGGCTCAATCCCCCCCGTATCAATGAGGGCAAAGAGTTTGCCTCTCCATTCTGCTTCCGCATAAATTCTGTCTCTGGTGACGCCCGGTGTATCTTCCACAATTGATACCCGTCTCCCCACCACTTTATTGAAAAAAGTTGATTTGCCGACATTGGGCCTTCCAACGACGGCTACGATCGGCTTTGACATAGCTTCTCTCCTATTCAAATATTGCTTCGGCGAATTCGGCAGGGTCGAATTCTTTTAAATCATTTATACCCTCTCCTACTCCGATAAACTTCACGGGCATCTGGAATTCATCCGATATGGTAATTACGATCCCGCCCTTTGCGGTTCCGTCCAGCTTTGTAAGCACGATTCCTGTAATATCAGTGATCTCACCGAACTCCCTTGCCTGGGAAACCGCATTTTTCCCCGTTGCTGCATCCAATACTAAAAGTGTTTCCCTGTGGGCCTCCGGGTATTCCCGCTCAATGACTTTATTCATCTTTGAAAGCTCAGCCATCAGGTTCTTCTTTGTCTGAAGTCTTCCGGCCGTATCGCAGATCAGTACATCCGTATTTTTCGATTTGGCGGACTGAATCGAGTCAAAGATTACAGCGGAAGGATCCGCTCCCTCCTGATGACGGATTACATTGACGCCGATCCGGTTTCCCCATACCTCCAGCTGTTCGCTGGCTGCTGCGCGAAAGGTGTCCGCTGCGGCCAGAAGGACAGTCTTGCCTTCATTTTTACATTTATTGGCAATCTTGGCGATTGAGGTGGTTTTCCCTCCGCCGTTGACTCCGATCATCAGAATGATCAGCGGGGTTTCACGGTTGAGCTTATGGGCTTCTCCCTTGTCGATCAACTCTTTGACGATGTTCTTGATCTGAGTCTTGACGCCCTCGGGATCTCTTATGTTGAGCTTCTTAATATCCTCTCTCAGCCTTCCGATGATTTTCATAGTGGTATCCATGCCGATGTCGGAGGTGATCAGCACCTCCTCCAGCTCATCCAGCATTTCTTCATCTATTTCAGGCCTCATGAAGATCACGTCTTCAATTTTTTCCTGCAGCCGTCCGAAGAAGGACTTCTTCATTCCAAAAGCCATACTATTTTCCTTTCCTTTGTATATTTTAATCCGGTTGGTTCTTTTCCATCAGGTCGTTTTATGGATTGTGAAGGTCAATTTCGAGAAAAACATCGGAGCAGTTTTTCGAGAAATTTTCCTATTACAACTCGAAGGCGTCCCCCAGCTTCAGGGAAATGATCTTGGATACTCCCTGTTCCGGCATCGTCACCCCGTACAACACGTCTGCGTATTCCATGGTCGCCTTCTGATGGGTTACCAATGCAAACTGGATCTCGTTGAAATTGGTCAGATACCTTGCAAATCTGTCGATGTTGGCGTCATCCAGAGCGGCCTCCACCTCGTCCAAAATGCAGAACGGGGTTGGTTTCGCCTTGAGGACTGCGAACATCAGCGCAATGGCGGTCATGGTCTTCTCTCCACCCGACATCAGGTTGATATTCTGCAGCTTCTTTCCGGGTGGTTGTGCTACAATTTCTATTCCACATTCCAGAGGATTATTCTCGTCTTCCAGCCTTAATTCGGCGGCTCCGCCTCCGAACAGCTCCGTAAACGCATTTTCAAAATTCAGGACAATCTTGTCAAAGCTTTCCTTAAAGCTCTGCTTGATGGTTCTATCCATGTCGTCTATGATCTGTTTCAGCGAGTTCATAGCGCTGAGGATGTCATTTCTCTGCTCAGTAAGGAACTGATACCGTTCGCTGACCGATTCATACTCCTTGATTGCTCCGACGTTTACCTCTCCCAGCTCCTTGATCCGGTTCTTTATCTCCTTGCTTTCCTTCAGGGCAGCTGCTAAGTTGAAATCCTTTTTCTTGAACTCAATCGCCTGAAGGTAAGAAATTTCAAATTCATCCCAGAGCTTGTCCTTGTAGGAGTCAAGCTGGGTCTCGTATTTCGCCTGTTTGATCTCCAGCTCATACTTCTGGTTCTGGTAACCGGTAAGAATACCGTCCATTTCATCCTTTTTCCGCGTGATCTCATCCAAATACTTCGAGACGGTTTCCTTTTCCTCCTGGATTTCTTTCAGATACCGTTCAATGGCCTCTTTCTCCGCTTCCATGGATCTGATTTCATTTTCAAGACTGGTGTCACCGCTGAGAAGCTCCAGCTTTTCCGCTTCCAATGCCTGGATCGCAAGCTCTTTATTCTGCTTGTCCCTGACAAGCTCCTTCTGATATTCTTCTATTCTTGCAAGGAGCTCATCGACATGGTTTTTCTGGCTCTCCGCAGTTCCCACAGCGATTCGCGCCTTGGTAATCTCTTCATTGACCGCTTCCAGCCGGATCTTTCTTTCCTCGTATTGGGCAAGCCCGGTGTCCGCCATCCGTTCAATCTTTGCAATTTCCTCAGAGGATTTTTGGACAACCGCCTTGATCTGATCAATCATGGCCTCGGAGGATTTCTTTTCCGATTCGATATTGTCTAATTCCTTTTGATGTTTTTCATCGGAAAGCTTCAGATCGGCAAGCTGCCTGTCCATAGCTTCCATGGCGTTTTCTCTGGAAAGCAGCTCTAATTCCTTTTCCCGATGTTCCCTGTCTGCTTTCTGGATCTGTTCCTGAACCTGAAGAAGCTCCCTTCGCAGTTCTTCCAGTTCCTTGTCCCCGGATTCTTTAGCCTGTTCCATGGCCGAAAGCTTCTCACCAAGCTGTTTGGCTTCCGTCTTTCGTTCCAGGAGATTGGCCGTATTGTTGCGGAAGGTCCCTCCGGTGATCGCTCCGCCGGAGTTGATGACTTCTCCCTCCAGGGTCACAAAACGCAGTCCGCTGCGATCGGAAGTCTTGGACAGCTTTACTGCATGGTCCAGGGTATCCACCACGATAACCCTTCCCAGAAGATATTCCATTACCTTCTGATATTTGGAATCAAATTTTACACACTGGACTCCGAATCCCTTGAAGCCTTCGGCTTTGGCCATTCGCTGATCATAGTTCGGATTGGTGTCTCGCATGCTTTTAATTGGCAGAAAAGTAAGTCTGCCGGCCTTATTCTGCTTCAGCTGTCCGATGGCCTTCTGAGCGCTGCTGTCATCCTCACAGACAATATTCTGGAGAGCGGCACCCAGCGCGGTCTCAATGGCGGTCTCATATCCCCGCGGCACCTCGATCAGTTCGGCTACGACGCCGTTGATCCCCGGCAGATTTGATTTCATGATAAACTTTACTGCATTATTATATCCCTCATAGGAGCTTTCCATTTCTTCAATCATCTTTTTCCTTGTGGAAATCTGCCCGATTGAGATTTTCAGTTCTTCAAGCTCCCTTGCCAGCTTCTTCTCCTTGAATACGCCCTCGTTGTATTTCTGCTTGAGCGCCTGACTCTCCTCCTCCATTTGAGCAAAGAGGTTTTTCAGGGAAGCCAGCTCTTTTTTCGCATTTTCATACTGTTCCGTCAGCTCTCTGTAGTTCGCTCCGCCGCTTTCCTTCTCGGTCAGGATTTGTTCCTTCCTTTTGTCCAGCGTGTTCTGGAGACTCAAAAGACTGTTGATTTCACTGTTTTTATTGCTGATCGTGCTGTGCAGCTCGTAGATCCTGTTCTTCTGAGCGTCGATCTGTTCCGCGTCCGCACTGAGAGCCGCGGTGATCTCCGTGTAATTCTTGATCTTTTCCGCCAGATCCGCTTCAAGAATCCCAAGCTCCTCATCGATCCTTCTCTTGGCAGCATACTGCTCTTTTGCGTTTTCTGCTTCTTTCTCCAGCTTTGTTTCGATAACGGCAAGCTCTTCCGTCAGTCTTTCCTTATCCTTGTCTATAGTAGAAAGCTTTTCCCGGTTCAACTGGTTCTGGTTGACCAGAGTATTGATTTTTTCAACGCTAAGAAGAAGCCGATCCCTTGTTTCATTGCCAAGAGCCCCCAGCTCCTCGTTCCGGTTTCTTTGTTCAATGATCTCCGTATCAAGAGACGACTTGTCTTCCTTTAAGTCATCAATCTGACTTGCAAGCTCCGCCAGATCATCTTTTATGTACTCGTTTTTCAGCTCGATATTTTCAATATTCTTTAAGGTGACATTAATTTCAAGTTCTTTGTATTTGTCACGCAACACCAGGTATTCCGACGCTTTTTCGCTGTCTTCCTTCAAGCCGTCGATTCTGGATTCAATTTCAGTAATGATGTCATTGACACGCTCCAGATTTGCATTGGTGGACTCCAGCTTGCGTTCCGATTCGGCTTTTTTCGTTCTGTATTTCACGATGCCCGCCGCTTCCTCAAAGATTTCTCTTCTGCTCTCCGGCTTATTGCTGACAATGTCAGCAATCTTTCCCTGTCCGATCAGGGAATACCCGTCTACGCCGATCCCGGTATCCATGATCAGCTCCCGAATGTCCCTCAGCCTGCAGGGGTTGTTGTTGATGGCATATTCGCTTTCGCCGGAACGATACATCCTTCTGGTAATGGCTACCTCGGCATAGTCGATGGGAAGAATCCCGGTGCTGTTGTCAATGACCAGGGTTACTTCGGCCATTCCCCTAGATTTTCTGCTTGCCGTCCCCGCAAAAATGACCTCTTCCATTTTACCGCCGCGAAGCATTTTGGGGCTCTGCTCACCCAGCACCCACCGGATGGCGTCGGAAATATTACTTTTGCCGCTGCCGTTTGGTCCCACAATACAGGTAATCCCTTCATGAAACTCAATGCTGACAGGATCGGCAAAAGATTTAAAACCATGCATCTCTATTCTCTTAAAATACAAATGTGCCACCTCGCTCCAATGCTTGTTTTGCCGCTTGCTGCTCCGCTTCCTTCTTGCTTCGTCCGGACCCGCTGCCAATTACATTTCCCTGGAAAATCAGGTTGGCGTAGAAGGTCTTGTCATGGTCGGGTCCTTCCTCTCTCTCTATGACGTAGGCAATATCAGCATCCCCGTGGGCCTGCAGCTTTTCCTGAATCTCGGTCTTGTAATCCGTGTGGAGCTTGCCTGATATCGCATCCTCGATCAGTTCTGAAAAGGTTTGTATCACATATTCACAAACCTTATCCCAGCCGCCGTCGAGGTAGATCGCTCCGATTACCGCTTCCATAGCATCGGCGATAATGGACCCTCTCTTTCTTCCCCCGCTGTTCTCTTCTCCTTTTCCAAGCCGCAGATAATCTCCGATGGATATCTTTGCACCACAGGAGGCAAGGGATCGTTCACAGACAATGACTGCCCTAATCTTGGTCAGCTCTCCTTCTTCCATATTGCCCAACCTGTTGTAGAGATAATCACTGATTACCGCATCGAGAATGGCATCTCCAAGGAATTCCAGTCTCTCATTATTTCCGGTCTGCGATGATTTCCCTTCATTAATATAGGAACTGTGAGTCAAAGCATTTCTCAGCAGATTCACATTCTGAAACTCATATTGAATTATTTTTTGAAAATCTAATTCATTCACTGATTATTATTTCCTCCAATTCAAGTACGGAATTCTGTATGATTTGAACCACGTTGGTTTCCGCATATGGGATCCCTTTTAAGATTGCATTTTTCACAGCATTTGAGTTGGAGGAGCCGTGGATTTTTATCAAAGCGCCTTTCACTCCAAGGATGGGGGCTCCGCCGTATTCCGAATAGTCAAATTCCGATTTCAGCTCCTTGAGCTTGCCGGACAGAAGCAACGCTCCCATCTTGGGAATTGCCCCGGCTGTAAACTTCTGCTTTAATAGCTTAAGTATACCCAAGGCTAGGCCTTCGGTCAGCTTGAGAATAATGTTCCCCACGAAACCGTCGCAAACGATGACATCGCATTCTCCCTTGGGGAGGTCCCTGGCTTCCACGTTGCCGGTAAAGTTGAGGCTGCTCTTGGACAGCAGCTCATATGCCGCTTTAATAACGGTCGTCCCCTTGGTCTCCTCGGTTCCGATATTGACCAGACCCACAGCAGGCCTGCTTACGTTCAAAACCTTTTCCATATAGATGCTTCCCATGGTGGCAAACTCCAAAAGATTGTTGGGTTTGCACTCGGAATTCGCCCCCGAATCCACCAGAAGGGATATCCCGCCTTTTTCCAGAGTCGGATAAGTGCTGGCGATGGCCGGTCTGTCGATTCCCTGAATCCGGCCCAAAATAAAAAGACCCGCCGCCATGATGGCTCCTGTATTTCCGGCTGAAATAAACAAATCAGCTTCTCCGTTCTTGATCATATTGATGCCCTTTACCATGGAGGAATCGGTCTTGGTTCTTACTGCCTTCACCGGAGCGTCATCGTTGCTAATTACTTCTTCGGCGTGAACCACTGAGATCTTGTCCATTTTGTATTTATACTTTGCCAGTTCGTTGTGAATTCTGGTTTCGTCTCCCACGAGAATGATCTGGTGTTCCATCAAAGCGGATGCTTCCACCGCGCCTTTGACGATCTCCGCAGGCGCATTGTCGCCGCCCATACCATCCAAAACTATTTTCATTGGGTAACCTCCTTAGATCATCCATTTGTATCAGATATTTTTAATTTGTGAACTCTTTTGAAGCATCATGCATCTTACAATATAACACATAATACCTGTAAATGCAATTCTTACCCAAGTGCCATGCCGTCCCGCGTCTTTGCACAAAATCGGGTATTGCGCGCCAAGGTCTCCGTGCCGCAGATTGCGGAGAACAGGCAAATCCGGCCGGAAGGCAACGAAAAGAATAAGCATGCCATCCGGCATGCTTTTCCTACGAAAATCGAATTGATACTCTATAAGCCGAACACCAGAAACGCTCCTCCCAATACCACATAGGCGGCTACGAGCTTGTTCCGTTGCATCTCCCAGTACGGCGGCAAGGGGAACAATCCCGACGCAGCACAGCCAGAAAACGATGCCGTCGCTTAAGTGGAATCCGTATCTTGCTGCGATGGTAATCGGTATAAAAGCCAACAGCCAGTAAAGATATTTCATTTCAGAATCTCCTCGTCTTTCTATTTGTGTCAAAAAATGATTGCTGCAAAAAAATACTGCTACAATGCTAGCCCTTTTTCATCAAAATACAATACCTGCTAAGCAGATATACATTATACATTTAGGGGCCGAACGGCAGCAGAAAAAAGACTGCCTGCCGGCAGTCTTATTATTATATCCAGATTTTCGTGAGCAAAGCACTTCGCTATTCTTCGCTCATGGATTCCAGTTTTAATATTGACACCTCGTATGCGGTTTTCACAGTAATGTTCCCATCAGGGTCCCGTTTTCGGTATTCCCGGCTTTGGATTCTGCCGGTAATGGCTATTTTTGTTCCTATGGAAAGATTGCTGGCGTATCCGGCGTTTCTGCCCCAGGCTATGCATGGTATGTAATCGGACTTGTTATACATTCGGTTTACAGCAAGCATGATATCGCAGATTTCCCGCCCGAGAGGGGAGATGCGGCCGATTGGTTTCTTACAGATAAATCCCTCCAGATTGATTTTGTTTTCATGCTCAATTCTGGCATCCCCATCGCAGAGTTTGAACTCTCTGGCAAACACCACAACATTGAGCTTGTTTCTTCCTTCCTGTTCCTCATTATAGGTTCTAATCTGACCAAGGATTTCAACAAAATCCCCCGGTTCGAACTCCAGATTCCAGATCAATCGCTCTGAAACGATGATCTGAATCACATCGCGGTATCCGCTCTTTCTGTCAACTCCCACAGAAAAGCAGTAAAATGTTTCTCCGTAGGACTTATGGCTGATCGTCGGCGGCGACAAAACAACTCCGACCAGGGCTGCGCTGTTCGTTTCCAGCCCTTTTTCTTCCATACCCTCCATTGCTTTTCCCCCTTTTATCTTCCCATGTTTACCTGCTGGTGCGCTTCAATCATGACCCTTATATCAGTCCTTACAGTTTATTCATCCGCATTCCTGATATTACTATTTTTTCGGGGGATGGCAACGGCTTTAGCGGGAAGGGTCGGAAGAGACAAGATCCTTGATCACCTCTCCGGCAATGATCAGCCCTGCGACAGAAGGGACAAACGCAACGCTCCCGGGGACCTGCCTTCTTTCAGTGCATTTTCTCGCTGTATCAGGGGGGCAAATGCAATGGTTTTTACAGCTATTCGTTTCGTCTTCCATGGGCTTGATCGGGGGTTCCTTGGAATATACGACTTTTAAGTGGTGGATGCCCCGCCTCCGAAGCTCGGTACGCATGACCTTTGCCAGGGGACACATGGAAGTCTTCGAAATATCCGCAACCTCCAGCTTAGTGGGATCCAGTTTGTTCCCCGCGCCCATACAACTGATAACCGGAACCTGCTTTTTCCTCGCCTGTTCAATCAGAATCAGCTTGGAGGATACGGTATCGATGGCGTCTATGATGTAATCATACACACTAAGATCAAATTCGTCCGCATTTTCCGCCCCATAGAAGGTTTCATAGATCTCCACCTTTGCGCGAGGATTGATCTCCATCACTCTGTTCCGCATAACCTCCACCTTCTTTTGGCCTACGGTCTTGCGAGAGGCTATAAGCTGACGGTTGATATTGGTTAGGCATACCTTGTCGTCGTCAAACAGATCCAGGGCTCCCACTCCGCTTCTTGCGAGAGCCTCTACCGCAAAGGTGCCCACTCCGCCGATTCCGAAAACTGCAATCCTTGAGTCCTTCAGCCTTTTCATACCGGCGGATCCAAGAAGAAGTTCCGTTCTTGAAAATTCATTCAACATTTGATTTTGCCTCCGTTTCCAACCACAATATCCACTTCATGGGAAGTGGATATGTGATCTTTTGCTTGTATTTAGTTTAAGGAGTAGTTTAATTTATTATTCTGCTTCAGCGCCTGTCTGATAAAGGATATTATAGTTTTATTCAGAAAAAAGCGCTGTGGAAAGGTACCGTTCTCCGGTATCCGGCAACAGTACGACGATGGTTTTTCCTGCGTTCTCCGGCCGCTTGGCAATCTCTGTGGCCGCGTGAGCCGCAGCTCCGGATGAAATGCCCACAAGCAGTCCTTCCGTCCTGGAAAGCGCTCTTCCGGCTTCAAAGGCCTCCTCATTTTCTACAGTCATAATCTCATCATATATCGAGGTGTTCAATACATCCGGTACGAAGCCGGCGCCGATTCCCTGAATTTTATGCGGTCCGGGAGTACCCTTTGATAACACCGGCGAGGCCGCGGGCTCTACCGCAACAATTTTTACATTCGGATTCTTGGCTTTGAGATATTCTCCCACTCCGGTGATGGTACCTCCCGTACCAATGCCCGCAACAAATATATCGATCTCTCCGTCCGTATCCTCCCAAATTTCTGGTCCTGTTGTTGTCCTATGAATTGCAGGATTTGCAGGATTATCAAACTGTCCGGGAATCAGGGAATTAGGAATGGAAGCCGCAAGCTCTTTTGCCTTTTCGATCGCCCCTTTCATTCCTTTGGACCCATCTGTCAGTACAAGCTCCGCTCCGTAAGCCTTCAGCAGATTCCTGCGTTCCACACTCATGGTTTCCGGCATGGTAAGAATCGTTTTGTACCCTTTGGCGGCGGCTGCAAAAGCCAGTCCGATTCCAGTATTTCCGCTGGTAGGCTCGATAATGGTAGCCCCTTCCTTGATCAGGCCCTTTGCTTCCGAGTCATCCAGCATGGCTTTGGCGATTCTGTCCTTTACACTGCCTGCAGGGTTGAAATATTCCAGCTTGGCGATAAGCCTTGCATTGAGATTATTTTTCTTTTCGTAATTTGTGAGTTCCAATAACGGTGTTCTTCCGATCAGTTCCGTCAGACTTTTATAAATCTTAGCCATCTTTTTTTCTCTCCTTCTTTTCTGTTTTTTATGATATCCGATTTTATTATTCCTACTTTTCATATTGATTTACTATGAATTATGTTTTCATTATATTCACTTCCATTTTACTTGTCAATGGTTTTTGTACAAAAAAATACTATTTCTTAACCTATTTCTTAGCAAAAAACTCCGATTGATCATACAGGCCTTTCCCCATATGATTTCCCGATGATTGACTTTCCAGCGATTCTTTTATACTATGAGTAGGAGTAATCGTAGAAATAAAAGCAGGAGCAGGAACGAAATGAAGGAATTGGAGAATAAGGGAAATAACATGACATATGATTTTGACAGTCTGATTGAACGCAAAGGAACAAACTCTTTGAAATATGATTTTATGGAAGAGGAAGGAAAGCCTTCGGATGTTCTTCCCTTATGGGTTGCAGATATGGATTTCCGGGCTCCCGACGCCGTAACAGAGGCCCTGATACAGGCAAGTCGGCATGGAATCTTTGGGTATTCGGAAGTGAAGCTGCCCTATTTCCAGGCAGTCCATGACTGGTTCCAAGAGAATCATAATTGGGACCCGAAAGCGGAATGGCTTGTCAAAACACCGGGAGTTGTCTATGCGGTCTGTACAGCAATCCGCGCTCTGACGAATCCGGGGGATGCGGTGTTGATCCAGCGACCGGTTTACTATCCTTTTTCCCGCGGGATTCTTGAAAATAAACGCAAGCTGGTCAACAATCCTCTCTGTTTCCGTGAAGGCCGCTATACGGTAGATCTTAAAGATTTTGAAAGAAAAATTATAGAGAATCAAGTCAAGCTTTTTATCCTGTGCAATCCCCACAATCCAGTGGGAAGGGTGTGGACAGCCGGAGAGCTTTCCGATATGGGAGAAGTCTGCCGGAAGCATCAAGTGACTGTTGTCTCGGATGAAATCCACGCCGACTTTACCTTCCCGGGTCATCGCCACACCGTATTCGCCGGAATAAAGCCGGAGTATTCGAATATGACCATTACCTGTACGGCGCCGAGCAAAACCTTCAATCTGGCCGGTCTGCAGGTCTCCAATATCTTTATTGAAAACAACGGGCTCAGGCGCGCTTTCCGAAAGGAAATGCTCCGATCCGGCTATCTAAGTCTGAATACCATGGGATTGGTTGCCTGCCAAGCCGCCTACCGGCACGGTTACCCCTGGCTGATTGAGCTGAGAAAATACCTGGGGGAGAATCTGGAATATGTCAGGAACTTCCTGAATCGAGAACTTCCGCAGATTCGTCTTGTAGAGCCGGAGGGGACATATCTGCTTTGGCTTGATTTCAGAGCCTTGGGAATGGAGGACGAACAGCTTAACCGGTTTATTCTTGAGGAAGCAAAGCTCTGGCTGGACCGGGGAAGTCTGTTCGGACCCGAAGGAGAAGGCTTCCAGCGCATTAATATGGCCTGCCCCAGGGCAACGCTGGAGGAGGCTTTTTCCAGGCTGAGAGATGCGGTCCGTTTGCTTAATCCGCCTTCCGATAAAGATGCACATCCTCAGGTCCGGAGGTAAAGTCTCCAAGCCGTGGGACAATTCTCTTGAAATGTTCGGCAGCCATGTGCTGTTCCAACGCCTCCATGCTTTCCCATTCCTCGATGAAGGTCAGGATTCCGGGATCGTTTATATCCTGGTACAGCTCGTAGTGGATGCAACCTTCATCATTTTTTACCGTCGCTTCAACAAGCTCTTGTGCGAGCGCGATAAAATCAGCGATTTTTTCCGTGCTCACCATATTTCTTGCAACTACTTTAATCACCCTATGCTCCTTTCTACTGTTCGCAGGTCCTCATGGCCATGATGGTCTTTTCGATCAGGTCATCCAACTCCCAGCCCAGCATTTCGGCGCCCTGTTCGATCACTTCTCTGGAACAGCCTGCCGCAAAGCTCAATGTCTTGTATTTCTTTTTTACGGATTTCAGTTCAAGATCCTGAACGCTTTTAGATGGGCGCATCAGCGCAACCGCACCGATCAGTCCGGTCAGCTCATCGGTGGCAAACAGGATTTTCTCCATTTCATGCTCCGGCTTCACATCCACGGCGGTAAGTCCGTATCCATGGCTAGCTGTCGCACGAATGATTCTTTCATCAATCCCGTGTTCCCTCATGATTTCCTGCTGTTTGACACAGTGCTGCTCCGGGTACATCCCGAAGTCAAGATCGTGAAGCAGTCCTACGATTCCCCAGAAATCCTCTTCCTCACCGTACCCGAGAAGCTTCGCAAAATACCTCATGGTTCCTTCCATGATGAGAGCATGCTTAATGTGGAACGGATCCTTGTTATACTCGTTTAGAAGTGTCCAGGCTTGCTCGCGGGTCAAGCCTCCCATTTGTTTTTCTTTTGTACTATCCAGTGCCAATTTGATTTCCTCCGTTTTTCAAATTGATCTAAACGAATCATCGTTTAAACCGTATTGGTAATATCATACTCCGAAAGTCTTCCAGTGTCAAAGGGCGGGATTGAGATAAAACATGCATCGGCTCCTGTCTTTTCGAATAAAATGTAGCATCAGACCTGTGGGGATGGAGGTATGGAAAAGTGAGGAAGCAAAGCAAAAACCCATTTATGATAAAGACTGTGGCAGTATGCGCCGCGGTTGTTTTAATTCTGGCAATAGGATTCTATGGCTGGAACGGACAGGAATTCGATTCCGTATTCGGAGAAGGCAGGAAGCTTCCCATCTATTCCGTCAGTACGGACGACAAGAAAATTGCAATCAGCTTTGATTGCGCCTGGGCGGATTAAAGGACAGTACATATTTTTTATTGAGTTAATCTTGATTCATTGGTAATTTGTGGTACAATGTAGTTAATTTTTACTTGTCAATAATTGCACCATTTTATCTGAATCAGGAGAAAGATATGGCGAAAAAAGCAAATAAATCTAAAGTTCAGGGCAAAACATTTTTCTTTGCTTATCAAAGCTCTGAAAAAAGTGGAACCTGTAATAATGCGGATGCCTTTAGGGCTGCATCTGAATCATTAAATGGTAGAGCAATCACATGGGAAAAGATGTATATTAATGGTAAATTTGTTCATAAGCAAATCTTTTCAGAAATTGAAAAAGCATCGTATTTTGTTTGTGACCTAACCTATCAAAATGAAAACGTATTTTTTGAATTGGGTTATGCTATCGCTAAAAAGAAACCAGTATTTATTTTTGTAAATACAAAAGTAAAGGAAGCTGTAACAAACTATTCCAATACCAAATTTTTAAAAACAATTGGATATTCTAATTTCGCTAACTCGACAGATATCCTTGGCATACTAAAAGATCCATCGCAAGCATCAATACTCATGAATCAAATGAAATTTTCACAAGAGAGTGTTAGTGAAGATGGTGATATTTTTTATATCCAGGCTAGTAGTAATAGCCAAGCTGAAATAGATTTAAAGGAGTATCTGGAAGACTCCGATTATAATGTACAAATGGATGATAAGGAAATTGCTTATGAAAGTCTAGAATGGTATGTTGAATCAATTAGTAGACATAAAGCATTAGTCGTTCATTTATCAAGCCCCCAAATGCAAAATGCTCTTTCTGATAATGCTAAAAATTCTTTCTATGCTGGAATCGGATTTGGAATGGGCAAAAAAGTAATTCTTCTCGCACCAGCAATCTTTAGAGCTCCCCTTGATTATGCAGAAATACTATATGAATATGAAAAGTCATCAGAATGCATGGGGAAGGTTGATGAATGGCTATCTCAGATTGATTTTAATCGTGATTCTATAAACGAAGAAGCAGCTACATTAAATAAAGAAGATGTTGAGAATAATCTTTTTACTTTAGGTCTTGGTTATGCTATCGCAGAAAAGGAAAAAGAGGACTTACTAGAATATTTTGTAGAAACATATGCATATCATGAGGCGTTGAAAACTGATAGTGCAATATTTCATGGAAGAAAAGGCGTAGGAAAGACTGCTCTTTATATTAAACTCAGAGATGATTATGAAGATGCGAATGATGTTTTCCTTATAACACTTAAACCAGAATCAGACGAGTTATTAAATGGTGAAAACTTAGTCGAAAAATTTGAAAATGATAATGTAAGAAAAAAAATGATGTACTCTATTTGGCGTCAAGTAATATATTCAAAACTACTGCTGAAAATTAGGGACTATATTGAAGATCGAAGAAAATATAAACTAAGCGAAGTTGAAGAAGCAATAATAGAGTTTTGTAATAGAAATGAGCATTTATTAGAGCTTGATTTTATGAGTGCACTTCTCGAACAAGCTAAAAATAACCAAGGTCAAATTACAGATTTAATAGTGGCTTCATATTCAAAAGATGTGTTGTCAAAAATGGAAGTGCTTATATTTAAATATTTTAAAACACAAAAGTATAGAAAAATTGTTATTTTGGCTGATAATTTAGATAAGGCTTGGGAAAGTAGCAATAATCTAATTATACAAGGTGAAATGATTTTAGCATTACTTGTTGTTGTTGGAAAAATTCAAGCTGATTTACATGGTAAAGGCGGAATCGATATAGTTTCTTCTGTAATAATATTTCTAAGAACTGACATCTTAAACTATATACTATCAATTGCAAGGGAACCAGACAAAATGCTCATTAATATCTATGAAGTGGAATGGAAAACCTACAGTAACTTATTACGTCAATTAGTTGAAAAGCGGATGCGTCATGTACTTAATATTCCAGAAAAAGAAAACATGGATAGCACATGGAAAAAATATTTCAATTTAAATGAAGATCCAATAAAATTAGTTCAAGACGTATGTATATTAAGGCCACGGGATGTTCTAATCTTTTTCGCCAGAATGTTTGAATCTGCTTTTAATAATTGTCATGAAAAGGCTACCATCGAAGATTTCAATAATGCAAAAGATCATTATGCAATACTCCTGACAGCTAATCTTGAAATAGAAATGTGTATAGAATTTCCATATATTGGGGATTTTCTAAAAAAATACAACGGCTTTGGAGTTGAGGGTTTAGAATTAAGTAAGTTTAGACAATTATTAGCTGATTTAGATGTTAATCCAGATAGAAGAGAGAAATTTATTAATAGATTATTTGAAAATGAATACTTAATGGCTATTATAACTAAAGAAGATAAAATATTATATAATTACAGCGATATTATTGAGGCTGAACAACAAATAAACAAAAGGATTAAACTTCCATTTTTTAAATACTCTAATATTCTAATTAAAAGGCAAAAAAGATACGAGGTAAGATAAAGTAAATAAAATATAATTAAATTAATTTCTTGAATAAGCGTAATAAATGGTACATATATTATTCCAAAATGTTATTTGGGGTGATATATATGGAAGAAACCAATTTGTTTACATATTTTAATGGAAAATTTAAAATAAGACGAACCTTTCAAAAGGGAGGTAAAAGCATTCAAGATTTATTCAACGAATATATATTAATGATTTTAGATAAAGAGTTTACCTAACTCTTTATCTTTTTTATACTATAATTGTCTAACACATAATTTCTGGAGGCATCTATGAGTGATAAAATAAAAGTTGGTATTTACGCAAGATTAAGCAAGGATGATGGCGATGACAAAGAAAGCGAATCAATAGAAAATCAGAAAACCGAAATTATTAAATACGTTGAAAAGCAACCTAATTGGGTAATTCATGATATTTATTTCGATGATGGGTATACTGGGCTGAATTTTGAAAGACCTGACTTCAAGCGGCTAAAGCAAGATATTATTAATAAAAAAATCGATGTAATAGTATGCACGAAGCAAAGCAGAATCGGTAGAGACAGTTCTGGGGTTGATAATTTTCTTTTTAGTTTTCTGATTGATATGCAAGTTAGATGTATTGGAATCCTTGACGGGCTTGATAACTTTAATAAATCAAATAAGAAGTCGGCACAGATTACAGGTTTAACAAATGAATGGTATTCTGAAGAAATATCATATAGTGTAAAAGCGGCTTTCGATGCAAAACGTAGCAGAGGGGAATTTATCGGAGCATATGCCCCATATGGCTATAAAAAACATCCGGAGAATAAAAACAAGTTAATTATTGATGAAGAAACTGCGCCAATTGTTAAAGAAATATTCAAATTATACTTAGATGGATATGGATATGTTAAAATTGCACAAATACTAACCAGCAGAAACATACCTACCCCTTCACAATATAAAGGATTCCCAAATAATAATACTATAAAACTAAAAAATATATGCTGGAGTTATCATACTGTTAGGATGATACTCCAAAACGAAGTATATATTGGGAATCTTGTTCAGAAAAAATCAAAAACTCTTAATTTTAAATCAAAGAAAAGAGTTAAAACACATAAGAGCGAAATTATTAGAATTGAGAATACTCATGAACCATTAATTGATAAAAATACATTTGAATTAGTACAAACCATGTTGAACATGAGAACTAAGCCAAGGAAAACAGAAGAGAGTAAACATTTATTCTCAGGGCTAATCTTTTGTGGTGACTGCGGTCGAAATTTGGGATATAGGAGTGACAGTAATAGTTTTATTTGCATGAGTTATAGAAATTATGGTGAAATCGTTTGTAAAAAGCACTATATCAAGCTTGATGAACTAGAATGTGTTGTTCTTGCCGATATTAAATCTTTGATTGATAATTACATTGAATTTAAAGAGAGAGAATTAAGCCAGTTTGAACTAAAATATAATAAGAAAATAAGTACTATTAATGCAGAAATAAATAAACTAAATAGACGACTTTCAGAACTAATACCTATAAAAATGGGCTTATATGAAGACTATAAATCTACAATATTATCAAAAGATGAGTTTTTAAACTACAAAAACATATACACTACCGAAGAACACTCTATTAATGAGAAGATTAAATTAAAAACTGAAGAACTGAATAACCTTAAAGAAAGTTTTAACAAGAACAATGATATAGATAAATTCTACAAAAAGTATATTGATATAGATAATTTAAACCATACAATTGTAAATAAGTTCCTAAAGTCAATTGAAATATTTGAGAACCAATCGGGTGAGATTACAATTCAAATCAATTATAAAACTAGTGTCCCTACAGTGATGCCAACTGTACTAATGTAATATCACCGTGGGGCAACGAACATACAAAACCGATTTTGGATATTCTTGATCAGTACGATGTGAAAACCACATTTTTCATGGTCAAATTCTGGGCGGAAAAATTTCCCGAGGACGTATCGGAAATCTATCGCAGAGGTCATGAGATCGGGAATCATTCCTCGACTCATCCCAATATGTCCAGCCTTTCCATAGAGGACATGGTCAAGGAGCTGAAGGGGGCTGAAGAAGTTATTGAAAAGATCACCGGAACAAAGCCTACCGTATTTCGTCCTCCCTTTGGCGCTTACAGCAATAGGCTGATCGAAACCTGCGAGGCGAACGGCTATTATGTCATTCAATGGGATGTCGACAGCCTCGATTGGAAGGAGATTACGTCAGAGCAGATCGTCGACAGAGTGACCAGAAACGTAAAGCCCGGTTCCATCGTCTTGTTTCACAACAATGCCGAACATGTGGAGGATTACCTTCCCAATATACTCGATAAATTGAAAACAGAGGGTTATCAGATTGTCCCAGTAGGACAGCTGATCATAAAGGAGAACTATCATATGGATCATACCGGCAGGCAGATTGCGGATTGAATCCCTTCCTGTCCTCTGGTCTGATCCCCTTACAGCCTTCGGTTTGAGTCTCTTGTATTCTCTGGTGAGAATGTTGTATACATAAGCCAAATGATTGACTTGCAGCGATGAATGTCTTATAATTTATTTAAAATAAAAATTGTTCATTTTTTTAGGCAGGTATCTGCCTTCGAGTTCATGCTTAAAGGGTGGAGAGCTTCCTTTGAAGTATCCGCCTTTTTTTCATGAATACCCATATGATTTTTGTTTTGGGTATTGGGCAAACTTTTAGAGAGTACAAATTCACCGGTTACGGGGAAACCGCATATTTGAATTATAAAAAGGAGGTATCGATATGGGTATTATGGAAAGCATTTTGACAGCCGTCTTCTGTATGGTTGTTGTTTTCGTAGTGCTTGCTTGTCTGTTGGTCCTGATCAAAGCTTTCTCGTTCGGACTTAGAAGGTTTGAGACAATTGGCAAGAAAACGGAATGATTCTGTTGTACTAATACTTAAGGAGGAAATGTAAACAATGTTTAAAGACGCTATTATAAAATTATGGGGGGAATCGGGTTTTCTTGCATTGAACTGGCAGTATCTGGCAATGATTGTGATTGCCTGCATACTGGTGTATCTTGCGATCGTGAAAAAGTTTGAGCCCCTTCTCCTGCTTCCGATTGCTTTTGGTATGTTACTGGCCAATCTGCCGTTTACGGGATTAATGGATCCACCACCGTCACCTGATCAGGCCGGCGGATTGCTTTATTATTTATATCTGGGTGTGAAAAAGGGTGTTTATCCTTCCCTGATTTTCCTTGGAATTGGAGCAATGACGGATTTCGGTCCACTGATTGCCCGTCCGATCAGCTTGTTATTGGGCGCAGCGGCACAGTTTGGTGTTGCGGCTGCATTTGTAATCGCCATCGCACTTGGCTTTAACCCGGGTGAAGCTGCATCCATCGGTATCATCGGCGGAGCAGACGGCCCGACTGCCATCTATCTGACTTCAAAGCTGGCTCCTCATCTGCTTCCGGCCATTGCTATTGCAGCTTACTCTTATATGGCGCTGATTCCGATGATCCAGCCGCCGCTGATGAATCTGCTTACAACGAAAAAAGAACGTGAGATAAAAATGGAGCAGCTGCGTCAGGTATCCAAGCTTGAGAAAGTATGCTTCCCGATCATGGTATCCATCGTATGTATCCTGCTTCTTCCATCCGTCGCACCGCTGATCGGTATGCTGATGCTGGGCAATCTTTTCAAGGAATCCGGCGTTGCGGAGAGACTTTCCAGCACCGCGCAGAACGCCTTGATCAATATCGTAACGATTTTCCTTGGAGTTACTGTAGGAGCCACTGCAAAGGCTGATACCTTCCTGCGTCCGGAAACATTAAAGATCATTGCCCTGGGACTTATGGCCTTTATGTTCAGCACAGTCGGTGGACTGCTCCTTGGAAAGCTGCTCTGCCTCCTCACCGGCGGAAAAATCAATCCGCTGATCGGTTCAGCCGGAGTATCTGCGGTTCCGATGGCAGCCCGTGTGTCGCAGGTTGTCGGCCAGAAGGCAAATCCGACAAACTATCTGCTGATGCATGCAATGGGACCGAACGTTGCCGGAGTAATCGGCTCTGCTGTTGCGGCAGGAATCCTGCTCTCATTGTTCGGCTGATGCCCTGCCAATCCACTATAATAAAAAAATACTGGCCTGCAGCAAATGCTGCAGGCCTTGTTTTTTCAGTAAAACCCCACGGGTTTTCAAGCCCATGGCTCAACCCCTTTTATTTTAACGTTTCATTCATACTTCCGGTTCGATAACCGGTCAGATCAAGGGAAACGTAAGTAAATCCGATCTCTTTCAGACGGCGGTTAATACGATCCCGAATTTCCTTTTCCATGATTTTGGGGAACTGGTCTTCAGAAATCTCAATCCTCGCCAGAGTGTCATGATGTCTTACCCTGATCTGGCGAAAGCCCAGATCCAGCAGCAGCTGTTCCGCCTCATCCACCATCCTGAGCTTTTCCGGTGTAATGCGCTGTCCGTATGGGAATCTGGAAGAGAGGCAGGCAAAGGACTGTTTTTCCCACGTGGGCAGACCCATATCTTTTGACAGCTGTCTGATCTCATCCTTTGTCAATCCTGCGATGCGCAGAGGGCTTTTGACTTCCAACTCCTGAATCGCCGTCAGTCCCGGTCTGTAATCGCCGAGATCGTCCAGATTGGAGCCCTCCACTACCTCCGAAATCCCATTTTCCAAGGCAATTTGCTTCATCTTGGAAAACAGCTCATGCTTGCACAGATAGCACCGGTTTGTTGGATTTTCCGAGAAACCTTCGATTTCAAGCTCCTCTGAATCAACAATCTTATGATCGACTCCGAGCTTTCCGGCAAACGCAATCGCCTCCTTCAGCTCCCGCTCGGGAAAGCTGAGAGAGCGCGCAGTTACGGCGATGGCTCTGTCTCCCAGCGTATCATGGGCCACCTTCAACAGAAACGTGGAATCGACTCCGCCGGAAAAGGCCACGGCAACACTTCCCAGATTATTGAGATATTCCTTTAAATCATTATATTTATCCTGAAGGGTTTTCAAACATTGATCCTCGACTTTCCTATAATTTTGCACCGCGGGATTCGTATCGCGGAATCAATAACGCGGATTCGTACCGCCTATTTGCCCTGTAGGTGTTTTTCCACAGTCTCCACGATAACCTCCACGTCAGCCAGGGCGCCCTTGCCCAGATCTCCGCAGGCCAGGTGGCTTTCCTTCGGTTCGATAAAATGGTAGCCCAACGCTTCCAGATCTTTGATATTCCTTTGAACGATGGGGTTTTGATACATATTGGTATTCATGGCCGGACAGATATAAACGGGGGCATGCTCCAGGGCCATGATGACAGTAGTCGCCATATCGTCCGCGATTCCTCCTGCAATTTTACCTATCATGTTGGCAGTTGCAGGCGCTACCAGGCAAAGGTCGGCCTTTTTAGCGAGGGATATATGTTCCACCTGGTCCGGTTCATACTCCTCGAACATGGAGGTATATACCCTGTTTTTTGTTAGCGACTGAAAGGTCAGCGGGGTGATAAACTCACAGGCGCTGTCGGTCATGATCACGTCGACGTTATAGTTGTCCTTGACAAACCGGTTGGCAAGCTCTGCCGCCTTATAAGCGGCAATGCTCCCTGTTACGCAAAGCAGTATGTTTTTCATCGTTCCATACCCTCCTTTTCAGAAAGCAGCAGTTCCACATTTCTGACAATCGCTTCTGCAATCTCTTTTTTCGTTGTGAATCTCTCATATTCTCCGTTTTGAGAGATCAGATAGCCGATATGATTTTCCCCGGTGATCTCCGTCAAGTCGTTAGCAAGGACCATACTGCAGTCGTTCTGCTGAAGCAGCTTGAAGCCTGTATTAATCAGCACATCCTTATCCACATTGGTCAGCAGCTTGAATCCGACTAAAACGGTGTCCTTCTGAAGTTTTTTGATTTCTCCGATCACCTTGGGGGTTTTCTTCAGAACGATGACCAGGTCTTCAATTTCGGAACTGATCTTTCCTTCTGTCAGATTGTTTTCGGGGTCCTCCTCCCTGCCTGCCCGGATGGCGGACAGGGTCGTCACCTGCTTTACCGAAAAATCGCTGACTGCCATAGCGTGGATCACTGCATCAATTTTTTCCGTAGTCAGCCGCTTTGTCAATGCATCCAGAAGTCCCTGAACGCCAAGAACCCTGATTACTTCAATTCGCTCGTGATCGGGGACAGGTGTGTTTTTATCGCAAAGATAATAGATTTTATTGATTTTTAAGGAATCAGATTCAAGAAAGGCTTTCGCAACGGCCTGTCCCAATCTGCCGGACGAGAAGTTTGAAATCACTCTCACATCATCGATTTTTTCCGATGTCCCTCCGGCTGTTATAATTATATTTCTCACCACTTGGCTCCTTCCATATCGTTCAATGCCGTATTGATCCGGAATCTTCTGGGCAGCACCTCAATATCCAGCGGAAGATCCGCACCCTTTTCGCCGTCGACGTCGGTTCCCACATTTTGCTCAGACTCCACACGAAGCTTTTTCGTCTGGAAGAAAACCACATTCTTGTTTTCATAGTGTTGTCCGGTCATGACATTGAACAGCAGCGGAGCCAGCTCCAAAACCGGCATCTCTTTGAAAACCATCACATCCAGAAGACCGTCGTTCACTTCCGCAAGCGGCGCTATCCTTTTGAATCCTCCCGCGGATCTGCCGTTCATGACGAGCATGAAGTATATCCTGTCCTCGGAGGCATATTCTTCACTGATAATTTTTACCGGAATCGGTCTCAAATTAGGAATTTCCGAAAAGCCCTTCAGATAATATGAGATGATTCCCAGAGTGTTTTTTATGTTCGGGTCGGTTTTTTGGCTCACGTCCACAAGAAAGCCCATAGCGGCAACATTGATGAAATATTTATCGTTGGCCCTGCCGATATCCGCATAGGTATAGCGCTCTTCCAGGGCAATCTTGATCATGTTGTCGATGTCGTGGGGTATGTCGAAATAATAGGCAAAGTCGTTTGCCGTCCCGGACGGAAAAATGGCGACAGGCAGATCGATATTATTCTGCATCATCTCATTGACTACAAGATTTATCGTACCGTCGCCTCCGGCGGCAATCACCTTTCTGAATTCGTCAGGATTGATATCCCTTAAGATTTCACGCAGAATCCCCTTCCGGTCCGCGCGAACCGGAATAATATTCATGCGCTTTCTCTGAAATTTCTCGATGATTAAATCCAGATTGCTTTTGAATAAACCGTTGCCCGCATTGGGATTGTAAAATAAGAGTACCTTATTCTTCTTCACGATTCAATAGCCCCCTAACCTTTCCGATTAAATACAATGAGCCTGCAAATACGATAACATCATAGGAAGAGGAAATACTGTCTGCGAAACGGCAGACAGCCTCCGGAGATTCCATTGCAATGCAGCGGTTTCCCCTGTCCGTAATCTGTTTGCATAAAGCGGAAGCGGACAGTTTTCTGGGATTGTCCGGCTCGGTAGCTATGAAATCATCCGTAATTTTCTCAAATTTCTCCAGCAGCTTGTCAATCTTTTTATCAGCCAGCATCCCCACGATCATCAGAATCCTTCTGCCGCTGAAATGCTCCTCCAGCACTGCTCGCAGTGATTCGGCGCCTGCTTCGTTGTGGGCGCCGTCGATGATCACATAGGGATCCTTCTGCAGAATTTCAAATCTGCCCGTCTGTCTGGCTTTCTCAAAGCCGGCATACAGCTTCTCCTGAACCAGTTCAATAAGCCCTTCCTTTTTCAAAGCCTCCAGCACGGTCAGAGCGCATACGGCGTTGCCGATCTGGTGATCCCCGATCATGGAGATGGAGAGCCCGCTGTATACCATCCCCTCAATCTCCGTGTCGAAGGTATAGTGGTTCACAGTTTTCTCCCGGATGGTGTACCCGATATTCTGAACCTCATATTTCCTGCAGCCTTTTTCGTCTGCAATCCTGCCTATGATATGGGAGGCAGCCGGATCTCCTACATTGTAGATCACAGGAACACCGGTCTTGATAATCCCTGCCTTCTCATAGGCTATTTTTTCCAGTGTATCTCCCAAATATTCCATATGGTCAAAGGAGATTGATGTAATTACCGACACAGCCGGCCTGCTCACCATATTGGTGGAATCTCCGATTCCTCCAAGGCCAACCTCAAGAACCAGAAAGTCCGGTTCCTGCTTCGAAAAGTACAGGAAAGCGATGGCGGTGATCAGCTCGAATTCCGTCGGCGATTCCAGCCCTTCCGAAAGCATGACCTCCACCTTTTCCAGCACCAGCTCCGTATAGCGGATCAGATCCTCTTCAGAAATCTCAGAGCCGTTATACTCCATTCTCTCCGTAAATCGTTCCAGATACGGTGAAGTATAAAGCGCCGTCCTGTATCCGTTTTCCTGAAGCACGGAATAGAGATACCGGCAGACGGAACCTTTTCCGTTTGTCCCTGCTACATGGATCACCTTCATCCGCTCCTGGGGGTTTCCCAGAAGGTCCATCAGCCTGGTCATCCGTTCAAGTCCCAGTCTGCTTCCGTATTTTTGAAAGCTGTGAATCTTCTCCAGTGTTTCCTGATATGTCATTAGATTTTTTTCTCCACCAGCGCAAGGCGTTCTGTAATCTTCACCAGCATATCCTCATACTTGGCCAGCTTTTCCCGTTCATCGTTGATGACCTTTTCAGGCGCTTTGCTGACAAAGCCCTCGTTGGACAGCTTCCCGGAAACCCGTTTCACTTCGCCTTCCAATCTGGTTTTTTCCTTCTGGAGGCGTTCATATTCCGCCTTGTAGTCCAGCAAATCGTCCAGCGGAATATAGATTTCCACATTGCCGATAACCGCGGACATGACTTCCTCCGGAACCATTGCTTTATCAGTGATAAATTTGATCTCAGTAATATTGGCCAGGCTCTTGATATACCGTTCTCCGCCCTTGATCTGATCCATTTCCTTTCCTGAGGACAGGATCACCGCGCTCAGCTTTTTCGACGGAGCAGCCTCTGCTTCCGCGCGGATATTCCGGATGCTCCGGATGGCTTCCATTGCCAGCTCCAGCTTTTTCACCTCTGCCTCAAAGGTCAGAGCTTCATCGTATACCGGCCAGCTCTCCTTGATTAAAAATCCTTCCGGATTCTCATCGGTTGCCGGATTTTGGGGCAGGAAGCTCCAAATCTCCTCCGTAATAAAAGGCATAAACGGATGAAGCAGCTTCAACATATCCTTTAAGGCCCGTACCAGTACGAATCGAGCAACCTTTTTATCCTCTTCGTCATCGCCGTACAGCCTGCTCTTTACCAGTTCAATATACCAGTCGCAGTATTCGTTCCAGATCAGCTCATATGCCTTCTGGGCAGCCAGAGACAGTTCAAATCGTTCCATGTTTGCCGTAGCTTCCCGGACCGCTTCATTCACTCTGGCAAGAATCCATTTATCTTCATCCTGCAGAGCTAGGCTTCCGATCCCCTGAGCTTCGTCGGCCATAGCCCGGAATTCGCCGTTTTCATCCTGAAGGTTCATAATTACAAATCGTGAAGCATTCCAGAGCTTGTTGGCAAAGTTGCGGCTCGATTCCAGCTTGTCTGTCTTGAAGCGCATATCGTTGCCCGGGGTGATTCCCGTCGTCAGCATAAACCGCAGCGCATCGGCTCCGTACTGATCAATGATTTCCAGCGGATCAACTCCGTTGCCAAGGGATTTGCTCATCTTGCGGCCTTCGGCGTCTCTCACGAGTCCATGAACGTATACGTATTTAAACGGGACTTCTCCCATCATTTCAAGGCTGGAAAACACCATTCTGACAACCCAGAAGAAAATAATATCATATCCCGTTACCAGTACGTCGGTAGGGAAGAAATATTTCAGATCCTCCGTCTGTTCCGGCCATCCCAAGGTGGAAAACGGCCACAGGGCGGAGCTGAACCAGGTGTCAAGAACATCCTCGTCTTGCTTGAGGTTTGAACTGCCGCACTTTCCGCAGCGTTCCGGCTGCGTTGCCGAAACGATCATCTCGCCGCAGTCCTGACAATAGTAGGCGGGGATTCTGTGACCCCACCAGAGCTGCCTGGAAATGCACCAGTCTTTGATGTTTTCAAGCCAGTGCAGATAGATCTTTTCAAAACGTTCCGGCACATGGACCAGATCCTTGGTCTTGGCCGCCTCAATGGCAGGCTGCGCCAGCTCGTGCATTTTGACGAACCACTGATCGGACAGCATCGGCTCGATAACGGTATCGCAGCGGTAGCACCCTCCGATGGGTATGATTTTCTCTTCTATTTTTACCAGATAGCCCGCTTCCTCCAGATCCTTCACCCAGGCTTTTCTGCATTCAAAGCGGTCCATTCCCTCATACTTTCCAGCCAGCTTGTTCATGGTGGCGTCGGCATTGATACAGGACGGACTGTTCAAATTGTGGCGTTCTCCCACTTCAAAATCGTTGGGGTCGTGAGCCGGTGTAATCTTCACCGCTCCGGTTCCTTTTTCCGGGTCAGGATAGGAATCTGCAATGACCGGAATCTCTTTTCCGACAAGGGGGATCACGACCATCTTTCCAACGAGAGATTGATATCTTTCGTCATCGGGATGAACGGCAATCGCCACGTCTCCGAACATGGTCTCCGGTCTTGAGGTGGCGACGGTGATTCCTTCGCTGCCGTCAGCGCCGGGATATCTGAAGTAGTAATACTTGCCCGTTTTGTCCTCATGCTCCACTTCAGCGTCGGACAGGGAGGTACCGCAGCTCGGACACCAGTTGATCAGCCGGTTTCCACGGTAGATCAAACCCTTCTCATAGAGCTTGACAAAGGTTTCGATAACCGCCTGGTTGCACCCTTCGTCCATGGTGAAGCGTTCTCTGTCCCAATCGCAGGAATTGCCCAGCTTGCGCACCTGTTCAGTAATTTTGTTTCCGTAAAGTTTCTTCCAATCCCAGGCCCGCTTCAGGAACTCTTCTCTTCCCAGTTCCTCCTTGGTAATCCCTTCTTCGGTCCTGATCTTGTCCGCTACCTTGACCTCGGTTGCGATGCTTGCGTGATCCGTTCCCGGAAGCCACAATGCGCTGTAGCCCTGCATTCTCTTCCAGCGAGTCAGGACATCCTGCAGCGTCTGATCCAAAGCATGACCCATATGGAGCTGCCCCGTGATATTCGGCGGCGGCATAACGATGGTGAAGGGAGTTTTATTGGTATCCCGCGTGGCTTTAAAGGCTCCGCCCTTTTCCCATTTCGCATAGATCCTGTCTTCAAAATCCTTTGGATTATAGGTTTTCGCTAAGTTTTTTTCCATGATGACACCTCTTTACTATTTCATAAACTTCATTCAATGAAAGATTGTTTTCCTTTGCAATTCTCGCGCAGTCTTCATATTCCGGCTGGACTCTCTCCAGCCCGCGGACCGTAACAGACTTCACGCGAACCTCTCCCAGCTCCGTCTTAACGGTTTTGAATTTTCTCTTTAGAGTGATCCGGTCCATTTCCTGGGTTCGAATCCCTATTGTGCCGGTTTCCCTGAATATGATATTGGAAAACTCTTCCGCTTCTTCCCTTTTGCACAGGACGGAAAGCATCACAGCCGGACGGTTCTTCTTCATCTGGATCGGCGTGAAATAAGCGTCCAGAGCTCCCGCATCCATGAGCCGGGTCAGTGTATGGCCCAGCACCTCGCCTGTGGTATTATCGATGTTGGTCTCAAGCAGTGTGACCTTATCCCTGATCCTTTCACCGCTGTCGGAATCGGCGCCTGCCGCCGTTGTTCCAGCGTTCTCTGAAGCAGTTCCCAGAATCAGGCGAAGGGCATTGAGCCTTCCTGTTTCAGTCTTGCCGAAGCCGTACCCCACCTTCTCCACCAGCATGTCCGGCATCTTGCCGCAGCTCTGGGAGACCGTTTTCAGGATTCCGAATCCTGTGGGCGTTACCAACTCAGCCTGGATGTCTTCCGTCACAATTGGGATTCCGCTGCCTCCCAGCATTTTTACCACCGCCGGGACCGGCACCGGCAACCGCCCATGCCTGCAGTGGATGAAGCCCTGTCCCTCGTGAACCGGAGAGCATACTATCCTGTCTACCTGAAGCATATCGAGGCAAACCGCCGCCCCAACGATATCCACGATGGAATCAATAGCTCCCACCTCGTGGAAATGTACCTCCTCGATCTCTTTTCCGTGAACTGCGGCTTCCGCTCTGGCAATTTCCGTGAATACGGCGATGGATAACTCCTTCGCCTTTTGGCTGATTCCGCTGGAATTGATAATATGGCTGATATCCGCCAGGCTTCTCTCCTTTTCCCCATGATGGTGAACGCTGTCATGATCGTAGTCTCCATGGCCGCTATGATCGTGAACACAGCTCGTATCCCCATGAAGCGTCACCCTGACATCGGTTCCGCTGATGGAGTATCGGTTGATCTTCCTTATATCAATCTGATAGCCCTTAACGCCCAGCTTTTGTATCTCTTCCGTAACAGCAGTCGGATCGAGGCCAAGATCAATCAACGCCCCGATGCACATATCGCCGCTGATTCCCGCAAAGCAGTCAAAGTACAGAATTCTTTCCATATATTTCTCCTATAAAGCAGTCTATTGAAGAACTGTCACTTATTATTTCATCCTAAAGCTGATTGATTCTGGAGGCTAAATGCCCCGCTCCGAATCCGTTGTCGATATTCATTACCGCAACGCCGGCGGCACAGCTGTTCAGCATGGTCAGCAGCGCCGATATGCCGCCGAAGCTGGCTCCGTAGCCCACACTGGTTGGGACTGCGATTACCGGCTTGTCTACCAGACCGCCGATCACACTGGCCAGCGCTCCTTCCATTCCGGCGATCACGATCACAACATTGGCGGCTCTGATTCGGTCCAGTCTGGCAAATAAACGATGGATTCCAGCCACCCCGACGTCGTAGATCCGGTCTACCCGGTTTCCCATGGTTTCCGCAGTGATCGCCGCTTCCTCAGCCACAGGAATATCCGAGGTTCCGGCCGTGACGACGGCGATGATCTTTTCCGAAAGGACCTCTTCCTTTTTCTTCACGACAAAAGCTCTTGCGTCTGGATAGTAAACCGTCTCCGGCACTGTTGCCCTTACCTTTTCAAAAACCTCCGCGGAAGCTCTGGTGCCGAGAATATTTGAGTTCTTTTCCTTCATCTTTTCCACGATGGCGGCTACCTGTTCCGGTGTTTTTCCTTCACAAAAAATAGTTTCAGGATAACCGGTCCTGATATTCCGATGCTGGTCTATATTTGCAAAGCCGATATCCTGGAAAGGAAGCTCCTTCAATTTCCCCAGGGCTTCCGAAGGATTCATTTTTCCCTCGGCCACCTGATTCAGGACGTTCTGTAAATAGGACTGATCCATGATACTACCCCGTTTTCTTCGTATTAGAAAATTTTATAATAGAATACGTGAAATGTCAAAATATATCTCTATTTTGCAGGCTCAGAGGAACCTCAAGATCCGACCGGTCCATCAGCTCCTGATTGCGGAAAAGCTCCATAGGCTCTCCGTCGGCAAAAACCTGTCCTCTGCTCAGAATGATCACTCTGTCGCAAAGATCCAGAACAAGATCAAGATCATGGGTTGCAATGAGTTTCGTATGATTCAGTTCCTTCATGGCATTGATAAAATTTCGCCTGCTTTTCGGGTCCAGATAGGAGCTGGGTTCGTCAAAGAGGAGCACATCTGGATTCATGGCCAAAACCGCTGCAATGGCCACATTCCTTTTTTCACCTCCGGATAGCTTTTGCGGCGCCCGACTGATTAAATGGTCGATTTTCATCGTCGAAATCGCCTTCTCCGTCATTTTTTTTACTTCATCCTCTGGATATCCGAAGTTTCTTGGCCCGAATGCAACATCGTCATAAACCCTGGACATAAAAAGCTGGTGATCCGGGTCCTGAAAGACAAAGCCCACCTTTTTTCGGACGTCTTCCAACCGTTCCCTTCTTACGGGAATTCCCGCAATCACAATTTCGCCTTCCTTGATCGGGTGGATTCCCACCAGCAGAGAAAGCAGCGTCGATTTTCCCGCTCCGTTCCCGCCTACCACAGCCACGGTGCTGCCCTCTGCGACGTTGATGTTCACATTCGTCAGTGCATGGTTTCCATCCGGGTATGTAAAGTTCAAGTTTCTGATTTGAATCACTTTGCTCCTCCTGTATTTGAATCCTTCCAATATTAATTATTCTAACCAAACAGGCTTCCGATCATGACACTGACATTAACCCATCTCATCAGAAGAAATACCGTGCATAATGCCAGCAGATACACGACATCGGAGAAGCCCATGGGATTCGACGCCGCAAAATGATAGTCTCCGTTAAAGCCTCTCAGTTTCATAGCCGTATAAACCCTTTCCGCCCGATCGAAGCTCCGAAGCAGAAGCTGACCCATAAAGGTGCCCGCATGTTCCATCCGGATCCCCTTCTGCCTCCCAGACCGAAGATGATAAGCGGTCATCATGCTTCCCGCCTCAATCAATAGAAGGCCAAGATACCGGAATGTCAGCATGAGCTGAAGGATGAAAATCTTGGGAACCCGGATTCTTAACAATTGATAGGCAAGGCGATCCATCGCCGTCGTTGCGATGAGTACCAGCACTGCCATGACCGTAAGGGCGGTTTTAAGCAGGATGGAAGCGAAAGACAGAAAACCGTATGATACCGGCGCCCCCAACAGAAGAAAGGCGGTTTCCCTGTCCAGAAACGGATTGGACAAGCCCGCAAAAAAAGCAAAGGGCAGCGCAATCAGCAATCTGGAAAGCACCGGCCTATACGGGATCTCACCCAGAGACATCAGCAGGATGGGATAGAAAAAAAATGGAATCAGACCGCTGACGTCATACTTGTGAAAGGAGATTACAACCATCAGATAAACGATGGTTGTAATCATCTTCGCCATGGGATGAATGCGGTGAATAATCGTGTCCTTCTCTGCCAAATTCTCAAGTGACTGTATTTTGTTCAGCGATTCGCTTAGCTTTGACATTGATTCGGTTTCACTTTCTTTTTCCAGCGATTGATCAGATAGCCCGCAAGACACGCCAGGCCAAGGGTGATTCCTCCTCCCACAATGCCTGAAACCGAAGTTCCGGCAGCCGTGTCAGATTCCGTACCGTTTTTAAAGCCGTAATCAGGCAGGAATGAGGTGATTCCCTGTATTTTCTCCGCAAACCGGTATGCCTGACCCTCTGCCTCCAGTTCCGCAGTACCGGCAACTCCTTCCATGGACCATTCCAGACCGTCCGGAGAAGCGGATGCAAAGAGGGACAGTGCTCCGCCAATCAACAGTGCGATGATCAAAAGGGTCGTGATTAATTTCTTTCTTTCCATTCTTTTTTTGAAATCCGCTTCGTCTGCCCCTTCAAGCAGGGATGGATTGCATTGATAGACAAAGGACAGCACCGCTGCGGTAGCAATTCCCTCCACCAGACCAATGGCCAGATGGATCGGCTGCATCAGCGCGGTAAAGGAAGCGAACGGCAGCTCCGTTACCCCGGAAATCCATGTCTGTAGCACCACGGAAAAAGCGCCCAGCTGCAATCCGGCAACCACCGCCAGGATGGCTCCAAGGGTAATCCTTTTCGGATCAAAGGATTTTTTGATAATTTGCCGATAGATCATCGGATATGCGATGAAGCAGGCATAGAACCCCATATTGAAAATATTGCAGCCCAGGGCGAGAAGCCCCCCGTCTGCGAAGAACAGCGCTTGTATCAGGATTACCGCCGACAATACTAAAAAAGCGGCGTAGGGGCCAAGTAAGGCCGCAAGAAGGATGCCGCCTCCAATGTGTCCGCTTGAGCCGGTAGCCGGTATGGTGAAGTTGATCATCTGCCCCGCAAAGACAAAGGCTCCCATAACCCCCATAAGCGGAACCTTCTTATCATCCAATTCTTCTTTCACTTTTCTGACCGAATAGCCGATGGCACCGGCGCTGGCGGCCATCATGACTCCACCCACCGCGGGTGTGATCAATGCGTCTGCCATATGCATGGTTCTACTCCCTTTCTATCTGACACAAAAAATACCATGAAGCTGAATCGTTCTGACTCATCAACACCTTCATGGTACTGTATCGCTTGAGCTTTTCTATGTTACGGCATTTTCAAATACCGGGAGCGTCTTCCTGACACTTTCTTTCATTGGTATTATATCCGAGGGACCAAAATATGTCAATGTCATAGTCCTGAAAACGTGCTTATTTCATCTTATTGACCTTATTTCACGCTGCCTTTTAAAAAGCTTCTGCGATGCAGGTCGCACAGGCCGTGGTCAAAGATTCCCTCGTAGTGGGCTTTCGTTCCGTACCCTTTATTCTGGTCAAAGCAGTAATGGGGATATTTCCGGTGGTATTCCTCCATCATCCGGTCCCTTGTTACCTTTGCCACGATAGAGGCGGCCGCTATGGAAACGCTTAGGCTGTCTCCTTTGATGATGCCCCGCTGGGGGATTGGCACGTCCTTCAGAGTGAGCGCGTCGATCAATATGTATTCAGGCTTCGTTTCCAACCTGTCAATTGCTTGTTTCATCGCAAGCTTGGTGGCTTCCAGGATATTGATCTCATCGATGATGGTATTATCGATGACGCCGATCCCATAGCAGACTGCATTCTTTATAATCAGTTCATACAGCTCTTCCCGTTTCTTTTCGGATAGCTTCTTGGAATCATCGACTCCCAGTACTACGAAGTCGCCGGGTAAAATCACAGCTGCGGCTACAACCGGTCCCGCCAGCGGTCCCCGTCCCACCTCATCGATTCCTGCAATCAGGCGAATTCCCTCTGAGTATAATTCTTCCTCGATCCGCCTCATCTCTGCGAGTCTCTCCCTCGCTCTCTGCTCCCGCTCTTCCTTAGTCATTCTTTTCCTCCATTGCTGAATTAAGCGCGCCCTTGTGTTCTCACAGGAAACCGTCCGAGCTGCCTATATTTTTTCCAACGTAATTTTTCCGATGGTTCCGGCGCGGAATTCATCCAGCACCGTCCTGCCTGTCCGCTCATAGTCGATCCGTCTGCCCGATTGGATAAAGCCTCGCTTTTCCGCAATCCGCTCCATGGTTTCCAGCGCTGTTTCCCCCAGCTCATCCAGCTTGTACCGTTCCTTCAAAAGCTCCGAGTATTCGGTTTGCAGAATCTTAATCAGTTCAAAAGCCAGATCAGCAACGTCCAGGATCTCATCCCGGATCGATCCGCAGAAGGCCAGGTTGAGCCCTGCCTTTGGATCTTCAAATTTCGGCCACAGGATGCCCGGCGTATCCAACAGCTGCATATCATTCTCCAGGTTGAGCCATTGCTTTCCCCTTGTCACACCCGGCTTATTGCCGGTTTTTGCGCTCTTTTTCCCTGTCAGCCGGTTAATCAGAGAGGATTTTCCCACATTGGGAACTCCTACGATCATCATGCGCAGAGGCTTCCTTCTGATCTTCCCTTGATTCTTCTCCTCCTGAATGGAAGCAAGGAGTTTTAGAAGCTGGGGCACGCCGAAGCCGGACATGCAGTTCATGGGAACCACGTCATAGCCCTGTTTTTTAAAGGACTCCACCCAGGCTTCGTTTGCCCGTCCGTCGGAAAGATCACTTTTATTCAGAATAATGATTCTTCGCTTGCTTTTTGTCAGCTCGTCGATGATCGGGTTTCTGCTGGATACGGGAATACGCGCGTCAACCACCTCAATGACGATGTCAACCATCTTGAGGTTTTCCTGTATCAGCTCCCTGGTCTTTTTCATATGACCCGGATACCAGTTGATGTGCTCCATTTCCGCTCCTTTCTCTTCAGCGCCGGTTGGGTTTCTATTATTATTTATGAATGGTCTGTGCGTTCTCAATAAAACCGTGAAACCTATTACCGTTTTTTGTGCGAAGCATTATAAAAACGGCGGTTTTTATAAGAACGCACAGAACGACAATCCTAATAAAAAGGGAACCAATCCGGCTCCCTTTCAATGTTTCATATTTATTCCTTGTTCTTAATTTTGGCAGCTTTTCCGGTTCTTTCACGCATGTAGTTGAGCTTAGCTCTTCTTACATCGCCCTTTCTGACAACTTCAATCTTGTCAATTCTGGGAGAATGAAGCGGGAAAGTCTTTTCAACACCTACGCCGGAAGCGATTCTTCTCACCGTAAACGTTTCGCCGAGTCCGCCATTCTGTCTCTTGAGGACAAAGCCTTCAAAAATCTGAATACGTTCTCTGTTGCCTTCCTTGATTTTAATGTGTACTTTTACTGTATCTCCAACATTGAACTGTGGGATATCGTCTCTCACATAATCCTGTGCAATCAGTTTCATAACATCCATCGTTGTATCCTCCTTCCCTCATAGACGTTCTTGGTATCCAATCGTACACTCTTGTGCACTCTATCCAGAGGACCGCCCGTAATACACGAATAATATATTAGCATAGCATGCGGGATAAATCAAGCTTTATTTCATTTCTCGGCGCAAGCTGCGAGGGATTTCACTCAAGCCCTCGGATGGGATTTGTCGTATACTTCTTTGATCCTGTTTTTGGAAACAGAAAGATAAATCTGGGTTGCGCTGATATCTTCATGGCCCATCAGTTCCTGCAGCGATTTCAAATCGGCTCCATTCTGGATCATATGAACCGCAAAGGAATTTCTCAGCGTCTGGGGCGTCAGCCTGTTTTCCAGGCCAGCGAGCCTTGCATATTCCTTCAGAAGCTTCCACAGTCCCTGCCTTGTAAAACGGCTGCCTGTATAATTTACGAAAAGTGAATTTTCATTGCTGCCGGTATCCCTTATGAGCTTCGGCCTTACTTCATATATGTATTCCTCCATTGCAGCCCGGGATGGTCTTCCCATGGGAATGATCCTTGCTTTTCCGTGCTCTCCGGTACAGGTGACAAATCCCATTCTCAGATTGACGTCTTCAAGATTCATCTCCACCACCTCACTGACGCGGATCCCTGTTGCATAAAGCAATTCCAGGATTGCCTTGTCCCTGAGGCCTTTAACGGAATGGTCAGGCATGCTTAAGAGGTCTTCAACCTCTTCTATGGTCAGATACTCGATGCTTTTTCTTTCAATCTTCGGAGACTTGATATTTACAGTCGGATTATTCTGTATCAGCTGTTTTGCAGCAAGATAGTTATAAAAGGATCTTAGCGAGGCAATTTTCCGATTCACCGTAGCAGCGGATTTGCCTTCGTTTTTCAACGCCAACAGATAGGATACCACCTCTGTGTTGCTCGCTTCGCTTAAGGAAAGGTTCTGCTTTTCCTTGATCTGCCCGGCAAATTCCATAATATCTCTTTTATAGGCGTCCAGAGAGTTCTGCGCCATTTTCTTCTCCGTAGAAAGATAATGGATAAAGTCATTCAAAAAATCCATAAGGTACTCCATGCGATTGTGAATTGGTCTTGCTATAGCTGTAATAAGAATTATATAGGAAGAATTTCAAGTTTACAATAATAAAACTTATGTTCTTTAAAAATGGTTTGTCCTTCAAGCAGGATACCACCTCCCGTTAGATATCAAAACGACATGGCTCGAGGTTTTCCGGCGGAAAAACATGTACTAAAACTTTCTTCCTCTTCATACTGTGTAAGGAAGTACAAAGGAGGGTTCTTATGAAACGTAATATGTCCAGGGCGTCCGAACTGATTATGTCCAGCGGACCCAGCTTTGCGGCCGCCTTGTTTTTTTTCCTGCTGGGTATTTCTGCCGGTATTTTTACGGAGCTTATGATGACCAGTGCCGAGAAGGAAGGTATGATTTCCTATCTTGATCAATACTTTCTGCTCACCAGCCCAAGCGATCTCGCTTTTTCTGATATCTTTATGAAATCGGCGGGAAACAACCTGGGGCTGCTTTTTATCATGCTCTTGTCGGGAATCACCGCCATCGGCTTTCCGGTTGCATTGGCTGCCTTGATTTATAAAGGAATGGCTCTGGGCTTTTCCGCCGCTTTGCTGATTGATTCCATGTCCTTCAAGGGAGTGGCCATCGTCTTCACCTCTATGATTCCCCAAAATCTGATCATCATACCAGCAATCATTATCGCAGGTGTAGCCGCATTGAACATAGCCTTTCATACCATTTCAAACCGAAGGTTCGGAATAAAAAAGAGCCTGTCGGAAAGCGCGGGCTCTTATCTCTTTATCAATGCCATACTTGCGGCGGTAATCCTCGTAGGCTGCTTTATCGAGTCTTTTCTTTCTCCAATATTGACTCAGCTAATAATATAGCGCAGATGGTTTTTGCATCTTCTATTTCCCCGCTGAGAACCATATTTTTCAGCTCCGGCAGAGGATATTCCAAAATTTCGATGGATTCGTTATCATCGAAATTCGTTTCGCCGGGAGTCAGCTCCGATGCAAAATAGAGATAGATTACTTCTGTCGAATAACCGATGGAGGAATAAAAGGATGTAATATATTCAATTCTTCCCGCGGTATAGCCCGTCTCCTCCTGAAGCTCCCGTTCCGCCGTCAGCCGATGATCTTCGCCTTTTTCAATTTTCCCTGCCGGCACCTCGAGAATTGCCTTTTCCGCAGCTTTGCGGTACTGGCGCACCATGACCATCTTCCCTTCCGAAGTGACCGCGGCCAGCGCGACGCCGCCGTTATGCTCTACAATTTCCCGATATGAGGTTTTGCCGTCCTTGACATGGACCTTGTCCTTGCGCAGATTGAGAATTCTGCCCTCGTAGATCCGTTCGCTGGATATTGTCGTTTCTTCAAATACCATATCATTCACCTATTTGGTCATTATCTTGGATTTTGTCACCGCTGCGTTGAAGCCTTCCTTGATGTTGTCCTGAAAACCGTTACTCAGCAATACGTTTACTGCTTCTATGGTGGTTCCTCCCGGTGAGCATACATTCTCCCGCAGAGTCGCCGGATCGATACCGGTTTCCAGTACCATCTTCGCCGCTCCCAGAACAGATTGCCCTGCAAAGAGCTTCGCCTGTTCCCTGTCCATTCCATTGGCTACTGCGGCATCAATCAAAGCTTCAATATAAAGATACGTATAAGCCGGGCTGCTTCCGCTTACCCCGATGACCGTATGGATGAGCTCTTCCTGCACGACTTCCGCCTTTCCCACAGAGCGGAACAATTCCATCACAGATTCAAATTCCGTATCGCTGACAAACCGGTTCCGGCATAGGGCACTCATGCCTTCATTGACCATGGCAGGCGTATTGGGCATAACGCGGACGATCTTGGCGCCCTCCTTGTTCAGAAGCTTCTCTATATATTCCATGCTGATCCCCGCCGCTATGGATACCAGAACCTGTCCTGGCCGATAGAACCGGCTGATTTCCGGTACTATCCCATCGAAAATATTCGGCTTGACTGCCAGGACCGCTGCATCGCTTTCCTCCATCAGCTGTTCGAGGCTGTCGCATTTCCGAATGCCAAGAGCCGCACAAAGGGCCGATACTTTTTCTACGTCTTTATCGAAGACGCAGAGGTTCCTGTTCTCGTTCCCGTGGGCAGCCAGATATCCCTTGATCAGTGCCGTTCCCATATTGCCCGCGCCGATAAATCCAATCTTCATCTAGCTACCTCCTGTTACTGAAGAAAATCGTTCCCTTTCCCTCGCCTTTCGCAGCCTTGGCCAGGATATCCTTCCGTTTGCCGTTGACCAGAAGCATGGGAATTCCATATTCACTTACCCTGCGGGCCGCCTGTATCTTTGTAACGATCCCGCCGGTTCCAAAATCGCTCTTTCCTCTGGAATCAATCTCGTCCAGCAATCCGTCAATGTCGTAGACTTCCTCGATGAGCTCAGCATTCCTGTCATCCTTTGGATTCTTGTCAAACACTCCGTCAATATCGCTCATGACGATAAGCAGATCGGCATTCCAAAGATTTGCCGTCAGGGCTCCCAAGGTGTCATTGTCGCCGATCTTGATTTCCTCCACACTGACGCTGTCATTCTCATTTATAATGGGTATGACGCCTTCATCCACCAAGGTGAACAGTGTATTTCTGATATTCAGGGTCCGGATGTGGTCACCAAAGTCGTCTCTGGTAAGCAGCATCTGACCTACGTGGATGCCGTTCTTTGCGAAAAATTCCTTATAGGCGTTCATCAGTTCCACCTGTCCGATGGCGCACAGTGCCTGTTTGTAGTTAATATCCCCTCTTCGGCTCCATTTATTGATGGCCGCCACACCACAGATTCCCGCGCCGGAGGAAACGATAATCACTTGCTTTCCCTGCCGGATCAATTCCATTACCTGCTCTACTATGTTTTCCAGGGTTTCCTTGTTTACTTCTCCGTTGTCATCGGACAGCACATTGCTGCCGATTTTTAGTACAATTTTTCTACTGTCCTGTAATAAATCTCCTATTGCGCTCATTGTTAAACCCTTAATTCCACCTCTCCGCCGGTGGCATCCTGATATTTTCGGATGATCGGCATGATATATTCATCCACCAGTTCCCTGGTCTGTTCCGCAGCGCGGCCGATATAGTCTTCCGGCTTCAGCAGGTCCTCGATGTCCTCCAGAGAAAGCTTAAAAGCGTCGTCGCCTGCGATCCGTTGAAGCAGATCATTGTCAAGCCCCTCATCCTTTACCCGGCTTCCGGCTTCCATGGAGTGTTCCCGAATCCTTTCATGAAGCTCCTGTCTGTCTCCACCCTTTTTAACGGCTTCCATCAGTATGTTTTCCGTTGCCATGAAAGGGATTTCGCTCATGATATGCTGGGTAATCACCTTTTCATGAACCACAAGACCCGTGGTAATATTTCTGCAGATATCCAACATCCCGTCTGTCGCCAGGAAGGCCTGCGGAATTACGATCCGTCTGTTTGCGGAATCGTCCAGGGTCCGTTCAAACCATTGGGTGCTTGCGGTATCCGCCGCATTGCCGGTGCAGTTCATTACAAATCGTGCAAGAGAAGCAGCACGTTCGCTTCTCATTGGATTTCTCTTGTATGCCATGGCGGAAGATCCGATCTGTTTTGTTTCAAACGGCTCCTCGATCTCCTTCAGATGCTGAAGCAATCTGATGTCGTTGGTCATCTTGTGCACGCTCTGCCCGATTCCGGAAAGCACCGAAAGTACCATGAAATCAATTTTTCTTGTATATGTCTGCCCCGATACCGCCACGGCTTTTTTGAAGCCCAGTCCCTCAACGACCATCTGATCCAGCTTCTTAACCTTATCCAAATCTCCGTCAAAAAGCTCCACGAAGCTGGCCTGGGTTCCTGTGGTTCCCTTTACCCCCAGCAGGGGCAGATTTTCAATCAGCCTTTCACACTCAAGGAAGTCAAAATAGAAATCCTGGAGCCACAGAGAAGCTCTCTTGCCGACGGTGGTCAGCTGCGCCGCCTGAAAATGGGTGAACCCGAGGCATGGCAGTGATTTATATTCCAAAGCGAATTTGCTGAGACGGTCCATCAATCCTACAAGCTTGCCTCGGATGATCTCGAGGGCCCGCTTCATCACGATAATATCCGTGTTGTCCCCCACATAAGCGCTGGTGGCTCCAAGATGGATGATCGGTTTCGCCTTTGGGCACTGAAGTCCGTAGGCGTAAACATGGGACATGACGTCGTGTCTTGTTTCCTTTTCTCTTTGTTCTGCATCCGCATAGTTGATCTGATCTTTAAACCGCCGCATCTCATCGATCTGCTCTTCGGTTATTGGCAGGCCCAGTTCCTTTTCCGCTTCCGCCAAAGCGATCCACAGCGCTCTCCAGGTGGAAAACTTCACATCCGAGGAAAAAATGTGAGTCATTTCCTTGCTTGCGTATCTTGTAATCAATGGATTCTCATATTTATCCGTACTCATTCAGAATTCTCCTCTTCCCGTAATTGCTCTATATTAAAAAATAATTATATACCTGATCTGCTATGAAATCAAGCACAGGCACGCGATGCATCACCGTCTGAATGCAAAAGAGACTGTGCAACTGGCACAGTCTCCCTGTAATTTTCCGCACGCAACCTATCTCGGTTCAATAATTAGTTTAATTGCAGTTCTTTCTTCGCCGTCGATGAGAATGTCGGTAAAGGCCGGTATGCATATCAGGTCAATACCGCTTGGCGCAACAAAGCCCCTCGCTATGGCAACCGCTTTGATCGCTTGATTCAAAGCACCTGCTCCTATGGCTTGAATTTCGGCTCCCCCTTTTTCCCTCAAGACGCCTGCCAAGGCCCCTGCTACTGAGTTAGGATTTGACTTCGCTGATACCTTTAATACTTCCATTGTTGTAACCTCCCTAAATACTTGTTAATTTCCCTTTTGAATAGGTTTTGTTATTCTATATTCTTTATAGTAGAACATTTTCCTTTTTTTTCATATCGAAAATCGTTCGACAACTAAAAATATTTTTGAAGAATTTTTGTCGAAGGGTTGCATTTTGTATCGTAATTGGTTATAATGTGTTCGTGGTTATCCCCCTGATAACCTCATTAATCTCTAATCCCAATACCCCTTTTGAACAAAACAAACTGCTCCCCTGCAGTTTGTTTTGTTTTTTGCGTTCCCTTTTCCAGCTCGTTCCCTCTTAAATCCTGCTGCTTCCAGTAGCGTATCAGGATTTATTGTGGTAATATAATGTCAAGAAACGATCCGGCACAGGAGGGTATTTATGTATTGTACCAGTGAGAGCTATCCGGAAGCCTTTTACGAATCCAAGCTCTTTCGCTTTTATTTTGAGGATGCGGCCTTAGGCGTAATTGATATCGAGACCACGGGCCTGAACCCCGACCGGGGCAGGCTGATTCTCGGCGGTCTGGTTGTGCCCGACAGCAATGGGAAGAAGGCGGTTCAGCTCTTTTCCGAATCAAAGGAGGAGGAGAATGTCCTGCTTCGTTCTTACCTGGACGAAATCAGAGAACTGGATATACTTGTGAGCTACAACGGGGATCATTTCGACCTGCCCTTCCTGAACAGGAGACTCAGGCATAACCGCATACCCGAAGGGGAACTTCCGGTTTTTCAAAGCTTTGATCTCTATCGCATTCTGGATAAGCATTCCAATTTTCGTAAGCTTCTTCCCAATTTGAAGCAGAAAACGGTGGAAACCTTTCTGGGGCTTTGGTCCCAACGGTCGGATGAAATCTCAGGCGCGGAAAGCGTGGAGCTTTACAATAAGTATCTCAGATCCGGCGATCCCGCTCTAAGGGACGTCATTCTTCTGCACAACAAGGACGATATCCTCCAGCTCTCCAGGATGATCAAGGTTTTTGAAAAACTGAATCTCCACAAAATCATGTTCCATGCCGGGTTTATTGTCTCGGATCGTGGCAGGAAAATACTGATACAGAAGATTGACCTGCAGAAGGATGCAGTATTGGTAACCGGCATCCATAAAAACATATCCATGGATTACAGGTGCTATCAGATCAGCCATGAAGCGGCATTCTCCGCTAAGAATCAAGATTTTTCGCTGCGAATCCCGTGCAAGAATAAAATGGGCAGTTCATACATAGATTTAGAGGAATTCACTTATGACTTCTCCGAACTGTCAAAATATCCGGGCTGTGAAAGCGGTTATTTGATTTTGAAAAACGAGGAAGAAATCAACTATGCTGAGGTGAACCATCTGATCAAACTGCTGCTGAAAGAAATTCTGAAGGAATTATAGCAAATATGATATAATTGCTCTTGAAATATCCGTTACATATCCTGATTTCGCCTGTTTGCCACAGCAGGACGAAGCGCATAATAAAGGAAGCGACAACGATGAGAACCCGATCAAGACTGGACGCCGTATATGAAAAGGCATTTCCTATCCCTTTCGACGATGGCTCCAAATATGTATTCTTTGGAGATGTTCACAGGGGGGACGACAGTCTGTCCGATGAATTTGGCAGGAATCGCCATATTTACTATCATGCTCTGAATTATTACTATCAGAATGACTTTACCTATGTGGAGGTTGGCGATGGGGATGAGCTTTGGGAACACCCGAATTATGAGCATATCCGCTCCGCCCATGTCTCCGTTTTTGAACTTTTGAAGAGCTTCCATAAAGCGAAGCGTCTGATTATGCTGTTCGGCAATCACAACATGCAGCTCCGGGATAAGAAATATGTCGAGGAGCACCTGTACCACACCTATGATGAGTACCTTGATGTAAGAGAGGATCTGTTCCCCGACCTGGTTGTCCATGAGGCCTTGCTTTTTACCCACCGGAACACAGAACAGCAGATCTTCGTTGTACATGGTCATCAGGGAGACCTGATCAACGATCAGCTGTGGCGAATATCCTATGTCCTGATCCGGTACATATGGAAATTCCTTCACGTCATTGGTGTGAAATATGCGGCTAGTCCCGCAAAAAACAGGAGCAAACGCCACAAGATCGAAAAGAGCTATAATAAATGGAATACGCAGCGGGATATTATGATCATCTGCGGCCACACCCACCGGCCCAAATTTCCAGCAGCGGGAGAAGCTTCCTATTTCAATACGGGCTGCTGCATCCATCCACGGGGCGTCACCTGTTTGGAGCTGATGTACGGCAAGATCATGCTGGTTTCCTGGAATATGCACAGCAAGAAGGACGGGACGGTGTATATCAAACGTACACTCCTTCGAGGTCCGGAACCTATTTCCAATTTCAGATCCAATGCGGAACGGGCCTGCAAAGCGAAACAGAACGGCAACGGCGGAAAAATTAATAGAATTATGAAGGGGCTTCGATCCTACTATTGATAAACAGGAGGAGAAATCAAATGACAGATATCCATGAGATAACCAGGCTTGTAAAAGCCGATAGCTTTCAGATGAGCCTGCTGGCCGGCGATGTCAGAAATCGGGCTCTGGAAGCCATTGCCTCAGCTCTTGAAGAAAGAGCGGATGAAATCCTTCGGGCAAACAGAGCCGATCTGGAAAAGGCTGCCGATGCAAAGCTCGCCCAGCCTATTGTGAAGCGGCTCAAATTTGATGAGCAGAAGCTTGCCGACGTTATCAGCGGAATTCAGAGCCTGATTGGGCTTCCGGATCCTCTTTGGAACAAGCTCCTGGTCCGTGAGCTGGATTCTCAGCTTACCTTGTATAAAGTAACCTGCCCCATCGGGGTTATTGGCGTCATCTTCGAATCCAGACCCGACGCACTGGTCCAGATCGCAACGCTTTGTCTTAAAAGCGGGAACTGTGCCATCCTAAAGGGCGGAAGCGAAGCGGCAAATACGAATAAGATCCTTTTCGAGATCATCCGAGAAGCCGGAATAAAGGCCGGCGTACCTGCCGGGTTCCTGACATTGATCGAAAACCGGGCTGAAATCGGTGAGCTTCTGAAATGCCACGATACCATCGACCTGTTGATTCCCAGAGGCTCCAATGAGTTTGTCCAGCATATTATGACCCATTCCAAAATACCAGTGATGGGCCATGCAGACGGCGTCTGTCATATCTATGTCGATGAATCCGCCGACATCAGGAAAGCAATCCCCATTATTGTGGATGCAAAGACCCAGTATGTGGCGGCCTGCAATACCGTAGAGACCCTGCTGGTCCATAAGGCTGCGGCGGAAAAGCTTCTGCCTCCGCTGAAAGAGGCCTTCAACGAAAAAATGGTCACCATGCTGGGCTGTGAGAAAACAAGAAAATACATCGGTTGCGACGCCGCGAAGGAGGAAGATTTCGGCAAGGAATTCCTCGATTATATTATCGCCGTTAAGATCGTCGATTCCTTGGAGGACGCCATCCAGCACATCAACCGACACGGTTCCCACCACACCGACAGCATTCTCACCAAGGACGGGAGCGCCGCAGAAAAATTCATGCTTCTGGTGGATTCCGCAGGAGTCTATCATAATTGCTCGACCAGATTTGCAGATGGCTACCGGTACGGCTTCGGAGCGGAGGTCGGCATCAGCACAGGAAAGCTTCACGCAAGAGGACCCGTCGGATTAGACGGACTGGTGACCTACAAATACAAGCTCTACGGAAACGGCCAGATCGTCGCAGATTACTCTGAAGGCAGGAAGTCCTACCACTTTAAAGATCTTTAATATCAAAAACAGAAGAAGCAGCTCAAAGCTGCTTCTTTTTTATTTATTGTATGCCGGATTATATAGAATACCGCAATATCCCTCAAACGAAACGATTGAAGCTAATTTATATGGACATCGACGTGACGTATTCCCTGATCGCTTTGACCGCATTGTCCAGATGGACGGAAAGCGGCGCGTCCTCGACGCTTACCACATGAATATTGCAGCGGTTGATGGGAAGCAGAACCTTAAACGCCCGGCTCTCGCCGATGGCCTGCGCCATTTTCGGGCTAAGCTCGCCCATCATGGAGTTGGCGTTAATGATGGCGATCACACCCACGACGATGTCAACATACTTCATATTATGAACAATTGCATTTTCTCCGGTGGCGCCGTCATCCGCTCCGGCCCGTATCATCTGCCCGGTAGCGGCGGAATTTGTTCCCAATGCAAGAACCTCCACATCCGGCAGCGCCGCCTTTATTTTTTCTACGATAGCGCGTCCTATTCCCCCGCCTTGCCCGTCAACAACTGCGATCCTCATACTTCTTTCCTCTTCTTTCTTTTCAAATCAATTCCACTGAAAAAATGATGATTCGATTCCAAAGCATAAAATTATTATAAATCATTCCCCGTAAAAATCAAATGAATTCCCTGTTTCCTTTTTTTGGTTTCCATGATATTCTGAGGAAAAGACAAGTGTATTTTAATCTTATTTTAATTTATGTTAAAGGAACTTTGAAGGATTGTTTCTTATAATAAAACCATAATCAACGATGAAAAATAGCCGTTCATCACGGCGAATGAATTCAAGGAGGAAATGAATTATGGTAACTTTGGAACAGGTTGAAAAGCTAAGGGAATATGCAAATATTTCTTATGATGAAGCAAGAACAGCATTGGAGAATGCAGACGGAGACATCCTTCAAGCATTGATTGAGCTGGAACGTCAGGGCAAGGTCAAGCCACCTCAGGGCGGCGGTCAATATCATACCGCCAACATTGAGGTATCCGGCTGTCAGGAGGAAGAGACCGGAAAAGAAAAGACAAAGTCCAAGTGCAACAGCGGGGAAAAGTCTGCTTTCAGCCGGAATATGGGGAAATTCTTCCGCTGGATGGGCGAAGTAATCCACAAGGGGAATATTAATGCGCTGGTTGTAGAGAAGAACGGCGCCTCCATCATGAGGCTTCCTATCACAGTGCTGGTGATTCTGCTTCTCTTTGCTTTCTGGATCGTTGTGCCGCTTCTTATTGTTGGATTATTCTTCAGCTTCCGTTATTATTTCCAGGGGCCCAACATAAAAAGCACCAAGGTGAACGAGGCCATGGACAACGTCGCCAATGCGGCGGAAGAGATCAAAAAAGACTTCCAAAACTAGAATGAAAACCTTTTGCTGCCCGCCTCCAAGGCGGCAGCAGCCGAAACGATATCTCAATTGGATGGAGGATACTATGCAGGAACATATTTTAATCGTAGAGGATGAAGAAAAGCTCGCAAGGTTTATTGAGCTGGAGCTGACATTTGAGGGCTATGTAGTGGAAAAAGCGGCAGATGGCAGAACGGGTCTTGCATTGGCCCAATCCAAGCACTTTGACCTGATCGCGCTTGATATTATGCTGCCGGGGCTGAATGGTCTGGAGGTCCTGAGACGCATCCGACAGACATCCTCGGTTCCTGTTATTATGCTGACAGCAAGGGATGACACCATGGATAAGGTGGCAGGGCTTGACGGCGGAGCAAATGACTATATCACCAAGCCCTTTGCCATCGAGGAGCTGTTGGCCAGAATCCGCGCCGTCCTCCGAAACAACGGAGCAGCTAGAGAAAACGCCAGGACTCAGGAGCATATCGTCTCATCAGGGGCTCTCCGCTTGAATCTTGACAGCAGAGAGGTATGGGTGAATGATACTTCCGTGGAGCTCACAAAGAAAGAATTTGATCTTCTGGCTTTTCTGATGCAAAACAAGGGACTCGTCATGAGCCGGGATCGGCTTCTCGACAGTGTGTGGGGCTACGATTTTGTCGGCGAGACCAATGCCATCGATGTCTATATCCGGTATCTTCGGGCAAAGATTGAGGAACCTTTCGGACTAAAATTTATTCAAACGATACGCGGAGTGGGGTATATCATACGTGAGTGATAGAAAAGAACAGACAAAAAATAACAGCAGCGGAGCGGCAAACACAAGCAAGGCAAGCTTTTCCCTTGCGGTGAAGCTGAATATACACACAATTCTTTATGCGTTAGGGGTATTGCTGACGGTAAATATTCTTCTGTGCATCTTCGTATTCTCCTTCACCCTGTGGAAGGCGGAAAGCAGCACAGCCGCCATGCTAGAGGAACTTGATCCGAAATATGAATCGATTTTGGATTTTACATTTGAGTCCGCTGCCGAATATCCCAATGGGGTCCGGCTTTTGGATGCCATACATAAAAAGACTCCTTTGGAAGATTATGAAGTAGCCAGATGGCTGTGGTTTGAAAGCGACAGCGGGGAAACAAGCGCAAAAGGAAGTCGTTATCATATTTCAAAACTGAAATATCGGATGATCATTGAGGACGAAAAGATCGCGGTCACTTATCACCTCGGCAATGTGCTCAAGGAATACCTGACCCCCTTTTATGCTCTTCTGATCCTTGAGGTGCTGATCCTGTTGAATGGCATCGGCAAGGGAAGAAAGCGCATCCGGCGCATCCTCAGTCCTTTGACGGAAATCTCAAGGCAGGCTCAGAATCTCAGCAATGCATCACAGAAAGATTTTTCCAAGGATGAAATGATTCGGCTGAGAGAGTTGGCAGGCACCATTAGCAATATCGACGCAACCAAGCTGGACAAAAGGCTGTCGGTGGACGAAACCCATAGCGAACTCAAGGATCTGGCCAATGCGATCAACAGCATGCTGAACCGGATCGACGAAGCATACCGTTCCCAGGTAAGATTCGTATCGGACGCATCTCATGAGCTGCGAACGCCAATTTCCGTCATCCAGGGCTATGTCAATCTTCTGGATCGATGGGGGAAAAACGACGAAACAACCATGCAGGAAGCCATCGATGCAATCAAGAGCGAAGCGGAAAGCATGAAGGAATTGATTGAACAGCTCCTGTTCCTTGCCCGGGGAGATAATGAAACCCTCCATCTCGATCTTGAAACCTTCGACTGTTCGGATATGATCGAGGAAATCTTCAGGGAAACCCAGATGATCGATTCTCTTCACACCTTCCGGATTAAAAACAATACACCCGCCTTGGTCCATGCGGATCGTCAGCTGATGAAACAGGCGCTGCGCATCCTCATCGACAACAGTATCAAATACACACCGAATCACGGGGAAATTCTCGTTTCCGTAACCGACAAAGATGGAATGATACGAGTTGCTGTACAGGATAACGGAATCGGAATCGATCCCCAGAATCTTCCCTATATCTTTGACCGGTTCTACCGGTCCGATGAGTCCAGGGCGAGAAAAACCGGAGGCTCGGGACTTGGTCTGGCCATCATGAAGTGGATCGTAGACCGTCATGGCGGCTCCATCGAGGTGATCAGCAGAAAGGACATCGGGACCAGAACGACTATCATTCTGCCCAAGGCAGAAAACGCAAGCTCCGTAGAAATTCTTCCAACAGAAGCATCATGAGACGCATAAGACGCATTATATGCATGATAAATAAACAAGCCGGAGTGTTCAGCACCCCAAATGCTGGACGGCCGGCTTGCTTTTCTATTATGTAGGATATCGCCGGAAGCGATATTGACGGAATATCATTTTATTCAAGGACTACGGCGGTTCCCGATGCTATGATCATAAGCATATTGCTCCCCTGATTGCTGATCGCCTCATAGTCCACCACCAGACCTACTACGGCATTTGCCCCCATTGCCGCAGCTCTTTGCTCCAACTCCTGCAATGCCTGATTCCGTCCCATGACCAGCTCCTCTTCATAAGAACCGGACCTGCCTCCAAAGAAATTTGTAAGTCCTGCCTTGAAATCCTTGATCACATTGATTCCCACAATGATCTCGCCGAATACAACTCCTTTGTACTCCTTGATTCTTTTGCCTTCTACTGACTGGGTTGTAACGATAAACATGGTTTCATCCTCCTTATAAATATTTCTTTGATGCTCTTTCGATAATATGCCCGGATGCTTCATGCACCGCAGCCGGCTGTTTCCCGATTGATCCCGTATCATTCATTAGAAAGTGATTTTCATCCGTTTGAAGCATATATTTCTAGTATTGAATGATGAGCGATTCGCTGGAACCAAAAGGAGTGTTTTATGAGATATAAAAATAGGATGGTTGATCCGAGTGTTCCAAACGGCGCCGCAAATTTCCTTTTCTCTATCAGAACCCTGTGGAGAGATATGGTAACCTGGGGCAGAGCATATATGATAAGCCGTTATGCCGGATTAGCAAATGCGGAAGATGAATTCAACCGCTTATACGAAATACCTTTGGAATTCGGAAATATCTTCGAGCTGGTCTTCGGGTATGAAAATGCGCAAACTTTTATGCAATATTTGTCCCGACAAATAATTATGATACGATCACTCGTAGAAGCGCAAATGGCCGGCGACGTCAATCTGGCCAATCAGCTGGTGCAGCAGCTGTATTCATTGGCGGATGAAAGGGCCGCCTTCATGGCGTCCATCAATCCTTTCTGGAATTCATCCCAGGTCCGAAATCTGATCTATACTTTCTTCCAGCTGACAATTGAAAGTATTACCACTTTTCTGGCTGGCGACTATAAAAGAGAAATAGATATTTATGACAGACTGCTGCATCACACGGACAGTATGGGCGATTACCTTGCTCAGGGCATTCTCAGCTATATGACATATCATCAGCAAAGCGCGCCTGCCGTTCAATAAGAGCTCCTATTTTTTGGCGTTGACGTATTCAATGGCCTCCTTGCCTGTTATGTGCTCAACGTCTATTGCAATGATATAGGCATTGGCGCATCCGGTTACTTCCTTATGTTTGGCTTCTTCAGGCTGACTTCCCGAGTATTTTTCGACGAGAGCCCGAAACGCCTCAAGATGCTCATCGCCTTCCGTGATTCTGGCTTTTCCAAAGGCGATCACGCTGCGGAAATATGTGGTGTATTCCTCACTCACTATGGTATCTTCATCGACTACTGTAAAAGAAACCTTGGGATTCTTTGCGATCGCATCGATTTTGTGTCCGGCTTTTGCCGAGTGAAAATAAATATTATCATTATGATAGACATAACTCAGCGGAACCGCGTAAGGATAGTCCTCGTCGCCCAGGCATGCCAGAATTCCGTTTGTGCCTCTGTCCATTACCGCTGCGGTGTCTTCCTTTGACAATAATTGCTTTCCTCTTCTCATTTCTCTAAACATCAGTTGTTTCCTCACTTTCGTCGGCATCTTGATCACTCATTCTATTATAGCAATCCCTTTATCCACTCATCTAAGAATGCCATCTGCTCTTTCGTATGAAACCAGTGTTCCCCGTTTTCCATAACTGTCAGATCAGCTCCACTTTCCTTTGCAAATGCTTTTATTGTATCTATAGACTGCAAATTGTCATTACTTCCGTAAAGGACGGATGTCGAAATGCTCCAGGAAATCGGATGCTTTCTTACCCAGTTGAGATATTCCCAGGATAGTGTTTCTCCAAAGGCTGTTTCTATCGTGCCTTTTTCCATAAGATCGATTTCCGTCACACCTGCCCACTGCATCATGTCAGTGATCAGCTTTTCCATATTCACGATAGGTGAAATAAAATATGCCTTTTCAATTTGCATATCACTCAGTGCATTCATTATAAAGAAAGCGCCGATACTGTTTGCAACAATCACAATAGAATCATGTTCTTTTCGAAAAGTCTCGAAGAAACTGTAAAACTCGGGTCTTGCATCCCATGGAGTTTGCGACTGATAGTCAAAGCCTATCACCTTATACTCCGGGAAAAGCGATCTGTAGTGCTCAGCTTCTTCTACATTCCCGCCTTTTCCGTGTATATAAACAACTACTTTTTCCATTCTTTAGACTCCGTTGAATTAAAATTAAATCTTTCATTATTACTCTATATTATACCACGTCTCTAATACAATCGGCATCTTCTTCTTTTCACAAGATAATATAACCGGCATTAATAGTTTTCTGAAAGCCCCAGTTCCTTTCAAAGATTTATCGATTGCCACGACTAACAAGTGAGATACTTCCCCATCAAAATATTTAATATGCCAATTCTGCGGTATAATTTCATTTTCAAGTATAGCTCTACTCTGCATTAACAGAAGTTCCTCTTCCGTAGCATGTTCTAATAATTTCATGGAAGACCGCCGCATTATTTCCAACAGCAGCGGTTCTGGTATTTCTTTCGATGAGTACCCAATTAATAAACCTTGGCCGTCATCTAACAAATGCATCGCATTATATTCACTGAAAGCTTGTATTTGCCCCGCAGACTGCAAAGAAAAAAGCCAAGCAAATGTTTGGTAGGTGCCGTACGAAAATTCCCTGGCTTCAGCCAGATGGAATTTTTCCGTTGCTCGCGGCTGCCGTCCTGCGCCCTTTTTCTTTGCGGGCTTGGACCGCTCGGTTGCCGAAAAAAAAAATACCCATCGCAAGGATGGGTATATTTTTTTGGTGCGCCCATAGGGATTCGAACCCCAGACCTTCTCATTCGTAGTGAGCTACTCTATCCAGCTGAGCTATGGGCGCGTATCTATGACGGCAGTCTGAGCTGCCTGCTATAGAGTACGGAACCAATTATATAACATTTCAGGGCCCTTTGTCAAAGGGAAATGCATATTCCCTGCACAATTATTCATTTTACTTATTTTCCCTGTTTTTGCTCTATTATATAGAACCTTTCAGCCATAATCCCCGTTCAAACAAAGACAAATTGGATCATCACCATATACAGCGCCGTGCCTCCCAGAATGCTGAGCATGTTGTTCCGCCGCCAGAGGTGCAGAGCAATGACGGTCGCCGCCGCAACCAGTTCAGGTACGCCAAACGGCGAGTCCAGCACCGATACGTTCCTCAGACAGTATACGATAAGCATTCCCATGACTGCAGGAGGAAGCGTATTGCCCAGATAGGTGATCACCTTAGGAGTCTCGCCCTTTCTGCTGAACAGTAGGAAAGGCGCGGCTCGGAGGACAAAGGTGATGACGGAAATCACCAGAATGATCAGAATGGATTCTCCGAAGCTTAGGATCATGGCATCATATCCTCCTCTTCGGTTTGAATTTCAGCTTTGCCTTCCAGTTGTTTTCTCGCCAGCAGCAAGGCAACCACGATCAGGAGCATGGAAGGAATTACAAGATGATCCGGACCGGCAAGCAACAGCACAAGAATCGTGGCCCCCAGGCCCATAATCGCCGGGAAATGGCAGGAATACGCCTCCCATTGGTCGAGAAAGATGACGATAAACAAAGCGGTCATGGCAAAGTCCATGCCTGTAGTATCAAACGTGATCATGGAACCGACCAGGGATCCGATCACTGATCCGAGCACCCAGTAAAGCTGATTCATCAGCGAAACGCAAAAGTAAAACGTCCTTTCATCCACGCCTTCGGGAGCCTTTCTGCCGCAGAGCAGCGAATAGGTTTCATCCGTAAGGGAGAAGGCCATATACCATTTCTTGACTCCCATTCCATTGAAGCGGTCAAGGAAGGAGAGTCCGTAGAATATGTGTCTGAAGTTAACAACTAGAGTCATGACTGCAATCTGAATCAGACCAATTCCGCCGTGGAAAAAACTGACGGCAATAAACTGCATCGCCCCCGCATAAACAGTCAGACTAATAAGGAATGCCCATATGAAATTGTATCCTGCGTTCTCGAATAACAGACCAAAAGCGACGCCGATTGAAAGGTAACCGAGCAGAACGGGTATCGTCACCGGAAATGCTGCCTTGATTGCTTGCTTCATTTTAAGTACTCTTTCGTTTTTTCATGTGCAATTTTGTCTTTCAGTATAGTATACTAAGGGTGACAGTTTTTTTCAATCAAAAAGGGAGTTGAGGTCAATGAATCGGATTAAAAAAGCAGGAATTCTAACAGGGGCGGTTGTCGGCGGCGCAATCGGAGGCGCTATATCATTCGTCGGCAAGATGACAAACCGGAAATTTATTGACGAGTTGGGAGAGAGCGTGGTTGACTCCACCATTCTTACAGGCGAAATTGCGGGAGATATTGCCAGCGGTGTCACTCATGTAATATCGGGCAAGATTAATAAGAACCACCGCAAGGTAAAGAAAGGACAGAACGAACTGAAATCAGCCGGAGGACAGGTAGTTCAGAATTTTGTCAACAACGTACAGACTGTGGCCGATAACAGCGGTGAGATTCTGGAAGGCGTGAGGGAGAAGGATCGAAGGAAAGTTGTACGGGGAGCGAAAACACTGGCCAAGGTTGTCGCTGTTGGCGCAATCACCGTCGGCACCATAAAAATAAAACCCGAAGAGAAAGAACCGGAAGAAGCTTCGCAAAAAACGGATGACAATCCGAAACCAGGAAGCATCAGCGAAGCTGAATAAATCAAAAAATTCAGGACAGCCTTGAAGGCTGTCCTTTTCTCTATAAAGTCCCCTTTTGCTGTCAATCAGGCGTATATTCGGAAAGCTTCAGGGGTAACTGACCTGAAACCCCATTTCGTACGATTGTTATCGTTACCGTATCTCCCACTTTATACTGGTCCAGTGCCTGAGTCAGCGCCGTTGCTCCAGTAATTCTGGTGCTACCGACATAGGTGACAAGATCTCCCGCCTTAAATCCGGCTCTGGCAGCGTTGGATCCGGGCTCTACGGACTTCACATACACACCCAGCTGCCTGACTCCGTACAGCAAGGCCTTCTGCGCTGAGGTCAGGTCGATAAAGGTCATTCCTGTGTCGATCCTGCCCTTGACGTAACCATAATTCATCAGATCGTTAGCAACGGATTTTGCTATATTCACCGGAATTGCAAAACCAAGGCCCTCCACGTCAGAGCCGGATGATTTAGCAACCACGATACCGATCAGCTCCCCTTTGTTATTAAACAATCCGCCTCCCGAATTCCCCGGATTAATTGCGGCGTCGGTCTGCAGCAGACTCATTTTTTTCCCTTTAATCACCAGCTCCCTGTCCAGCGCGCTGATGATGCCTTCCGTAACCGTTCCTCCCAGCTGCCCCAGAGGATTTCCAATAGCAATCGCGGTATCGCCCACCTTAAGGCTTTCTGAGTTTCCAAGAACGACAGGCTTCAGGCCCGTGGCGCCGATCTTCAGCAAGGCCACATCAGTCTTACTGTCAGAGCCGATAAGGGACGCCGTATAGGTTGTCCCGTTCTTTAGACGTACGGAAATCTTGCTGGCGCCGTCAATCACATGATTGTTGGTTACAATATAGCCATCCTGGGTTACAATGACTCCGCTGCCTGCTCCGTTGGTCACATATTGCTGCATCCAGCTGTCCGTCGTCACCGTTTCTGTTGTGATCTCCACAACGGAATCCGACGTCAGACTCGCAACCTCAGATGTGGAAAGCTGTGTTCCGTATTTAGACGTATCATTATCCGTCAATGCAATTTGTTCCGCACTTATGCTGAGATCAAGCCCGGTGGAGCCTCCCCCTGCACCGATGAAATATCCCACAGCCGCCATACCGCCTGCAAATCCGAATACACCGGAAAGCGTAATACAGATCGTCAGTACGATTGCAGCGCTTTTCGCTGTGATTAAGTATCTTCGTTTTCTCATATCGTATACACCCCCGATATCATCAATCAAAAAGACTATCCTGCCCTACTTTCATCATTACCCGCAATTTATGCTGCAAATCGGGTAATTCGTCAGTAAAAGGATAATCTTTTATTGTGTAGATTTTATGAAGAACGTATGGAAAGTCTGTAAATTAAGATAATGGAGTTTGTCAATTTAGACGATGGAAGGTCTGGATGCTATTCCACCTTTGCAGCGGTAAACATTTCACGAAGCACCTCCTGCCCCGACGGCCATGGATCCATAATAGTCCAGAATCCGATCCCGGCAAGCTGATACTCGTTCACCAGCTCCAATTTGGCTCTCATGCTCCGCGCATCCTCAAACCAGACAATATGCTCCCTGCCCTGGTCATCCGTATATACATAAAACGGCGACTGCGCTGTTTCATCATATTGGATGGTAGCTCCGACCAGCGCGGCCCTTGCCCTTGCCTCCGGTATGGATAGGTTCTCCGCCTCTGTTTCTCCCTGTACAAAGGGCAGAGTCCAATCGTAGCCGTAATTCGGTATTCCCATCAATATTTTGGACCGCGGGATTTGAGTCACCGCAAAATCCAGCACCCGGCGAACCTGATTCAAAGGCGCAACCGCCATAGGCGGCCCGAAGGCATACCCCCATTCATAGGTCATGAGCATGACCAAATCGGCAACGGAACCGATTCCCGCATAGTCATGACCGCCGTACAGCAGCCCCGGCTGCTCAATCGATGTTTTCGGCGCAAGGGCTGCAGTAACGATAAAGCCCTCCGGATTCACTCTCGCCGCAGTTTCAGCGATCAGAGTTGTGTATAAGTCCCTGTCCTCCCTGTTGATGTATTCAAAATCGAAATCCACGCCATAGTAATCTTTGCGCTGCATCTCGGCAAGGATATTATTGATGAGTCTTTGTCTGGAAGCAGGATTATTCAAGAGCTGACTTGCCAGCTCGGTGCTGAAATGACCCTCCATATCCATCGGAGTCAAAACCATAACTGTTTCAAGCCCGTTTGCACGAGCGACCCGACGCACCATTTCATCCTCGAGTCCGATGAGTTCACCCTCCGGTGTAAATCCGTAACTGAAAGAATAAACATAGGTCAGATCAGGAGCCCACTGCTCCAGAACATTCTGATTGATAAACGGATAGGCATATCCGATCACGATGATGGTGCCATATTGGGATGCCCTAACATTATACCAAGGCATAAATTCACCTCCCTTACCTACAGAATATGTCTGCCGGGAGGCAAATATTACTTCATCTTGATGGAGCTGATCAGGGTGTGCCTACATAGGCAAACGCTGTTGCAGACATAAAAGCAACCACTACCAGAGTAATGGTGATTATTTTTAATGTAATTCCCGCCCTCATTTTTTATTTTCCTCTTTTCTTTGGTACACCTTTTGTAATTATAAGACGAGCTAGAAGATAAAAAAGTTCCTTCTTTTCTTTCATTTTATTCAAAAAACATCCGGCTTTTTTCGCCGGATGCTTCGTGTTCCTGATATTGCAGAATCTAACCGTTAGTCTCTCTATCTTCTGTTGTTATCTCCTGTCCTTATCTGCCTTCTTATTCCCGTATTTTGCCTTTCCCTGTATCTCCGGAACCGGCTCCTGCTCATTCTTGGGTATGTGCAATCTATGATCCCCTTCCGTTCCGTGGGGCGCTTCCGGATCAGGTCTCCTCATTCCTGCTTTTGCCATCGATAATCCTCCTAGACGTCATTATTCCTGATTGAATGTTTTTTTGCATTTCTGTTTTGATTCTGGTTCTCCCTGGTCAGCGGCGTCTGATCCTTCGCTTTGATCTTTCGCGCTATTTTGTTGTCCACCTGGCTGTCCTTTGTCATGTTCTCCTCCTAATATCCGGTATGATGTACGAGAAAGCGTTCTGATCGTGCCGCCCCTTCGTCCGTTTTATTTTTGCCCGCAGCCCGTGAACTATTCCCCGGATTTTATTATTGAAGAACCAGGGAATCGATTTCCTTCAGGCTGTCATAATCATAGGAAGTAATTCTGCCGTCCTGAATATAATACAGCTCGTCGCCGATATACAGGATTCTTCTGGCAAAAGGAATATCATTGCCGTAAACGCCGGACGGTTTGGAATCTAAAAATCCTTTCATGGATAGCTTATTGTTGCTGTAATTCATGATAATTGCGCCCTGCCCACTGCCGGTTTTCAGGTTTCCGCCTGAAACATAGGCGTCGATGGCTGCGTTTTCACCGGCCGGATCGATCATGACAGCCTTATGGTTGTAAAACGCTTCTGAGCTTCCGGAATCACCGATTACATAATTGGAAAGCTCCTTCGGTTTGCCCATGTCGGATACATCGAAGAGAGAAAACTTGATCCCCCCCTGACGGACCCCCTCGACGATTTCCCTTCCGCTGCTATCCTTCCGGTAAATCTCATAAGTGTCCGCTCCGATGCCAAGAAGAATATCCTCGCCGATGGGGTGCAGATAGCTGCTGAATCCGGGAACCTTCAACTCCCCTGTAAGAACAGGTTTTTTCGGGTCCGACAGATCGAACACGAACAGGGGATCGATGGTCCTGAAAGTGACCACATATCCTTTATTCCCCATAAATCTTACCGAATAGATGGATTCTCCCTTTGCCAGATTCTCCACGGATCCGGTTATATTCAGCGACTGATCGAGAACATAAAGGCTGTTGCTGCCTTTGTTCCAGTCGGTGGTTGCGACTCTCAGATGATTCTCATACTCGTCCATGGAAAATTGGTTCAGCAGGTAGCCGGGTACGCTTCCGGAACCGGCATAGCCGACTTTCATTCCCTTTAGATCAAATCTTATGATCGAGGTTTCGGAAGCACGGCTTTCAAATGCGAGGTATATAGAAGATTCGTTCATATACATGTTAGAACCGTAAGCGGTGATCGCTTCAACCTCGGTTTTTTCCTGATTGTTCACATTCAGGGCGGAGATAATAACATAGCCCGGACATGGGTGTTTTGGCATGATCATAACGTCATTCAATTTCATGCTGAATTCTTTATTGCTGATGGTGGTATCCCGCATCATAGGAAGGATGACTCCGTCTGAGGGATGCATATTCGTAACGAGATAAACGATATCTCCGTTTTTTCTGCTGGATTGATAATACCCCTCCATTTCATGGCTTTTCACAAGGACTGGTTTCAGCTGATCGGAAATGTCGTAAACATCCGCAAAGCTGAAGGTTTTCGCTGGCTTGTGGGGAGGCATGATTCTCAAACTCGTATCCGCCTCATTGGAAGCCGATTCCGCACTGTCCTGGAAAGTTTTTCTGATCGGATCGTCAACTGGTGTTTCAAATTCTGTCCGGGTTCCCAAAACAACGAGTCTGCCTTGATCCAGATAGATCTCACTGACATTTTTATCCGTCGAAAGCCTGAGAACCGTGTCATCACTAAGCTTTCCATCATCCGCTCCGATGATTCTCACTACATTGCCTCCGGCAACGTATAGATACTTTCCGTCGGTTTTCACCATGTCCGCTTCATCGATTCCCTCTACTTGAACGTTGGTAGTGGAGTATGCTTGATCGGCGCCATCATTTTGGGCTGCACCGGCTACCCCGGCAGCGGATTCCGGTGCAGCCGCAGGCGCTGCGGATTTGTTCAAATCACTCGCACCCTCCGCCTCAATATTAACCCATTGCGCCGCGGTTTTTAAAACCGCTTCCAGCTCTTTCACCGTTCCCGCCTTTACCGCTTCTCCGATCTTTTCTCTTACTTCGGACACCAGCCCTTTATTTGCTTTCAGATCGACTTCATGTTCTGCTACCGCAATCACCCGGTCATAATAGGTGACGGTTTTTCCCAGAACATTTTCGCAGATAACCCGAAGGGGCACCATGGTTCGCCCGTCAATAATCAGAGATTTGGAATCCATGGTAAATTTCTTCCTGTCCGATCCGGTTCCGACGGTATAGCTGGCGTTGCCGATGGGAAAGCTGAACTGTTTTCCGTTATGCTTTATGACTGCTTCCTTCTTCGTTTGATCGTAGGATACCTCGGCGCCGAAATATTCCGACACAGCCCGCAGGGGAAGCAAGGTTCTTGATCCGATCACTGTGGCTCCGATATCGGGGTTGGCCGTGTCCAGCATTTTAATCTCGCCGTCGGATAAGGCAAGCGGGCTGCCAGTATAAAAGAACACCGCTCCCCCCTCGCTTGCGATTTGCGATGCATCGTTTTGGTTTTCGGCTAGGGCCAATATCGTGCCCGATATGATCACACAAAAAATTAGAATTCCATACAGGATTGTCTTTTTTCGCATTGTGATACTCCTCTCATTAATTTTTTTCCGAATCTATGAATTAATCTATTTGACGCAGTAATCCGCCGCAAAGTTCCAGACGGTTCACGGGACGGAATATTTTTACTTGAACTTCCGCCGTCCGGCCTGTAGGATATTGATGGGAGTGTTTTTGGATTGAATGATTCAGGGAGGGATTACAGATGAAAAGAATATTAATTGCCGCAATGATCGTCGTGCTGACACTTTCCGCATGCGGAAACAGTCAATATGACGACGGCCAGGCTGACCCCGGCAGCGGGGGAAGGGGAAGTGTTGATATAATAAGCGATTTTAACCGATTTGCCAAAGAAGCCGATAATCCATCCGACGTTAAGGAACGTCTTGATTTATTGATGGAGAATACGGATACGGAACATTCCGATATCCTTGTGCGTGAGTACCTTGATTATCTGGCTCAGGTCCTTGCAAGCAGCAAGGCTTACGAAAAAGAATCCATGGAGAAAGCCGGTTTCAAATTCATCAGCTCAGAGGGACTCGAACAGATGGTGATCGATTATCACTTCATGGACGCCTACTCAGAGAAATTATCACCGGAGATGATCGATTTTAAAGAATTTATGGTGCTGAATTCCGATCAGCCGTGGGCGGTGGCTGGGAGCCTGGTCATAACGCATTCCCAACTTGCCGACAGAATCGTTCTCGGAGAAAAGTTTCTCACAAGCTACCCCGGCTCTGCCGTCAGGGAGCCGGTGCAAACCCAATACCGATATTACCTGCGCAGCTTCCTTGCAGGGGTGGACAACACTCCGCTTGTACCAAACGACACCGATACGGTTGATATGGAATTTATCCGTGCCTTTGAGGATTTCCTTGAGAATTATCCGGAACTGATCTCAGCCGAATCTGTAAAGGCTCTCCTGTCGGAGCTGGAAGCAAACGATTATCAGGTGCCGTACCGCTACGGAGACACGGATAAGAAAGCCGCTTTCCACAGCCGCATCGATCAGCTGGTGGATGCAGCCGAGAGCAAGCTGGGTTTATAAAAGAAAATCTCGGAACGTTAAAAGGCCCCCTCGAATGTGTATCCATTGAGGGGGTATTGTGTATCTATTGAGAGGGTATTTTGAATGCTTTGATTCCTTTTATTCGCTGATTTCTTCGAGGGATTTCCCCATGGTTTCCTTTCCGAGTAAGGCGACCACTACCGCCACAACAGCGAAAACTCCGGTGAGCAGAGCAAAAATATAGCCATATCCCGTCTTTTCTCCATAGGTGCTGTAAATGACCGGAACGATGAGCGGTGCAACAAAGGCTCCGATTCTTCCGAAAGCGGCGGCCCAACCTGTTCCGCTGCCTCTGGCAACAGTCGGGTATACTTCCGGGGTATATGCATACACACAGCCCCAGGCGCCTAGACTGAAAAAGTAGAGCAGGCTTCCATAGATGAGCACCTGTGACGTCGAACCAGCATGTCCGAACAACCAAGCTGCAAGGGCTGTTCCGGCAAAATAGATGGTAAGCACCCATTTGCGGCCGATCCGTTCAACTAAATACGCCGCACTGAAATATCCGGGCAGCTGCGCCAGGCACATGATTAATGTAAACTGGAAGCTTTTCACCAGCGCAAATCCCTGAGCAACAAGCAGAGAAGGAGTCCAAAGAACAAATCCATAGTATCCGAAATTAATGCCGATCCAGATGACCCAAAGCACAAAAGTGCTTCGGATATATTTTTTTGACCACAGCTCCCCTAGGGATAATCGTTTTATGGTCTCCTTGTTTTTACTTTCTTGGTCCCCTCTATATTGGTATGCCTCAAGGCCGGCCTCCTTTTCCATCATGCCGATCAGCCGATCCGCTTCCACGCCCTTTCCCGCCGCGTCCAGATAACGCGGAGATTCGGGAACCGCTTTTCGCAGGTAGGCTGCAAAGAGTGCCGGAATTGCTCCAACCCAGAATGCCGTCCTCCAGCCGTAAACAGGGATCAGCAGGTACGCGACCAGCGCCGCCAGGATCCAGCCCCAAGCCCAGAAACTTTCCAGAATGATTACATTGCGGCCACGTATCTTCTTCGGAGAAAACTCGCTGATCAGTGTGGAGGCGGCAGGCAATTCTCCGCCGAGTCCAAAGCCGGTACAAAACCGAAGTACGAGGAGCATCGGATAATTCACTGCAAATCCGGATAAGCCGCTGGCGATGCCGTAGATAATCAATGTCCACATGACAACAGCTCTTCTTCCCCATTTATCGGCTGCCATGCCGGATAACGCCGCACCCAAAATCATACCCAACATTCCTGCGCTGCCAAGCATTCCGATCTGTCCCGGGGACAATGCCCAATCTGTGCCGATGGCGGCCATAACTCCGGATACCATTCCCTGATCCATCGCGTCAAACATCCAGCCCAGCCCTGTTATAAACAGGATCTTCTTAAGCATCGGTGTTGACGGCAGTCGATCGATTCGTTCTGCAATATGATACATTTCTATTTCCCCTTCTTCCTTGATGTCCAGATAAAAATAAACTATGATTGCTGATGCAATGCGCCATCCAGTGTGTTAACACATGTATAGATAGCTGTCTTGTCATCTAGTTCAGTTTACCATATTAATTTGTCACACGCAAGAAAACATTACACTATCCTTCAACCTTCTATTGTTTACATTTTTGCGATTTTATAGTATACTGACTTCCGATGTAACATAACGGAGGAATAAAAATGAGTGATCATTCAATTGAAGTCAAAAGCATAACGGGTCCGTCGGATTATGGCGCCTTACGATCATACTATATGCACAGGAGAAATCCAAAGCGAACCAAAATAACAGCCTGTATCCTGCTTCCATCGATTTTGCTGCTGGTCCTCGATCAAACACAATATTCTTTTCTCTTATTTAAAATCCTCGGAACGCTGGGTATCCTCGCGGTCGCAGGAATCTATTCCTGGATCAGTATCGAGACACGACGGCTAGAAAAGAATATAAAGCCATTAATCAATATTAAGCAGGAAATCCAGCTCACACATTCCGGGTTTACGGTAAAATGGACAGGATTTGAGCAGGCGGAACATAGCTGGGATGACATTGATTACACCTATGAGAATGATTTTTACTTTTTTATCTTTATCGACAAGTATTTTGCGATTATCCTTCCAAAAGTTCTAATGAATCAGCAAATGAGCAAAAAAATCCACGAATTGCTGGACAGCAGTTCACAGCTGATCAACGAATCCACAGGCTGGAAATACAGTGTTTAATCTTTTTCACATGATAAAAGGGCTGCCCTACCAGATTTTATTCTGGCAGAGGCAGCCCTTTTAATATTCACTTAATTGATATATTAAACAGCTTTTGCTGCAGCTTCAGCATCTTGTTGTCTCTGAACTAAAACTTGCTGATATTCTTCTTCTGTCATCTTTTCCATCGTAATTCCTGTAAAGCCGTAGAATATGGATACAAACGGATTAATCAGGTTCAGGAAACAGTATGGCAGATAGGCCACAGTAGCTACTCCAAGAGTTGAAGACTGGTAGGTACCGCAGGTATTCCATGGTACAAGAGGTGAAGTCAGAGTACCTGAATCCTCAAGAACACGAGAGAGGTTCTTGTTCTTTAACCGTCTGTCCTCAAACGCTTCTTTGTACATTCTGCCAGGCAGTACAAGGGAGAGATACTGGTCGGAAGCTGCAACATTTACAACAATACAGGTAACTACGGTAACCAGAACGAGGGAACCGGTACCCTTTACAAGCTTCAGAAGTGATTCGCAAAGGATCTTCAGCATATTGGATGAATCAAGAACACCACCGATGCTCATCGCACAGAGGATCAGACCCACCGTATAGTACATGCTGGAAAAACCGCCTCTGGTCAGCAGATCGTCTACAAATGCATTTCCTGTTTCAGATACAAAGCCTTCATACGCGGTTATTGTAACAAGTTCGCCAAGACTAGCGCCCTGGAATGCAACTGCACAGATAATTCCAAGTGCAACACCACCAATCAAGCCCGGGATTGCAGGTACTTTAAAGACCACCATTGCGATAACAAGCAGCGGCGGAAGAATCATAAGCGGGGAAATAACGAAATTATCTTTCATTAAGCCCATTAATTCTTCTACCTGGCTCATGTCCGCATTGCCGCCATGGCCCATGCCGAGAATAGCATAGATAATAAGTGCAATGATCAGAGACGGTCCGGTTGTTTTAATCATATGCGCTACATGCTCGAAGAGTGTAGAACCGGCCATTGCTGGCGCAAGATTTGTCGTATCGGAAAGAGGGGACATCTTATCGCCGAAATATGCTCCGGAGATGATCGCACCAGCTGCCATCTCAACAGGAATTCCCAGACCGGACCCAACACCGATCAAAGCAATACCTACTGTTCCAGCGGTAGTCCAGGAGCTTCCGGTAGCCAACGATACCACAGAGCAGATCAAGCAGGTCGCAACTAAGAATACACTCGGGCTCATGATCATCAGTCCATAATAAATCAAGGCCGGTACGATACCGCCTGCGATCCATGTTCCGATCAGCATACCGATAACGAGCAGGATCAGAATCGCCTGCATGGATCTGCTGATGTTCGTGATGATACCTTTTTCAAGAAAAGACCATTTGAAGCCATTGGCAACCGCAATTGCCGCTCCAAAAACTGCAGAAACGATGAGCGCGATATGAACATATCCATCGTACCCGATAATTGTCCACATCAATAGCAGCATCAGAACAAGCAGTACCAATAGGATCTGCCACATTGGAATTCTTTTACCCATTTTTTCCTCCTTAAATTAAACATATGCCGTTAACGCCATCTGATTAATTTATGCCGGGCTATGTATCATGGAAAACATATCCATATTAGTAAAAAATAAATGCATTTAAAATTACATGCGTTCCACAATTTTCGCGAGAGACATAAATTATATCAATGTGGTTAGGGCATTAAAAATATAATATTTCCAAAGATTATTATATAAAAGCGTTCTGCAAATGTCAACTACACCCGGCGGGAATCAGCCCATGTTGTTCAGAATCTTCATACATTTCTTTATTAGAAACAAAGAGAGACCACTCTCTTTGTTTCGCAGGGTTCTCATAGAGTGGTCTCTCCCTGATTAACTTTGTTGGAAACAACCTGCTTTCCGATTTCCGGCAAGGCTCTGGACGGCAAATTTCCGTAATCCACATATCCATCCGGCGAATCTCTTCGGACCTCTTCTTTCCCCATCTCTACAAGCTGCTTGGAGATCAGATTCCCAACTTCACGGGACTTCAGGTTTCCAAGGTCAATATTGTTTCCCGTCATAATAACACCCCCTGTCTTTTTTAGTTTTTCCTTGAAGTATCTCGTTATGTATGAAAAAAAGATTATTGCAGAACATTATGATAAGAAAAACTAAGTTTACAGTACAGGAGGGATACTATGAGAGAAGTTGTAATTGTCAGCGCGGCCAGAACTCCTATCGGAAGCTTCGGAGGATCGCTGAAGGATATACCGGCGGTCAGACTAGGCTCCATCGCCGTAAAAGAAGCATTAAGGCGCGGAGGAGTCGAGCCGGGACTGATCGACGAAGTGGTTTTTGGAAATGTCCTGCAGGCCGGACTGGGGCAGAATGTTGCTAGGCAGGTTGCTATGGAAGCGGAGATTCCGAAGGAAGTACCAGCAATTACCGTGAATAAGGTCTGCGGTTCCGGGCTTCGAACGGTCAGCCTCGCCGCACAGATCATCAAAGCCGGAGATGCGGATTGTGTGCTTGCAGGCGGAACGGAGAGCATGAGCCAAGCCGGTTATATCATCCCCTCTGCCAGATGGGGAGCCAGAATGGGAGACGCTAAAATGATCGATATCGTAATCAACGACGGGTTGACCTGCGCCTTCAACAACTGTCATATGGGCATCACTGCGGAGAACATCGTGGAGCAATGGGGCCTGACCAGGGAGGAGCTAGACCAATTTGCAGCCACATCCCAGAACAGGGCGGAAGCCGCTATAAAGGCCGGCCGATTCAAGGATGAGATCGTACCAGTGGAAGTCCCCCGGAAGAAAGGCGAACCTGTCATTTTTGACACGGACGAATACCCCAGACCCGGTGTGCTCGCAGAAAACCTGGGCAAGCTAAAGCCGGTTTTCAAGACCGATGGCTTCGTGACAGCAGCCAATGCCTCAGGAATCAACGACGGCGGGGCGGCGCTGATCGTCATGGCAAAGGAAAAGGCGGATGAATTGGGATTGAAATACCTCTGTACTATAAAATCTTACGCTTCCGCAGGTGTGGAACCTAGCATCATGGGCATTGGTCCGGTCCCAGCGTCCCAGAAGGCTTTGAAAAAAGCTGGTCTGTACATGGAGGATATGGATCTGATCGAGGCCAACGAAGCTTTTGCCTCCCAATGTGTCGCCGTAGGGAAAGACCTGAGCATTGATCCCGAAAAACTGAACGTCAACGGCGGGGCTATCGCGCTGGGTCATCCGATCGGGGCCTCAGGAGCCAGAATTCTGATCACGTTGATCTATGAATTGCAAAGAAGAAAGGCAAGATACGGCCTGGCCACCCTTTGTATCGGCGGAGGCCAGGGTACGGCTATGATCATTGAGAACATCAGCGTATAGGAAAGCAAAAAGAGAGAATACTTTTAATGGAGGTGATTAAGCTTGGATAATAATAAAAATAATGAGCAAAATAGGAGTGAAAGCCGGGAGCTACGGGATAATTTTAAAAATATCCATGAGTTTATGAACGCGCAGCATTACAACAAGGGTGATCAATAACCCCTTAAGGCATTCATGCCTAATCGATTCTGCTGAACGGAATGACAAGCCTTTCAGCAGATTCCGATTAATATATACCAACTGAATAACACGAACAGGAGCAGTTAGTACTAACTGCTTCTTGTTTTTCGTGTATAACTGTGTTTGCCCCAGGGCAAAATGGAAAGAGAACTGCAAATAGAAAAGGAAGTGATACTTTGAGTATGGAAAGAGGGATTACCCCACACGAAACCTACGATCTCCATGAGCTTTTGACCATGAAAAATATCTGCGCTACCAAATGCTTTACCATGTCAAAGCTGGTAAGGGACGAAGAGCTGAAATCCATCATGCAGGAGGATTTGGCAGCTGCCAGGCAGCATGCAAAGGAGCTGCAGGCGCTGATTGAAACCTCCTTTCTGGGGTCTTTCAAGACATTCCAGCCGGTTCAGACATCCAGGTTTGCTTCTGATGATGTTTTGGACAGGGTAAAGGAAAAAGAAGTACCCCCCTGCACCGAAAGCGGGAAAGGAGCGTCACTATGAATATTATTCAAAGCTTAGCCGGCATGACCGATATGACAGAGCAGGTCATTGCAACGGACTTTTTGCTGGATGCCAAATCAGCCGTCAGGAATTATGCCGTGGCCTTATCAGAGGCCACCACTCCGGAGGTCCGGGAAACGCTTCGAGAGCATTTGGACGCTGCAATAAACACCCATGAAAAGATTCTAAAATATATGATGGCAAACAATTATTATCATGCTCATAATCTCCAGGAGCAAATGAATACGGACCGGAAAGCGACAAGCACTGTAAATCTACAGTAATCGATTCACTGAAGAATGCTTAGCCTATGCTTCTATAACAAAAGGCGCCATCCCTGCTCTCTCCCACTGGGTCAAGCGCCTTTTGTTTTCAGCCGCTTTTTACTTCCAGCAGTTTTTATTTCCAGCTGTCTTTTATTTCGGCTGTCTCTAATAATTTCTGCCGACTCTTCGCTGAAGGTTTAATTGTCGCTGTCTCCTATGATACGAATATATTGATTGATTTCCGTTAAGACATCCAGATTGTTTATGATGAAGCTTTGAAGCTTATAATAGCCTTCGATTTTCTTTTGAGAGTCCGGATTGGCATAATAGCCTACGAGCGCTTCTTTTGCCATCAGGATGCTGGATTGATCAGGCGGAGCCTGCCTTTCGATCATTTCGCTGATCACGCGCCTGCTCACCCTCTCCCAATGGGCAAGCTTGTCTTCATCCACTTCAGAATATAATTCCTCCACAATCTTTCTGATCTCCTCCGGGAACTCGATTTCATTGATCTCATCAAGCTTCTGGATCAGTCTGTACCAGGCATCCAATTTTTCATCGGTATCCAGAGGCGCATCCAAATATCCCTGATAGAATATGGCAAAGATTTTTCCCAACGTTCCCGGAAAAATCCGCACTAGCTCTTTTCCAACATTCCCGTTGCTGATCGCCAGACAATCCAGCTCCCGATTGAACTCGATCAGCGTCTTGAAGGTAAAGTCGCTTTCCTTTAGATCCCTAGTAATTAGGTCATTCATTATCTTTTTATTTTGAAAAAGAACATTGATTTTTTGATTGGCAATGACCAGTTGTTCCTGCAGAACATCTTTCAATGAGACGGAATCTCTTATGATGTTGCCGATTACCCTGATGGGGATATCCAGCCTTCTTAAGATATTGATAACAATAAGTTTTCTGACCTCTTCGTCACTGTAAATCCTGTAATTGTTGTCCGGATCCTTCTGGGGACTGATCAATCCTTCATTTTCATAGTAATAGATGGCTTTTTTGGTCAGCCCTGTTACTTTCATAACCTCATTTATTTTCATCCCATCACCCCCTTTAGATAAATTGTAAGATATTACCTAAGGGTACAGTCAAGATTTTTTTTCAACAATTTATTTTTCTACAATTTTCTCGGCATACATCCGGTAATATCAGCATATATTAATGACTGGCTGCCGTGGTATAAATCGAAAATCTGCGGCTGCAGTCAATTGTTGAGAAGGGAGTGGTCCGATTGGAAGAACAGGAAAGAGAATTTGAACTGTCTGAAGAAGTCATCAACGAGTGTCTGATCCTTTTATAATCACGACTTATTATCTCGATTTATAATCTCTACAGCTCAAATGGCTTAAATAAGTCAATCCAAAAAATCTGCTACTAGCAATCTAGTAGTATTTTTTTTGATCTGTATTATAAAATGCAAATTCGGATACAGATATTGCCTGTCATAGATCATTCTATCCCGGTTAAGATTAAGAGAAAGGCGGTGATGAAATATGAATATGGATATGGAAATCAGTAAAAAACAGAAGAACTTAATAACGGAATTTGCCGAGGAAACCGGGATTGACATAACCCAGTACAACAAGCTGAATAAGGGAAGCCTGACCTCCCGACAAAATGGTTATGTCGGCGGATATATCGGCGGTACCATGACGAAAAAGCTGGTTGAACATAAGAAGACTATTATAAAGGGGCTCGCAATCTATGAATTGCAAGCCCCATTTTCATGCTTTGACTGAGTCTGTTCGAGATATTGATGGACGGAATTCGTTCCCCTTAATACTACTTAAAAGATCTGCTTAATACTTGTCAAACTCTTTCTCATTGAGCAGGATCTGCGGCTCGCTCAGGGAGTTGTTTTCCAGTATCGTCTCGTCGTCCGGATTCATAAGCTGCATGGGTTGTATGTGCTCCCGGATTGCTTTTTGAGATTTCTTCAGCTTAAACTGACTTACCATCTGCTTCAGAAGCTCCGCCTGGCTTGAGAGCTCTTCGCTGGCTGCGGCGCTCTCTTCCGCTGTAGCAGAGTTGTTCTGAACAACCTGAGAAACCTGCTCGACGCCCTTATTGATCTGAGCAATGCCGGAGGCCTGTTCGTTGGATGCGACTGCGATATCTGCCACAATGGCGGCTGCCTTTTCTACTCCTGTCACTATTTCATTCAAGGCTTCCGCAGTATCGTTGGCAATCTTTGTTCCAGCTTGAACCTTGCTGATGGAGCCCTCAATCAAGCCTGTCGTTTCCTTAGCCGCGTCGGCGCTTCTGGCCGCCAGATTTCTGACTTCCTCCGCAACCACAGCAAAGCCTTTGCCGTGCTGCCCCGCTCTCGCTGCCTCCACAGCCGCGTTGAGAGCCAAAATATTTGTCTGGAAGGCAATATCGTCGATGACCTTAATAATTTTTGAGATATTAGCCGAGGATTCATTGATCTCCGCCATGGAATCAAGCATCCCTTTCATCTGCATATTGCCCTTCTCTGCATTGTCTCTGGCATCCTTGGCAAGCTCGCTGGCCTGATTCGCATTGACGGCATTCTGCTTTGTCTGAGATGCTATTTCAGCGATGGATGCTGTCAGCTCTTCTATTGAACTGGCCTGTTCTGTGGAGCCCTGCGACAGAGCTTGGCTGCCGTCTGAAACCTGTCTGGAACCGGAGGCCACCTGATCAGCAGCCTCATTGATATCTCCCAGTACCCGGCTCATGGTTTCAATAATATTATTGAGAGAATCCTTGATTTGAATAAAGTTTCCTCTGTAATCTGCTGTAATGGAAAGATCCAGATTTCCTCCCGCCATTTCCGTTAGCACGCTTGAGATCTCGCTGACATAGCTGCGAATGATTTCAATGGTTTCGTTCAAAGTATCCTTCAGATCCCCGTGATCTCCCTGATAATTCCCCTCCACACTGGCCATGAGGTTGCCTTTTGCCACCTCTTTTAATACTGTAAGGGCTTCATTGACCGGAGCAATCACAGCATCCAGAGTCTTGTTGATGCCTTCGATCACTCTGGCATACTCACCCTGGAATCGCCCGGCATCTCCTCTGGTTTCCAATCTCCCCTCAATGGCAGCGGCGGATAGCATTGCTGTTTCATCCACCAAGGATTTGATATTCTCAAGCATTTTGATAACCGTCGGCATCAAATGGTCATTCTCGCTTCTTCTGCCGATCTGCTTGAATTCCTCCAGTTGCTTCAGATTTCCTTCCGCAACATTATTCAACGCATCAATAATCGTATTGATCCTGTCGGAAACCATATTGACGGACTCCGAAAGCTCCGCATAAATGCCTTGATAAATTCCATTCACTCTTCCCGTAAAGTCATTGTTCTTCATGGCAGCGAGAACATCCCGGCTTTCCGCTAGTCCTCCCAGTCCGTCGATACAGGAATTGATATTGTTCTTGATATCGTTAAAATCTCCGTAGTATGTGTCTGTAATCATAGAGGGGATTTGACCCTTGCCGATCATATCCATATACTCTGCGGCCACCATCAACGGATTGATCACGGAATCAAGCGCTTCGTTAACTCCGCCGACAATCTTAGAATAGGATCCCTTCAGCCTGCTGATATCCGCACGGTAGGACAGCTGTCCGTTGGCAGCAGCGCCGGTTAGTTTATCCGTTTCGGAAAGCAGTGTGTTGAATGAATCGCAAACCATATTCAAATGGCTGATCAGCATACCGTAATCGCCCTTGTAATTATTCTCAATTCGCTCAAGCTCATCTCCATCAGCCATCTTTTCAATGTATTTCAGGGCAACATTGAGAGGGTCGACGATAGCATTCAGGGTATTGTTGAAGCCATCAATAATTTCTCTGTAGCCGCCTTTGAATTTGCCCGCGTCTCCCCGTATGGACAGATCGCCTTCCGTTGCGCCCTGGGTCAGAACCTGCGCCTCTCCAACCAGATTACGCAATTCCTGAATCATTTGATTCATACTCTGTGACAGGATATCCCCGTCTGATTTCGGAATTATTTCGATTGAGAGATCGCCTTCAGAAATTCTCCTGGCGTTTTCCGATTGAAGCTTTATATTGTCTACGATCTTGCCGAAAGCGTATGAAAGAACACCCACCTCATCGTTGGTGGTGACGGCAATATCCACGTTTGTGTCGCCCATGGCGAGTTTCTCAGACACCGCTGTCAATGCTACGATTGGTTTTGAGATTTTCTTTCCGATCAGAAATGCGGCAAGGCTTGCAAGAGCGATTGCTGCCAATGCAGTAACGATAACAACAATCAGCACGTTTCTTATGTTCTTATCATTGTCTTGTTGAAAATCATTCGATATGGTCTGAATGCTGTCTACATAATTCCCGGTTCCAATCACCCACTGGAACGGTTCAAAGAGCTGGGAATAGCCCCTCTTGAGAGAAGCTTCCTCCTCTCCGGCTTTCGGGAAGTAATAATCAAGATATCCTCCGCCGTCCTTTGCATTCTGAATTAATTCCTTGATGATATATTTTCCGTTCACATCCTGAAACTCCAGGCGGTTTGTTCCTTCTGTGGCATTTCCGAGCAATACGATATTGTTGCCTTCCAGGTCATCCGCCCAAAAGTATCCTTCCGCTCCGTATCTCATTTCACGGAGGGTATCGGCCCCTATTTTCTTGGCCTCCTCCTGCGTAATCTCACCCCTTTCATATCTTGCATTGACATGGTTCAGCATTGAAATCGCGCTTTCCACTTCAGATTTGATCAGATTGTCATAATCTTCATTCAGGACTTTGTTGATTGCTCTCAGATTCTCTTCCGACTGCTTCATCAAATTGTAGGTAAAGATTCCCCCCACTATTATGACAGATAAAACAGCAATCAACACGGTGCTGATAATAATTTTGGTGCTGATCTGATTAACCTTCTTCATACTTGTCTCCTTGTTTTTAATTATTTATAAATAAATGTCAATGTATATAGGTAAGTATTATCGTATGAAAATCATAAAACTTTAGGATAATATCATATATTTTTCTACATATTATTAATAGTTGTCAGCGAATTCTCTCGCCGGTGAATGGATCTATGTATCTACATATTAAGGGGACTCGCAATCCATAGATTGCGGCCCCCTTTTCAAAAAGAGCTTCGGCACGGCCGAAGCTCTTCCTTCAGTATTTTCCAAAATGTTAATGCTCTATAGGTTATTCATATTAAGCTGATCAGCTCAGCTATGGTTTCCTTCGCATCCCCTAGCATCAGCGTCACATTTGGACTCGTGTACAGAGGGTTTTCCACCCCGGCATAACCGGGACTGCTGTCGTAATTGCAGATAATTATGTGCTTCGCCTTATGGGCGCTCAGCACTGGCATTCCGTAAATCGGAGTGCCTTCGGCTGTGTTCGCTGCCGGATTGACCACGTCGTTTGCTCCGACTATGATGGCCAGATCCGTCTCTGCAAATTCGGAGTCGATCTCTTCCATGCCGCGCAGCTTCTCATAATCGACGTCTGCTTCCGCCAGGAGCACATTCATATGACCGGGCATGCGGCCTGCCACAGGATGGATTGCATAGTCCACCTGGGAGCCCCTCTGCTCCAGCTTGTCCGCCAGCTGCCGAACCTGCTGCTGCGCCTGGGCAAGGGCCATTCCGTATCCGGGAATTATGATCACCTTTTTTGCATTCTGCAGAACA
>JAEZLP010000029.1 GCA_023415235.1 Bacillota bacterium
CTATTTCTATCATTAGTCATTTTTAAAATTCTCCTTTTGGTTTCTTATTGTGCAATTGTGACAGATCGCACTCTAATTATATCAAAAGGAGTTTTTTTCTCAGCATCGCTTCGCTTCCACAGAACCACCGGCATAGCCGGAGGTTTTCATATACAAACAATAAAAATTAGCACTCTAATGGAGAGAGTGCTAATTATTTTGTTTATTTATTTACGGCAGTGGTATATAATAAAATGTACAGTTGATACTGCTGCTTTTAGCGAAGGTGATTTGTAGCCGGAAACACCTTTGCTTGAATTTAAGGATTAGAACGGCAAGGGGGGTGTTTCTATGAATTTTGAAAGGTTTACACAAAATGCTCAGTCTGCGATTATGGACTGCCAGAATATAGGGGTACAGGAAGGCCATCAGCAGCTGGATGGGGAACATCTTCATCTGGCTTTGATGCTCCAGCAGGACGGTTTAATTCCAAAGCTCGTGGGATTTATGGGCGTGAATACGGGGGAGATCGTCGGGGAGCTTCAGGGTGAAATCGAGAAGCTGCCCAAGGTTCAGGGCGGCAACGACAATATGTATACCACCAGGCGCCTGAATCAGATTTTATTGAATGCAGAAAAAATAGCTTCAGATTTTAAAGACGAATATGTGAGCGTGGAGCACATCTATCTCGCGCTTTTAGATGAGAAAAATACGCCATCCGGCAGGATCTTCCGAAAGCACAACATTACAAAGGACGGCTTCCTTCTAGCTCTGTCAAAGGTAAGGGGGAACCAGAGAGTTACTAGTCAGAATCCCGAGGAAAACTATGATGCGCTGAACAAGTATGGCCGGGATCTGGTGCAGCAGGCGAGAGAAGGGAAACTGGATCCGGTCATCGGCAGAGACTCTGAAATTCGACATACGATACAGATCCTGTCAAGGCGTACAAAGAACAATCCTGTACTGATCGGCGAGCCGGGAGTCGGAAAAACTGCAGTGGTGGAAGGGCTGGCTCAGAGAATTTTAAACGGCGACGTGCCGGAAGGACTGAAGGACAAGACGATCTATGCGCTGGATATGGGTGCCTTGATCGCAGGGGCAAAATTCAGGGGAGAATTTGAAGAGCGTCTAAAATCCGTATTAAACGAAATAGAAAAATCAGAGGGCAGGATCATCCTGTTTATCGATGAGATACACAATATTGTGGGAGCCGGAAAAGTGGAGGGCTCCATGGACGCGGGAAATCTTCTGAAGCCGAAGCTGGCCAGAGGAGAGCTACACTGCATTGGCGCTACCACATTGGATGAATACAGAAAAAATATCGAGAAGGACGCTGCGCTGGAACGAAGGTTTCAGAAGATTTTAGTGGAGCAGCCGACGGTGGAGGATACGATTTCCATTTTGAGAGGGTTGAAAGAACGGTTTGAGATCCATCATGGCGTCCGAATCACCGACAATGCGCTTATCGCTTGCGCTACCCTGTCGGATCGATACATCAGCGATCGTTTCCTGCCGGATAAGGCCATCGACCTGATGGATGAAGCTGCGTCCAAGATTCGTACCGAGATCGACAGCATGCCTGCCGAATTGGATGAAATCGCAAGAAAGATCATGCAGCTGGAAATCGAGAAACAGGCCTTGGGCAAGGAAACGGACAGTGGCTCCAAGTCAAGGCTGGACAATATAGAAAAGGAACTGTCGGAGCTGAAGGAGCAGAATTCCGCCATGAGAGCCCAATGGGAACAGGAGAAAAAAGCCATCGTGGAGCTCAAGGGCACAAAGCAGCAGATCGAGGAAGTTAAGCTTCAGATCGAGGATGCGGAAAGAAAGTATGATCTTGAAAAGCTTGCGAAATTGAAATACGGCACTCTGCCCGAACTGGAAAAGAAGCTGGAATCCGAGATGGAGCTCACCGAAGTCGCAAAGGAAAAGCGGCTGCTGAAGGAGGAGGTTACGGAAGAGGAAATTGCCGAAGTAGTTTCCAAGTGGACCGGCATCCCGGTAAGCAGACTGGTGGAGGCGGAAAAGGAAAAGCTGCTCCGCTTGGGCGAAGTGCTCCATGAGAGAGTCATCGGTCAGGATGACGCGGTCACCGCGGTAGCGGAAGCAGTGCTGAGGGCTAGAGCAGGTCTTAAGGATCCCGGCAAGCCCATCGGCTCCTTTATCTTCCTTGGTCCGACCGGCGTAGGAAAGACTGAGCTGGCAAAAGCGCTATCGGAAGCGCTTTTCGATACGGAGAAAAACATGATCCGGATCGACATGTCCGAATATATGGAAAAGCATTCTGTATCCAGGCTTGTGGGAGCGCCCCCGGGCTACGTGGGCTATGACGAGGGAGGGCAGCTCACCGAAGCGGTGAGAAGAAGACCCTACAGTGTTATCCTCTTTGATGAGATCGAGAAAGCCCATCCGGATGTATTCAACATTCTGCTCCAGCTTTTGGATGACGGCAGATTGACTGATAATCAGGGCCGAACCGTAGACTTCAAGAACACCATCGTTATTATGACCTCAAACATCGGAAGCCCGTATCTCATTGAAAATATCAGGCCGGACGGGACCATCCCGGAAGAGGTGAAGGAGACGGTGGAAAATGAAATGAAAAGGCATTTCAGGCCGGAATTTCTGAACCGGATAGACGATGTGGTGATCTTCTCGCCGCTGACGGAAGAGCAGATCATGAAGATCATCGATATGGCCATGGTGCATATTCAGCAAAAGCTGCAGGAAAGAAACATCACGGTGACTCTTACCGATTCGACCAAGCGTTATATCGCCGAAGAGGCGTATTCTCCGGCATATGGGGCCAGGCCGGTCAAGAGATACCTGCAGAAGCACATCGAAACGGAAATTGCTTCTAAGATTATACGAGGCGAGGTCCGGGACGGGGAAAACATTATCATCGACCTTAACCACAATGGATTAAGCTTTTAATGAGCGGAGCCGTTTTGATGCTGGTAAAACATAAAACAGGACAGGAAGTGTTGCTTCCTGTCCCATTTTAATTGAGTTGGTTTATATGGTTGTGGTTGTATTAAGGTTTAGATTACTCCCTGAGCGTACATAGCTTTTGCTACCTTGAGGAATCCGGCAATGTTAGCTCCGGCTACATAATTGCCAGGCATGCCATATTCCTTGGAAGCGCTGTCGCAAGCTGCGAAAATCTTGGTCATGATGTCGTCAAGCTTCTGATCAACTTCTTCGAAGGACCATTCCATTCTCATGCTGTTCTGGGACATTTCCAGAGCAGAAGTAGCAACGCCACCGGCATTTGCGGCCTTAGCAGGACCAACGAGAACGCCCTTGGACAGGAAGTACTTGACTGCTTCGTTTGTGCAAGGCATGTTAGCGCCTTCGCCTACTGCATAACATCCGTTTTCAACAAGCTTTTTGGCTTTTGCTTCATCGATATCATTCTGAGTGGAGCAGGGGAGAGCGATGTCGCACTTAACATCCCATACTGAACCGCCATCAACATATTTCGCATTTGTGCGGGTCTTGACATATTCGCTGATTCTCTTTCTCTCAACTTCTTTAATCTGCTGAACCAGTGCAACGTCGATGCCGTCTTCGTCAACAACATATCCGTTGGAGTCAGATACGACTACAACCTTAGCGCCATAGGACTGAGCCTTTTCACAAGCATAGATCGCTACATTTCCGGAACCGGAAATTACGACTCTCTGATCCTTGAAGCTCTTTCCATTTGCTTTCAGCATTTCTCTTGTGAAGTAGATCAGTCCGTAACCGGTAGCCTGGGTTCTTGCTAATGATCCTCCCCAGCCGATTCCTTTTCCTGTCAATACTCCGGTGAACTCATTTCTGATTCTTCTGTACTGTCCATACATATAACCGATTTCTCTTCCGCCTACGCCGATATCGCCTGCCGGTACGTCAGTGTCAGCACCGATATGCTTGCAAAGCTCGGTCATGAAGCTCTGACAAAATCTCATGACTTCATTGTCGGACTTTCCTTTTGGATCAAAGTCTGATCCGCCTTTGCCGCCGCCGATAGGAAGGGTAGTAAGAGAATTCTTGAAAATCTGCTCGAAGCCGAGGAACTTGATGATTCCGAGGTAAACAGAAGGATGGAAACGAAGTCCTCCCTTATACGGTCCGATTGCACTGTTAAACTGCACTCTGAAACCTCTGTTAACCTGAACTTTACCGTTGTCATCAACCCAGGGAACTCTGAACATGATCTGTCTTTCAGGCTCAAGGAGTCTTTCAACGATACCGGCTTCAACCCACTGAGGATTCTTTTCCAATACAGGAGCGATACTTTCAAGAACTTCTTCTACCGCCTGATGGAATTCTGCTTCGCCAGGATTTCTTTTTTTAACGTCGTCTAAATACTTCTGTACATTAATTGACATTTTTTTACTCCTCTTTCTTATTTATAATTTGGGATATGTAATAAAAAGTAAGTTTTCTTTCACCCTTAACATAACATAACCCCAAAAAGGAGTCAATAATTATAAAGCTATTTTGACAAAGTTGTAATATTCTGAAAACGAGCAATACCAAGCATTTCAGCCTGTATACTTTATACATAGGGTCATACTGCCCCGGTTTTTCACAGAAAAAACGAGTCGATTTCCGAGAAATTGACATCTTTTCGAAAAGGCAAATAAATGTAATAAATTTACATTCGTATAATTATGCCGAAAAGTAGAATGTAAAAAACTGTAATTACACAGTATGGATACCGAAAGGCTTGAAAGCTATAACAAGATGGTATGAACACAAAAACCGGGAGATTTAAAGCATAAATCAAATGGTTTAAATCGAAAAAACGGAAGGTTTAAATCAAAAAAACGGAAGATTTGAATCAAAAAAGCGGAACCCCGATGATCATTCAACCATCGGGGTTCCGCCGGTAATATTTAATGAGGTATTGTCTGTCTGTCAGCTGTATGCTGTTTCCTGTCAATTGTCGCGGAGTCTCAGCGCAACGGCGGGATCGTAAACGGAATTGATCTTGGAAGCATAGGAGTCTTTATTTTCAATATCCCGATCCGTAACGAAATGAACGTCGAGAAGTCCGTCGGACCGGTATCCTGTTTTGAGATAGTTGATCTCCGATAATGACTGGCTCCAGCCGTCAAGCCATGTAACAAGCTGCTGCTTTTGTTCCTCTGTCCCGTCAAAATGGATCAGCAGGTCAATATCGCTGTTCAGTCTTGCAGTGCAGGAGCTTGTGCTTCCGAAGAGATAGATTCCCTTTACGGAGTATGCCTTCATATCGATGAGAGCTGCTATCTTTTCGGCCATATAATAACGCCATTTCCATCCTTCGCTGTCCGTAGGATCGTTTTTGTACTCATACTCGTCAATGAAGCTTAATTGCTGTCTGCGGTTCGGACCCTGGGGCTGCTCCAGAAATGCCACTGCCTTTTCCAAATCTGCGTTCATGAGTATGACCAGTTCTTTTTTAAAGTAGTTTTCTGAAATGTTGATTACCTTGATGACATTGGAAAGATCCGCATAATCAGGAAGCAGAGTCTCAAGGGCATTTGTATTTCTATCAAAGAATGCTGTTTTAAACACGATTCCATCATCCTCAGGATAAAGGGGAAGATACTTGATATTCGCTTCGACCAGGTCCTGGAAGAAATGCGTGCCAAAGGACAGTTCGGGCTGATGCTTTGACTTTTTTTTCGCGATTTCTATGAGCATGGCGGTATTGCTGATATCAGAATAAGTGACCTGCACTCCCAGCTTGATGTCGCCTCGGCTGCCCCAGCGTCCCGGCCCCATCAGGATAAAGCTTTTACGGTAAAGGATTCGATTCAGTTCGCTGACGGCGTTTCCTACTCTGACCAGGTCTTGATGGCTCTCCAGCATGCCGTATTCATCCGGATCGACGTAGACCACAGTCTTGATGCCTGTAACCTTTCCATTGGAGACATACTTGTTGGCTGTGAATACGACATTTTGCGCCGGTATTTCCGATGGGATGGCTACAGGAAGGTTATCCCTGCTCTTGCTTTGCGGACGGCACTGGAGAATGTAAAAATCCTCGCCGTCGCATGCAAATTCGACGTCAACAGGAAATCCCAGCTTTTCTGCCAGAATGGTCATTATCCTTTGGATATGTGAAACAACGGGAGTATTGTTGATCAATCCGTCAAAGGTGATCACAATGTCGTCGCTTTCCGCGTTATGGCGATATTTGTTGTACTCCGTTACGATATCGTCATTCAGTATGGAGGCCACATGGTTCAGGTAGGGGATATCGGCTCCGTATTCCTCAACCATCTCTGAAATAGGAATGGTAACAAACTGGTTGTTTACCATGTCAAGCACATCCATCATCTGAGGAGAGTACTTTTTCATTTCCTGAGGCACGTAGTTGACCCGGAGCTTTGGCTGTCCAGGTGAGATCAGGATGGGGAAGTCATCGCCCACACGGTCGACTGCCCGCGTTCCGAGTCCCATAACCAGTCTAAGGAGCCCATCCTCCCGTTTGATGCGCGGGGACCAGCGAAATTCGTTATTGCTGAAGGCTACGCCCGCATAAAGAGGGAAGTAATAGGGCCCGATCCGGCGACCTACAACCTCCTGAATCATAACTCCCATTTGCTCGGAATAATCCAGAAGCCCGTGCTCTTTTCTATATTGTATGGAATCCGGACTGAACATGGAGGAGTATACCTCCAGAATTCCGTCAATCAGGCTGTTCATTCGTTCTGCCTTGGTTCCGGTATTGGTTACGAACAGGCTTTTGTATTTACCGGAAAATGCTGTGTTTCTCTGATCCTCCAACAGGCTTGAAGAGCGTACGATCAATGGTTTCCCTTCGCTCTGGTCAAGAATTTGATTCAACTCGCTTATGATATAGGGGGACAGATGACCATTCTTTACGGAATGAATCAGCTTCGGATAGCTGACTCTGATCTCCAGCATATCTCGGTATTTATGTTCGTTCAGTTCGTCCAGATGGTTGTCGTGGAGGAAATTCTCCAATTCATCTGCGGCGATATACCAGGTTTTCACCATTTTGATATTATTGAATTCAGGATTGTTATCTATCAGATTATGAATGATCTTATTTGCAAGGAAAAAGCCCGTGGCTTTGCCGCCGATTTTGCCCATGCTTTTCGGAGAGCAGATGATGTTTTCCAAGAGCTCGCTGAAATCGGATACGCAGAGGTATCTCCTTGCATTTTCAATCATTTTTGAGTTGTCGGTTAAAAATCTTCTCACCAATTCCACGATCAGCCAGCGTTTTGTGGCTTTGCTGGCCGTATCAGTTTTTACCGCTTTGAGGTATTGGATTAAAGCGTTGCGAATGTCCTTTACATCGGAATTCTTTTTATCGACCAGCTTGATAAGCTCATAGGTCTTGCCCTGGTAGATCCAGAGATTGATATATTCGAAGATCTGGGAATCCTCCAGTGAATTCTTGGCAACTTGAAACACAGAGTTGCTTAATTGGATCACATCAACGTCAGGCATCCTGTGATGGGGGAAATTGATCTCTCCCATATACTCGTACTGTGTCCAATTCATCTCCCTGTAGATATCGTCAATGCAGGCTCTGTCGTTTTTGGCAAGGAGAGTCAGCATCTTCTCAGACACATGAAGCAGCATGTTATGGTCGGTATTCTGTAGAAAAATCAGAATCGCTTCCCAGTTGCTTCTTGATTCCGGCTGCCCCATTTCTTCGTATAGAACCCTATGGGATATTTTATATGCAACGGTGTTCAGGAGCTTCTGCTCCTCCGGTAAGAAGCTGCTGTTACCTCCATCCGTGTGCTTTTCGTCATATACAGCCGAAATAAAGCCTCTGAGCCGTTCGTTGATCACGATATCGGACCGGATTTCATCGGCGTAGCTTTCCGGAAGCGATTTCGCGGCATATAGCTTGTTATCAAAGGTTATGGATACCACACAGGCCCGGACATTGCAGAAGCCTCTTGGCAGAACTCTGCAGATCTCAGTTAGGATGTCCGGAATGGATTCCTTTCGTATGGCTTCGTCGACCCGGTATAAGCTTTCGAGCTCTTTTGCTCGCTCTTTCAGAAAATCAATATTGATGTCCTGTCCTTCATTAAACATATTATATCCTCCTGTCTGCACCGTAACGCAACGTTTTGCTTGCATCTACAGACATAATAACACACATTTTTACATTCCGCTCGAAGTTCTTTCGAACCGCAGACAGAATTTTAGCAAAGATATTACGAAGCTGTGATTCGCAATATTCTATTGTCAAACATCCGAAAGACAGCAAAGACTATATCCTGAGGATATAGTCTAAAGCTGTTTACCGTTTATATATTATTAGGATAGACTAGACCCATCCGCGAAGTTTGACGGCTTCTGCAACACGGTTGATCGCAATGACATAAGCAGCATCACGCATGTAGAGCTTCTTCTCTTTGGAAAGCTTATAAACAGCCTGGAACGCTGACGTCATCTTGGAATCAAGCTTCTCGAGAACTTCTTCCTTGGTCCAGAAATAATTATTGTTACATTGTACCTGTTCAAAGTAGCTGCAGGTTACTCCGCCGGCGTTGGCGAGGAAGTCGGGGATCAGGAAGATTCCTCTTTCCTGGATCAGCTTGTCGCAGTCGGGGGATGTTGGTCCGTTGGCGCCTTCGCAGATTACTTTAACTTTCTTGCTGATCTTTTCAAAAGTAGTTGTTGTAATCTGATTTTCCAGTGCACATGGAAGGAGAATGTCTACATCCTGAGAGATCCATTCTTCTCCGTCAAGGATTTCACAGCCAAGCTCAACTGCTTTCTGCTTGTTGATGGTTCCGAATGAGTCTTTGATCGCAACCATTTTTTCAATATCCAATCCGTTCAGGTTACGGAAGGTGTAGGATTTGCTGTCATGCTGATCCCAACATGAGATCGCTACAATTTTTCCACCCATCTGAGTATAGAGACGTGCAGCATATTCCGCTACATTTCCGAAACCCTGCAAGCTAGCTGAAGTCGCCTTAGGATCGATATTTAATCCCTTCAGCGCTTCTCTCAGGGTATAGATAACTCCATAGCCTGTTGCTTCCGTTCTTCCCAGGGAACCACCCATGCCGACCGGTTTTCCGGTAATCGTGCCGGGATAATGTCCTCCGTGGATTGCTTCAAACTCATCCAGCATCCAAAGCATGTGCTGACCATTGGTCATAACGTCCGGGGCCGGTACATCGAGGACCGGGCCAATCAGGCTGGCTATCTGTCTCACATATCCTCTGCATAACCTTTCCTGTTCGCCCTTTGATAAGTTGTGGGGATCGCAGATTACTCCGCCTTTGCCTCCGCCCAGAGGGATATCAACAACCGCGCATTTCCAAGTCATCCACATGGATAATGCTCTTACTGTATCTGCTGTTTCGTGTGGATGGAAGCGGATGCCGCCTTTTGCGGGACCACGGGCTGCGTTGTGCTGAATTCTGAATCCGTTGAACACCTTCGTCGTTCCGTCATCCATTTTTACAGGTATCGTAAAGTGGACTTCACGACTTGGCTGTCTTAATAATTGACGGACTGAGGGGTCCAAGTCAATAATATCTGCAACATGGTCGAATTGTGTTTGTGCTGCTACGTAAGGATTGTATCCTTCCTGTTTCATAATAAAAACCTCCCATTCATATCGCTGCATGACTGACATTTCGAAAAATCTACTTTTAGATAGCAGTGATATCGATCCGAACATCGGATTTAGTTCCGATGATGAAAATATTTATTGTATTTTTTGTTTTTTCCTTAAAAATTATTGCGGCTACCGCGTTTTATGACTTTTTAAAGGAAAATCATCGCCAGCTGGGCAATTCGCAGTAAATTCTGCAGTAGAATTCTTTAATTACATCATATTCTCGCCAAATTTCCTTGTCAAGGCATATAAAATAAGTTGAAATGTTGCGACAATTCGCAAATGTAATAAAATGTAAGATGGCTAAATTGCAACTGATTTCGTATTTTGTATACATTCACTGGCAATTCTATGGCTAGGACTGAAATCCGTTGAAAATACGGGAACGAAAGGTTTTTTAAAAGCAGAAATTTTGACGACCGGCTTAGGGTGACCAGAGGCAAATGCCATAAAATGTAAAACAACGATTAAAATACGAAAAAAATTTTTTAAAAAATTATTTCGACACCTTGATTTCGTTGAAAAATCAATAAAAAAATTGTCGGAATAATCACAAAACAAATCCCCCGAGACGAATGTTTGCAAGGAGTTCGGGGGACAGGCACTTTCTTATTCGATTGGAGAAGGATGAAATTATCATTGTAAATATTGAATTGAAATTGCATAATATGAAGTGATAAAGGTTGGGGCATGCCAGGAATACTGTCATGGGCCCGGACAGAGAGGTTTTGTACGAATGTGGAATAAAACTGCAAGCAAGTCGAAAATAATATGGCTGCTGATTCTGATCGGCCTTTGCGCGATTGAGTTCCCCGGAATCCTTTTTGTCGGGGACAAGGCTTATCCATTTATTTTTGGTATTCCGTTTTTATACGCCTATGTTGTTTTCTGGTGGATGTATCTTTGCATCGTAATCTTTTATGCTTATCGGAATAAGTGGGGCAGAGATCACTGATTGACCAAGCCCAACAGCTTGTGATTGAAACTGTAACCTACTCCCCGAATGCTGAGAATGTATTTCTGGCTTTCCGGATTCTTTTCCAGCTTTTTTCTCAAGGTGCTGATGTAGAC